>CACZFB010000032.1:1220-25754 GCA_902780305.1 uncultured Coriobacteriaceae bacterium | reverse complement strand
GTAGTACACGTCGTAGGCGTCCTTCGCCTCGCCGGTGAGCTGGATCTGGACTGCCTCCACGCGGCGGGACTTGCCCGTGGTGCCGGCCACATTGCCGTCTGCCGCCCACGTCTTCTCCCAGCCCGAGCGCTGCACGTGGCCGCGGTACTCGATGCCGCCGGCAACGCCGTCAGGAAGCTTCAGGGTGAGCGCCTCCATGCGGCGGGACTTTCCGGTGGTGCCGGCGGCGGTGCCGTCGGTGACGGGGTCCATCCAGCCGATGCGCTGGACGTGGGCGGTGACGGAGGCGTCGGGGACGACCTCTGGGGTGGGCGTGGCGTCCTTCACGGCGTCGGGGATGGCGATCTCCACGTTGGCCGTCGGCTTGCCGGACACGACGACCTTGCCGCCCTCGAGCTTCGCTGTGACGCCGTTGGACTCGATTGCCTTGAAGTCCTCGAAGTGGTACCCGTCTTTCGCCGCGTAGGTGACGGCGGCCATCGCGGCGCCTTTCTCGACGGTCTGCTCTGTCGCGCCGCTCGTGGTCGCGTTCGCGCCGCCGGTGAGGGTAACGGTGTACTTGTATGCCTCTGCCGGGAACTGTACCTTCTTATAAGTCAGTTTCTGCCCTTCGGTGCTGATCGCAATATCCGACTTGCCCTCGGTGCCTGCCGCGTCCGTCCAGCCGATGCCGGGGATGGCGTTCTTGACGCTTCCCCACTCAGAAAACGCAGCTCCGTCGTCCCCTGTCCCTGTTGCAATGACAGAAGCTCCATCTTCGATAGTAACTTGTCCACTGCCTGTATAAATCCCGTGATTCCCCTCTGCGACGACGGAAGCGCCCCCTCCGATGGTCACATTGCCACTCCGAGTATCCATATAGATGCCAGGATAATTTGCTCCAATCGCAGTCAGACTGCCCTTTCCTGTGATGGTAAGGGTCCCACTGTAACTGTAGATGCCACACTCCAAACTAGCGCCAACTCCGACACTGTTTGTGGACCCAGGTGACAACTCGATCCTCAGGTCAGTTGAAGGATCTGTGTAATAGATTCCATATTTGGAAATACCCTGCTTGATGTCAGCGCCGTTCAGCGTGAGGGTGGCTGGGGTTTTGACCACACCGCCTTCGATGACGGCGGGGGTGAATGTCACCTTGCCATTATTCATCGGGTCGCCTTCAAGAACATTGCCCTTGTTAGCGTCCGTAACCTCCACCCCGCCAACCCAGAGGTTGTAGCTGGTGGCATCCTGAACCTCGACGACATCCTCGTCGCTCACGCCTTGTGCCTCGGCAAGGCCCTCGTCATCATCACCCTGGACCTCGGCGACGACCCCGTCGTCGGGCTCCACCGTCACCTCGTCGGCCAGGCCCACGGCTGGGAACATGCCCAGCACCATCGCCAGGGTCACGAACAGGCTAAGCGCGCATCTGAGCGCGACCCCCCACAACATATTCTTATTTGTCATTGCTTCCCCTTTCATGCTCGTATCCGCACGCACCCGCCCTCATACCATAAGCGTTCCGCGACGCGTGGGCCAAGGGGGTTTTCCAGAGTGTCAAACCCCTGCTTCCGCGAGCGGTCGATTTCGTGGTGCGAGCGGTTCATCCGGGTAATACCGCAATAAGCGGGTGGTTTCCTGCGCCGATGGGCTGGGATCGACTTGCTAGAGACACGTCTCACGCGCGGGCGGCCTGGCACCTGACGTGAAACACCTCCTCCCCCGAAGAACGTGTTTCGCTAGGACATGCGCTCGCACGTAACGGCAACGCGCTTGCCGAAGAAGGCGACGCCCCAGCGTACGAGGCCCACGCCTGCGAGGCCGTGGCCATAGCCCAGGCGCTCGGCCTGGCCGAGTTCCACGTCGCGGGCGCGCGCGGCGAGGGCGTCGTCGTCCTTGGCCCCTCTGAGGGACCCGATGCGAGATGTTAGGAAAGGAACGCCATGCAGAACGAGACCAAGTGGGAAGAGCCCAAGCAGGACGAGGAGAAGGCGGCGAGTGGAAGCTCTTCATTTGGTGTATCATTTGGCGCTACGCCTGATTCCCGGATGGCGAGGACGGAGTCGGGTCTCGGAACGTATAATAGGCAACGATTGAAGCTGACAGAGAAAGAGGACCAACATGGCACTGGAAGACAGGATTAAAACCCTCACCCCCGAGCAACGCGCCAGGGCAAAGCAGTGCAAGTCGGCCGAAGAGCTGCTGGCGCTCGCCAAGGAAGATGGCTACGAGCTCACCGAAGACGAGCTCGAGGGCATCTCGGGCGGTAGTTTTTGGAGCTGTGATACCCATAACTGGAGGGACAGCTAAGCTGGCGCGCATGAACTCCGAAGGCGGCTCGCACGCGTTGCGGGCCGTCAGGTGTATTGGGCTGCCCTAAGCGCTCGGCGGGCTCGCGAGGCTTGGCGCGTGTGAGGCGGCATAGGCCCATTCGAGCCTGCTGTGCTTTTCAGGAGACGATTGACATGGGCGTTATCCACACCGGCGTGGGGCAGTGGCAGCTCTCGTGGACCGACGAGCTGCTTTTCGATACGGAGGCGGCGAGGGCCCGGGCGGCAGTTCTCGGGCCGTCGAGCAACCTGGCGTTGCGCCAGCTGGTCGCGGGGGACGTCTCGCAGCTCTCGGAGGTCGCCTGCGACACGCGTGTTTCCGACGAGGAGCTTTGCGAGCGGTGCCTCGCGCTGCGGGGCGGCCCCCTCGTCGAGGGCCCCCTTCGTCGCAACGCCCGGGAGCGGGCGCGAGCCTGGCTCTTCCTGTCCGGCGAGCCGAAACCGCCCGCAAATGCAGAAGAGCTCCTTTCCTTCTACGAGGAGGCCAACCGCCTCGAGCCCCACTACTGCGAGACGGTCCCCGCGCGATTCCGCACAGCAGAGGACCCGATGCCCTTCACCCGGGTAGGCCTGTTCGACCGAAGGCCGGCGCCGCCCGAATGCGAGACCGATGCGGGGGACGATATCCCCCGCGACGTCGACGCACTCCTGCGCTTCGTCGGCCGAGGGGACCTCCCGTCCGAGTGGGTGGCGTTCGCCTCGTACTTCCTGTTTCTGCGCATCCACCCGTTCCGCGACGGCAACGGCCATGCCGCGCGGATGCTCGCGCTGGCACTGCTCGCGCCGCACTACGGCACCGAACAGCTCGTGCGCTTCGTGGCGCGGATGCAGGAGCGCCGGGAAGACCTCGTGGGTCTCCTCGGCGACATCCGGTTGCAAAGGTCCGATATCGGCGATCTGGCGGCGTTCATGCTCTCGCTGCTCGACGAGAGCCGTACCCGGGAGGAATAGCAATGCTCACGCTGGTTGTAGGCAGGCCGGGCACCGGGAAGAGCCAATACGTGCGGGAGCACCTGAGCTGCGGGATCGCCTACGACCTCGACGCCATAGCGGCGGCGCTGCGACTGGCCGCACCGCACGAAGAGTACCACGAGCCGTCGCGCGGCGTAGCGAACGCGCTCCTGCCGCCCTTCCTCGAGCAGGCGAGGTGCTTCGTAGGTGAGGTCTTCGTTGTGCGCACCGCTCCCACGTTGGACGAGCTGCAACGCATCATGCCGGATAGGATCGTCGTATGCACGAGGCAGTACGTAGAGCCTGCGTATTCCTTTGACCTGCTCGCGTACGCGACCAGGATCTGCGACGTTATGACCTATGCCGAGGAGCACGGGATCGAACTGCTGCTCGTGCCTGAAGACGTGGACGCCACGTAACGGAGGTCGGGGGCATGACCGATTACACCCTGCTGGTGAACGCGCTCAACCCGCTGCCGGACGCCTGGCAGCCCGAGGATATGGTCGACCTGTACGACCTGAAGGCGCGCTCGTTCTACCTGCCCCTCTCTCCCCCGCGGGAAATGCGGCTCGTGCGACGGGCCGCGTATGCGGCAAACGACCTCCTCGCCGCCGCCGACCGAGCGGGCTTCACGAGCGCGATCGTGACGGACGCTTGGCACTCCCGCGACCTGCAGGCGCGTCTGCTCGCCGAAGGCGCGGGACATCCCACCGAGAAGCCGGGTTGCTGCGACAGCGAGGCCGGCCTGACGTTTTCGGTTTCGTCTCTCGTCTCAAGCGAGGCGGCGCCCTTGGTCTTATGGGTTCAGGAGCACGGCGCCCAGTACGGCTTCGTCTTGCGCTACCCCAACGAGAAGATGCATCTCACCGGCGTCGGCGCCAAGCCGCCCCTATTCCGCTACGTGGGCGAGAATGCCGCGCGCCAAATGGCGGAGAGGGGCTGGTGCCTGGAGGAATACCACGCGCACAGGAATACGGACGTCCGTGTTGACGCCTGTGAGGAGCCACAATGCGTGCCCGAGCTTCAGAAGCTGCTACCGTGCGCGCGGGGGGCGGACGGGCTCACGGTCCTCGAGAGGATCGGGGACGCTTCAGACGGCCTGCCTGCCGAATGCGAGGCCGGGCACGCGCAAGAGCTCATGCGCTGCTTCTTCCTCGAAGGCATCCTGCAGCGCATCTCCTCATCGGACTACCGGAGCAATCTGGCCCTTTACGGCAGCGCGCTCATCGCCTCCGTCATCGGCCTGGAACGGACGTCCTTCCACGACGTCGACCTCATCGTCTGCGGACTCGGTCCCGAGCACGTGGTGCAAGCCCTAGGGGAGGTACTGTCCCTCGACGAAGGTGACGGCGTCTGCTACAAGCTGCAAGACCACGAGGAGCTCTGGTTCGGCGCAAGGCCGGACAAATCCGGGCGGGACGCGGGGCGCCGACGGATCGGCCACCGACTGTACGTCGTGGCGAGGCGGGGCACGCTCGGGACCACCGTCACCGTGGACGCGGTGGAGGACGCCGTCATGGTACCGGGGCCGAAAGAACGCGCGTGCCGGCTGGCGTTTGCCGGAGGGACGGAGCCCCTCCTGTCGTGCAGCCTCGAGACGGCCCTCGCGAAGAAGCTCGGCCACGTGGTGACGAGGGGTGAGCTCTCGAGGGCCAAGCACCTCTACGACATCCACGCTGTCTCGAAGGTGGCAGGCGCGCGTCTCGACGCCGCGCTGCTGGGCGAGGCCCTGACGGCGGAAGTGGAACACGACGGGACGCTCGACCGGCTGCCGGGCGTACTCGACGCGATCGAGGGGCTCCGTCGCTCCGACGACGCGACCCTGCGGTGGGGCCGGTTCAAGCGGCAGGCTTACTATGCCGGAGACGCGAGCTGGCAAGACGTGCTCGACTCCGTGGAGGCGCTGTTGCAGGCAGCGATTCCATAGTGTGCGAAGGTACACCGCAAATAGACGCCCAACAGCAAGTCCTGCTCCAAATTGAGTACCGACCTGAATTCTTGGCGTTTTGGTTGTAGCACTTCTCGAGCATGCGCTGCGCAGGGAAGACAATCACGGCGCCACCTTTCAACGCGCCTGCATGCGGAGTGTTGCGGGATTGGCGCGGGCACAATTCTTGACTTTTCTTTACTGGAAGGGTGCAGGGGGGCGGCTCGAGACAAGAAGCAAGCAATCTGCCCGCACCGTTGCAAATGTGATTCAGCCATAATCCGAGTGGTAAATATGGGAGCCTCCCCTTTTCTCAGGCCCCTTTTCTCAGTGGTACGCAGGCGTCTCTCACTCGTCCTCGTCCGTGTAGTCGAGGGAGTGGCCAAAGCACAGGTCCCGCGAGCGCCTTCGGTACAGCAGCCATTCGTGCCCAAGCGCAAAGTACACCGCAGCCGTGTCGCAAATCAGGGTAACGAGCGGGTCGAAGCCCGTTGCGACCGCAGCCAGCACGATGAAGGCACACGCACCCAAACGGCCCGCAATGTAGAGGCCGGTGTTGTGGAACTCAGGCTTGCGGTACCTCCCCAACATAAACGACGTAAGCAGATACGCCACGAGGCATCCCACGAGCAGCAGGTTCTTGGGCATAAACGCAACCTCGGGCATCGGCATGTACTCAAGCGCAACGGTAAGCGTCCCGATTACCATAACCATCCAGGAGGTAATGGTCATGTATGCCATGCCATCGGTGCGTGCATGGTGGTCGATCATGTTGTCGTGCTCAAAGATATATATAAGGAACAGGCCCACCACCAGCACGAATACAAACACGGGGTACACGAGCGAGGAGGTTTGGGTGGTGTAGAAGGCTATGGACACCACTGCCTCGCCAAAGGCGATGATGGTAAGCAGGCTGCATCGCTCGGAGATGTGAGAGAATCGCGACGGCTTCGCGGCATACACCTTGGGCTGTCGCCACGCCGCACCGCCAAAGAGCAGGGCCACCCACGACACAACGGCACTCGGCACGGTTGGCAGGAACACGGCAACGACGACGATTGCAAGCTGGACCGCAAGCGTCGCTATGTTCCAGCGCATGATCTTTCGGTCGTCCTCGTCCAAGTTGTCGTAGCGCAACAGCTTGACGACCCAGTGCACGACGAGGTTGGCAAGGACGAGTGCCCACGCACCATTGAACACGACGTGCATGTCCTGCCAATCGACGCGAATGCCGTTGGCCAAAAAGTACAGCAGGAACATGTTGACAAACATGCAGGAGCCATCGACTATGGATCGCTCGCCATAGCGGTTTACCAGCAGCGTTGTAAAGAACCACACCTGCAGCACCACCACGAACGAGAAGAGGTAGATGGCCCAAGTGCCCAAGTCGGGAAATCCCCCCTGGCCGTGACTCACGAGCGAGGTGATCACGCCGATGCAGTGTACGAATATAAGGTCGTAGAACAGCTCGATGTTGGACACGCCCTCCGCGGGCACAAACAGTTTCTTAACCATTACGCTCCCTCACATCCATGCGCCTAAGAGCATTCTATACGCTCGAGCCGGACAAAGGGGACAGTCCCTCGGACAAAGGGGACAGTCCCCCGGACACAGGGGACAGTCCCCTTTGTACAGCCACCGATGCCAGCACGCTTTGCCCTAATCCTCGGTGCCGCCGCAGGAGCCGAGGTATATAACGAAGAAGCAGGCAAACGTGCCAAAGCCGGAGGAGAAGCATGCCAAGGCAAGCAGGGCAACATCGAGCCCACAAAAAGCGCGTCACGCGTCCCTACGTGGGAGACGTGGTGGCAAAGCCCAAGACCCTACCGGGCAAGGCCCTCATCACCATGAGCCTGGTAACGCTGTCAATCGTCGTCGGCTTCGTTGTGGGCCTCGCGGTATATGCGGTGATGAACCTCTCCACCTGGCTCACCCATCTGCTTTGGCACGACATGGGCGACGCGCTGGGCATTCCGGCGTTTCCGCTCCTCACCTGCACCATGGGCGGCATCCTCATTGGTGTGTGGACGTGGTGGTCTCACGATCGGGTACGCCCGCTGGAAGAGGTGATGGCGGAGTTCAAGCGGACGGGCTCGTATCGCACGAACGGCGCCATACGACCGGTCGTCACCTTCCTGCTCCCCCTGGTGTTTGGCGGCTCCATCGGCTTTGAGGCCGGCATCACCGGGCTCGTAACGTCTGGTTGCTGCTGGATTCGCGACCAGCTCAAGAAGGCCGGCCTGAGGGCGGGCACCGTGGCAGACGTCACCATCGCCGCAGCCATGTCGGCCATCTTCCGCACGCCGCTCGCGGGCATCGTAACCGGTGCCGAGAGCGCGCCGCACGACCCCTCCAAGGTGCTCGAGGAGCCAAACGTGCACGACTACGACCTGCGCCGGGGCGCGAAGGTGATTCTGTACACTGCGGCCGCACTCGGCGCGTTCGCCGGCATCCGGGCCTTCGACACCGTCTTTGGCGCGTCGGGAGGCTTGCCGCGATTCGACCCCATTACCGCCACGGGTCCGCAGCTGTTCTGGGCACTTCCCTGCCTCGCACTCGCCTACGCCATGACGCTCGTCTTCCATGGGTCGCGGCACCTGTTCGCACGCGTTGCCAGGCGGCTGGGCGACGACGCCCCGGGCACCATCGAGAAGCCCGTCATCGCCGGCCTCATCATGGGTGCCGTTGCATGCGCGCTACCCTACGTCCTGTTTCCCGGAGAGACTCAGTGCGAGGAGCTCATGGAGACCTGGACTGCCTGGACGGCACTGACGCTTGTGGCCACCGGAGTGCTCAAGGCGGCCATCACGCCCCTGTGCATCCAGATGGGCTGGGTTGGCGGAGACCTCTTTCCCAGCATCTTTGCCGGCGTGGCAGCGGGCTTTGGCCTGGCCGCGCTCACCGGTGCCGACCCCATGCTCGCCGTAACGGTGACGACCGCGGCCTTTTTGGGCGGCGTTCTGCGCAAGCCGCTCGTCGTGCTTGCCATCCTGTTTTTGTGCTTCCCCGCCGACGGCATCCTGTGGATGGGCCTTGCCGCCGTCATTGGCGCCACGCTGCCCATACCTGCGGCGATCTATCAAAGGGGGTAACCCCCATTGATAGGCCAGCCCATTCTGGCCGGCCCTACCATGACCGCTCCATGAAATGTGTGTGCGAAGCGAACATCTAAGGTAGAATGTTAGTGTTTATGGGAAGGCAAACCTTTTCTTGGAGGCAATATGCCCATCAATGCGATTGTTCTCGCCGCTGGCGAGGGAACACGCATGAAGTCCCGTCATCCCAAGGTCGCACACAAGCTGTTGGACAAGCCCCTCGTTTGGTGGTCGGTAAACGCCGCACGCAAAGCCGGCGCCGATCGGATCATCGTGGTAGTGGGCAACGGAGCCGACGAGGTCCGCGCGATCTTTGCAGATGCCAAGGACGTTGAATGCGTCGAGCAAACCGAGCGTCTGGGAACCGGCCATGCCGTGCGCGTCGTGCGCGATGCCATTGGCGGATTCCAAGGACCCACCGTGGTCCTCACCGGCGACACCCCGCTGGTACGCCCGCAAACCATCTCATCGCTCGTGGAGGCAACACGCGCGAACCATAACGCCTGCACTGTGCTCACCATGTGCCCGCCAGATCCCACCGGCTACGGTCGCATCAAGCGCGCCGACGACGGCTCGGTCCTGGCCATCGTGGAGCACAAGGACTGCACGCCCGAAGAGCAGGCCAGCATCAAGGAGTGCAACTCTGGCATCTTCTGCTTCTGCGGAAGCAGGCTCACGCAAAACATTGACAAGATCGGCACCAACAACGCCCAGGGTGAGTACTACCTCACCGACATGGTGGACATCTACGTAAGCATGGGCGAGCCCGTGAGCGCCGTGTGTGCCGAGGACTTCTCCGAGATGCTCGGCATCAACTCGCGCATCCAGCTCGCAACCGCCACCAAGGTCATGCAGCTGCGCATCAACGAGCAGCTGATGAGCGAGGGCGTTACCATGCTCGACCCCAACCAGGTGTGGGTCGGCCCCGAGGTAACCGTGGGCCGCGACACCGAGCTCCTCCCGCAAACCATGCTGTGGGGCACCACGACCATTGGCGAGGAGTGCGTGATTGGCCCCAACACCCGCCTTACCAACACGACGGTGGCAAACGGATCCAGCGTGGAGGAGACCGTGGGTTACGACACCGTTATCGAGGAGGGTGTAACGGTTGGCCCACGCGCGTACCTGCGCCCCGGAACGCACCTGCTCGCCCGCGCACACGTGGGCACGCACGTGGAGATAAAGAACTCAACCATTGGCGAGGGCTCCAAGGTGCCGCACCTCTCCTACATCGGCGACACCACCATGGGCTCGGGCGTCAACATTGGCGCCGGGTCCATTACCTGCAACTACGATGGCAAGCACAAGCATCCCACCACCATCGGCGATGACGTGTTCATTGGGTCCGACACCATGATGGTCGCACCGGTAACCATCGGCGACGGGGCCCTGGTGGGCGCCAGCTCGTGCATCACGAGCGATGTGCCCGCCGACGCACTCGCGCTCGAGCGGTCCAAGCAGCAGATCTTTAAGGGATGGGCGAAGGCCCGACGGAAGAGTATGCAGGAGGAAGACTAGATGTACGAGAACCTGAGCAAGCCACTCAATGTCGAGAAAGAAATCAAGCTCTACTCCGGAACGGGCAATCCTGAGCTCGCGCGACGCATCGCGCAGATCCTGCACCTCGAGCTCAGCGGACTCACGCTTGAGAAGTTCGCCAACGGCGAGACCTACGCCAAGTTCAACGAGTCCATCCGCGGCGACGAGGTGTTTATCGTTCAGTCCATCGCAGGGCTCAACATCAACGACCTCCTTATGGAGCTGCTCGTGGCGGGCGACGCGGCAAAGCGCGCCTCGGTGGGCACCCTCACCGCGGTCATCCCCCACTATGCCTACGCGCGTCAGGACCGCAAGTCCGACTCGCGCGAGCCCATTACCGCACGCCTGGTGGCAAACCTGCTGGAGTGCGCCGGCTACGATCGCCTGATTACCCTCGACCTGCACCAGGGCCAAATTCAGGGCTTCTTCGACGTGCCCGTAACGCATCTCACGGCGCTCTACCTGCTGGGCGACTACTTTATGGCCAAGAACTTCGACTGGGACAACACCGTGGTCGTCTCGCCCGACATGGGGCGTGCCAAGGCGGCAAAGAAGCTTGCCGACCACTTGGGCTGCTCGGTGGCCATCGCCCACAAGAGCCGTCCGCAGCACAACCAGGCCGAGGTCATGGGCATCATCGGCGACATCCAGGGCAAGACCTGCATCATCAACGACGACATGATCGACACCGCCGGCACGCTGTGCGGCTCGTTGGAGAAGCTCAAGGAGATGGGCGCGGGCGACATCTATGTATGCGCCACGCATGGCCTGTTTACCGGCCCCGCCATCGAGCGGCTGGAGAAGGCACCCATCGAGGAGTGCGTCATCACCGACTCCGTGCCGTGCGCCGTGGCCAACCAACCCGGCTCCAAGATCAAGATGGTCTCCGTTGCGCGTGAGTTGGCCGAGGCCATCCACCACGTGTACTGCAACGAGCCCACCACCGAGATCTTTGGTGGCGACCTCAACCTGTAGGCACGCATGGCAGAGCAAAAACCCATTCGCATCGTATGTGGCCTGGGCAACCCCGGCGAGCGGTACGCGCTTACGCGACACAACGCCGGGTTTGCCACGGTCGATACCCTTGCTGAGCGCCACGGCGTGCGCTACTGGAAAAGCCAGGCGGGGTGCCTCTCGGCGACGGTTCGCATCGACGGTCGCGAGGTGACGCTCGCCAAGCCCCAGGGCTTTATGAACACCTCGGGCGGCCCGCTCTCCAAGCTGGTCCGCGAGTTGCGCGTACGGCCGGAGGAGATCTTGGTGGTGCACGACGAGGTGGACCTGCCCGCCGGCGAGATACGCTACAAGTTTGGCGGTGGTCTTAACGCGCACAACGGGCTACGCTCAATCAAGGCAAAGCTCGGTACGGCCGACTTTGCCCGCGTGCGCGTGGGCATTGGCCGACCGCCCGGAAAGATGAGCGTCGCAGACTGGGCGCTTCGCCAGCTCAAGGGCACCTTTGCCGAGGAGTTCGACGTCACCTGCGCCCAGGCCGCCGACGTCGTCGAATCGCTACTCTAGCGAATGTGTCGACCCATCAAAGGGGGTAACCCCCATTGATTGCCGCAAGCGGCATATCAATGGGGGTTACCCCCTTTGATGGGTCACTACCCGATATCGATTTAACCTCTTCCCAAACGGACGCCGCCACGGCTATTTCGGCGCCGCGCTCACCGACTGCGCGCGTAGCCCAATGCCTGACGGAGCTGCTCGTCCTTGGAGCGGCCCGCCAGACGCACCTTGTGGACGTAGGCCAACACCTCCCCCATCTGCGGCCCGGGAGCAAGGCCGGCATCCAGCAGGTCTTGTCCGGTAACGTGAGGGGCATCCATACGTCGGTGATACTCGTCGAGCATGGCGTGCAGCTTCGCTTCCACCGCGGCGTAGGCTTCGGCGTCCTGCTGTGCATTCGCAAACGTCCGTCCAAAGTGATCGGCCTTTGCGAGCAGCACCAGGTCCTCGGGGCACACCGCCGCGTCGAAGGTCTTCATGTAGCTCTTTACCTTTGCCCCGTCGGCGACCAGGTGGTTGGGGCGCATGTGCAACTGCACCATGTTGATAACGTACCGCTCGAGGCGCTTCTCGCTGGTAAGCCGCGCCAGGAACTCCCGAACCAGGGGAAGCCCCTCGACCTCGTGGCCGTAAGCGTGAATCCTGCCGTCAATCTCCTCGGTGGTTATGGCCTTGCCAAAGTCATGGCACAGTGCCGAGAGCATGAACCCCAGCGGGTACGACGTCTGGTCTCGCATCGTCGCCGCCTGGTCGAGCACCATCATGGTGTGGTGCCACACGCTTCCCTCGGGATGATGCTGCGGGTCCTGGGCAATCCCCAGTAGTGCCTCGACCTCGCCAAACCATACCCCCAGCTGCCCCATCTGCCGCAGCTCCTCGAAGAACGTTGAGGGATGCTCGGCCTTGAGCAGGGCCTTTTCCAGCTCACCCATAATGCGCTCCCGTGAGAGCTGCCCCAGGTCCATCCGTGAGGAGAGCTCACGCGTCTGCGGTGCCACGCAAAAGCCAAAACGTGCCGCAAACTGCGCGGCACGCAGCACGCGCAGGGGGTCCTCCACAAAGGTTTGCGGGTCCACGTGCCGAATCAGGCGGGCCGCAAGGTCCTCTCTGCCGCCAAAAAAGTCCAGCACCTCGTCCGTAAGCACGTCCTGCATGAGTGCGTTGATAGTAAAGTCACGCCGACGCGCGGCCTTCTGCGTGCCAATAAAGGGGTCGACGAACACCGCGAAGTCGCGATGCCCCCTGCCGGTCGCCACCTCCGAGCGAGGCATGGCGATGTCCAGCTCGTAATGCCGCAGGCCCATGATGCCAAAGCTCTCGCCCATCGTAAGACGCTCGCCCAGCTCGTCCAGAATGCCTTCCAGCCGTTCGACGGAGATGCCATGCACCTCGATGTCCACGTCCTTGTTCTCTCGGCCTAGCAGGCGGTCACGGACGAACCCACCTACAAAGAACGTCCGGCCACCAGCCTCGGCCACCTTGGCGGCCACCTTGCGTGCCATCTCCAGGTTCTTGTCACCCATGAGCGCTCCTTTCTCCCAAACCAAGAAAAGGGGTTTGGCCCCTTTGCTCAGTTGTTGAACTCCAGCCGCAGAACATAGGCTCCCGGACAGATCTCGTCCTCCTGCACCATGCCCGTGGCGCCGTATGCGTCACGCTGCCAACGATAGAATGCGGCAAGCGAGTCCTGACCATGCTCCAAGTCCGCATCCTCCAGGCTCGTCCCCGAGACGAACCGCACGCGGTCGTTGCGGAACACCTTTCCCGTGAGGTCATCGAGTCCGTTGCGCCGGATGCGCAAAAAGTGCAACGCGGAGTTGTAGTCGGAACCACCCCACTTGAGTATGTTCGTGGGTCTTTGGCCGGGATACGTCTTGCGCGGGCTGGTACTGCCCTCGATGTTGGATCCCTGTACGTACACGAGGTCGGGATGCGCCATCGCATAGTCGTTGATCTGCTCAACCCGCTGCGCCGCGTCCAGGCGACTCTGAATACGTTCCTGGTCGAACGAGACGCTCGCACTGCGCGCAATGGCGGGCATGAGCGCAAGCAGCGCCGCCACGGCGCAGGCGATGGCGACCCGCCTGCGCTCGGGCGCAAAACCCACGCGAAGCACCAGCCCCAGCGCAAGAGAGACGCTGGGAAGAATCGAGACCATCACCGTGCGGTAGAGTATGCGACCCGTGTAGAGCTGCAGCCCCCAGAGCAGCAGCGTGCCGACCACGCTCGCCACGTTGAGCCACGCGATGGTCGGCCGGTCCGACAGGAGGAGCAAAAGCGTGACGGCCACCATCACCACGGCCCAGGCAACCAGGCAGTGCTTTGCCAACGCATGCTCCATAAGCGCGTCCCACTGCTCTCCCATGGTGGCAAGGCCGGTCTGCCTGTGGCTGTTTTGCGAGAGATAGCGCAGGTTGTCCGTGGTCACGCGCTCGTCCATAAGGCACCAGTCCGACACCAGCTGGTAGAGGTCTGCATCCCACCCAACCGACTGGTAAAGCTCGGGGTTCTCGTCGTACGTGTCGTGCGGATAGTCCAGCAAACCAGAACGTGCGTCGTTGTACGCCTCGTAGTCGTTCCCGTTTACCTGGCGCTGTACCAAGCGATTGCCCATCACGAGTACCAACGCGATGGCTGCCAGAACGCCCACGGGCAGCAGCGTACCACGCACGACCTCGGTCACGGTGCCGCCCTCGTCGCTCAGCAGACGCGAGGCGAGCAGCGCGAGGGCCACGTAGCACAGCACGATGATGCCACTCTCTTCTCGGTGCGCCACCGCAAGCACGAAGAGCACGATGCCCAGCGCCCGTGCAGGCCAGGACCATGCGTTCCGTCTGCACACCGCCCATGCCACCAGCCCAGCACCAACCATGCCCGGTACGATGGTAAAGCCCAGCTTGGTGATGGGGTACACCACGAAGGCGGCATCGGTTGCCAGAAGCGCCACGAGCATACCCACAAACGCGAGGCGCCCCCGCTGGCCAGCCGCCCAAAGCAGGGTGCCGTGGGTGAGCAGCAGGCCCACCGCCACCAGCGCATGGCTGTACACGAACCACCACTGCACAGAGGACGCAAGCGAGTACAACAGGGCCAGAGGTGCCGTGACCAGCACGTTTACAAAGGGGACGAACGCATACGGCTCGCCCGCCTTCACGCCCGAGAGCGTGGTCTGAATGCTCATGTCGTCGTTGGTGAGATAGGTCATGCCGCTTTTGAGCACGCACACGACATAGATACCCGCGACGCACAAGAGCGCCGCCACAAGGGGCAACCAGCGCTGCATGCGGCGAGGACTCGTCGGCGCGGTCATGGCTAGACCTCGGGAATCCGACGGGTGGCACGGGGTTCGTCCGGTGCCGTGGCTGGTGTTATAACAGGTGCCGCGGCAGGTGACGACGCGACTTCCGTGTGCTGGGCACGTTGCGTGCGCTGTCTTCGCAGGATGAACGCGCACATGAGCACAAGCACTACGGTGAGCACGATGGTTGCGGCCAGGCTTCCCTCCAGGCCCATGTCGCCACCCGAGAACAGCCCGTCGCCCTTGGCGACGCTCACCAGCAGCGTGGCCTTGGGACTGGGAAGGTTGCCGCTCACGGCCACGCCAAAGACCTTGCCCTGGAAGAAGTTCCACGCGGCATGGATGGTCGTCGCCATCCAGATGCGACCCGTGGCGAACACCGTGATGCCGCACACGATTGCCAGCAGCGCAAGGTTCACGAATGCGACGGGGCCATAGCCCAAATTCGGGCTGTGGTGCCAGGAGAACCACACGGATGAGACGAGCAGGGCCAGCCAGGCGGGGTTCTTGCGCGCGGCGGAGAGCATAAACGCCCCACGGTACATAACCTCCTCGCCGCATGCCTGGAACAGGTACACCAGGACGTACCACCCAATCTTCCACATCCACACGGTTTGCAGGTTGCTCTGGGTGTCGAACGCGCCAAACAGGTGCGCGAGCGCAAACGAACCGCCCATGCATACGAAGCCCAACAGATAACCCACCAGCAGGTCGCGCAGCACGTGCAGCACCGGCCGAAAGCTCACGCCAACGTGGCGGGGACGCATACGCTCCCACAGCGCCGCGTAACAAACGGCCACCACGCTCATCAGCCCGATGCCCAAAAGCCACGTGCCACCAAGCGTCTCCAGGGGTTCCAGATGGTTGTCCACCACGTATGCGGCGATGCTGTTGGTGAAGCTTCCTATGAGCTTGATGACGATTGCGAACTTTACGAACTCAAGCACGATGTTGAGCCCGCTCGGACAGTGCTCGCGCACGTCTCGCACGATTCGGGAATTCTCGAAGAACTCGTTCACGCCATCCTCCCACAGAGCGTCTGCTCTCCGTGGTACAAAGGGGACAGTCCCCGGTATGCAGGGGACTGTCCCCTTTGTACCACGGGGCAAAATCGACCCCAGCGACAACCATTGGTACGCGCACTATAGCACAATGGGCGGGAACGGGCCGCCTGCCCGTACCGTCGTGCTAGTATGGAGACGCAGACTCACAGGAAAGGTGCCCCCATGCAGCTTCAGGTTACGCTCGACACGCCGCGCATCGACCAGTGCGCCGAGCTCGTCGAGCAGATTCACGAATTCGTCGACATCGTTGAGGTGGGCAACCCGCTCATCATTGAGTCGGGGCTGCAGCTGGTTCAAGACTTGCGCAACGAGTTTCCACAAATGGGCATTTGCGCCGATGCCAAGATCGTGAACTCCGGGCACTACATCGCCTCCCGCTGCTTCGACCGAGGGGCGAGCCTGGTAACGGTTATGGGCATCGCAGCAGATCAGACCATCGAGGGCGCCGTCGGCGCGGCAGAGCTCATGGGTGGCGCCATCATGGCCGACCTCACCGGCATCGCCGACATCGCCACCCGCGCCCGCGAGCTGGAGGACCTTGGCGTGCGCTACCTGTGCACACACACCGGCTTCGAGGACCGGCAGCTGGCCAGCAACCCCCTCTCGGACGCACGCCCCGGCATCGCACGTGCGCTGTACTCCATGCTCGGCTACGACAACCCGCTGCGAGAGCTGGACCTCGTGCACGCCAACACCGTTGGCCGGGCACTGCCGGCGGTCGTGGGCCGCATCGACGAGAACAACATCGACGAGGTCGTCTTGCACAACCCCGCGCTCGTGCTCGTGGGCCGCGCCATCGTGGGCGCCATCAATCCCGCGCAGGCCGCGGCCGACCTGCGCCACCACTTTCGCTAGGAAGATGCCCCAAACTCGCGCATGAGCACCAGGAGGTTGGCCGGCGTGATTGCGGGTGCCGTGGCATGTGTGAGCAGCTGCTCATCACGGGTCACCAGATAGTCGGCACTGCTCCGCTTTGCCGCAGCAAGCAGCAGGTCATCCTCAAAGTCTGGGTGAATGGAGTAGTACTTCTCGGCCAGCCACATGTCGGAGTCATCCATCCCCACCGCCGTGGCAATACGTCGCATGCTTTGCACGCAACTCCACGCAAACTGGCGCGCGACCAACGCACGCGCCTTGTCAATCCGCTCGCCTTGCGTGCGCACCTCTCGCTTAAATGTTGCCGCAGCGATGAATTCGACGTCTTTGAGTGAAACCGGCGAATAGAGCAGTTGCACGTTCGTATCCAATGCAAAGGCGATAAGGTCTTTCGCGTCCTCGTGGCCCATGCGACTGGCGACAAACAGATCGAGCCAAACGTTGGTATCGATAAAAAGTGAAGACGGCACGGCACTCATTGCAGGCCCTTCTCACGCATTCTCTCAAGCATTTCGGCTTCGAGCAGCTCGTCATCCGACATCGCCGTTGGTACGACTCCAGACCCCTCGCCCAGAAGCGCCACATAGTGATCGTAGAGCTCCCAAGGCATGGGTCCCACCGATTCGTTGACGATGCGACCCTTTTCTTCGCGCTCCAACCTGGTTCCCTCGGCAAGCACTTGTTTGAGCCTCTCCATGCCGTTACCACCGGATGCCGCAAGCGTCCAGATAGCGCGTATTACCTCGGAGGCGGTGTACCCCATTTGCGACAGTGCCGCATCGCCACACTCCTTGAGCTCCGAACCTATGCGGATGTTTATCTGAGACGTCAACGCCTGTGCCATGTCCACTCCTTGTATATACGGTATATACACCATAGCAGGTAATTGATTATGGGTCAATCAGGCATGCAAAGGAATCTTTCGCCAGCGACAACCGCCGTTACTGTTCACGGGCTGGCCAGGATGTGTCAGCCTATCAATAGGGGTTACCCCCTTTGATTGCCGCTAGCGGCAATCAAAGGGGGTAACCCCTATTGATAGGCCACCGCCGGTTAACACAATCGCCAGCGGCAGCTGCCCTGCCCACAGATGGACCAGACGCATCAGGTCTGTGCGCCGGATTACCCCTGCGTTATCGAGAAGGTGCCCATGGGTCGCAACTCGCTCCACGAGTCCGCCTTGGAGTTGAGTATGCCCTGCGCCGTATGGGCTTCGCTGCTGTTGTAGTCGCCCGCATAGAAGTCGTCGCTCGTTGCCGTCGCGCGCGTCACCACCTGCAGCTCGGGCACGTGGTCGGCGTACGGCGTCGCAAGAAAGTCGTGTGCCTGTGCAGCGTTTCCACTCGTGGGAATGGCGTCTGCCGGAAGGCCCAGCGCACGCACCTCTTCTTGTATCCTGCGCATCTCGGACGATTCGAAGTACGATCCACCCGTGGTCACCTCACGCGACGCGCTCAACCCCTCATCAGTAAGCGCGAACTCGGTCACGTTCCAGCCAATGCCGTCACCGATGCCCGCGCCCGTGGACCAATACTGCACGTAGGGCTGATGGTCGAACACGAACACATCCAGGCTGCCAGAGTTTCCCAAGGGGAATGCCGCCGTGCTCGTTATGCCGGCAACGCCGTTCCCCAGCACGTCGCAGACGCCCAGCACGCTTCCATCGTCGGTGTGGATCGCAAGGCGCAGCGTGTCATCCTCCCACGTAACGACCAACACCTCGTCCTTGTTGTCGTCATTGAAGTCGTCCTTGCAGGTCCCTACGACCGCGCCGTCGGGAATGCCCTCGCCCACGACAACCCTAAAGGATGGTTCGCCGTCCTTGCGGCCGGCACCGCGTGCCTGCCACAGGTAGTCCGTCTGGTACGACTGCTCGGTGCCAAGTGTGGAGGCAACGTAGCCCGCATGCTCTTCCGTCGCGGGAGCCTGCGCCTGGCTGGATGGAACGTCTGTGGGCTCCGCCTTGGGAATGCCACCCATGCCAATCCAAACGCACGCACCTAAAAGAATGACGGCCAGGGCAGCAAGCGCAACGACCAGCGGCCCCTGCCCCGCCCTCGTCGCGCTCGGACTGGGAAGGGGATTGCCGCAGTGCGCGCAGAATCGTGCCGCCTTCCTATTCTTGGAATTGCAGACCGGACAACGCATGTCGCCTCCTTGGGTGCCATGGCCAATGGTACCATCATAGACAAACCTACCACCCAAGGTAAGGACACGGCATGGCAAGCAACAAGCGCTCGGCACGACAGCGGCAGCGGGCGGCATTCGAGTCACAACTGGGCGGCATGGACGACGTATTTGGCCAGGAAGAGCGCCGTCAGGAGCAGTTTGCCCAGCGCAAGGAGGCCGCACTGCGCCACAAGGCGTGCTCAAGCAAGAACCGATACGCCACGCGGCTGGAAGCCCAGGCCGCCATCGCCGCATGCGCCGAGTACGGCAAGCGCGGGCTCACCTGCTACCGCTGCCCGCACTGCAACGGCTGGCACCTCACCTCGCACGGACGCCCAAACTAAGAGGTGGCCCGCTGGGCCAAAGCGTGACACCGATGCCGGGCGCCAGCTCCTCTCTATCTTAGATACCTGCCATCTACGGACGTTGGTAGCAGTTTGAGAAAGATAGACCCCAGTTTTGCCCTTATCCTTCTCAAAAAGCTACCGTTCGCCAACGTTGGTAGCAGTTTGAGAAAGATAGACTCCCGGCAGGTCGGAGTCGGCTGGGCCGGATCCGCCGCCCCTGGCGGCCACGCACCATCTACTGCAATTGGTCGTTGAGTCCCCGCAGCTCCTCGGGAATCTCGTCAAGGCTCGCGTTAAACGAGTCGGCGATGGCCTGTGCCTGGGCCTTGCGCATCTGGCCGAGCTCGACCTCGCCCATGCGCTCGTACGCCTCGCCCAGGCGGTTGAGCGCGAAGGCCGCATAACCAGCAACCGCGTCTCCCGTCCCCGAGAGCATCATCATGGTTACCAATGACTCAGGTGCCAACGACATGGCCGTGTTGGGGTCGAGCTGGACGAGCTCGGCCACAGCCGCCTCAACGTCCTGCCCCGCATCCAAGTCTCGATGCACGAACACGCGCACCAGCGACTGCGATATTCCGTTTACGAACTGCTCGATAACCTCGAGCAGATAATCTCGATGCAGCATTGCCATCTCCTTTGGTAGGTCCTGTTGCAAGATGGTACCATGCAATGCGGGCAAGTCCTAGGTGTTGCACCATGTGCGGAGGACACAATGATCAAGGAATACCTCAACGCATCGCGTCAGGTCGAGCTGCTTGAGCAGCGCGGGCTCTCCTGCGACGACCACAGCAGGCAGATCCTGCTTAGGGAAGGCTACTACGCCGTGATAAACGGCTATGGCAAGTACTTTTTGGATGGCCCGGCAAGCGAGAGGACACACGAGGACCGCTACCTACCCGATGCTACGTTCGATGACGTCTATGCGCTCTTCCTGTTTGACCGGACGCTGCGCATGCTCACGTTTGCCAGGCTGTCACAGGTGGAGGGCATGCTTCGCTCCCTGGTGTCCACGGCTTTTCTCCAAGTGCATGACGGCCCCGAGGATTACCTCGACCCCACGAGTTTTACGCAGCCGGCGCAGTATGTGCTGGGCGAGCGCAACTACGACCGCAACCTGCGCCAAACCATCAACACGCTCTCGCGCTATGCGCACGATCACGAGGACGATGAGCGTGGGCGCGACGACGCACGACTCGCCCACTACCGTGCCAATTACGACAGCGTGCCGTTGTGGGTGGTGTTCAGCGACTTCTCGTTTGGCAACCTGTTTCACTTCCTGGCCCTCATGCGCAAGGAGGAGCAGGCCGTCGTGTGCCAGAAGCTCGCGTATGCCGTTGGGCGCGAGAGCGACGGCAGCGAGACGCTCTCCAGGAGGGCGCTGATAAACGACGTGGACCTACAGGTAGATGTGCGCAACCTTTGCGCACATGGCGAGCGCCTGTTCGACGCACGCGTGGGATACCATGGCACGCAGAACTACGCCGACTTCGTTCGCATGCTGGGTCGCTATCTGCCCCAAGAGGACGCCTATGACTTTGCCCGCGCGCTGCTCGAGCTTCTGGACCAGGCGCAAGACGCAAGTTCGCTCACGCAATCGGTGCTCGCCCAAATGCACATCCGCGAGGCGGCACGCCAACTCAGCGACTGAGAAAAGGGGCCAAACCCCTTTTCTCACTTTGTGGCGGGAGGCGTGACGCCCAGGTGCTCGAAGGCGGCGAGCGTGGCCTGACGGCCCTGCGGGGTGCGTATGATAAGCCCCTGCTGCAACAGGTAGGGCTCGTACACGTCCTCCAGCGTGGACGGGTCCTCCGCAACGGCACTCGCCACGGTGGTAAGGCCCACGGGCCGCCCCCTAAACGTGGTAGTGAGCGCCTGCAGGATCTTGATGTCCATCCAGTCCAGTCCCAGCTCGTCTATCTCGAAGAAGGTGAGCGCCTGCGCGGCGACCTCCCAGGTAATCTGGCCGCCAGCGCGCACCTGTGCGTAATCGCGCACGCGCTTGAGCAGGCGGTTGGCAAGACGTGGCGTACCACGGCTGCGCGAGGCTATCTCGGCGGCGGCATCGGCGTCCAGGGTTACGCCCAGGATGTGCGCCGAGCGACCCACGATCTTGGCCAGATCCGAGACCGAGTAGTAATCCAGCCGATACGAGATGCCAAAGCGGTCGCGCAGGGGTCCGGTGAGCAGACCGGTGCGCGTGGTAGCACCCACCAGCGTAAAACGCGGCACATCCAGACGGATGGAACGCGCCGCCGGACCCTTGCCAATCACGATGTCCAGGAAGAAGTCCTCCATGGCGGGATAGAGTACCTCCTCCACCTGATGGTTAAGGCGATGGATCTCGTCCACGAACAGCACGTCGCCTTCCTCGAGATTGGTGAGAATGGCCGCCAGGTCGCCTGTGCGCTCGATGGCCGGACCCGAGGTCGTGCGCATGCGCGCGCCCATCTCGTTGGCCACGATGCCAGCCAGCGTGGTCTTTCCCAGCCCCGGAGGGCCGGAGAAGATTACATGGTCCAAAGGCTCGTTTCGGCTCTTGGCGGCCTGGATGAGCACGCTGAGGTTTTGGCACACGCGCTCCTGCCCACAGTACTCCCCGAGCGTCTGCGGGCGCAGGCTGTGCTCAACGTCGATGTCCTCGCCGGTAAGCTCGGACGTAACCGCCCGCTGCCGGGCGGAGACTCCCCCACCCTGTGTGGACGGGCCCGCCGCATTGGCAAACAGGTCGCCGGCATCCGCCTCCCACATGCTAGCCCCTTCCTCCCAGACGCTTGAGCGCATAGCTCAGGGCCGACTCGATCGTGTGCGCGCCGGCCTGCTCGCGCCCCTCCAGCGCCGACTCAGCCTCCTGGGTGGTAAAGCCCATGGCGAGCAGCGCGTCGGTGACGTCGACATCTATGCCGCTGGACGCGGCTGCCTGCGGTGCCGCCTGCGTCGTACTGGCATTGCCCGATTGTGCCAGGTCGCGCAGCGTCGGGTCCTTGGCAAAGATGTCTGCCAGCTCCATGAGCAGGCGAGACGCCGTCTTCTTGCCCACGCCGGGTACCGTCGCCATGCGCGAGGCGTCCGCAGACGAGACCACCTGGGCCAACGCCGCCGGCGTAAACGTGGAGAGCACCGAAAGCGCCAGCTTGGGACCGACCTTGGAGATGCCCACCAGACGGTCGAACACGAAGCGCTCCTCCTGGGTGCCAAAGCCAAACAGGTCCACGGCCCCCTCGCGCACCACCATACGGGTAAACAGCGTGACGTCAGTCGTGCCCACCTCGGGCAGCGACGACGCCGTGTTGGCCGAGACACCCATCTCGTACCCCACGCCGCCGACGCTCAGCACCACCGTGCTTTGCGAGACCTCCACCAACGTGCCCGTAAGCATAACGATCATGAGGCGGACCTCCTACTCTGACGTGCGGGTTTGCCCATGCCGCGCGAGCGTTGCCCGCGGGCCACGTGCGCGGCCGTCGCCGCCGCCGTAATCTCGCGCGCGGCAGCCTCGTCCATGCGAGCCTGCGCCTCCTCCTGCTCGAGCATCTGCGCCGCCGCGTGGTCGCGCGTGAGCGCCTTGGTGCGCATGAGGTTGGCATGACACACGGCTGCCGCCAAGGCGTCGGCACAGTGGTCGGGGCGAGGGTCGTGGTCGAGTGCCAGCACGTTGCGCACCATGTAGATTACCTGGCGCTTGTCGGCGGCACCGCTACCCACCACGGCTTGCTTTATTTGCATGGGAGTGTACTCCCCCACCTCCAGGCCAGCCTGGGCGCAGGCAACGATGGCCGCACCGCGCGCCTGTGCCGTGGCGATGGCCGAGCGCACGTTCTCGCCAAAGAATACCTTCTCAATGGCAAGCTGCGTGGGACCATAGCGGTCGATGGCGTCGCTAATCTGGGAGTAGATGGCACCCAGTCGCTGCGCGATGGGCTGCTGGGCCTTTGTGGTAACGCAACCATAGGCGCGCGCGCGACACATCGCACCGCGCGTCTCCACAATTCCCCAGCCCGTATTGGCAAGGCCGGGGTCGATGCCCAGTATTACCATCTGCCACCTCCCTCTGTACGAACGATTGTTCTATACTACCACGTTTTGCGCGAGGGGGTCACCACAACCAGCCTTTTGGGAAGCCTTCTTGGCGCGTGTTGGCTAGTTCTCGGAGAAGGGCCCACCCCAGGTGAGCGGGCCAAACGGACCGTCCATACCAAACCCCTGGGAATGGCCTTCCATGCCGCCGCTCTGCATGATGTCCTGCAGCAAGCCCAGCAGGTCCTCCACCGAACGCTCCACGACATCGCGATCGACGCCCTGGGGCAACGAGCCGCCCACTACCGTGGCATCCACGTTCTGGAAGAGTCCCGAGAGATCCATGCCCATACGCTCGAGAACGGACGCATCGGACTCGGCAACACCGTCGCGACGCAGGCCACTTTGCGCGCGCTCCATGCGCAGACGCTCCTCATGCGTGCGCTCCCGGTCAGCCCACGCAAGTCCCAGGGGCAGGCGGGCGTCGTGCAACGTCCTGGACGACACCGCAATGGGATGCGGCCATCCCTGCCGTCCCGCCTCTGCCGCACGAAATGCGTCGAGAATGCGCTGCGTCACCAGTGGCGCACCCTGACGGGCGATAGTGTCGGTTACCGTTCTCGCCCATTCGATGTGTGTCGCGAGGGTCACGTCCACGCGACGCAAACGCGCCTCGGGAGAACCCTCCACCTCGTCGAGCCCCTCAATGGCGGGAACGCTCACCTCCATAAAGCACGACGCGGGGATTATGGGGGAGATGGTGTTGCGCATGTGCGCCATCTCCGTCACATCGGAGCGGTACACGTCCCCAAACGGCAGCAGCGTGGCACACGTGCCCATACCAACGCGCACTTCCAAGGCCAGGAACGTCTTGTCTTGAGCGCCAAGGATCACAGCACCCAGCGAGCCTGCCCAGACAAGCAGCTGGGCTTGCGACAAAGCCCACTGCTCGTTCGACTCGGCACTCGCTGCCGACGACGACTCCGTCTGCCTCAGGTCGATGCGCAGCGCCTCGCCAAGCTCGCGTGCCCGCGTTTCGTCGCGTGCGTCCTCGCAGATAATGAGCCCGTGCACGTGCGTGGGACCGAGTGCGTCGGAAGCCAGCGCCGCGAGCAGGCAGGTGTGCAGACTGCCGTCCAGCGCAAGCACCACGTCGGCGGCCCCCAGCTGCGCCACGTAACCGCGTAGGCCAAGCACCAAGGCCTCCCACAGGTGCAACGGCTTGTTGTAGAGCTCGGGATCCAACGCCTCGGGAAGGTTGCCCGCAAGCGAGGGATCGACATCGCACACGACGAGCCCCTCGTCGAAGGAAACGGCAGAGGCGGCGAGCTCACCCGTGGGCGCAAGCACGAAACTTGCCCCACAGAACACGCGGTTCCCGTAGGCGCCCACCGACCCAGCGCCCACGATCCACGCGTCAAGCGCAG
>CACZFB010000032.1:0-1189 GCA_902780305.1 uncultured Coriobacteriaceae bacterium | reverse complement strand
CCGAGCTGGGATCGTCCAACGAAAAGCCATAGACCGACGCAAACACGAGCACGTCCAGCGGGGTGTTCAGGTCGATGGCGCGATCGATGTCCTCGTATGCATAGGCCATCCCCATACGCAGACCCTCATACAAGAACGAGTCCTCGTCGGCGCCGCCCAGCTGCTCCACCGGCGTCACCGTCCCGTCGCGCACCAGAGCCGCGTCCGAGAGGGCGTCGATGCCCGAGCCGTACACATACGGCACCAAACAGGGACACGCGGCATGCTCAGCCAAGTATTCAAGCGCATTCCACAGGTCGAACGCGTAGCCGTCATAGCTCACGAAGTCAACCGGAGAGGGGCCGGCAAGGGTCGCGAAGGGAAAGATGAGCAGCTCGACGCCCTGTGACGACGCACGCTCGGAGAGCAGGATCATGCGCTCCACCGTAGACATAAAGTCGCACGCGTGCGTAAACAGCTGAGCTACCGCAATCCTCATGACAAACCCTTCGCACGGATAAGAACGATTACCAAGGACGTGCCGCAGGCAGGCAGCCCGCGGCACGTCTCGCCATTGTTGCTATGCCTCGGCCTTCCACAGACCGTGCAGGTTGCAATACTCGTACACCGTCGCTTCGTCAACGTCCACGTTGAAGTCGACCGCTGGCTTCTCGCCAGGCTCCAGGAAGCGAATGCCCAAGCGATCGGGTGTGGAGAGCGCAATCCAAGCGATGTGGTGCGCGTCGAGCATGGGGTGCTCGACCGAGCCCACCTGCACAGAGATCTTGCCGTCCTCACGCGTGACGGCAGGCACATGCTTCTCGGCCGCGGCGTCAACCGAGCCGGCAACGAGCTCCTCCATGGGCTCGCCACAGCATTGGGGCACGCAGGTACCCTTTTGGACGACGGCAAACAGGTTGCCGCATTTGTTGCAACGATAGAACGTAGCCTGAGCCATGAGCATCTCCTCTCAACTTGCACGAACGACTCGTGCGAACAACATACAGCATACCCGACTTTGCCCCGCTCTATAAACACGCGCTGGGATTTGGGTCCTGTGTGGCGGTCGCAGCGTTACTTTTTAGCGGGTAGTGACCTATCAAAGGGGGTAACCCCACCGCCATTAAGATAAGATGCCTGAAAGAACGGCCCGCGGATGCCACAGCCGCCCGCGGGCCGTTTGCCACCGTTCGCCAAATTGTCACCCAAA
>CACZFB010000031.1 GCA_902780305.1 uncultured Coriobacteriaceae bacterium | reverse complement strand
ACCTCGCAGCGGACGCGCGAGAGGGCCCCGGCGACGCTGCCGCGCACGCGCGCGAGCATCGGCACGGCGGCCTCGACGTCGCGGGCGCCGACCGCGTAGGTGATCGTGCGGGTGCGCACGAGGTTGGAGACCCCCTCGCGCATCTTGTCGTTGAGGATGCGGTTGTACTCCCGCGCGTAGCGCCCCGTTACGGGGTCGGAGTCGTCGAAGAACGCGCGGTTGCCGACCTCCTCGGCGGGGATCGGCGTGTTGGCGACGGAGAGCTGCAGCGACGTGTCCGCCCCGAACGAGTCGTAGAGCTGGCAGCAGGCCGAGAAGATGGCCTCCTGGGCCTCCTGCCGGGCGGACTGGTAGCTCACGTCGGAGAACGACACCGTCTGCGAGAAGAGCCCGCGCTCCACCTCGCAGATGCCGTCGCGCCACATCGTCTCGAAGCCGATCGCGCCGTAGACGTCGCGCGCGGCGCGGCGGCGCTTTCGCTGCTTCCTGGTCCTCGAGGAGAGCTCCCTCTCCTGGTCGCGCAGGCGGCGCTCGACGGACCGCCTCGAGCGTGCGCGCTCCCGCTCGCGGTCGCGCGCCTCCCTACGCCTCCTTGCTCGGCTCACGGAGCTCCGCCCCCTTCCTCCGCGCGGCACGGCGGTGCCTGCGGGTGGTCTTTGCGGCCAGGCGCCGCGGCCTGGCCCAGGTCTGCCGCCAGCTGCTCGCGTAGGCGAGCTCGGACGGCCCGAAAAGGTGGTCCCACAGCAGCGGCGCGAACCGCTCCGCGGGCATGCCGTGGGGCCTCCAGAACCCCAGCAGCCAGAACGGGACGCTCGCGCACATGACGGGCAGGCTCGCGTCGGAGACCGCGATCCCGAGGCACCAGTGGCAGAGCGCGGCGGCGGCCACGCTCGCGGCGAGCCCGAGCGCCACGCAGCAGAGCGTGCGCAGGCTGAGCTTGCCGACGACCTTCTCGCGGTACTCGCCTATGTCCTTGTGCACGGCGACTGAGAGCGACACTGCCGGGCCCCCTAGGCCGGGAGCCAGGACGTGTCGAGCATCCCGAAGTAGACGGAGGCGGCGATGATGATGCCGCCGCCCGCGATGGTGGAGATGGCGCTCGCGATCTGGGCGCCTCCCTGCTGCTCTCGTATCGCCAGCCCCAGGCTGACCGCGCCCCAGACGACCAGGAAGCCGCCGAGGAACGACACGCAGCCCGAGACCAGAGTGATGATCTCGTTGAGCACTTGCTGTCCTTTCACGTGAGGGGCGCGGGCTCGGGGCCCGCGCCCGTTGGGGCTGTCGTGTGGCGGGCCCTCCCGCCACGACTTCAGGGAATACGGCCGGGGCGCCTTCCGAGGGGGTTTCTCGGACTCTCTGGTGCGCCCGCCCCGCGCTATTTCATGGCGATCGCCTCCCCTCGACGAGCGCCCGGACGTCCAGCCCCTCTCCGAGCTCCCCGTGCCGGGGGTGGCGCTCGGGCGCGTACTTCAGGTCGCACACGGGGTCCGCGCCTGCGATGAGCACGATGGCGCGGCGTCGGTCGAGCCTTCCCACCTCCGCGGCCTGGATGAGGTCGCGCTCGGTGGTCTGGTAGTTGGAGGAGGAGCCCGGGGACGCGCCCCGGGTCTCGTTGTGGGTGCGGGTGGAGACGGTCTCCTTGCCGACGGCCTCCGAGATCCCCTTGTTCGTGGAGCCGGACTTTCCGCCCAGGAAGAGGGTCGTGTCGCAGCAGTCGAGGATGGTCTCCGCGTCGTCGCCGTAGGCGCTCTTGAGCTGGGCGAGCGACTGCAGCACGACCGAGACGCCGATGTTGCGGGAGCGCGGCGAACTCGTCGAGCACGAGGTGCACCGGCGTCGGCAGCTCGCCGCCGTAGGCCGTGAGCGCCCGCTCGCAGAGGACGTTGCCCGCCTGCCACATGAGCATGGCGAGCAGGAAGGAGTAGGTGGCGTTGGTGTCGGAGGTGGTGGCGAAGATCGCGGCCCTCTGCCCGGGGTCCCCGAGCGTGTCGAGGCGCATGTCGTCGGCCGAGAGGATGTCCCTGAGCTCCTCGGAGGCCAGCGCCGAGAGGCGCGCGTTGCACGAGATGATGATCGACTTGAGGGTCTTGCCCGCCGCCGCCTTGAACGCCCGGTAGCGCCCGAGCGCGTAGTCGGAGTCGGGGGTGGCGGGGTCGCACCACGGGACCCAGCGCACGCGCTCCCCAGCCCCTCCCATGGAGCGGCCGTCGCCACCTGCACCTCCCGGCGCGGCGACGCAGCGGCGCCCGGTCTCGAGCTCGCGGAAGAGCACGTCGAGCGGGCTCATGAACGACTCGTCCTCGTCGCGGGCCTCCGCGAGCGACAGCAGCGTCATGAGGCCGGGGAGCGTCCTGTCCTCGGGCGGGCAGTGGTAGGTGAGGTAGCCGATGAGCGCGCAGTAGAGCAGGCGCTCCGAGTTCTCCCAGAAGGGGTCGTTGGCCGACTTCCCCTTGGGCGTGGTGTTCACGATGAGGCACTCGACGAGCTCGAGCACGTCCTGCTGGGTGCGGACGTAGGCGAGCGGGTTGTAGCGCATGGAGAGCGAGAAGTCGACGGTGTTGAGGGTGCGCACGTCGTAGCCGTGGGCGGCGAGCATCGCGCCGAGCCGGCGGACGGTCGTGCCCTTGGGGTCGGTCACGAGGTAGCTCGCGTTCATCTGCATGAGGTTGGGCTCGACGTAGGTGCGGGTCTTGCCCGAGCCCGAGCCGCCTATCACCACGACGTTGCGGTTGCGCTCCCAGCGCGGGTCGTGGTCGTCGCGCGACATGGCGAGCCGGACGCCCTGCGTGAGCAGGATGTTGTCGTCGGGGCTCGCCTCGTCGGAGAGGCGCCTCAGCTCCCTGGGCGTGGCCCAGCGGGCGCTGCCGTGCTCCTCGCCGGAGCGGTAGTTGCCGCGCCTCGCCACCATGTTGGCCCAGGCGACCCACACGCCGCAGCCCGCGGCAAGCCCACACGCGAGCGCGAGTGGCGCCGCCGTCGGGAGCGGGCCATGGCTGGCTATGTAGGAGGGAAGCGTGGAGAGCGCTGCCGACAGGTTGGTGACGGCCTCGCCGGGAAGCGACGCGAGGTTCGACGCGTAGAGGTCGGTCGCCCAGAAGGCCGCCGCCGAGCCGGCGGCGGCGACGCCCATGCCCGCGTACGGGCGGCTCACTTGGAGCGCTCCTCGCGGCGCTGGGCACCGCGCCCGAGGTCTCGCTCGGGCGCCTCTGCACCGGAGATGGCCTCGGCTGACTCGCGCGCCCGCTGGGCCCGCTGCTCGAGCGGCTCCCGGTCGCGGTCGCCGTGGTCGATCTCTCGCGCCTGCTCGCGGACGCGCTCGGCCGCGCGGTCCGCCGCCTCGCGGGCCTGTGTGGCGAGCGAGTCGAAGCAGTCGGCGACGCGCGGTGCGTCCTGGGAGCGGAAGAGCAGGTAGGCGCGGCCGCCCTCCTCGTAGAGGGCGTGCTCGAGGGAGGCCGACGTGAGCTTCGCGTCGATCGCCGAGCGGATCTCGTCGTAGCCCTCCATCGCCTGGAACTCGGCGAGGTCGAGCTTCGCCCACTCTGGCAGCGCCGGCACGTCGGTGCGGACCTCGGCCGACTCAGGGTCGCGCAGGCTGTCGCGCGCCGCCTCGAGCGCCCGGGTCAGCTGCTCGGCGGCCTCGCGCATGGCGCGCTCGCCCGACGAGGGGCCTCCTATGCGCACCTGGTACATGGCGACGCGGGTCGCCCAGTCGACGAGCTTCTGCCCGGCCTCGTCGCCGAAGTCCTCTGCCATGCGCGGCCTCCCTGGTCCGAGTCATCTCCCTTGGGAGGCCGCGCCTGGGCAGCGGGCCGGGTCCCCCGGCTGCTGTTCCCTCTCGTATGCTGGACGCCGTGCGCGGCCCGCCCGACGTCGTTTGTACCAGTGGCCCCATTCGGTCACTCGGGGTCGCACGGGGCAAAGTATCAGCAGCTATCTGGCGGTATCCGCGTCACCAAACCTCCCCAACTCGCCGCGCCTGCCGACGTCCGTGGGCATCTTCCGGGCTGGCGTCGTGGGCGGGGTCCTCAGGTCGAAGCCGTAGAGTCTCACCTCGAGGCATGTCTCCCTGATTCTCGAGACGATGGCCTTGGCGGTCTCGGTCTCGTGTGCCCGCGAGAGCCTCTCCTGGAGGGCTGGGAGCGAGTACTGGGAGGTGTAGATCGTCGTGAGCATCGCTT
This sequence comes from uncultured Coriobacteriaceae bacterium, assembly GCA_902780305.1. Taxonomy (GTDB): domain Bacteria; phylum Actinomycetota; class Coriobacteriia; order Coriobacteriales; family Atopobiaceae; genus RUG440. The sequence goes on along the minus strand of CACZFB010000031.1, from coordinate 27,205 downwards.
CGTACCGGGTGTTCACGAGGTCGTAAAGCGTCATCACTGACCACCTGCTCGCGGACTCCTTGCCGAGGTCGTCGAGGACGAGGGCCTCGCAGCTGAGGTAGCGCTCCAGCTCCCTCTTCGCCGACGCCCCTGTGTCGAAGGTGTCCCTGACGTCTGAGAGGATCCTTAGGGCCGACGTCATCACGACGCCCCTTCCCGCAAGCGCGAGGGCTGAGGTCACCGCCGAGGCGTTGTAGGTCTTCCCAGTGCCCACTGGCCCGTGGATGAAGAGGCCCATGCCCCTGCGGGGCACGTACGACTTCACGAATGCCTCGCAGGTAGGGTCGGTCATGATCGCGTCGTAGTAGCGCCTCTTTACGCCCGCCTTCGCTATGCGCGCCCTTCGCTCCTCCTCGTCCTGCGACGCCTTGAGCGCCGCCTCCCTCTCCGCCGCCTCGAGCTCGCCCGGGCACCCGCACGGCTCGTGCGAGACCCAGAGGACTCTTCCCCCCACGCTGATGCCGAGTCTCTCCAGGGGCTTCCCGCAGTGTGGGCACAGATAGGGCTCAGGCGCCTCGGGGCCGAGCCCGAGCTCCCTCGCGTCCTCCGGTGTGAGCATACCCACGCCGTCCTCTCGCGCGCTCGCGCCCGCGCGTTCCTTTCCTATCTCCATTTGCCTATCCTTCCTTTCTTATTGGGTGACACCGCGTCATGGGGTGGGTGACACGCTGACAGGGGTCCTGCGGCCATCGGGTGACACCGTGTCATCCGTGGCGTCTCCTCGTGTGACGAGCCGTCATGGGTCGAAGAGCGACGGGTCGTGGCGCTTGGCGACGGTCCTCAGGGCCCTCTTCACGGGCTCCTCTGTCACCTCGTAGCGCTTCGTGATGCGGCCGTTCGGGAGCCGCCACTCGCCGAGGCACTCGATGAGCCCGTGAGATTCGAGGCCGGCGATGACGCGGTTCACCTGGCGCTCGCTGATGCCGAGGAACTCCGCCGTGCCCCTGCGGCTCTCCCAGAAGGATCCTCCGGTGTCCTTGCAGAAGCCGAATATGCGCGCGTAGACGAGCAGCGACGTCCCCGTGAGTCCCATCCCCTCGGTCATGAAGCGGTAGACCTTCACGAACTCGGCCGCCCTGCTCTTACCGTCTCGTTCTCTGCGAGCCATGATTGGCCTTCTCGTCGTGCACCATCACCGTGTTCCGCATGAGCCACTCGCGCAGGTCGTCCTTGTGGATGAAGTAGCCCTTCGTCTGCCCTGGGAAGCAGCGGAACGGCATGGGGTCCTCGTCCCGATCGATGTATGACCTGATCCTGTTCACGCTGACGCGCAGGAGCTGGCAGGTCTGCGTGATGGTGAAGTACTCCTCGGCAAATGACTGTCTCCTCCTACCTTGCGGTGGATTCGACCAGCCGCCGAAGCGCCGTCTCGATGTCACCAGCCGGGTGTGTTTGAGCTGCGGTGGCTGGCCGTGCCTGGTCGGTCGTGACGGGCTGAGCGAGGAGGGCTGCGGGCTTCAGGTCGAGCATGGCGCTACCCTCCGATCTCCTGGGACAGCATGGAGTCGAGGGCGCGCTTGCTGATGCGGATGTTTCGGCCGATGCGCTTCTCCGTGAGGACCCCGCGCCTCACCAGGCGATAAACGGTCTTCCGGGAGACATGGGCGTAGAGCTCGATGTCGCGCACGTCGAGCAGCAGGTCCATCCCCGCTGCCTCTGCGGCGGCGATGCGCGCGAGCCTCTCGTAGTCAGCCTCGTTTTGCGGGGAGAAGCGTTCCTCGCCGAGGGGGTGGGAGCTCTCCCCGGTGAATCCGAACGTGTATCTCTGGTGGGCCATGTGCGCCTCCGTCAATCAGGTGGACTGCCGTGGACGCGCATGCCCCAGAGGGGACTCGCGTGACCGCGGATGAGGCGTTTATATGCCGCACGGGGGTATCGACGCTGGGAGCGGAGGTGTCGAAGTATCTGTAGGTATCCCGCGGTATCCGTGTCACAGAATCGCCACGGGCCGGTATCTCATTGACGTCTTGTTTTGGTCCCCAGAGGCATGGGAGGGCAATCGGGTGTCCTGTGGTCTGTGTCCGGGGCCGAACCATCGCGCCCTCGGACTGGCTTGATTAGAGGGTACTAATTGCCCCGGACACAAATTGACAGCTGACCGCTGCCATACGGCAGCTAACGCCTCCGCTCGGGGCTTGCGAGAGCGACGCTGGCGGCCTGCTTGTTGATGAGGATCTTCCTGCCTACGCGTTCGTGGGGGAGCCTCCCGCTCTCGATGAGACGGTAGACCCTTCGCCTGTCGACTTGGAAGTAGAGCTCAACTGCTCGCACGTCGAGCCAGATGTCCGAGTCGGGCATCGATGAGTTGGCGAGCGAAAGCCTGTCAAGGTCCGCTTTGCACCGCGGGTGCAGGCGGTCCTCCTTGATCGCCCTTCTGATTGAGGCGTCTATCCCGGACATCTCGTTCTCCCTCGTCATGAGGTTGTCCCGTAAGGGGAGGGCGGTCCCTTTATAGAGCCTGGAGATGTCTGCTGCACGCTGCATGGGATGACCAACTATCACGTGCAATCAGACGGTATCCGCATCACAGAACCTGCACGATTGTTGCCCCAGAGAAACTGCCGAGTTTGCGCAGTTCAAGCACGCTGCTTGTGGCCACTTGTGGCCAGTTTGTGGCCATAGACAAAGAAAAAGGTCAGGGGAATTACACCCCTGACCTGCGATTTCATGGTCGGGACGACTGGATTCGAACCAGCGGCCTCACGGTCCCGAACCGTGCGCGCTACCAAACTGCGCCACGTCCCGACATAGTGCCATATGTCAACTCTCCGGAGGGCACGTCTCCGGTGTCTCCGAACGACCGCCTGCGAACTCCAGTCGACCGTCCATCGACGCCCTGCGAATCGGTTAAGCGGCAGCGCCGCAAACCCGTTCCGCGCGGGTTTTGTGGCCACGTTTGTGGCCACGCTGTGGCCTATTTGTGGCCAACAACACACCAACGAGCCGTTTACCTGCGACTCCTCGGCTTTGGGAATTAGGTAGTGAAACTACGTTCCCTAGCTCCCGAACCGTGCGCGCTACCAAACTGCGCCACGTCCCGTAACGCAAGGATGTATTGTAGCAGACTTTGGCATCGTTGTCGCAAGAAACGTCGGTATTCACGAGCGGGCCATAAGCAGCGCCTATCGATGGGAGTTACCCCCTTTGATAGGCACCCCACCCACGGACGAGTCTGCTGGAATTTAACACGGTGGCACAGAATCTGCTGGAATCTCTTTTCGTGGCGCCACGCCCTTGAATCCCAGCAGATTTCGTGCCACCGCTTTAATTGTCAGCAGATTTCGTGCCACGCCATTGAATCTTAGCAGACGCCCGCCCCGCCACGGCTTCGAGTCCCGGCAGACGCCCGCCACGACCTCGAATCCCAGCAAACGCCCCGCCACGGCCTCGAGTCCCGGCAGGCAGCGTCGGTGCCCGTTTGGGAAGGGACGCTCGCACGGCCGTCGCGCGAGAAGGGCGGGGCCCGTCACCACTGACGGACCCCGCCCCACAAACCTCCGTGCTCGGCCTTCACCGACCGGGCGCCTGCGTCTTACTTACTGCGGTACGCGTTCGCAGTGGAGCCGGGTGCCGCTGCCGTCTTGGGCAGTATGACCACCTCGACGGCCTCGACGCGCTTGCGGTAGCCCGCGGACCCCGCGGGATCGTCATCGCGAGCCCAGCCACTCCAACCGAAGGTTTGGCTGTGGACGCGGTACCACACGGAGAAGTGATTCGCAAGGTCGCCCGTGAGCCTGACCTGCACGGCCTCGACGCGGCGCCTCTTGCCGAGGGTGCCGGCCGTGGCTCCGTCCTGGCGGTAGCCCTGCCAGCCGATGCCCTGCACGTGCACCTGGTACTCGATGCCGCCGGCGTACACGTCAGTGAGCGCGGCGGGCACGCTGAGGCTCATGGCCTCGACGCGCCTGGACTGGCCGGTGGTGCCGGTGAAGCCGACGGAGCCGACGCGCTGCCAGCCGATGCCCTGCACGTGGGACCTGCCCTGCGCCGTGCCGCGGAACGCGGGGACGTTGGCGTCGTAGCCATCGGGCGTCTGGCCGTCGGGCAGCACGACCACCTCGTAGGCCTCAACGCGCTTGGACTGTCCGGCGGTGCCGGCGGGCTCGCCGTCCTTGGCCCAGCCGAGCCAGCCGTAGGTCTGGCTGTGGACGCGGTACCACACGTGCTGGCCCTCGGCGCCCGAGATCTTCATCTGGATGGCCTCGACGCGCCTGGATTCGCCCATGGTGCCGGAGACGCCGCCGTCCTTGGCCCAGGTATTCTCCCAGCCCTTGCCCTGCACGTGGCTGCGGTACTCGATGCTGCCCTTCGCGATGGTGGCCGTAAGGGCCTCGAGGCGCTTGGACTCGCCGAGGGTGCCGGCCGGGCCGCTGGTGACGGGTCCCCTGTTGCCGTAGGTCTGCACGTGTGCGGAGTAGGAGACGCCGGTGCTAGCGATGGTGAACTGGGTGGTCGGGTCGGCGGGGAGCTTGTAGTTCTCGTTGGAGAGCTTCGTGGCCGTGGCCGTGTGCGTACCAGCCTTGGTCTGCTCCCCCGTGACGGCCACGGCGCAGGTGTCGCCCTTAACGAGGTTGGAGACGGTCGCGGTGGGCATGTGCCCCTTGCCGTCGTAGACGAAGCTGGTGTTCGCCCAGGCGAGCTTGGCCTCGAGCGGCGCGATGGTGAACTGGGTGGTCGGGTCGGCGGGGAGCTTGTAGTTCTCGTTGGAGAGTGCCGTGGCCGTGGCCTGGTACGAGCCGACCTTGGTCCCCTTGCCCTCAACGGTCACGATGCACGAGTCGCCCTTAACGAGGTTGGAGACGGTGACGGGGGGCTGCTGCTCCTTGCCGTTGTACGTGAGGGTGGTGGTCCAGTTGAGCTTGGCCTCGAGCGGGTTGATGGTGAAGGCCACTTGGGCCACGGCATCCTGTTGACCATCTTGGGTCACCGTGGCCTTCGCGATGTAGCTGCCCACGTCCTTGGGGGCACCGGGAAGCGGCTCGTCCTGGCCATCCTTGTAGTACGAGATCTTGGGCTCGACGAGGCCGTTAGTCTCCGTCCACAGCTTCTCCTCGGACAGGGTGGCGATGACTGCCTTGCCGTCGTAGGTCTTGGTAGCTGCGGGGACGCTCAGCGTGCGGGTGAGGGTGACGACGTCCTGGCCCTCTGCGGGGGCCTTCACGCAGGCGCCGTGTATCGCCTCTGCGCCCGTCGCATCGCAGGTTGCGGTGAGGGTGTCCTCTTCCTCTTTTGCGGTATACGTCCAGTTGTGCACGTGCACCTGGAGCGCGGCCTCTTTAGAATCGCTAACGGTGTGGCCACTAACCCAGCACACGAAGTACTTCTGGACACCATCCTCGCTGGCCTTCACGTCGTTGATGAAGTACTTGGCAGGGTCGACCGATTGATTTGGTCCTCTCTCATAGCCTGTTGTGATCGTGATCTTCGGTTTCTCCGGCGTCGGTGCAAACTCGGTCGTTACGCCAATCTGCGAGTCTTCCAGATCATCCTCGACCTTCATTTCGTTTACTGTGTTGGATCGAGCCTGATGCAGATGGACGTTGTTCGCTTTTCCGTCAACCGTATTCTCGGTGATATTCAGTTTTCCAAAGATTGTGAGCGTCTGGTCTTCGGCAACGTACACGCCGCCGCCCTTGGTGGTGGCGGTGTTGCTGGTAATGGTGCCTGCGCTCATGGTGAACTGGCCGGCACACTTGGTGAGCGCACTGTCAGTCGCGCCGCCGGCCAAATACACGCCGCCGCCGTTGCCTGTAGCGGTGTTGTTGGTAATATTATCGCCAGGTGCGCCCATGACGAACCGACCGCCTTCCGCCTGAGCGGTCGCGCCGCCGGCCACGTACACGCCGCCACCGTCGGTTGCGGTGTTGCCGGCGCTTTGTACTTTGCCGTCCGCGTCGGTGGTGGTGCCACCAATGGTGCCCTTCATGACGAGGAGACCGCCGGGCGCCTTGTCGATTGCGCCGCCGGCCACGTACACGCCGCCGCCGTTGGTGGTGGCGGTGTTGCTGTTAATGGTGCCCACACCACTCATGTAGAACTCGCCACCGGTAGCCTCTGTGTTCGCGGCGCCGGCCACGTACACGCCGCCGCCGTTGCCACCGGTTGCGGACGGCTCAGCCTGACCGGTAAGTGCGTTGGTCGAAGCTTCGTTGGTCGCAGCCGCTTCAGCCTTGTTGCCGCTAATGATGCTGATGGTATCTTCCATCAGAACAAACTGACCGTTGGCAACGTATACGCCACCGCCGTTGGCTGCGGTGTTGTCGCTGATGGTGCCAGGTCCCATGATGAACTTGCCGTAGTAAGCAGTGCCAGACATTCCGCCACCGCTGAACCACACGCCGCCGCCGTTGCCGGAAGCCTCGTTCTTCGTGATGGTGCCGCCCGTCATCGAGAAGGCCATTGAACGATCAAAGTATTCGGAATAGTTCGCGCCTAGCGCGTAAACACCGCCGCCGTTGGTTGCGGTGTTGTTACTGATGGCGCCACCTTGCATGAGGAATTGGCCCGCTGCTGCCACGTACACGCCGCCGCCGTTGGTGGCCTGGTTGCCAACGCTCTGATCCTCTTCTCCCTCGTCGACTTCGTCATCCTGGGCACTTATCTGGGCGTTTTCGCCACCGATGGTGCCGTTTTGCATGGTGAAGACAGCATTGTCAGCTACGAACACGCCACCGCCGTTGCCAGTCCCGGTCGCAGTGTTACCACTGATAGTGCTTTCACTCATGGTGAAGTAGCCCCACGTGTTGACGTACACGCCGCCGCCGATCGCAGCGCTGTTGTTGCTGATGACGCCATTGGTGACGCTGAGTGTGCCGGCGTAGGTTTTAGTGTCAGTCCTATCGCCCTTAACGTACACGCCGCCGCCGCCGCCAGTCGCAGTATTGCCGGTGATGGCACCGCCGGTCATGGTGAGGGTGTTTGTCCGTGGGTCATCGTCAGAATTATATTGCGGTCCCTCTGCGAACACGCCGCCGCCGTTGGCTGCGCTGTTGTTGCTGATGGTGGCATCGGCAGCCATAGTAATAACAGCATTGGAAGCTGCGAACACACCGCCGCCGCTCTCCGTGGTGGTGTTTCCGGTGATTCTGCCATTATCCATCGTGAAGGTTGCGTATTGGTCCAAGTACACGCCGCGGCCAGAAAGCTCAGTGATCTTTCCGTCCTCGCCGTTCTTGATAGTGCCGTCGTGCATGGTGAAGGTACTCTTCTTGCCTATGTAAACACCACCGATGGTGCCGCATTTCGTTTCCATGGTAAGGCTGTTCTTATAGCCGTAGGAGGAATAGGAATCTGCGTAGTAGTTGGTTTCCGGAATCGAAACGCCACCGTTGACGTTTGCCTCATTAGCCAGAGTGACCTTGACACCACCACCATCAGAAGTGTCGTACCAGTCAACATTTGTTATTGTCAGGCTGCCCTTGATCGTGCCGCTGCTCAGCACGAAATCGAGGGGCGCGTATCCGTTTTCCCCACCAACACTCGCACAGCGCGTCTGAACCACAATCGAGGCATCGAGCTCTTTCCCGTTCAAATCGAGCGTCTTCTTTACGCCGCTTGTATAGTTGTCGAACGTTAGGGTAATAACGCCCTCGTCCGTCTTGATGCCGGCAAGGTCCGCAGATGTGAGCGGACGCATTATAGTGAGAGTCGAATCGCCAGTATCGGCATTCTCCCAAAACGCCAGAGCTGTTTTAAGCTCTGTATACTCATTGTCAGTGCCGTTTTTGGTAACAATCGCAACTGGTCCTTCTGAGTAGCTCTGCGCCTCAATGACGCCGACATCTCCGCCGGCGGTGACTTCGACGTCCTCAGCGAACGCCAGCTTGGTTACGAGCAACCCTCCTCCGACGACCAACAGCGAGAGGAGGAGTGCCGTTGCCCCTCTCGTCCATCGTTTTACTTGCGTTTTCATAGTGCTCCTCTCTCTGCCGTTGACGTCGCCCTATCCCGTGCGACACGTATACTGACGTGGTCCGAATAGACAGGCCACAGATGATTTTTAATATACGCTCAATTTCAAAACAAGTGCTGTAGACCGCGCGAAATTGCGCCGCGAACGGTAGATGTTTTAAATCTGTCTCTATATGTATTAGTACTTAATAACTTTGTTATTATTTGTCGGGATGGGCCGAAGCGTCGGCGTCAAATCCGCGCCCACCCACGGCCGCGTCTGCTGGAATTGCATGTGGTGGCAAGAAATCTGCTGGGATTCCTTTTCGCGGCGCCACGCCGTTGAATCCCAGCAGATTTTGTGCCACCGCATTGATTCTCAGCAGATTCTGTGCCACAACTTTGAATCTCAGCAGACGCCCCTGGTAAGAACACCGCCGCCTCGCCCGCAAAAGCCCAATCACCCGCGCACGACCACCGTGTCGCCAATGTGAATCATCGAGAACAACGCGACGGCGGCAGGCTTGGGCAGGTTCACGCATCCACCGCTGCCCTCCTCTAGGTAGTGGTCGCCACCGTACTCGCTGCGCCACGAGGCGTCGTGCAGGCCAATGCCCTCGTTAAACGGCATCCAGTAGTCCACGTGAAAGTTGTAGTCGTACTCTCCGTCGCCGTCCTTGTCGTCGCCCAGCAGCACGAAGTCGGTCTTCTTGTCGAAGATGGCAAACGTCCCCGGCGGCGTCGCGTCTCCCCTGGCCACGTTGCCGGTGGTCACCTTGGACTCCCACAGCACGTCGCCCTTTGCCGAATACAACCGCGCCATCTGGTGCGGAATGTCCACGTCCAGATATCGCCCAAGCGAAGCGTCCCACGCCGGCTCCGGAGACCCCGCCTCCAGGTCTGAGTACTTTTCCACCGCGGTGGTGGGAATCGCCACCGGATCCGTCGTGCCGCTGTTGAGTGCCTGCTCAAACAGTCCGGCAAGCGCGCGTCCGTCGAGCACGTAGTCGTTCCGCTGGTCGTTGTGGTCCACGGAGCTCCAAATGCCCGTCTGGTCCACCCACAGGGCAAAGAGCCCCTTGCGCACCTTTATGGTGAGGTCGTCGTTGACGCCCAGCCAGTCAACCATGTCGGCATGCTTGGGCGTAAGCAGCGTGACGCCTTCGTACTGCAGCGGGATGGCGCGATCCAACGCCTCGTTTGCCCGCTTGACGGCATCCTGCGTCTTGGAATCACTCGCCGTTATCTGCGGCTGCACCAGCACCGTCTCGTCGAGCGCAACCTGCTCCTGTCCCTTGCCCACGGCGTCGCTCACCGCATCGCCCACGCGCTGCTCGTCCAGCAGGGTGCCGGGCACCTCGGGCACCACCTCGAAGAGGGCCGACTCCCCGTTGAACTTCATCGTCGCGTTTACCGGGGCCTTGCCACCCTCATTGTGCTTTGCCACCGACTCGGCCACCGCCTTGGCTATGCGCTCCTCGTCGTGAGGAAGCGCCGCAAGGTCGTTCTTATGCGGGGCGAAGGCTTCCAGCGGCCACCGAGACGGTCGCATGTGGCTCAAGGCATCCTGCGCCATCTGGGCACCACTTGCGCTCACGCCCGCCTGATCCGCAGTAAGCGACAGCTCCAGACCCTCGCCGCTCACCGCTATGGCATAGCCGTCCACCACGTCGTCGATGGCGCGGGCGAGGTCGTCTTTTTGCATGAGCGACGCATCCACGGAGCCCACGACGGTTCCGGGATAGTAATGCCCCTTAAAGTACCAATAGCCCACAAAATACGCCGTTACCAGCAGCACGCACAGCACGATTGCCGGCATCGACCGGCGTATGGCCCGCTTCCTCCTTCGCGTGCGCCGCTTGGCGCGAACGCGGTCCAGCGCGGAGTCCTCCTCAACGCGCTCTGCCGTCTTGGCTGCGTCCTCATGACGTTCCATGCACGTCACCTCTATCGTTATGCAACATTTATGCTACGTCGGTCGTGCGAAGAGTATAGCGCATCGCCCTACGCAAAATGCGCCGCCTGCGCCCATCCACCAAAACGCGACCGTGCCTGCGCAGCGATGCGCTGCGCCTCGTCAAAGGTCCTGCAGATGCCAAACACGCAGCTCCCCGAGCCGGTAACCTGCCCGCCCAGCACACCGTCCTGACCAAGCAGCCACGAGCGCACCTCTCCCACCGCCGGCAGCAGGCGGCAGGCAACGGGATCCAGGTTGTTAAAGAGCAGCGCCGCCAGCTCCTCGCCGCTCGCGTTGCCGTCACGCAGCGCGTCGCACAGCGGACCGGGGTCGACTGGCGCGTCGTGCTGCTGGTCGAAGGCGGCATAGGCCACCTGCGTGCTTACGCCGGGACCCTGCGGTCGGGCGAGCACCACCGGTACGGGCTGCGCAAGGTGCAAAAACTTCTGCCCCACCACGTCCCCGGCTCCAACCAAATGCGTGGGCACGGGGTCCAGGAAAAACGGGACGTCGGCGCCCACCGAGCGTGCCGCCTGTTCCACACGCTCGTCGGCAGGGTCCACGTCCCACAGCTCGCACAGCGCCCGCAGCGTCGTGGCCGCGTCCGAGGACGAGCCGCCCATACCGGCTTGGTCGGGCACACGCTTTTGCACCTCGATGCGTACGGCAGGCACGCTGCCCGTCGCTTCGGCCAGCGCCATCGCCGCACGATACACCGTGTTGCGCTCCGCGGGAACGTCCACCGCGGGAGTGCACACGACCGTTGGCACCTCGTCTCCGTACGGCGCGCTCACCGTTACCCAGTCGCCCAGGTCCAGCGCCACCATAACGGAGTCCGCCTTGTGATACCCCCGCTCGTCCAGAGTACTATAGATGCCCAGGTGCAGATTGAGCTTGGCCGGTGCCGCGTACGCGCGCGTCTCCATGCGGGTGGTCTACTCTTCCACAGAGAAGTTAAGGATGCGCTCCCCCGTGTTTATGTCGTACAGCTCCACCGTGCCCGTGAGCACGTCCACGTACTGGTAGGACTGGCGCGCACGCCTGCCACGGCGCTCCTCTACCTCGACCACGAACAGCGCGGGATGCACCTGCGAAAGGGTGCCCACGCGCTCAACAATGCGAGAGCGGCCCATGTTTGCGCGCACTTTAATCCGCTCGCCCGCCAACTCGGACAGCTCGACGCGAATCTGATCTACACGGTTTACGGGCGGGACATCGTTTTCCATCTGCATCACAACTCTCCCGGTAGCAAGACTTAGCCTTTTTATACTAACCTATTTCGCCGTAAAAGTCATCTGCCCGTGACCTATCAATGGGGGTTACCCCTATTGATAGGTCACGGGAAAGGCACCACCTTACGCCGCGTGCAGCTCCCATGGTCCGGGGTGCGCCTCGCTGGCCGACTCAGTGTTGATGGCAACCTTCGTGCCACTCATGTTCTGACGACCCGAATCGAGGCTGCCGTTAAAGTCGCACATGTACACCAGGCCGCCCTGATTGATCCATTCCGTCCCATAGAAGTCGATGGCGCCCGAGGACCAATCAACCGTTCCGGCAACGTAGTAGGTGGGGTCGCTGTCGATGTAGCACGTGCCCGAGAAGTTCCCGTCCTCGTCAATCGACGAAATCTCCAGTGCGAGGTCACGATACACCTTGTTCTGGCTGCCGTTGCCGCCGCTCGTGCCCTGATACGAGCCCTTCCAGCTGCGCGGGAACGACGACGCGTTGGATTCGGAGCCAGAGCCGAGGTCGGACTGCGTGGTGTAACCCGAGCTCTGCGAGCCCGATGGCTGCTGTACCACTATGGTGTTGTTGGCGGTCTGGTTGGTGGAGGTGTCCTTTTCCTTGGCCTCTCGCTTGGCCTCGTACAGCTCCTCCTTGGTCTTGAGCTCCTCGGAGTTCGGGTACTCCTGCAACCCCATGTCGATGATGGCGAGCGCGCGGTCGTAGTCCTCCTCGTCGGCCTTCTCCTCGGCCTGCTCGAGGTACTTGCTCACGTCGGCCTCACCCGTGGCCTGCGTGGACGTGCCCGCGGAGCTCGCCGCCTGTGTGGACGCCGCGGAGCCTCCCCCGCCAAAGCCTCCGCCAAAGATCTGCGCGCCCAGCGCGATTACCGCAACAAGCAGCACGACGCATGCGGCCACCAGCACGCCCACCGACTTCTTGGGCTGGCTGGGCTCGGGTGCCGGTGCCTGCGGCGGCGACTGCATAACGGGCTCCGCGCCAATGACCACGGTCCCGGTGCCCGACGCGGAGGGAGCTGGGGGCGTTATCGGAATCTGAGCGCTCGCCTGCTCCCGCACAGAGCGCTCCTGCTCGGCGGTCACCTCGTCCAGGTCCTCCACATACACGGTCTTCGTCTCGTGCACGATCGGCTTGTCGGGGTGCAGGAGCCACGTCTTGAGGTCCTCGCGCATCTGGGCGGCCGTCGCGTAGCGCATGCGCGGGTTGGGGTCGCAGGCCCTGCAGACAATTGCCGAGAGGTTGGGGTTTACACCCTCAAGCGGCGGCAGGGGCGTGCGCTGCAGGCGAACCCGGTTGGCCTTGTCCTCGTCACTCGTGCCCAACTGCTGGGGAAACGGCGGGCAAAACGGATAGCGCAGGTGGTTGAGGTAGCGATAGAGCATGATGCCCAGCGAGTACACGTCCACGTTGGTGCCGTACTGCTCGCCGTGGTACAGCTCGGGCGCCATGTAGAACGGCGTGCCGCGCTGCGAGAGCTTGGTGCTGGAGTCGTGCTGCATCTGCCGGGCAATGCCAAAGTCGCCCAGCGCATACCCGTCGCTCGTCTCGCGGTAGAACACGTTGGCGGGCTTCACGTCGCGATGCACGATGTCCTTCTGGTGACACTCCTGCAGGGCGCTGCACACGTCAATGCCTAAGCGCGCCACCTCGCGCGCGCTGGGCAGGCCCACGCGCTCGTAGTGCTCGTCCAAGGGCTCGAGCTTCTCCATGCGAATGCCAATGGCCCAGCTCACGCCGTCTTCCAGCTGCATAATCTTGTAGTCGTGAATCACCACCACGTTCGATGCGCCCACCAAGGACTGCATGATCTTGATCTCGTCGGCGATGCCCTCCACCTGCTTGCGGTAGAAGTCGCGAATCTGGTCATCCGTCATCCCCTGCAGGCGACGAGACTTTACGTCGGACTCCATCATGGGCACGCGCACGACCTTTACGGCCGAGACCAGGTCCGGCCCATAGTCGGAATGTCGGCGGATGGCGCTTACCGTGCCAAACGAGCCCTCCCCCAACGACTCGCCCAGCTCCCAGTCTGGCCACATCTCGCACGTGATGCGCTCATTGTCTCGGCTCATCGTTCTCTCCCTATTCCGTGTCGCTGCATCCTCTTATCCTATCAGCATTTCCATCATTTTTTCACCGCGCACACACGCCGTCCGATAAAGACGTTATGAACGCCACGATTGCTCCGGCGGCTGGCTGGTCTGCACGAGCAGGCACTCGCCCACGCACAGCGCCAAGACACTGCCAAACTCGATCTTGGACTCCATGGAAAGCCGGCGCGGCATGCGTCCCACCCGCTGGCCGTCCACCCGCGTCCCGTTGGTGCTGTTAAGGTCCTCAATGACCCAGGCGTCCTCGTCGCGATGCAAGAAGGCGTGCCGCGTGGATATGGTTTCGTCCGCAATCATCACGTCGTTGTCGACTGTGCGCCCCACCGAGACGCCCATCCTGCCGCGCAGCGCAACGGGTACCCAAAAGACGTCGGGAGCGCTCACCACAATAATGCACCGGCATGTCCACGGACGAGGCTTGCCAATAAAGGCGACGTCGCCGCGGGAAACGCGAAACTCGGACTGGCGCGTCCCCTTAAACCACAGGCCGTTGGAGGAGCCCACGTCACTGAGCACGCACCACCCGTCGTGCGTGACCACCGCGCCATGGTGCCCCGAGACGATGCGCGTTGGAGACGACACCACAAGGTCGTTGTCGCTGCTGCGGCCAAAGCTCATCCGTGCGGCTACGTTGGGGTCGACCACGGTTCTGGCCAGGACGCTGCCATCCTCCACGAACGTGAGCGAGAGCGGCTCGGCGCGCCGCGGCGGCTCTTGCCGATTGCGCGCCGCGTGGAAGGGGTCGCCAAGGGGATTGCCGCATGTGGGGCAAACCCGCTCGGTCGCCGCAACCCTCATCCCGCATTGCGTGCAAAACATAGACACACCTTTCGTTAAGAAACTTTACAGGAACAAGTATACGAAAGGAACGCGGCACCATATTGCGCAACATTTACGGGCTGGCCAATCAAAGGGGGTGACCCCCATTGATATGCCGCTTGCGGTAATCAATGGGGGTCACCCCCTTTGATTGGCTATACGACTATACGTGCGAGACGATAAGCATCATGTTGCCTTCGAAGACAAGGTCGCCGCTGTTGGCCGGCGCAATAAAGTGCGTACCCTTGGGCAGGTCGGCCTTCGTGCCATTGGCGAGCACCGAACCCGATCCCTCAACCACGCTCACGTTGAGGAACGGCCACTCCTGGCGCATGGTTACGGGAGCGTCCGAGGTAACGCGCACGCGCTCCACTGCATAGTTGGGCGTGGAGACCAGCTGGGTTACGCCATCGACCTCCGGCGCGGTAACCGTGCCGTTCTCGGGCGCCTTCGTGGCGTAGTCAATAACGTCGGTTGCCTGCTTAAGGTGCAGTTCGCGCAGGCTGCCATCGGCCTGCCTGCGGTCGAAGTCGTACACGCGATAGGTTACGTCGGAGGACTGCTGCGTCTCCAGCACCAGCGTTCCGCCAAGAATGGCATGGACGGTGCCCGGGTCAATCTGGAAGAAGTCGTCCTTCTTTATGGGCACCCGGTTCAGGAGGTCGTCCCAGCGCCCATCCTCAACCATCTGCGCAAACTCGTCGCGGTTGGCCGCACGCTGGCCCACCACAATGTCGCCACCCTCTCGAGCGTCCAGAATGTACCAGCACTCGCGCTTACCCAACGAGCCGTTCTCATGCTCGTTGGCATAGGCGTCATCGGGATGGACCTGAATAGACAAATCATCCTGCGCGTCCAGAATCTTTATGAGCAGCGGGAAGCGATCGCCTTCCAAATTGCCAAACAGCTCGCGATGTTCGTCCCACAGCTGCGACAGGTACCTGCCGTCCCACGAGCCGCCCTGCACCTTGCAGTCGCCGTTGGGATGAGCGCTAATCGCCCAGCACTCACCTACCGGCCCGTCTGGCAACTCGTACCCGTACTCCTCTTCCATCCTGCGGCCGCCCCACAGCTTGCCGTGGAACACGGGCTCCAAAAAGATAAGGTCATTCATGGGCTTCTCCCTTCAAACACTCATGCATATGCGCTTGTTATATCAAAGGCGATGCACCAAAATGGACCGCGTCACCACCACATTCGGCGAGCGCACCATCACGCCGTTGCTTTGCGGGGCTGTGGCCTATCGAAGGGGGTAACCCCCTTCGATAGGCCCGTCAGAGAAGACAGCTATGATTCCGCGCGCTTGGCCATGCCCGCCAGCAGTGCCTGGCTCAGCATGTTGGCATAGTGCCCGCGCTGGTCCTTGGGGATGACCTCGCTAAACGTAACGCCCGCCATGCTGCGCAGGATCACGTAGAACTTGAGCTCGCGCTCGATGGCGGCAAGGCGCTGCGGGTCATCCGTCTGGTAGTAGGCTCGCTCGAAGGCCTCCCACAGGTCAATGGCCTGCTCCGACGAGAGACCCATGTAGCGCTGGGCACCACCGGGCTGGTCGGCCACGAGGCGGATTATTTGGTAGGAGGCCAAGAGGTCGATGATGGGATTGCCCACCGACGCGTCGCCCATGTCTATGAGCAGGAACTCATCGTCGGACGTGACCATTATGTTTCCGGGATGGAAGTCGCCGTGCACGAAGGTGTTCCGCGGCGGAATGGAGTCCACGAGCCTGCGCGCCGCGGCAATAACATCGCTGGTGTAGTAGCCGCTCTGCTCGGCAACGTCCACCCACGCGTGCAGGCTCAGCCGCGCGTCGGGAAGCGTTTGCGGCTTGAACTCGGTGGCATGGAGCTCATGCAGCAGTTGTGCCATGCGCTCGGCGTACTCGCCCAGACGCTCGGGCTCCCGCGCGATGGTCTCGCCAAGCGTGCGCGCGTCTATCATCTCGTAAATAATGCCGTAGCTCTCGCCCACGCGCACCATCTCGAACGATATTGCCGAGGGTATTCCGGCCACGAAGGCCGCGCGTGCGGCGTCCTTCTCGCGTGCGATCTTTTGGGGGGTGTTGGTAAGGGGGTTGTACACCTTAACTATGCGTTCCTCGTCCAAACGATACACCTGGCCGTTGGCCCCCGCGCCAATCATGGGCAGGCCCTCGACCGACACGCGCCGAAGCGCGCGTTGCACGTCCATGATCTGGGTAAACCCGGTCATGTCGAAGATGTCGTACACGTCGAGGGAGGCGTTGACCACAGACAGGGACCCCCGTTCCCTCAGCAGCCGCATGAGCACCCGCAGGCCCGCGCTCGAAATGTACTCAAGGTCGCCTACGTCCAGCACCAGGTCTTCGCCAGCATGCCCCTCCAGGGTCGACCGAATGTCTTCCTCGGTCTGCGCGGCATTGCTGGAGTCCACTCTCCCAGTAAGGAAGATGGTGAGCTTGTTGTCCTCTTGTCTGCTCTGCATATTCGTCACCCCAACTTGCGCACGAGGTCGTCCAGGGCGCGGCGTCGATGGCTGATGGCATTCTTTTGCTCGGGAGAGAGCTCGGCCATGCGCAGGCCAGGCATGTCCGCGAGCTCGAACAGCGGGTCGTAGCCAAAGCCGTTGGTTCCCCGCAGGTCATGCGCGATGGTGCCCTCGCAGTCGCCCGACCCGGCAAGGACCTCCTCGCCGTCCTCGTCTCGGGTAACCAGCGCCACCGACGAGTGGAAGCGCGCGGTGCGCTCGCCATCGGGCACGTCGGCCATCTGCTGGAGCAGCTTGTCGTTGTTCGCCTGATCGTTGCCGTGCTCGCCGGCCCAACGCGCCGAGAAAATCCCCGGGGCGCCGTCGAGCGCGTCCACCACCAGTCCCGAGTCATCGGCAACAGCCATGCGCAGGCCCGTCTCGTCCAACGCCGCGCACGCCTTTATTACGGCGTTGTCCAAGAACGTCTGCCCGTTCTCCTCGGGATCGTCAAAGTCTCCCAGATCGCCCAGCGCCACAAAGCGCATGCCCGCCAGGGACGGGGCAGCACCCAATATGGCGCGAATCTCGTCCAGCTTGTGCGCATTGCCCGTGGCCACCACTATGGTGCGGTCCGCATCCATGCTGTTCATTGCCTGATACTCCAATCCAACCACTATTTGAAGTTTGTTACCTTGCGTTGCAGGGCCACCAGCCGCTCGATTCCCGCGCTGCCAAAGTCCAGCAGCGTGTTGAGCTGGTCTCGATCAAACGGAACCTGCTCGCCGGTACCCTGCAGCTCCACGATGCGCCCGTCGGCGGTTCCCACCAGATTCATGTCCACCTCCGCATTGCTGTCCTCACCGTAGTCGAGGTCCAGCAGGGGGTTACCGCCCACGATGCCCATGGAGATGGCCGCGACCTGACCCGTAAGGGGAAGGCGCGGCAGGCGGTCGTCCTGAACCCAACTCATGAGGGCGTCGTGCAGGGCAACCCACGCGCCGGTTATGGACGCCGTGCGCGTTCCGCCGTCGGCCTGGATCACGTCGCAGTCCACCGTTACGGTAATCTCGCCCAACGCACGCATGTCCACCACGGTGCGCAGGCTACGACCAATGAGCCGCTCGATCTCCATGGAGCGCCCCTTGCGCCCGCGATACTCGCGCGGGCTGCGGCGTCCCGTGGAGGCGGGCAGCATGGCGTACTCGGCGGTAACCCATCCGGCATGGGCCCCCTTGCGCCACCGTGGGACCATCTCCTCGATGGTCGCCGCGCACAGCACCCGCGTATCCCCAAACTCGGCCATGCACGATCCCGCGGCATGCTTAAGCACCTCGCGCGTGAGCGTGACCGGCCTCATCTCGTTCGCGGCGCGTCCGTAGCTGCGCGCCCCAGCATCAATCGACACGATAACTCCTCCGTTCGTGGTCCTTCGAGCTGCAAGTATACAAAAGCAACAGCACTCGTGCAGCCGCGGCCGCAAGCCGCGCTGATAGAATGGAAGGGCACGACCAAGAGTGACGGCTTATATAAAGACTGGGAGGGGCCATGGGCAAGGTATTTGTTGTGGGCATCGCAGGCGGCTCGGGAAGCGGCAAGACCACGCTCACCAACAAGGTGGCCGCGGCCCTTGCGCCCGATGTGGCAATCATTACGCACGACAGCTACTATCGCGCGCACCACGACATGACCTACGACGAGCGCACGCAGCTCAACTACGACCAGCCGGACTCGTACGAGACCGAGCTGCTGGTGCAGCACCTCTGTGCGCTGCTGCAGGGCGAGCCAGTGGAACGGCCCATCTACGACTTCTCGATTCACGACCGCACGGACGAGACCGAGACTGTACTGCCGGCGCCGGTAATCATCGTGGAGGGGATTCTGCTTTTTGAGAACCCCGCCCTGCGCGCACTCATGGACCTCAAGGTGTTTGTGGACGCGAGCGCCGACGTACGTATCCTGCGACGCCTGCAGCGCGACGTGCGCGAGCGTGGGCGCAGCATAGAGAGCGTGATCGACCAGTACCTGGCAACGGTAAGGCCCATGCACGAGGCGTACGTGGAGCCGTCCAAGCGCTCTGCGGACCTCATCGTTCCCACCGATGGCGAAGGCAGCTTCGACGTTGCTGCCGAGGCACTGGTCAACCATGTCCGCGCCCGTGTCTATCGAAGGGGGTAACCCCCATTGATGGGCGAACGTGCCAAAAAAGCCTCTTTTCTTTTACGACCGATGTGCTATCCTCTTTTTTCATCCTATTGCTTAGGTACATCGAGTTTAAGGAGGAACTCATGACAGAACAACAGGCAGGAGTTGCGGCGGTCGCCGGCGTCCTCGGCGGCATGATGGTTACGTTTATGGCGATCAGCGTTGTCCTCGCCGTGCTGCTCATCATCGCGCACTGGAAGATGTTTACCAAGGCTGGCCAGCCTGGCTGGAAGTCCATCATCCCCATCTACAGCGACTACGTGCTGTTCGACCTCGTGTGGGACGCAAAGAACTTCTTTATCTACCTCGCTCTTTGCGTGTGCACCTACGTGCTCTCCATGTTCACCGTCAACGCACAAACCGGCGAGTCCAACATGCTTGTGAGCTTCCTGTGCCTCGCTGGTGGCATCGCGGCCCTCGTGTGGTGGATTCGCCTGCAGCTGAAGACCGCTGCCGCCTATGGCAAGAGCACGGGCTTTGGCGTTGGCCTCATCCTGCTGCCCAACATCTTTACCCTCATCCTGGGCTTCGGCGATGCCCAGTACGTCGGTCCGCAGGAGTAGGTTCCACAGGACAAGCGTCCAACGCATTGCACAAGGGGACGCACCCTCGCGAGGGTGCGTCCTTTTTTATGGGCGATCACGCTTGCCGCAGCATTTGCTTGTTTCGCCGCTCATGCTTTGTACCAATACTTCATATCACTTACGGTACATACCATGAGCTCTGCGGCGGACAAAGTTATTGGTGCGCAGCTCAAGCGCCTGCGCACCAGCCAGTCCGTCACCCAACAGGAGGTAGCCTGTAGGCTAAAGGTAACACAGTCGTACGTGAGCCTCATCGAGACCGGCAGGCGCAGGCTGCGCCTTACCGAGCTCTTTGCCTACTCGACAGCCATCCAGATTACGCCCGAGCGCATGTATTTAAGCGTGCGAGAGGCCTTGGCGAGCAACGAGGACACCGAATACCTCGTCCACCACCAACCCACGGGCGAATCTAAGACTAGTCGCGCGTGAGCTTGCGGTGCAGGCGGTGCGGCTTGCTGGCCTCTGGTCCCAAACGTTCCTCTCGGTTGGCCTGATACGCCTCGAAGTTGCCCTCGAACCAATACCAGCGGCCAGGCTCCTCGTCGGTTCCCTCCCAGGCTAGGATGTGCGTGGCCACGCGATCGAGGAACCAACGGTCGTGGCTCACCACCACGGAGCAGCCCGGGAAGCGCTCGAGCGCCTCCTCCAGCGACTCCAGCGTCTCGGTGTCGAGGTCGTTGGTGGGCTCGTCGAGCAGCAGCAGGTTGCCGCCCTGGCGCAACGTAAGGGCCAGATTAAGGCGGTTGCGCTCGCCGCCCGAGAGGACGCCGGCCTTCTTTTGCTGGTCGGAACCCTTAAAGCCAAAGCTCGCCACATAGGCACGGCTGGGCACCTCGGTGTCGCCCACCTGGATGTAGTCGTTGCCGTCCGAGACAACCTCCCAAATGGTCTTGTTGGGATCCAACCCCTCGCGCGTCTGGTCCACGTAGCTGAGCTTTACCGTCTCGCCGAGCTCGAGCGTGCCGCCTGTGGGCTCCTCCTGGCCCACGATGGTCTTAAAGAGCGTGGTCTTGCCCACGCCGTTGGGGCCGATCACACCCACGATGCCGTTGCGTGGCAGGCTAAACGTGAGGTCGTCGATGAGCACGCGGTCGCCAAACGACTTGCACAGGTGCTCGGCCTCGAGCACCTTGGTGCCCAGGCGCGGACCCATGGGAATCTGAATCTCGGAGAAGTCCAGCTTCTTGCTGGCAGCCGCCTCGGCAGCCATCTGCTCGTATCGGGCCAGACGGGCCTTGCCCTTGGCCTGACGCGCCTTGGCGCCGCTGCGCACCCACGCGAGCTCGGCCTTGAGCTTCTTCGCGCGCTTGGCGTTTTGCTGGCTCTCGGCTTCCATGCGTGCGGCTTTGGTCTCCAGGTACGTGGAGTAGTTGCCCTTGTAGGGATACAGCGTGCCGCGGTCCACCTCGCAGATCCATTCGGCCACGTTGTCCAGGAAGTAGCGATCGTGCGTGACGGCCAGCACCGCACCGGGATAGCGGTGCAGGAACTGCTCCAGCCACAGCACCGACTCGGCGTCCAAGTGGTTGGTGGGCTCGTCGAGCAGCAGCAGGTCGGGGGCCTCCAGCAGCAGGCGGCACAGCGCCACACGGCGACGCTCGCCACCACTGAGCACCGAGACCGGCGCATCGGGGTCGGGACACTGCAGCGCGTCCATAGCCTGGCTCAGCTGCGAGTCCAGGTCCCAGCCGTTCGCCGCGTCGATGGCATCCTGCAGCTCGCCCATCTCGGCCATGAGCGCGTCGAAGTCCGCATCGGGGTCGCCCATCTCCTCGCCGATGGCGTTAAAGCGTGCGATCTTGGCCAGGATGTCGCCAAACGCGAGCTCGATGTTCTCGCGCACGGTCTTGTCCTCCTCCAGCGGGGGTTCCTGCTGCAGCAGGCCCACGGTGTAGCCGGGACTGAGCATGGCCTCGCCGTTGGAAATGTCCTCCATGCCGGCCATAATCTTGAGCAGCGTGGACTTGCCCATACCGTTGGGGCCCACCACGCCAATCTTTGCACCGGGGAAGAACCCCATGGTAACGTCGTCCAAGACGACCTTGTCGCCATGCGCCTTGCGCACCTTGTACATCTGATAGATAAACTCGGCCATAGCTACACTACCTGCACTTTCAGAAGCTGGGTCACAATGCTGTGCCACGTTCCCAGGATTTGCCTTCTAAGGTTCTACTCGCCTCAGTCGTTTTGCCCATATGGCAAGACGACGAACGACATACTACACTATTCCGATTTATTACCTTTGCGACCGTGCGCACATCTGCAGGCAAACTCTAACACCCAATCGTCCGAGTCTGGTCGGCGCAAACGCGATTTCCCGCTCTTCGCGTCCTGCCCCATGCCGAGTAGCCGCCTTGACCGCGAGCAAATCTGCTGGGAACGCGACTCGTGGCACGGACGCTTGGCAAGTCTGCTGGAATCGCGTCTCGTGGCACACAATCTGTTGAGATGCGGATTTATGGTACCACCGCCTTGAATCCCAGCAGATTTCGTGCCACAGCTTTGTTTCTCAGCAGATTTCCTGCCACGACGCCGAATCCCAGCAGACGCCATTCCACGACGCCGAATCCCAGCAGAAATGCCCCGGCCACGTCCGGGTCCGCACGACGGCCGGACCACCGCGATGCTGATAGAATAGGGCCTGTTTGCTATCGCCAACCAGCCAAGAGAGGGGATGGCCCGCATGCAAGGCAACGACCCCACCGCGGACGAGCCTTGGCTCCGCTTTACCAACCCACCGCGCGTGGACGGCCGCGCGCATGTGGAGCGGCTTCCGGAAGACGTGGGCATGCCCTACACGCCGCTCACCAAGCGCGCCCTGAGTCTCTCGTTTGCCGTGCACAAAGAACAGCTCGACAAATCCGGCATGCCCTACGTGTACCATCCGTTCCATCTGGCCGACCAGATGCGCGCGGAGGAGGCGGCCTGCGTCGCGTTGCTGCACGACACCGTGGAGGACGGCGACATACAGCTGGACGACTTGCGACGCCTGGGGTTTCCCTCCTCCGTGGTGGATGCCGTCGCGGCGCTCACGCACGACACCGCCGTGCCTTATCTGGACTATGTGCTGGGTCTGCGAAACAATCCCCTGGCCCGCGAGGTGAAGCTCGCCGACCTGCGCCACAACAGCAACCTGTCGCGCCTTGCCAAGGTCAGGCCCAACGACCGACGCCGCCGGATAAAGTACCTCATGGCGCAGGCGCTCCTCGACGACCAGGCCGACTGGTTCGACCAGGGCGTCAATCCACCCGTCTGGCGCAAGCGCATACCGCTCGACGACGAGCGCCTCTACTTCCTCAGCCTCTTTTACACGACGGAGGGCGAGGTGCTGCGCTGTTCGCTGGATGTGGAGTCGGCATCCGACGAGCACTATCAGTTCGAGGCAAGCGAACTGCCCGCGCTACAACACGCACTCGACCCACAGGCGCCAAGCTTCCTTGCCGCGCTCTGCGGTGTCGTCTTGACGCAGGAGCCTTCGGCCGTCCTGCGCATCTTGCGCACCTGCGGCATGTCGTATCAGGCGTTTTGCTACTAGCACCCAACTCAACTACTCTCACACTCCGCTCACCGAATCAAAGTGACCGATTTTGCTTCTTTTTGATTGTTTTTGACTGTTCGGGCTGTTATATTCTTGTTAGGGAGGAGGGCCATGATTGCCGAAGAGCGTCTTACGCGCATAGAAGCCATAGTAAACGAGCGAGGGGTCGTTTCGGTGCCCCAGCTTATGGACGAGCTCGATGCGTCAGAGTCCACCGTTCGGCGTGATCTCCTTAAACTCGACAAGCAAGGCCTGGTAACCAAGGTCCACGGCGGCGCGACGCGCGTTCGCCCCGACTACGTGCTTGCCGATCAGTCGCTCGCGGGACGTCAAACCCTCCACATGGCCCAGAAGCGCGCCATCGGCGCCTACGCCGCCACGCTCATCGAGCCCAACGACTTTGTGTTCATTGACGGCGGCACCACCACCGAATGCCTGGTGGACGCAATCACCGAGACGCGGGCCACCTACCTCACCAACTCCCTCCCCCACGCGCAGCGCCTGCTCGCCAAGGGATGCCGCACGCTGCTGCCAGGCGGCGAGGTAAAGCCCACCACCGAGGTGCTCGTTGGCGCCGAGACCGTAAACACCATCCGCCGCTACCACTTTACCGTAGGATTTTGGGGAACGAACGGCGCCGGGCTCGAAATGGGCTTCACCACACCGGAATTCTCGGAGGCGGCAGTTAAGCAGATATCTTTGGAACATACCGTTCGCCCGTATGTATTGTGTGACAGCAGCAAGCTCAGTAAAATTTCCCTTATAACGTTCGCCGACTTTATGGATGCGACGGTCGTGACCAATCGCTTGGGCAAGTCCGCCCAGGCGTTTAGGATGGCAGGCAATGTTATAGAAGTGGAGGAGCAATGATCTACACCGTAACGTTCAACCCTTCCCTGGACTACATCGTCCGTGTGGAAGACCTTAAGCTCGGCCAGGTGAACCGAGTCTACTACGAGAACATCCTGCCTGGTGGCAAGGGCATCAACGTCTCCATCGTGCTCAAGAACCTGGGCCACGACAACACCGCCTTGGGCTTCATGGCCGGCTTCACTGGCCGCGAGATTGCCGCGAGCATGGAGAAGTACGGCGTGACCTGTGACTTCATTGACGTTGCCGAGGGCATGAGCCGCATCAACGTAAAGGTCAAGTCCAACGAGGAGTCCGAGATCAACGGTCTTGGTCCCAACATTACCGAGGCAGACATCGAGGCGCTCTATGCCAAGCTCGATGAGCTCAAGGAAGGCGACTACCTGGTAATCGCCGGCAGCGTGCCCTCCACCCTGCCCGGCGACATGTACGAGCGCATTATGGGCCGTCTGGACGGCCGCGGCATCAACATTGCCGTGGATGCCGAGCGCGACCTGCTCACCCGCGTACTCAAGTATCACCCGTTCGTAATCAAGCCCAACAACCACGAGCTGGGCGACATCTTTGGCGTAAAGCTCACCACCAAGGACGAGGTCGTGCCGTATGCCAAGAAGCTTCAGGAGCAGGGCGCGCGCAACGTGCTTATTTCCATGGCCGGCGAGGGCGCCGTGTTCGTGAGCGAGGAGGGCGAGGTCGTTAAGAGCGAGGCGCCCAAGGGCAAGGTCGTCAACTCGGTTGGCGCCGGCGACTCCATGGTGGCGGGCTTCGTGGCCGGCACCATCGAGACGGGCGACTACGCGCAGGCGTTCCGCATGGGTCTGTGCACCGGCTCCGCGAGCGCGTTCTCGCCGGATCTGGCCACGCGTCCCGAGGTCGAGGCGCTGCTCGCCACGCTGTAAGGCAATCCGGGGACTCGTCCCCTGTTGCATAAAGAGGTGTTCCGCGCATTGGGGGGCACACCTCTTGGAGGTATTTCCCCCAATGCGCGGAAGGTAGAAGCAGGAAGAGAAAGGGAAGGAGCAAGAACGTGAAAATCACCGATCTGCTCAAGGCCGAGGGCATCAAGGTTGGCGCATCCGCGTCCGACCAGATGGATGCCATCGACCAGCTTGTCGCCTTGCAGGATGCAAGCGGCAACATCTCGGACAAGGCCGCTTACAAGGAGGCCATCCTTAAGCGCGAGTCCGAGTTCTCCACCGCGGTGGGCGACGGCATCGCCATCCCCCACGCCAAGACCTCGGCAGTTAAGAAGCCCGGTCTTGCCGCGATGACGGTCCCCGGCGGCGTCGACTGGAAGGCGCCCGACGGCGGCAACTCCGACCTCATGTTTATGATCGCGGCTCCCGAGGGCGAGGCCAACACGCACCTCGAGATCCTGGCGAACCTCTCCGCCATGCTCATGCATGAGGAGTTCGCCAACGCGCTGCGCGCCGCAAAGACCCCGGCCGAGTTCCTCAAGGTAATCGACGACGCCGAGGCCGCCCGCAACGCCGAGCAGGCCGCCAAGGCAGCCCCCGCGGCTGGTGGCAACGGCCCCGACATCTTGGCCATCACCGCCTGCCCCACCGGCATCGCGCACACCTACATGGCCGCCGAGAACCTCGAGAAGAAGGCCGCCGAGATGGGCCTGACCCTCAAGGCCGAGACGCAGGGCTCCGCTGGCGCCAAGAACGTCCTCACCGCCGAGGAAATCGCCAACTGCAAGGGCATCATCATCGCCGCCGACAAGAACGTTGACCGCGCACGCTTTGCGGGCAAGCAGGTATACGTTACCAACGTGTCCGCCGGCATCAACGAGCCCGAGAAGCTCATCAACATCATCCTCAACAACGAGGCTCCCGTACAGGAGGGCACCGTTGCCTCCGGTGGCGCTCCCGCAGCGTCCGAGGGCGTTGGCTCCCAGATTTACAAGCACCTTATGAACGGCGTCTCGCACATGCTTCCGTTCGTCATTGGCGGCGGCATCCTCATCGCCATCGCGTTCCTGGTCGACATGGGCGCGGCCGGCACGGGCGACTACGGTTCCTCCACCCCCATCGCTGCGTTCTTCAAGCAGATCGGTGGCGTCGCGTTCGACATGATGCTGCCCATCCTGGCTGGCTACATCGCCATGTCCATCGCCGACCGTCCTGGTCTGGCCCCCGGCGTCGTGGGCGGCCTCATGGCCAAGTCGGGCATCAGCCTTGCCTACCTTGCCACCGCTCCCGCGCTTGACGACTCCATCTGCGTCTCCGGCGGCTTCCTCGCCGCTCTGGCCGCTGGCTTCCTCGCTGGCTACATGACCCTGTTCATCGAGAAGGCATGCGACGCCCTGCCCGAGTCCCTTGAGGGCATCAAGCCGATCCTGCTGTACCCGCTGCTGGGCATTCTTGCCATCGGCGCAGTCATGTTCGTGCTCAACCCCATCTTCGGCATGATCAACACCGCCATCAACGACTTCCTGGGCGGCATGCAGGGCGCCAACATCATCCTGCTCGGCGCCATCGTCGGCGGCATGATGTCCATCGACTTCGGTGGCCCCTTCAACAAGGCCTCCTACGTCTTCTCCACCGGCCTGCTCGCCAGCGCTGCTGGTGCTGACGCTGCCACCGCTACCAACGCCCAGATCGTTATGGCCGCCTGCATGGTTGGCGGCATGGTGCCTCCCATCGTGATCGCCCTCTCCACCACGTTCTTCAAGAACAAGTGGACCAAGGCCGACCGCGACGCTGGCCTGGTAAACTACATCATGGGTCTGTCCTTCATCTCCGAGGGCGCCATCCCGTTTGCCGCTGCCGATCCTGGTCACGTTATCCCGACCTGCGTTATTGGCTCCGCCATCGCTGGCGCTATGTCCGCCGCCTTTGGCTGCACCAGCCCCGCCCCGCACGGTGGCGCATGGGTTATCGCCGTTATCGGCAACCCCGTGATGTGGCTCGTGGCCCTGCTGGCCGGTTCCGCCGTTGGCGCTCTGCTCCTCTCCTTCTGGAAGAAGCCCGTTGAGGAGTAGGTCCCTTCCCTTGCGCTCTTAGGTCGAACACCTTCGAGCGTCCCTAAGCCAAGGAGGGAGGCCCCATCGTTCGGTGGGGCCTCCCTCCTTTTTTTGCCGGTTGACGTCGGCCCATCAAAGGGGGTAACCCCCCCCCCTTTGATGGGCCTACAGCAGCTCGTCCAGCGTGCGACCGTAGGAGGGCAAGAACTCGCGCATGAAGTCGGCGACCTCGGGCAGCTCCTGGGCCATGGACAGGAGCGTATCGAGGGTGCTTTGCGCCGCCGTGCGGAACTCCTCGTTGCCCGCATGCCCCTCATCGATGCACTTGATGTATGCCGAGATCTTGTCCGCGGCCTTCACGAGCCGGTGCAGGTAGTCGTCACCGGGAGCCATCACGTCCTC
Organism: uncultured Coriobacteriaceae bacterium; assembly: GCA_902780305.1. Classification (GTDB taxonomy): domain Bacteria; phylum Actinomycetota; class Coriobacteriia; order Coriobacteriales; family Atopobiaceae; genus RUG440. Next base: position 129 of record CACZFB010000031.1, on the reverse strand, counting down.
GTACACCGGCAGCAGGTCGGCAGGTAGCGTGGCGAGCAGGCGCTGCGTGGCAGCGGCCTCAACCGCCCCGTACGCCATGCGGATGTCGGCGTTAAAGTACTTTACTGGCGTGGGCATGTCGCCCGTGAT
>CACZFB010000030.1 GCA_902780305.1 uncultured Coriobacteriaceae bacterium | reverse complement strand
CGAACGCTGCAACGCTCAGATTGAAAAAGAACAACAAGCCCTAGCCCGCGCCGCAGCCTGCCCCAGCGCCTGCCCCGCAGCCAAAGCCCGAGAGTCGGCCGTTTGCCACGCCCGACGAATTGCCCGACGACCTTGTGGCGGTTCTGGAAAATGCGTTCGAGGTGTTTGGCAGCGACGTGCGCGTTAACAAGGATTAGCACAAGTGCGCTACAATGCATGTTCTGACCAAGAGCTAACGAGTGTGGGAGGACCCCATGGATATGCAGCAGATTATGGAGCAGGCGCGTCTCATGCAACAGCAGCTTGCTGACGCACAGAACAACATGGGCTCCATTTCGGTGTCGGCGAGTGCGGGCGGCGGCATGGTCGAGGTTACCGCCACGGCAGACATGAAGATCACGTCCATAAAGATCGACCCCGACGCAGTTGACCCGCAGGATGTGGAGATGTTGGAGGACCTGGTGCTTACCGCCGTCAACGCGGTTCTGGAAAAGGCAAATCAGGTGGCCAACGACCAGGTTGCGGGCATCACGGGTGGCCTTAACATCCCCGGCATGTTTTAGCCATGCTCGGGCAAGTGCAGGATACGGATGCGGGGCGCAATGACGGACGCGCGTTGCAGCGTCTGCTCGATGAGCTTGGGCGGTTGCCGGGCATTGGCCCCAAATCCGCACAGCGCATCGCCTATTACCTGCTGGAGAGTGACGTCGAGCGCGCCCGTCGCCTTGCGGCCGCCATCCTGGACGTAAAGCAGCAGGTGCACTTCTGCCCCGTGTGCTTCTCGTATGCCACGGGGGATACGTGCAGCGTGTGTGCCGACTCCTCGCGCGACCAGACCATCGTCTGCGTTGTTTCGGAGCCGCGCGACGTATCGGCTGTGGAGCGCACCGGGAGCTACCATGGCCTGTATCATGTGCTGGGCGGCGTGATATCGCCCATGGACAAGATTGGCCCCGAGCAGCTGCACGTTAAGGAGCTGCTGTCGCGCCTTGCGTCCGGAGAAGTTCAGGAGGTTATCCTGGCGACCAACACCGATGTCGAGGGTGAGGCGACTGCGACATACCTTTCGCGCACCATAAAGCCGTTGGGTGTGCGCGTCTCGCGGTTTGCGGTGGGAATGTCGGTTGGCGGCGAGGTGGAACTTGCCGACGAGCTGTCGTTGGGACGAGCCATAGAGGACCGAAGAGAGCTGTAGCGAAGCATTGGAGAGACAATCGTGACGATGCATGTGGAAGACAACAACGATTACGCGAGCGATATGCCACGGCCGGTTGATGCCGACTCGGTCGCAAACGGCTCGTTCGAGCATCTTGGCGAGGGACAGGGAGCGGTCTCGGCCTCACAGGGCGCCCGCGTCTCGTCGCACCACCACACACCTCACGTCTCGCGCGAGGAAAGCGCGCCCATGAGCAAGCGCGTCGTTGCCGTGATTATTGTGGGGGCCATCTTGGCTATTTCCATATCGGTATTCCTGTTCGTGCGCATCCTGAACACTGCTTCCTCCGTTAAAGGCGCGGGTGACGTCGTCGAGCAGACGGTGGTGGCGCGCGAGGAGCCCATCTCATACCGCGGGTATACCTACGAGCTGGTAAAGGGCGACAAGGGCTACGTGCTGGAAGAGACTCGAGACTCGGGCAACGGCAAGATGGTCTCGCTTGGGGAGCTGAGTGGTGAGCCGGTGTGCCTGGTGCTCTTTAACGGCGCCCTTATCATTCCCGAGAATCTGGACGATGGCACGTGGGACGTGATGGCGTACACCATTGGCTCCGGCTGGAGCAAGATTATGGACCACGAGGGCAATGCCCTTGGCGGAGAGGGTGCCGTTTCCGAGGCCACCTTAGATGGCGCCACCCTCAAACTGCAAATGGAGGATGGCGTGGTGGACGTTCCGCTGGAATGGTAGCGGCGTCCGAGTTGGCAAGGCGGTCGCGTAGGGTCGGGCGGGCATCTGGCAAAGATGCGTTGGTCCGGCCCCACGCTTATGATCGTCCTCTGTGGGAAGGGTGTGCCCTTCCCCAGCTATCGTCATCCTTTTGGCGAAGAAATTACGGTATTGTATAGTTTTTGAGTCTCTGGCGTTCAAGTGTGGAATACTTACCTAACGTTTGCACAGGTAAACACCATGCAAATGGGACCCCGGTTTTTCGAGCACCAAAAAACCGTACATTATCGAAAAAAACGTGCCTATATTCCCGATTGTTTTGGGGATGGCCAGTCGCCCTCCGCAAGGTGCACGCAGAACCAATGCTTGCAGGCGGCTTCCCGCTCCGAAAGCCCGAAAGCGTGCGCCTAGCTAGGCAAGTGCGTGTAGATATCCTCGTGGTGCAGCAGAGAGCTGCGCAAGGCCGTCCTTCCCTTCTCCACCGTCGGGCTGGCCTTGTAATTGCGCATACCCAACCTTCGCACAATCATGCGTGCCGTCGTATTGAAGGCCGTGGAATCAGAGATGATGTCGTATGTAATCGAAACGACCTCAACGTGCATGGCACGCAAGGCAAGCGTCCGTCGAGCTCCGGCGGCTAGGCGGTCGGGGCTGGAGTGAAACTCCTCGCTGTCGTACTCGACGTCGAGGCGCTGCTGGGGCCAGTAGAGATCGGGAATGAGGTGCTTGGAGAACGTTAGAGAGCCAGCGCTCTTGGTTACCGGGCGCTTTGCGTTGAGCACTGGCGTGGAGATGCCATAGCCACCCAACGACCGCGGCAGGCACAGGAGCAGATAGAGGATTGATTCCATGGGCGAGGCGGCGCCGTCAGCGATGTATTTGAGTGCGCGGCGGGCATCCTTGATTCCAGAGCTATTATCCATAAGTGTGACGAATCTTGTTAGACGATCAACCGTGGTGAGCGGACGCTGGTCGTAGAGCGTTTCCACCCCCTCGAGGGGGCGCCGTGGCGAGGAGCCAGCGAGACGATAGTGACCGCAGAGTTCCATGCCCAGCAGTATGAGCCCGCTCAGCGAGAGGTAACGCGACATCAGAACAAAGAGCAGCTCGGGACATGGCACGTAGACGGTGTCGTTCACCCTAAAGAAGGACCTGCGCGGAAACGCGAGCGTGCACGTGCGCTGCCTTACGTTCTTTACCACGCGCCTGCTTTGGGTGCTTCCGGTGAGAATGAAGAGTGGGAAGTGCTCGGACGGAGGCAAAACGCCCAGACTTTCGTAAGGAATGCGTTTGAGGTCCCTTGATGCGCTCGCACAGTATCCGAGCGACTGCATATCGCAACGCACCATCTCCAGCTCCGATGGTCCGCAGTCGTCGGATGGACTCAATTCGTCTGATGGGGCAAGCCGGCCAAAGACGTTTTCTTCCAAAAGCGTCGCGGCCACGTCCTCGTCGGACAAATACGCATTGTCGGGGACGGGGGCCGAAGAAGCCGTTTTCCAGTTGGGCTTTTTGTCGGCGGGCGAGGTGGCTTGGCTGCTCAGGTCGCGGTAGAAGACGAGTGCCGATGGCCCGTCGAGCGCGATTCTGGGAATCGGTGCTTCGTCTTGTTTGTCCATATGTCCTCCCACGTGCCGTGCGTCCGTCTGATTTGGCGAACTGCATGGTAGTCCAAATGAGCAAAAAGTTCTCCCCCAGATTTTGAGTCACAACATGCATAGAAATTGCGATATTGCATGATTTTTCGGTCTTCAATAATACGGGGTCTCATTTTCGTGCCATTTACCTGCACAAACGTAAGGTGAGCATTCCGCATGTAAGTATTGCTGACTATAAAACTGCACAGAAACGAGAATACTTCGCTAAACCCTCTGGCAATTTTGGGGAACGGCATGCCTCAAGCGCCCGCCCGCTGGGAACAGCCTAGGCTTTCCTGCCACGGGCGCGCCTCTTGGTCTGGCCGGCACCATGACGCACGGGGCGCTTGGGACACAGGTCATCGCACGGACACTCGTCGCACTTTGCCAGTCGTGCGGTGCAGGTTGCGCGCCCAAAGCGAATCCACTGCGAGTTTACTCCGCCCCATAGCTCCTGGGGAATCACGGCGAGCAGGTCCTTCTCGGCCTCGAGCGGCGTCTTTGCGGTCGTAAGCCCCATGCGTTGGGCAATGCGAAACACGTGCGTGTCCACCGCAATGCCCTCCACGATGCCAAACGCCTTGTTGAGCACGATGTTGGCCGTCTTGCGGCCCACCCCAGGAAGGCGCACGAGTTCCTCCATCGTGTGCGGCACCTCGCCGCCAAACTCCGCGACGATCATCTGCGCGCATGCCACGCAATGCTGGGACTTGCTGTTAAAGAAACCGAGCCGGTGGATGACCTGCGCGACTTCCGCGGGCTCTGCGGTCGCCATGCTGGCGGCGTCGGGCCATCGACCAAACAGCTCGGGCGTCACGGCGTTTACGGCCACGTCGGTCGTTTGCGCCGAGAGAAGCACGGCAATCACCAGCTCGAAGGGTGTGCGCCAATCGAGCGCCGACGGCTCGTCCCCATACAGCGCGTCCATGCGGTGACAGAACTCGGTTACGCGGGCGACTTTGGACTTCTTGGATTCCCGAGGCATGGCGGGCTCCTCTCTATGCGCGTTCCATTATAGTAGCTCCATGCGGACGGCCATACAAAGAGACCCCTGATGAGCCGCTTCTTCCTTGCCAGAAAACACCCTTTGCTGCACGTGACCGACGTTGACTGCACGTCTGCCCAATGTTCGTTTCGTTTTTCGCATTCTAGCCATAAACTGGGGGATGCCTAGTAAGCTGACGAAGGGACCTCTAGTATGAGCGCACCAATTCAGAACTATCTCCTTACCAACGACGACCTGTACCTCATGGCCAAGGGCGAGTGGTTCCGCAGCTACGAGAAGCTCGGTGCTCATCCTTGCACCAACGACGGCGAGGACGGCTTCTTCTTTGCCGTGTGGGCACCCGACGTCCGCGCCGTGCACGTAGTGGGCGAGTTCAACGGCTGGGATGCAAACGCCACGTCGCTTACGCGCACGCCGGTTGGCGGCGTGTGGTACGGCTTCGTGCCGGGCGTCCAGGAGGGCCAGCTCTACAAGTACGTTATCGAGACCCGTGCGGGCGACGTCATGTACAAGGCCGACCCCTACGCCTTCCAGGCCGAGCTCATCCCTGGCACCGCGTCGTGCACCGCCGAGATCGACTCGTACGAGTGGGGTGACGACGAGTGGATGAAGCAGCGCGAAGCTTCCAACCACATGAAGCGCCCGCTCAACATCTTCGAGCTGCACCTGGGCTCCTGGAAGCGTCACAAGGACGGGCTCACTGCGTTCGGCACGCAGCCCGAGGAAGAGGACGAGGCCACGGGCTCCTGGTACACCTACGACGAGCTCTCCGACGAGCTGGTGAGCTACGTCAAGGAGATGGGCTACTCGCACATCGAGATCATGCCCGTTATGGAGCACCCCTTCGACGGCAGCTGGGGATATCAGGTAACGGGTTACTTTGCCCCCACGAGCCGCTACGGAACGCCCAAGCAGTTCAAGCACTTTATGGACGCCTGCCACCAGGCCGGCATCGGTGTGATTCTGGACTGGGTGCCCGGCGGCTTCTGCCCAGACGAGCACGGTCTGGTGCACTTTAACGGCACCAAGCTGTACGAGAAGGAAGTCCATCCCAACTGGGGCACCTACAAGTTCGACTTCGAGCGCGGCGAGGTGCACACCTTCCTCATCTCCAACCTGCTGTACTGGATCGGCGAGTATCACGCCGACGGCATCCGCATGGACGGCGTAACTTCCATGCTATACCTCAACTTTGGCATCGACGATCCCGGCCAGAAGAAGTTTAACGAGGACGGCTCTGAGCACGACTATCCCTCCATTGAGTTCGTGCGCAAGTGCAACCGCATCGTGGGTTCGTATCACCCCGACGTTATGATGATTGCCGAGGAGTCCACGGCGTGGCCGCTCGTAACCCGTCCCCCCGAGGTCGGTGGCCTGGGCTTCAACTACAAGTGGGACATGGGCTGGATGAACGACACCCTGCGCTACTGCCAGACGGACTTCCCGTATCGTCCGGGCAATCACAGCCTGCTCACCTTCTCCATAATGTATGCGTTCAACGAGAACTTCGTGCTGCCGCTATCGCACGACGAGGTCGTGCACGGCAAGTGCTCGCTCATTACCCGCCAGCCCGGCGACTTCTGGCGCCAGATGGCTGGCCTGCGCGCGCTGGCGTTCTATCAGTACGCGCATCCGGGTGGACAGCTCAACTTTATGGGCAACGAGATCGGCCAGTTTATCGAGTGGCGCTACTACGAGGGCATCGAGTACTTCCTGGCCGAGGAGTACGAGGCCCACGGCAAGTATCAGCATTTCGTCGCCGAGCTCAACAAGTTCTATGGCGCCCAGCCCGCGCTGTGGGAGAAGGGTTACGAGGAGAGCGGCTTCGAGTGGATTGATGCCAACAACTCCAACCAGTGCGTAATAAGCTTCGTGCGCCACGGAGACAACCCCGACGACGACCTGCTGTTCGTTATCAACTACGAGGTCAACCCCTACGAGGAGTATCGCATTGGCGTGCCGCGCGAGGGCTACTGGCGCGAGGTGTTCAACACCGACGAGGAGGCCTTTGGCGGTTCTGGCGTCACCAACGCCGACATCCGCTTCGAGTCGGAGGAGAAGCCCTGGAACCTGCGTTCCAACTCCATCAAGGTGCGCGTCCCGCCGCTGGGTGGCGCCGTGTTCAAGTACGACGGCCCGCTGCCGCCCAAGCCCAAGAAGCAGAGCGTTCTCGAGCGTCATGCCGCCAAGCAGGCCGCCGAGAAGAAGACTCCCGCCAAGAAGGTAGCGGCAAAGGCTGCCGCCGCCAAGAAGGCACTGACCGACGCCGAGCTCAAGGCCAAGCGCTCGGCCGCCGCCAAGAAGGCTGCTGCCACGCGCCGCGCCAATGCCGCCAAGAAGAAGGCCGAGGCCAAGAAGACCAAGTAAGCCTCAGCAACATACGAGCAAAGGGGCAACCCCCACTGACGGCCGTGACCGATTGGTGGGGGTTGCCCCTTTTGGCCGAGCCGAGCCCTAAAGCGTACAAAATCTAAGTGTCACTATGAAGATTTTTCTAAGTCTGGTTGTATAAACCCGCAAAGGTGGGTACTATACACAACGTTGGCTATGCAAGGACGCGCAAAGCGTCGCAAAGGAGGTACGCATCATGACGTTGAAGCCATTGGGCGATCGTGTACTCGTGAAGCCCGCTCCCAAGGAGGAGAAGACCGCGACGGGACTCTACATTTCTTCTGGTGCACAGGAGAAGCCGCAGCGCGGCGAGGTTATTGCCGTGGGCGCCGGCAAGATGGACGACAACGGCAACCGCATCCCCATGGATGTTAAGGTTGGCGACCAGGTGTTCTATGGCAAGTTTGGCGGCAACGAGGTAAAGGTCGACGGCGAGGACCTGCTGCTCCTCCGTGCCGACGACATCTACGCCGTAATTGAGGACTAGTCTCCGCGCAATCGCGAAGAGCAATCAAAGGAGAATGAAGCATGGCTAAGGACATCGTCTTCGGCACCGACGCACGTGCCAAGCTCGCCAAGGGCGTAAACACCCTGGCTGACGCCGTTACCACCACCATGGGCCCCAAGGGCCGTTATGTTGCGCTGCAGCGTTCCTACGGCGCTCCCACCATCACCAACGACGGCGTTTCCGTCGCCAAGGAGATCGAGCTCAAGGACCCCATCGAGAACATGGGCGCCCAGCTCGTAAAGGAAGTCGCCACCAAGACCAACGACCTCGTGGGTGACGGCACCACCACCGCCACGCTGCTGGCCCAGGTTATCGTCAACGAGGGTCTGCGCAACGTTGCCGCTGGCGCCAACCCCATCGCCATCCGTCGCGGCGTCGAGTCCGCCGTGGCCGCTGTCGTCGAGTCCATGCGCGGCGCCGCCAAGGAGGTCTCCACCAAGGACCAGATTGCCTCCGTTGGCACCATCTCCGCGTCGGACCCCAAGGTGGGCGAGAAGATTAGCGACGCCATGGAGGTCGTGGGCAAGGACGGCGTGATTACCGTCGATGAGGACAAGACCAACTTTGGCATCTCCATCGACACCGTCGAGGGCATGCAGTTCGACAAGGGCTACATCTCCCCGTACTTCGCCACCGACACCGAGAACATGACGGCCGAGCTCGAGGATCCCTACATCCTGATGACCGACCAGAAGATCAGCGATCCCCACGACATCGAGCCGCTGCTCAACGCCGTGCTGCAAAGCCGCAAGCCGCTGCTCATCGTTGCCGAGGACGTGGACGGCGAGGCGCTGGCCACGCTCATCCTCAACCGCCTGCGTGGTGTGCTACAGGTTGCTGCCGTCAAGGCCCCGGGCTACGGCGACCGCCGCAAGCGCATGCTCGAGGACATCGCCATCCTCACCGGTGGCCAGGTGGCCATGAAGGAGCTGGGCATCGAGCTGCAGAACATCTCTGCCGAGATGCTGGGCACCGCCAAGTCGGTTAAGATCACCAAGGACGAGACCACCATCATCGGTGGTGCTGGCTCCAAGCAGGCCATCGACGACCGTGTGGCCCAGATCAAGGCCGAGATCGAGCACACCGACTCCGACTTCGATCGCGAGAAGCTCCAGGAGCGTCTGGCCAAGCTGTCCGGCGGCGTGGCTGTGATCAAGGTTGGCGCTGCCACCGAGCCCGAGCTCAAGGAGATCAAGCACCGCATCGAGGACGCACTGCAGGCCACCCGCGCCGCAGTGGAGGAGGGCATTGTCGCCGGCGGCGGCGTGGCGTTCCTCGAGGCCTCCGCAGCTCTCGACGGCGTTGAGGCTGCCGACAACGACGAGAAGATTGGCATCGAGATCGTGCGCAAGGCCCTGGAGGCCCCGGTTCGCACCATCGCCAACAACGCCGGCTACGAGGGCTCTGTTGTGGTCGAGAAGATCAAGAACCTGCCTGCTGGTCAGGGCCTTGACTCCGCCACCGGTACCTACGGCGACATGATCGAGATGGGCGTGCTCGACCCCGTTAAGGTAACCCGCACCACGCTGCAAAACGCCGCATCCGTGGCAAGCCTCATCCTCATTACCGAGGCTACCGTTACCGACGAGCCCAAGGACACCACCATCGAGGAGGCCATCTCCGCTGCCGCAGCTGCCGGCGGCCAGGGTGGCGGCATGTACTAGGATAAACCTGTTGTGACTCGGGGCGCCCCCGCTCCTCTGTGCTCAAACAGCTCGCTTCGCGAGAACTGCGCCAGAGGATCGGGGGCGCCCCTCTTCGCGACGGCACGGCTTATCCGACCGTCTTTTTATTGGTGCGGGGCTTCGCCCCGCGTTTAGAAGGGTCGCACGCGACCTATCAATGGGGATAACCCCTTTCGATGGGCGGGCTGTCGTGGGCAATCTTTGCGCTACAATGGATTGCCGAACCATAGGGAGGGACAACGGTGGCCAAAGAGCGTGACTTTCTGGATGAGATCATCGACATGCAGCAGGACTGGCAGGCGCTCTCGCATGCGGGAAGCGACATTGTGGACCAGTTTTCCGAAGAGGCGCCCGTATACGATCCCGCCGCATACAAGGAACGTCCGCGCGCGAACTCCACGTTTTGCGTCTCGGGCGCAACGCAGAACCCGCGCGCCTGCACGCGCTGCCTGGACGTGTGTCCCGTGGATGCCATACACATCAACGGCGCGACGGTGCGTGTGGAAGACACGTGCCGCAAGTGCGGATTGTGCGCTGCGGTGTGTCCCACGGAAGTCTTCATGGTACACAAGACCGCACCCATGGCTCTCTACGATAAGATTGCACGCGTTGCCACCGCGTACGAGCAGTGCTATCTAACCTGCACGCGTGCGCTTGGCCGCTTGCCCAAACCAAACGAGGTGCTGCTGCCCTGTGTGGGCGCCGTTCCGTGCGAGGTGTTGTTCGACCTTCTGTGCGAGTATCCCAACATTAGCGTGTATCTGCCGCTGGGCATCTGCGATCGCTGCCGTACCTCCACGGGCGAGGAGGTGTTCTCTGATGCCATTGCCCAGGCGGAGGAGTGGAGTGGTGAGTCGGTGGGGCTCGAGGTGGACGAGAAGGACCTTGTTCGCGAGCAAAAGCGTGCCTATAAGCGCAGTCAGTTTGTGAGCAGCATGACCCAAGCGGGAACACGGCTCGTCTCGCGTAGCGTGCCCGTGCTGGCGGGAACGCAGGCCGTGGCAAATCGCCTGCAGGAGCACTCGAAGCAGATTACCCAAATGCAAAAGGTCCTCGAGAGCGCCGTGGGGACGTCCACCGGTCAGGTGCGTCGACGCGTGCTCACGCGCAAGCGTCGACTGGTTATGAACGGCCTGCAAAAGTACCCCGACCTCGCCAGCGAGATGCTGCTGGCGTTTCCCCAGGTGGACGTGGATGCCTGCACCATGTGTGGCGACTGCACCAAGGCCTGCACCATACATGCGCTCGAACAGGACGTAAAGGGCCGCGTGCTTGTGGAGGCATCCTATTGCGTAAACTGCGGCGCGTGTGCGCTCGTATGTCCGGAGCATGCCATTGCCTTGCAAGAGGAACCGGCCGAGGAGCTGGTCGTTCCCGATCCCAAGGCACAGGAGCGCCGGCGGCAGCGGGAGCGCATCGCGAAGCTCAAGAATCAGGGCAAGCAGACGCTCGAAAAGGGCCTTGACCTTTTGGAGCATTTGGACGACGGAAACTGACCTGTCGCAGGGGCATCGCCCCTTCGACAGGTGGGAAGAAGGAGTACAGCATGGCACTTTCCATTGGCATCGTAGGCCTTCCCAACGTGGGGAAGTCCACGCTCTTTACGGCGCTAACCAAGAAGGGTGGCCTGGCGGCGAATTATCCCTTTGCCACCATCGATCCCAACGTGGGCATCGTGGACGTGCCCGATGCGCGACTGCAAAAGCTGGCCGATATCGTGCACCCCGGGCGCATTGTACCCGCCACGGTGGAGTTCGTGGACATCGCAGGTTTGGTAAAGGGTGCCAGCGAGGGCGAGGGTCTGGGCAATCAGTTTTTGGCCAACATCCGCAACACCGACGCCATCTGCGAGGTCGTGCGCTGCTTTAGCGACCCCGACGTCATTCGCCACGAGAGCAGTGTGGATCCGCAAAGCGATATGGATACCATCCAAACGGAGCTCGTGCTCGCCGACTTGGGCACGCTCGAGCGCGCCATCCCCAAGCTGGAGAAGGAAGCCAAGCGCGACAAGGCCAACGCACCGCGACTGGCCATTGCCAAGCGGCTGCAGGATTGGCTCAACGAGGGCCATCGTGCGGCAGAGCTGGACATGACGCCTGAGGAGCGCGAGGCGGCGCACGATCTGTTCCTGCTCACCATGAAGCCCATCTTGTATGTGGCCAACGTGGACGAAGACGCGTTGGGAGACGAGCCGCCCGCCATGGGTGGTGCCAAGGTGGTGCCCATTAGTGCGAAGGTGGAGGCCGAGCTTGCCGAGCTTGCCGAGGAGGATCCCGAGGAGGCAGCCGAGTACCTGGCCGACTTGGGCCTGGAGCACAGCGGTCTGGAAACGCTCGCCCAGGCGGCCTATGACCTGCTGGGTTTGCAGAGCTACTTTACCGCAGGCGAGCTGGAGGTCAAAGCATGGACGGTACGCAAGGGAGCAAAGGCTCCCGAGGCGGCTGGCGTGATTCACTCCGACTTCGAGCGTGGCTTTATTAAGGCCGAGGTCGCGGCGTACGACGACTACGTAACGCTGGGCGGTGAGCAGGGTTGCAAGGCAGCCGGTCGCCTGCGCATGGAAGGCAAGGAGTACGTCGTGCAGGACGGCGACGTCATGCACTTCCGGTTTAACGTGTAGGGCTGCCGGCGCGTCGCCAAGTCACGGAACCCTCCGGGACGGAGCCTCATTCCGTCCCGGAGGGTTTGCTATTCCGTGCGCTACATTGCAAGGCGAACGACGATGTCGGACATAAGATAGAACGACCCGTCGTTAAGCACGGCCTGGAAGTCGTCTCCCAGGTACTTGGCAAGCGCCTCGGCCTCGGCCTCGTGTGCGGAATCACCGTATACCACGAGGTTCTTGTCGAACACGAAGTCATCCTCCTCGTAGGCCACGCTCGAGAAGCCCGCTTCGCTCAGGTCGCTGGCAATCTTGCTAGCCTTGCCATCCACGTAGCCACAAACGGCGACGGCACCGGTTTTGTCAACGGACTCCAAGTCCCCGGCATCCTTTTTGGCCTTCTCGTCGTCCTTCTTGGCGTCCTCGCCTTCCTGCTTTTTGTCCTGCGTGGCGGTGGGGTGGCTGGAGGTGGAGCTAGCCACGCCGGCGGTCGGGTCGTCCTCCTCGCTCTCGTAGGGAGGCAGTCCCTCGTCCACGCGACTCATAATCTTGTTCCATGCGGGCTCGTCCAGAATCTCGTAATAGATCTCGTCGATGAGCAGCGGCTCACTGGGAGTCATGCCGGTATACATGTCCTCGTCGGTGTTGAAGTTGCGGAACTGAGACGCAAGCGCAAGAATCTCGTCGAGCGTCATGTCGGTGGTAAGGCTCGACGACATGGTGGTAATCGAGGAAATCATGTCCTGCGGACTGCTCGCCAGTACCTTTCGAAGGATGGAGGCAATAATCGCGCGTTGGTTTGCCGCACGGTAGAGATCGCCGTCGCCGTATTCGTCGTACGCGTGACGTGCGCGGCTCAGCATGAGCGCATCCCAGCTGTCGAGCGTGTGAGTCCCCGCGCTGAGGTCGATGCCCGTGTACTCAGGATCGGAGATGGCGCGGGGGAGCGTGATCTCCACGCCACCTACCGCATCAACGATGCTCATAAACGCGTCAAAGTCGATCTCCACGTAGTGCGAGATGTCCACGCCAGCCAGCTTGCTCACCTGACGTACCATACCCGACGGGCCACCCAACGAAAACGCGGCATTGATCTTGCCCTTGGTTCCATCCTCGAGGTCCACGTACAGGTCACGGTGGATGGAGATGAGCGTGGCCTTTACTTCTTTGGGGTCGATGCGGCACAGCATAATGGTGTCTGCGCGGAAGTTCTCGTCCTCGGAGCCACCAGCCTCCTCCGAGCGTTCCTCGTCTCTGTCTGCCCCAATGAGTAGCAGGTAGAAGGGCTCGTTGGGGGCACCCTTCTTGAGGCTCGACAACAGGTCCTGGTCGTTGGAAGAAATCTTGCTGTTAATGTGGGAGATGTAGAGTCCCGCCGCTATGCCTGCGATGGCGACGACGGTCACAATGCCCACCAGTATCCCAATTACGAGCTTGCGCCGGGACCGACGAGCACGCACATCGGCGTAATAGTCCAGTGACTGCTCTCTGGAGAGTGGATGATTCTCGTGTGGCATAACTGCTTCCGTTCTTCATTTACAGCTGCGTTTGCTTTTGCGTTCACTACGATTCTAATAGCTTTCGGCTGGCTCGCCCTCGTCAGATTCGGTGTTTTCGGACGATTCGTCATTATTGGAGGAGGCGCTGGCGCTGCCTGTGCCCTCAGAGCTATTGGAACTGCTCGAGCCGCTCGAGGCGCCGCCTTCAGCGCCGACGGCACCCGCGACACCTGAGGTGGAATCCTGCTCGCCGCTCTCCTCGTCGTAGGGCGGCAGACCCTGGTCAACGCGCATCATCATCTTTTTCCATTGGTCAACCAAACATGCCTCGTACCAGGTACCGTTAGTGAGGACGCCGTCGGTGGGCTCCATGCCCGTATAGATGTCGCTCTCCACGTCGAGCGTGCGCATCTGGTTTGCCAGGTCCAAGATGTCGGGAATGGCCAGGTCGGTCGTGACGCTCTCGGCCATGGTCGCCACCGTCGCTGCCATGGTGGCGGGGTCACTTGCCAGGACCTTCTTGATAATCTCGGAGAACACCATGCGTTGGTTGGCGGCTCGATAGCGGTCTCCGTCCCCGTACTTGTCGTAGCCGTGTCTGCAGCGGCAGAGCAGGGCCGCGTCGGTGCCGTCGAGGGTCTGCACGCCCTCGGGCAGGTCGAGCCCCGTATACTCCGGGTCGTACACGGGAACGGGAAGATCGACCGTAACCCCACCCACTTGGTCGACGATGGAGATAAAGCGGTCGAGGTCGACCTCGGCGTAGTGCGAGATGGGGACGCCCGCGAAATCCGAGACGATTTGCGTCGTGTATGCCGGCCCACCAAAGGAATAGGCGGCGTTGATCTTTTGTACGCCGTGCTCGTCCATGTTGATGGCTGTGTCGCGGTGGATGGACACCATGGTTACCTTAACGTTTTTGGGATCGACACGGCACAGCATTATGGAGTCCGAACGATAGTTGCTCTCGTCCGCGCCGTAGTGCTCGGTGTCCTCCATCCTGCCCTCGTCCTTGTCTACGCCCAAGAGCAGCAGGTAGAAGGGCTCGCCAGCGGTCGTCTCGACAAGCTGCTCTCGCAGCTCGGTGGTAATGTTCTCGCTGAGCTTTGCGTTGATGTTTGCCACGTATATGCCCGCCGCGGCGCCAATGCCCAAAACGATGGCGAGGACGCAGATGATGGCGATGCGCACACCTCGCTTGCGCTGCGTTGCCATCCGGCGATGGCGGTAGTGCGAAACGTCGTTGTACTTGTCGGCCTTGCGAGAGCTCTGTTCGAGATCCTCGGACAAAACAACCTCCGTAGCGTCGGGCAAACATGCTCTAGTACAGTGTGGCGCATGCAGGCATGTTATTGGTATGTTATTCGCGCGTCACTAACCCAAAATGATACACCCGTAGGCGTTTGCCCACATAAATGACGTATCACGATTTGAGCTGGCGTGGTCTTCGCCACCGCTGCCTGCGCCTCTTTCATGTGGAATTGAGGTAAGAATATTGTACCTTTGCGCTTGTTTGCGGTGCGGCTGTCGTAGAATTTCGTGAACGCCATTTGGGGAGGTGCCTATGGGTCTTACGCTTTCGCATCAATCGGCGCTCGACGCGCTCCGCATGTTTCGTCGTGGTGGAGAGAATCCCAAAGAAATCGACATGACGCGCATCGCCTGCCCGTCCCCTTGGGTTGGAAAGCGGTGGACCATGCGCGAGTTTGACGAGTCGATATGGCGCTGGCCTCGACCGCAGCGGGGGGCGCATCTGCACGCCTTGACGCCAACCCGCGTGGGGCGCGTACGTCTACAGAACGTGGAGACGCACTTGCTCTGTCGCGACTTGCCTGCGGGCTCTGTGCTTTGGCTGGACGAGCGTGCCACGATGGTTTGTCCCGAATTGTTGTTCTTGCAGATGGCCGATTCGTTTTCGCTGCCGGCGCTTGTGATGCTGGGCTACGAGTTATGCGGTCATTTTTCGCGGGATGCGCGAAACCCGCTAAGGGGTAAGGTGTCACTTGACGTCCCAGCGGCAACAAGCGTTGAACGGTTACGTGATTATTTGTCAAAGTCGAAAGGCTTGTGGGGCATAAAACAGGCACGGATTGCCTTGCAGTATCTTTCCAATAATGCGCTTAGTCCCATGGAGGCGGTTCTTGCAACGGTGTACTGGCTGCCGTCTGAGGAGGCTGGTTACGACATGGGCCCCATAACGCTTAACGAGCGGGTGTGCGTTGGGGAAGCGGGCGAATTGCGACGCACGCGTTCTCGGTATCCCGATCTTTCGTTTTCGTTTGCGCCGTTGGGCATCAACTACGATGGCGCGGACCATCTGGATTTGCCTGGCCTTGTGGAAGCCGCACAGCAGGCGGCGACTGCGGAGGGCGACGAGGGTGACGAGGCTAAGCTCGCACTGGAGGAAAAGACGATTGCGGTGCGTGCCAAGTACGTTGACGACATGAGGCGAAATCGCCAGCTGGCGAGTGGGGGAAGGCTGGTCTTTCCGGTTACCAAGGAGGATTTGTGCGGCAAGGATGGGCTGGACAACCTTACACGCGAGATCCTGCAGTGCGCCCGGAACCTGTTTGGCGTCGATACGACGCGATACGAGCGAATACTCGAAGATACCAGTCGGGCGGCAGAACGGAAGGTGCTTTTGGAGTCACTTTTGCCGATTGGTGCCGTGAAGGGGATGATGTATGGCCGGTTGTGACCGGTGAAAGATTGAGCACTGGGGATTAGTGGGAAGAATTTTGGACTCGAGTGCGGGCTATCAGGGAATTGACCGTTTTTTATGTCACGATTTCCCACTGGCTAAAATAGCCAGTGGGAAATCGTGACATAAAAAACGGTCAAACACCAGATGGGCAGCGGAAGACAGAAAAAATGTTCCCACTAATTGCCTTGCGGCACATCGTCATCCCGTGCCCTGCATGCCTCGAAGGGCTCTGCGTATGCTCACGGCATCTCATCGGCTTCATTATATACGTAAATTGTTATCAATTCTACTGGGCGTGTTGTCCCTTGCGGACGGGATGCCGTACCACGGTCCTCATGCATGCGGGATTTGCCTTGCGTGGGTCGGAAAGGTAGATTTCGTGGTGCCGACGCTCCTCGCCAAAGTCCAGTACGAAGCCCTCGGTCTCCGCAAACTCGTGCATTGCGGCTACGGTTGCGGGCTCGTCGTCGTAGGGACCAACGTGCATGCACTGCACGCAGAGGCCTTCGTCAATCGTGGTCAGTTCCACCGGCGAGAAGTCGAGCCCCTTCTTGGTCTCGGCGGCCGAAACTGCCCACGCAAAGTCGTCCTCTCCAACAAAATCCGGAACTCGGATTACAGAAAGCCAGTTAAACGACTCCTTGTGGGCGTAGTCTACGCCGTCAACCCCCGGCTGCCACCAAAATCCCTCCAGCGGTGGCACCACATACTGGAAGAACCCGTCAATGGCATGGTCGGTCTTGTAGCTCA
The DNA here is from genome assembly GCA_902780305.1 of uncultured Coriobacteriaceae bacterium. Lineage (GTDB taxonomy): Bacteria > Actinomycetota > Coriobacteriia > Coriobacteriales > Atopobiaceae > RUG440. Next base: position 9,229 of record CACZFB010000030.1, on the reverse strand, counting down.
TCTTTAGGGTATATGCCACCCCGTAGAGCAGCTCAAGTGCCCGCTGGTATGCGCCGCCCGTCTCGTTGGGATCGCCTGACCCCGCAACTGCCAAGAAGCGCATGGGAGGAACCTCAACGATTGATGGCTTCGCCTTAGGCTGGTAGAACTCGCGGTACTCTCGCTTAAAGTCGAATGGCATGGCTCCCCCTTGCTGAATGCCGAAGTCGAATGCAGCCTTAGTGTAACCGCTTTCCCATCAGGTCGATTGTGGAGGACTTGTGAACGCACGTCCTGCATGGGATGCGCCACCCGGGCGCGCGTAGTTAAGGGCAGATGACACAAACCCACGTCATCTCTTCCTTCCTTGTTTGCGCGTGGCCAGACGCGCACCTGCCCAAAAGGCAGCTGCAGGCCGTTGGGAACTCCTTCCGCCCAACGGCCTGCCTTTTTGCGCAAGGCCCAAGCGATGCTATCCTCGTGGGTCGGAGTTCATTTGGGGTTCGGTCACCAACGCAAAGGATGTGCCACAATGCCCAATCTTGACCTGCTGCAAATCTACCTCGTGGTGCTCAACGTCGTAACTTGCGCCATGGGCGCAATCGACGAGCGCGTGCGGGCGCGAACGAGGGCAAGCGGCATTTCCCTATGGGTGTTTGGCTTCTTCTCATGCGCGGGTGGCGGCATGGGTGTGCTTGTGGGCTCGCTTGCGTTTGGCGGTCGGGCGAACAAGGATAGGGTCGCCAAACGATTCTTTGCCGTATGGTCGATTGTGCTCTGGGCGCTGTTGCTTGCAAACGCGTACGGATGGAATCGCTTCGACATGAGTCGCCTCGTGGCGAATCTGCCCGGGGACCATCGGCCGCTTTGCGTGTACCTTGCGGCCGTCAACGTCGTAACGTGCGCGTTGTTCTTCGTGGACAAGGCCCGGGCCCGGTCGGGCGCATGGCGTATTCGCGAAAGCGTCCTGTTGTCCTTCGTGTTGCTTGGCGGTTCGCTTGGCGGCCTGCTCGGCATGCTCCTTGCCCGTCACAAGGTGAGAACGTCGTACTTCATGGTGGGGGTCCCGCTTGCGCTGGTGCTTCAGGTGGTCGTCGCGGCGTACCTTGTACAAGCTGGCGTGTGTTAGGGAGGCCGTAACTGCCTGTATCCGGCGAATGGTTCTTGGTAATAATTGCGCGTTGACGGTTCTCTCTTGGGTTCGATGGCGCTATCCTGTGATAGATACCGAACTCTCGCAGAAAGGCGAAGCATTATGCAGATTGCCAACGGCATTTACTACATTGGTGTAAACGACCACCAGCTAGATCTCTTTGAGGGTCAGTACATCGTGCCCAATGGCATGGCATACAACTCCTATGTGCTCATGGACGAGAAGATTGCCGTCATGGATGGCGTGGATGCCAACTTTGGCGACGAGTGGCTCGCCAATCTGGATGCCGTGCTAGACGGTCGCACGCCCGACTACCTCGTTGTTCAGCACATGGAGCCTGATCATAGTGCGTCCATAACCCTGTTTACCAACAAGTACCCCGAGGCTGTGGTGGTGGGTAGCGTCGGCGCCTTCAACATGATGCAAAACTACTTTGGTACCAAGTTCGAGGGACGCAACATGGTGGTAAAGGAGGGCGCGACCCTGAGCTTGGGCACCAAGGAGCTCACCTTTATTGCGGCACCCAACGTGCACTGGCCTGAGGTCATCTTTACTTACGATGCCACCGACAAGGTGCTCTTCTCGGCAGATGCCTTTGGCAAGTTTGGCGCGCTCGACGTGGACGAGCCGTGGGATTGCGAGGCTCGCAGGTACTACTTTGGCATCGTGGGCAAGTTTGGCGCCGCAGTGCAAAAGGTCCTGGCGAAGGCGGCCAAACTGGACATTCAGACCATCTGCCCGCTGCATGGTCCTATCTTGAGCGAGGATTTGGACCACTACCTGGGCCAGTATCAAACATGGTCCGCGTATGACGTCGAGACCCCCGGTGTCCTTATTGCTTATTCCAGCGTGTATGGCCACACCAAGGAGGCCGTGGAACTGCTGGAGAGCAGGCTTGCCGAGAAGGGCTGTCCGCGCATCGTGACTGCCGACCTCGCCCGAGACGACCAGGCCGAGGTCGTGGAGGATGCCTTCCGCCATGGCCATCTGGTGCTGGCCACCACCACCTACTGCGGTGGCATCTTCCCTGCCATGGACCAGTTTATCCATCATCTGCTCGACCACGCGTTCCAAAACCGTACCGTGGCATTCGTGGAGAATGGCTCGTGGATGCCTGCCGCAACCAAGGGCATGCGGGCGCTTATGGACAAGTGCGCCAACATTACGTACGCGCAGAACAACGTAACCGTTAAGGGTGCGCTCAACGATGCCTCGCGCGCTCAGATCGAGGCGTTGGCCGAGGAGCTTGCGGCTCAGTTCTAGTGCGCAGGATTAACAACGTGTTAGCGTCGCGTCGGATGTTTTGTTTTACGGTTTCTGTAAGATAAAATGTCCGACGCCCTGTTTGGCGCATGAAGGGAGTCTTACATATGAGTGCGGAACGCGGTCAGGCGCAATCGGCTAGGAACCTGAGTGTGCCTGGCATACTCATTGGCATCGTTGGATGCGTAATCATTACGGCGTCATCGGTGTACACGGCACTCAAGATGGGTGCCTTGCCCTGGCCCAGCATCTTTACCTCCATTACGGCCTTGCTGCTGCTTCGCGCCCTGGGGCGCACGAGTCTTGCGGAGGCAAACGTCACGCAGATCATCATGTCGGCAGGGTCCATGGTCGCGGGTGGTCTGGCGTTTACCATCCCCGGCATCTGGATGCTGGGATACACCGACGAGGTGAGCTGGGCGCACATGCTGTTTGTGGCACTGGCTGGCACGCTTCTGGGCCTGGTGTGCACGGCGCTCATTCGCAAGCGCTTTATTGAGGAGTCCGCCTTGGAGTTTCCCATTGGCGTGGCGTCCGCCCAAACGCTCAAGGCAAGCCAGGCCGGGGGAAAGACCGGAGCGAAGCTCTTTGGGTCCATGGCGGTGGCCGGCGTGTGGAGCGTGGCGCGAGACGTGCTGGGAATAATCCCCGCGATGCTCTTTGCCCTGCCCATCCCCGGCGTGAGCTTTGGCCTGTACAACTCGCCCATGCTGCTTTCGGTGGGCTTCCTCGTGGGTGGCGCAGCCATGGCGTTTTGGTTTGGCGGCGCGCTGTTGGGCAATCTGGGTATTCTTGTGGGCGCTCCCGCACTGGGGCTCTGTAACCTCGAGACGGCGCAGGGTGTGGTCTCGAGCCTGGGAATGGGGCTGATGATGGGCTCTGGCCTGGGCGTCATCGTTCGGGACATCCTGCCGCAGGTGTTTGGCCGTCTGCGCGGGGGGAAGGATGGCGACGCCGCCCGCGCCTCCTTTGTGAGCGAGCTGCATCCTGGCACCCTCGCGCTGCTCGTTGCGGCGGCGGCACTGCTCGTGTGCTTTGGCCTGGGTCTTGGTCCTCTCGTGGCGCTCGTCGTGGTTGCCATGAGCTTTGTGACCACCATTATGAGTGCCCAGTCGGTGGGACAAACCGGCATCGACCCCATGGAGATCTTTGGCCTCATCGTCTTGCTGGGCGTTGCGGCGCTGGGCGAGTCCAACCAGGTAAAGCTGTTCTTTGTGGCAGGTGTAATAGCGGTGGCCTGCGGCTTGGCTGGCGACGTTATGAGCGACTTCAAGGCCGGCCACATCGTTGGCGGCAACCCGCGTGACATGTGGATCGGTCAGGCCATTGGCGCGGTGCTGGGCTCGGTGGTCTCGGTTGCCGTGCTGGTCGCCCTGGTGAGCGCCTATGGAACCGGTGCGTTTGGTCCCGGCCAGCAGTTTGTCTCGGCGCAGGCATCGGTGGTTGCCACTATGGTTTCGGGCATCCCCAACGTGCCCGCGTTCGTCGTGGGCCTGGTCGCGGGCATCGTGCTGTATTGCCTGGGGCTGCCCTCCATGATGATAGGCCTGGGCGTGTACCTGCCCTTCTACATGTCGCTTACGGCCCCGATTGGCGCGTTGGTCAAGCTGGTGTGGGATCGCGCGCACAAGGGAGATGCCGAGGAGGAGGGCATCGTTATTGCGTCTGGCCTGCTTGGCGGCGAGTCCATCGTGGGCGTCATTATCGCCTTGGTGACCGTCGTCACAAGCATGGGGTAGGTGCCTATAATGGAACCGCATGGCAACGAGCAAGGAGTATGCACATGATTAGGGAACTGGTTAAGGACACGACGATTCTCTCGACGCGCTGCGAGCGCGCGACACCCGAAGATGCCGAGCTGGCGCAGGACCTTGTGGACACGGTGCTCTCGCTGGAGGACGGTGCCTGTCTGGCGGCTAACCAGATTGGTGTCACGAAGGCCGTGGTGGTGTATTTGGACGACGACCGAGAGGCGCATGTGCTGTACAACCCCAAGTTCCTGTTTGGCGTGCGTGCGGCAAAGACGATCGAGGGTTGCCTCACCCTGGACGAGCCGTCCAAGGTGACGCGCTACGCAAAGGTGAAGGTGACCTACGACGAGCTGGTTGACGGCGAGTTCAAGTCTCGCAAGCGCGACTTTACCGGGTGGACCGGCCAGATGGTGCAGCACATGATCGACCACTGCAACGGCAAGCTTGTCTAGCGCGTAGGAGGTTTGCGTGCCGCTTATATCCGTCTGCGTTCCCTGTCACAATGAGCAGGAGAGCCTGCCCATATTTGTGGATGCGCTCACCAGCGTCGCTGCTGCCATGCACGCAGAGTCCCCCGATCTCTCCTTCGAGCTCATTCTTGTGGACGATGGCTCCACCGACAAGACGTTGGAGGTCATCCGAGACTTGCAGGGTACGACCGACCTCCTCCTTCCCGTGCGTTGGACGTCCTTCTCGCGCAACTTTGGCAAAGAGGCGGGCATCTTTGCGGGGCTCAAGATGGCGAAGGGTGACTATGTGACCACCATGGATGCCGACATGCAGGATCCGCCTTCGCTTTTGCCGCGCATGTATGGCATCCTTGCGCATGACGACACCTACGATTGCGTGGCCACCAGGAGGATGAACCGCGCGGGGGAGCCGCCCATTCGCTCATTCTTCGCGCGCATGTTCTATCGCATCATCAACAAGATGTCGCAGACGGAGTTCGTGGACGGCGCGCGCGACTTTAGGCTCATGCGCCGGCGCATGGTAAACGCGGTGCTCAGCATGGGAGAGTACAACCGCTTTAGCAAGGGCATCTTTAGCTGGGTGGGATTCGAGACCTGCTGGATTGCCTACGAGAACGTGGAGCGTGCGGCGGGCAACACGAGCTGGAGCTTTTGGAGCCTGCTCAAGTACTCCATCGATGGCATCGTGGGCTTTACCACGGCTCCGCTGGCCTGGGCGTCGGTTGCGGGGGCGTTCTTTAGTGTGGTCGCCCTGGTGTTCTTGCTGGTGGTGGTGATTCGCGCGCTGGCCTTTGGCGACCCGGTGTCGGGCTGGCCCTCCACCATGAGCGTGATTTTGCTGTTGGGCGGCCTTAACCTGCTGGTGCTGGGCATAATGGGCCAGTACTTGGCAAAGACGTATTTGGAAACCAAGGCGCGACCGCTCTACATCGTTAAGGAGTCGAGCGACGAAACGTCGGATGGCGTCCCGCAGTGAGTGATGCGCCTGAGCTGAGAGAGGATGCCCGCGGACTGTCGTTGGTAAGCGGCAATCAGGTGCTGCGCGCCGACTTCACGCGCATGTTGCCCAGGTTGCGGCAGCAGAATCTTTCTCGGGAGCTACTGGTGCGGGCGTCGCGGATTCGCGGTGAGAAGGGCATGCTGCGTGCGGTGGACGCGACCGCCGGGCTGGGTGAGGACTCGTTGCTGCTGGCTGCGGCTGGGTTTTGGGTGCGCCTTTACGAGCGAGAGCCGCTTGTGGCCGCGTTGGTGGAAGACGGGCTCGCGCGGGCGCGCCAGGTTCCCCAGCTTGCCGAGGCGGCGTCGCGTATGGAGCTGGTGGCAGGCGACAGCGTGGCGGGTCTGTCGTCGTTGCCGTGGACGCCAGACGTGGTGTTTTTGGACCCTATGTTTCCGGAGCGTCGCCGCAAGGCGGCAACCAAGAAGAAGCTCCAGCTCATCCAGCAGCTGGAGCGTCCGTGCGAGGACGAGGAAGGCCTGTTGCGTGCCGCGCTTGCGGCCAATCCGCGTAAGGTGGTAGTAAAGCGCCCGCTCAAGGGTCCATATCTTGGAGGCGTCAAGCCAAGCCATTCCTTGCGCGGCAAGGTGGTGCGCTACGACGTCATCGTGCCTTAGGCGTAGGGCCGACCGCGCGAGTCCCTAGCCGCGAGTGGCGGCACTCCAGCGGTCGAAGCCACCGGTGAGGTTGAAGCAGGTGTAGCCCAGTCCAGTGAGGATTCGGCAGGCAATGTAGCTGCGCTGGCCGCTCTTGCAGTGCACGTAGACGGGCTTGTCCGCAGGTATTTCGCTCACGCGCCCGCGAAGCTCGTCCACGGGTATGTTGACAAAGCCGTCTATGCAGCCGTTTGTTACGCGCTCCTGAGGCGTGCGCACGTCGAGCAACGTAACTGACCCATCGCGTGGCAGGCCGGCAACGTCCTCGGGGAAGAATTGCCTCAGCTTGCCCGACAACACGTTCTCGGCCACGAAGCCCGCCATGTTTACCGGATCCTTGGCGCTGCCAAACGGCGGGGCATAGCACAGCTCCAGGGAGGCAAGGTCGCGCACGTCGGCGCCCAGCCGAATCGCCGTGGCAATGACGTCGATGCGCTTGTCGGCACCCTCGGGGCCGATGGCCTGCGCGCCCAGCAGCTTGCCGGTTTGCGGGTCCCACAGTACCTTGAGGCCCATCATGCGCGCGCCCGGATAGTATCCGGCATGGTGACCCTGGGTGAGGTAGGTCTTGTCGAAGACGATTCCCTGGGCCCGTGCAGCCTCCTCGGTAAGGCCGGTGGATGCGGCGCACAGCGAGAAGACCTTTACCACGCTTGAGCCCTGCGTTCCCGTATAGCGGCAGTTACCGCCCAGCATGTTTTCGGCTGCGATGCGGCCCTGCCGATTGGCGGGGCCGGCCAGAGGGATGGCGGTGTTTGCGCCAGTCACGAAGTCAACCACCTGAATCGCGTCTCCAACGGCGTATACGTCGGGCGCGTTCGTTTGCATGTGGTCGTCCACGAGGATGTGGCCATGGGGGCCACAGGCAATACCGGCGTCGCGTGCAATCGCGGACTCCGGGCGAACGCCCACTGCCAGTATTGCGAAGTCGCAGGCCAGTGCGTCACCGCCGCTCGTGTCGACCAGCAACGAATCGCCGTTTTGGCGGATGGCCGTTACGCCGGTGTTGAGGTGCAGGGCAATCCCACCCCTGCGCAGCTCTGCGTGAAGGTCTGCGGCCATGTCGGCGTCCACCGACTTTATTACGTGGTTCGACAGCTCGACGATTGACGTGCTGATTCCGCGCAAGCTGAGGTTCTCGGCCATTTCGATGCCAATGAATCCGCCGCCAATAACCACGCAGCTCTGTGCATGCTCGTCCTCCAAGATCGAGGTGATACGATCCACGTTGGGGATGCTGCGCACGGTGAGCACGCGATCGAGGTCCGACCCGGGAAACGGCGGACGTACGGGCTCGGCTCCGGGCGAAAGCAGCAGCTTGTCGTATGGCTCGACGTAGGTCTCGTCGGTTTGCACGTTGCGTACGGTTACCTCGTGCGCGGCGGTGTTGATGGCGACGACTTCGCTGTGTGTGCGGACGTCCAGGTTAAAGCGAGCGTGCAGGCTTTGGGGCGTTTGCACGGCGAGCTTCTTGCGCTCCGTAATAACGTTGCCCACGTAATAGGGGAGTCCGCAGTTGGCAAAGCTCACGTATGGTCCGCGCTCGAGCAGCACGATGTGCGCCTGTTCGTCGAGCCTGCGGGCTCGGGTTGCCGCTGAGGCGCCTCCCGCGACGCCACCCACGATTACGATCTTGGTCATTGCCTGCTCCTCTCGCCCTTTCGTGTCTGCTCCAGTGTAGCAAACCTGTTGGACAACCCATAGTCGCCAATAAGCGGTCGGCCTATCAAAGGAGGTAACCCCTTTGATAGGCCGACACATTTTGATGGGAGGCCGTAGGAACGGTTGCCCTTCGACGCCTGGTTTTAGTGGTGGAAGAGGCGCATGCCAGTAAAGCACATGGCGATGCCGTACTTGTTGGCCGTCTCGATCACGTTGTCGTCGCGGATGGAGCCGCCGGGCTCGGCGATGTAGCTCACGCCGCTCTTGTGCGCACGCTCAACGTTGTCGCCAAACGGGAAGAAGGCGTCGGAGCCCACCGTCACGCCCGTTTGCGTGGCAATCCACTCGGCCTTCTCCTCGCGGGTGAGCACCTCGGGACGCTCGGCAAACCACTTCTGCCACTCGCCGTCGCGCAGCACGTCGTCGTGCTCGTCGCTGATGTACACGTCGATGGCGTTGTCGCGGTTGGCGCGGCGGATGCCGTCCACAAACTTGAGGCCGAGCACCTTGGGATGGCGGCGCAGGTACCAGGTGTCGGCCTTGTTGCCGGCAAGGCGGGTGCAGTGCACGCGGCTCTGCTGGCCCGCACCCACGCCGATGGCCTGGCCGTCCTTGACGTAGCACACGGAGTTGGACTGCGTGTATTTGAGGGTGATGAGACTAATAATCATGTCCACCAGCGCCTCGTCGGGCACCTCCTTGTTTTGCGTCACGAAGTTCGAGACAAGCGCGCGGTCGACCTTGTAGTTGTTGTGGCCCTGTTCAAAGGTGATGCCAAACACGTCCTTGGTCTCGATGGGCGCGCACTCGTAGGTGGGGTCGATCTGTACGACGTTGTAGTTGCCGCCCTTCTTTTGGGCAAGAATGGCCAGCGCCTCGTCGGTGTAGCCGGGCGCGATGATGCCGTCGGAGACCTCGGGCCTCAGATAGGTCGCGGTGTCGGCGTCGCACACGTCGCTGAGTGCCGCCCAGTCACCGTAGGAGCTCATGCGGTCGGCGCCACGGGCGCGGATGTAGGCGCATGCGATGGGGGAGGGATCGGGCAGGTTGTCTTCCACGAAGTAGATTTGGCGGTCGATGTCGCTGAGGGGCGTGCCCACGGCAGCGCCAGCCGGCGAGACGTGCTTGAAGCTCGCCGCGGCGGGAAGGCCGGTGGCCTCCTTGAGGTCGCAGACGAGCTGCCAAGAATTGAGCGCGTCGAGGAAGTTGATAAACCCGGGCTTGCCCTGCAGTACGCGAATGGGCAGGTCGGACCCGTCCTTCATAAAAATGCGCGAGGGCTTTTGGTTGGGGTTCAT
>CACZFB010000029.1 GCA_902780305.1 uncultured Coriobacteriaceae bacterium | reverse complement strand
ATGCTTGCCGACGAGCGGCTCTACCAGATGAAGAAGCATCGCGGTCGCGGGCGCAGGTACGCGGGCGTGTAGGGCACGATTGCCTATCAAAGGGGGTTACCCCCATAGATAGGCGGAAACAACCAACCTATGGTCTTCGCCGTGAGTTCTTGGTCCTGTGCTCGGCACGCTCGCGCACATCTGGTAGTATTCCATGCGAGTGTCTAGTTATACGGATTGCGGATACGCGTGGAAGGCAACAAGGGGGATTACACTCATGCAAAAGAAGATCAGCAAGCTCCCGTTTAAGGGGACACCGGAGCAGGAAGAGCAACTCAAGGCCGTCATCGCCGAGAACTGCCACGACAAGAGCAACGTGATGGTCGTTATGCAAAAGGCCCAGGACATCTATGGCTACCTGCCCATCGAGGTGCAGGAGATGATTGCCGAGGGAATGGGCGTGCCTCTGGAGAAGGTATACGGCGTCTCCACGTTCTATGCTCAGTTCGCGCTGTCGCCCAAGGGCGAGTACAACATCTCGGTATGCCTCGGGACCGCCTGCTACGTCAAGGGCTCGGGCGACGTCCTGGAGAAGCTCAAGGAGAAGCTGGGCATCGACGTGGGCGAGTGCACGCCCGACGAGCGGTTCTCGCTCGAGGCCTGCCGCTGCATTGGTGCCTGCGGCCTGGCTCCCGTCCTCACCGTAAACGACGAGGTGTATGGCCGTCTCGTTCCCGACGACGTGGATGACATCCTGGCCAAGTACGCCAGCTAACCGTCGCATCCATAGCGGAATCAAGCGCATAGAGGGACGAGGAAAATGAAAATCTCGATGATTAGGGACCTCTTGGATGCAGATCTTTTGTGCTGCGAGGAGAACCTGGATAGCGACGTGTACTCCGCCTGCGGAAGCGACATGATGAGCGACGTGCTTGCGTACGTAAAGGACCAAGCGGTATTGCTCACCGGTCTGGTAAACCCGCAGGTGATTAGGACCGCAGAGATGATGGACATGGTGTGCATCGTCTTCGTTCGCTCAAAGAGGCCGACTGAGGCCATGATTTCCATGGCGGCAGACGACGGCATCGTTATGATGGCAACCGACAAGCGGATGTATGACGCATGCGGCACGCTCTACATAAACGGGCTTATAGGAACGAAGGCCGTACATGTCTGATGCACTGGTTTTTCACTTTGACGTAGACGGTGAGAACTTTACCTCGGCAGGACAGGCATCCACCCAGGTCAAGAAGAACCTTCGTCAACTCGGCCTGTCGCCCGCCACGATTCGCCAGGTCTCCATCGCCATGTACGAGGGCGAGATCAACATGGTGATCCACGCGAACGGCGGGACCGCCGACGTGGTGGTTACCGAGGAGTACATAGAGATCGTCCTCAAGGACCACGGGCCTGGAATCAAGAACGTGGAGCAGGCGATGCAGGAGGGATTCTCGACTGCGACCGACAGCATTCGCTCCCTGGGGTTCGGGGCGGGCATGGGCCTGCCCAATATGAAGCGCTACACCGACTCGCTAGAGATCGACACCGTACTAGGAGAGGGCACTACCATTACCATGCGCGTGAACCTCTAGCCAAGCGTGCGAGCTTGGCCAGATGGGGAAGTGCCCGTTGCAATGGGTGGGGATAACATGACGAGCAGTAGTTACGAGCATTCGGTTAAGCTGGACGTGGGCAGGTGTACCGGCTGCACCAATTGCCTCAGAAGATGCCCGACGGAGGCAATTCGCATACGCGACGGCCATGCCGTAATAAACGACGCGCGCTGCATCGACTGCGGCGAGTGCATTCGCATCTGCGACAACCAGGCAAAGAAGGCGGTGGTCGAGAAGCTCGACGCCATGGAGCGCTTTCGCTACAAGATCGCCTTGCCCGCCCCATCGCTCTACGGACAGTTCGACAACCTCGACGATGTGGACTACGTGCTGGACGGACTGCTCAAGATTGGGTTCGACGAGGTCTACGAGGTCTCGAAGGCGGCTGAGCTCGTGTCGGCGTACACGCGACAGTACCTCAAGACCGAAGGGATCAAGCTGCCCGTCATCAGCTCCGCATGCCCGGTGGTCGTGCGTCTCATCGCCCTGCGCTTTCCCTCGCTCAACGACAACGTGATGCACATGCTCCCACCCATGGAGGTGGCAGCCACCTTGGCCAGACGTCGGGCGAAGGAGGCGCACCCGGAGCTTTTGGATGAGGACATCGGGGTGTGCTTCATCTCGCCCTGTCCCGCGAAGTCCAGCTACGTGAAGAACGGCTTCGGGGACCACGCGAGTGGCGTCGACGTGGTTATATCCATGAGTGACGTGTACTTTAGCCTCATCGGCAAGATGTCCCGTGACGAGGAGGTCGTCTCCGTCACGGAGTCGGGCATGGTTGGCATTGGCTGGGCGAGCTCGGGCGGAGAGGCCACCGCCCTGTTCAACGACGAGTACCTGGCGGCCGACGGCATCGAGAACGTAATTAACGTGCTGGAGCAGATCGAAAACGGCAACATACCGAAGGTAAAGTTCATCGAGCTCGACGCGTGCACGGCCGGCTGCGTTGGCGGCGTGCTCACGGTGCAGAACCCATACATCGCCAAGACCAGGCTGCAGTCGCTCAGGCGATACCTCCCGGTCTCGAAGAACTTCCTCTCGGAGGAGGAGCTGGAATACATCCCAGAGCTCTATATGTTCGACGAGCTGCCGGTATACGAGCCCATCACGCAGCTGTCACGCAACATGGCGGAGTCCATGCGCATGATGGCCGACATCCAAAAGCTGCGCAACCTGTTGCCGGGCATTGACTGCGGCGCCTGCGGGTCGCCAAGCTGCAGGGCGTTGGCCGAGGACATCGTGCGGGGAAAGTCGAGCCTGGACGATTGTAAGATCCTTAAGAAGTGAGGTGCATTGGATTGAAGGTAGCCGACCTGCTTGCGCATGGCTTCAGGGCGCTGTCGTTGCCGGACGGCGATCGGGAGATCGACGGCGTGTACATTGGCGACCTGCTCAGCTGGGTTATGGGCCGCGCGCAAATGGACAACGCATGGATTACCATAATGACCAACGTCAACGTGATTGCGGTCGCCAGCCTCGCGGACACCTCCTGCGTCATTCTTGCGGAGGGCGCCGTCATGCCGGACGACCTGGTGAAGACGGCCAAGGAGAAGGACATCAACGTCCTGGTGAGCGACGAGCCGATTTACGAGACGGCGCTCGCGTTGGCCGGACTCGTGTCCTAAGGCAACAATGGGCAAATACTACTACGACTTCCACGTGCACTCCTGCCTCTCGCCCTGTGGGGATGCGGACAACACGCCAAACAACCTTGCCGGCATGGCGTTTCTTAACGACGTGGGCATCATGGCCCTCACCGACCACAACACCTCGAGGAATTGCCCGGCGTTCTTTGCCGCGGCAAGAAGGTATGGGATAGTGCCCGTCGCGGGGATGGAGCTTACCACCGCGGAGGACATCCACGTGGTCTGCCTGCTCCCGACGCTCGATGACGCTCTGGCGTTTAACGACGAAGTCGACGCGAGGCGCATTCGCATTCGGAATCGCGAGGAGATCTTTGGTGCGCAGCTCATTATGGACGCCGAGGACAACGTTGTGGGCAAGGAGGAGGACCTGCTCATAAACGCGACCACAATCTCGCTCGACGAGGCGCCCCAAATGGTTGCGCGATACGGTGGCGTCTGCTATCCGGCACACATCGACCGTTCGGCAAACGGGGCGATCGAGATCCTGGGCGACTTTCCGCACTACGTGGGCTTTTCGCTGGCCGAGCTGCACGACCGGGCCAACCGGGAGGAGTATGTGGGCAAGTATGGCCTCGAGAACATTCGCCTGCTGTTCAGCTCGGACGCGCACTACCTGCACCAGCTGCGGGACGGCGACGAGAACGACTGGATACAGATCGAGGGAGACGCGCGGGACGAGGAGCAGGTGCGCGCAAGATTGTTTGACGACCTCAGGTCGTGCTAGTTTTTAAAGGAGCGTAATGAAAGAGCTATCGCTGAACATCCTAGACGTGGCCGAGAACTCGGTGAAGGCGGGGGCAACGCTTACGCAGATTCTTCTTGACGAGGAGGATGGCATCCTCACGCTCCAAATCGTCGATGACGGCTGTGGCATGAGCGAGGACGTGGTGCACAGCGTAGTCGATCCCTTTTACACCACGAGGACAACCCGCAAGGTTGGAATGGGCATACCGCTGCTCAAGCTCGCCTGTGAGCAGACGGGCGGTGAGCTGTCCATCGAGTCCGTTACGGCAGAGGCGAATCCCGTCGAGCATGGGACGCACGTGACGGCGACCTTCAACATGAACCACATAGACTTCACGCCGCTCGGGGACGTGTGCGCCTCGGTGCTCACCCTCATCCAGGGCCATCCGGACACGGATTTTTTGTTCGAGCACAAAAAAAGCGGTGGAGTTGTGGAGCTGGACACAAGGAAACTACGAGAGGTGCTAGAAGATGTTCCACTGAACAGCTATGATGTGATGGAATGGATACGTGTGTATCTTCAGGAGCAATACGAGGCGCTGTCATAAGACCGCGTTCGTAGGGGAGAGGACAAGAATGAAATCATTGGCGGAACTGCAAGCAATCAAGAACAGGATGAAGGACAAGGTCGTCCTGCGCGACGGGATGGAAGGTACCCGCGTGGTCGTGGGAATGGCCACCTGCGGCATCGCGGCCGGCGCCCGTCCCGTGCTCAATGCCTTTGTTGAGGGGGTCAACAAGGAGGGGCTCGACGACAAGGTTTCCGTTACCCAAACCGGCTGCATCGGCATCTGCCAGTACGAGCCGGTGGTGGAGGTCTTCGAGGCCGGCAAGGAAAAGACCACCTACGTGAAGATGAATCCCGAGAAGGCCCAGGAGGTCATCGAGAAGCATCTTAAGGGTGGTCAGGTCATTGGCGATTACACGATCGGTGCTGTAACGGCATAAGTTTGGAGGTTTATTGTGATTCGTTCACAAGTCCTAATCTGTGGCGGTACCGGTTGTACTTCCTCGGGTAGCCAGCAAATCCAGGATGCCTTTGAGTCCGCAATCGAGGCAAACAACCTGCAGGACGAGATCAAGCTCGTGCGTACCGGCTGCTTTGGCCTGTGCGAGCTCGGCCCGGTTGTCATCGTGTATCCCGACGGCACGTTCTACAGCCGCGTTGCCGTGGATGACGTCGACGAGATCGTAACCGAGCACCTGCTCAAGGGTCGTCGTGTTGAGCGGCTCGTCTACGACGACCATGGCAAGGCGAAGGCGGACGAGTTTGGCAACATCGCCCTCACCGACACCACCTTCTACAAGACCCAGAACCGCGTTGTGCTGCGCAACTGCGGCGTTATCAACCCCGAGGACATCGACGAGTACATTGCCATGGACGGCTATGCCGCCCTGGGCAAGGTGCTCACCGAGATGACCCCGCAGGAGGTCATCCAGGTGGTAAGCGACTCCGGGCTGCGCGGTCGTGGCGGCGGCGGGTTCCCCACCGGTCGCAAGTGGGGCCTGTGCGCCCCGGTCCAGGCCCCGCAGAAGTACGTGGTGTGCAACGCGGACGAGGGCGACCCCGGCGCGTTCATGGACCGCTCTGTGCTTGAGGGCGACCCGCACAGCGTAATCGAGGCCATGGCCATCTGCGGCTATGCCTGCGGATGCACCAAGGGTTACGTGTACGTGCGCGCCGAGTACCCCATCGCCGTAAAGCGCCTTGGCATCGCCATCGAGCAGGCTCGTGAGTACGGGCTGCTCGGCACGAACATATTCGACTCCGGGTTCGACTTCGACCTGGAGATCAGGCTTGGCGCCGGCGCCTTCGTGTGCGGCGAGGAGACCGCGCTCATGACGTCGATCGAGGGCAACCGCGGCGAGCCACGCCCGCGTCCGCCGTTCCCGGCCGTCAAGGGCCTCTTTGGCTGCCCCACCGTCGAGAACAACGTGGAGACCTTCGCGAACATCCCGCAGATCATCCTGCGCGGTGCCGACTGGTTTGCCTCCATGGGCACCGAGCGCTCCAAGGGCACCAAGGTCTTCGCGCTGGGTGGCAAGATCAACCACACCGGCCTCGTCGAGATTCCCATGGGCACGACGCTCGAGCACATTATCTACGAGATCGGTGGCGGCATCCCCAACGGCAAGAAGTTCAAGGCTGCCCAGACCGGCGGCCCGTCCGGCGGCTGCATCCCGGCGAGCCTCATCGACACCGAGGTTGACTACGACAACCTCACGGCCATTGGCTGCATGATGGGCTCTGGCGGCCTGATCGTTATGGACGAGGACACCTGCATGGTGGATATGGCCAAGTTCTTCCTCGAGTTCACCGTCGACGAGTCCTGCGGCAAGTGCACGCCCTGCCGTGTGGGCACCAAGCGACTCCTCGAGCTTCTGGACAAGATTACCTCCGGCAAGGGCACGATGGAGGACATCGACCGCATCGAGGAACTTTGCAACTACATAAAGACGAACTCCCTGTGCGGCCTTGGGCAGACCGCGCCCAACCCGGTGCTGGCCACGCTCAAGTTCTTCCGTGACGAGTACATTGCCCACGTGCAGGAAAAGAAGTGCCCTGCTGGCGTGTGCAAGGACCTGCTCACGTTTACGATCGATCGCGACAAGTGCATTGGCTGCGGCCTTTGCTCGCGCAACTGCCCGGTTAACGCGATTGAGCAGACGGACTACGTGGCGCCCAGGCACAAGCGTCCGTCCTACCGCATTGACGCCGAGAAGTGCATCAAGTGCGGTGCCTGCATGAGCAACTGTAAGTTCAAAGCGATCAGCAAGCAGTAGAAGGAGCCCTGTAGGTATGAATATGGTGAATGTAAAAGTCAACGGTATCGCCGTGAGCGTGCCGGAGGGTTCCACGATTCTTGACGCAGCACGCAAGGCGGGCGTCGAGATTCCCACCCTCTGCTTCATGAAGGAAAAGAACGAGATCGGCGCCTGCCGCATCTGCATCGTGGAGGCAACCGGCACGAGGGGTCTGGTAACGGCCTGCGTGTATCCCGTTGCCGAGGGGATGGAGATCCAGACGAACTCCGAGAAGGTGCGCAAGTATCGCAAGACCACCTTGGAGCTCATCCTGTCCACCCACGACAAGAAGTGCCTCTCGTGCCCGCGCTCCACAGACTGCGAGCTGCAAAAGCTGTGCCTGGAGTATGGCGTGGACGAGGACGCGTTCGAGGGTTTCAAGCCCGAGTACGAGATTGACTACTCGGTGCCGCACCTCGTGCGTGACAACAACAAGTGCATCCTGTGCCGTCGCTGCGTCGCCGCCTGCAACGAGCAGTTCGTGGGCGTAATCGGCGCGAATGACCGCGGCATCGACACCAACATCGGTTCGCCGTTCAACCGTCTGCTGCGCGACGTCCCCTGCATCTCGTGCGGCCAGTGCACGGTGGTATGTCCCACGGGCGCGCTTACCGTAAAGGACGACACCGACAAGGTGATGGAGGCCATCGCGGATCCGTCCAAGTTCGTGGTCGTGCAGACGGCGCCGTCCGTTCGTGCGCAGCTGGGCGAGAGCTTTGGTCTGCCCATTGGCACGAACGTGGAGGGCAAGATGGTTGCCGCGCTGCGTCGTCTGGGCTTCGACAAGGTGTTCGATACCGACTTTGGTGCCGACCTCACCATTGTTGAGGAGGCAAACGAGCTGGTGGAGCGCATCCAGAACGGTGGCGTGCTGCCCATGGTAACGTCCTGCAGCCCCGGCTGGGTCAAGTTCTGCGAGTACTACTATCCCGGACTGCTCCCGCACCTCTCCACCTGCAAGTCTCCGCAGCAGATGCAGGGCGCGGTTACCAAGACCTACGTTGCCGAGAAGCTGGGCATCGACCCCAAGGACATCGTGTCCGTCTCGGTTATGCCCTGCACGGCCAAGAAGTTCGAGATCGGTCGAGACGACCAGTCGGCTGCCGGCCCTGGAATCCCGGACCTCGACATCTCCATTACCACACGCGAGCTCGGCTACCTCATCAAGAAGTCTGGACTCAAGTTCGAGATGCTTCCCGATGAGCAGTTCGACGATCCTCTGGCCGAGGACACCGGCGCTGCCGTGATCTTTGGCGCCACTGGTGGCGTTATGGAGGCGGCCGTCCGCACGGCTAACGCATGGCTCAACGGTGCGACCGAGCCCCTCGAGCTCGAGGCGGTGCGTGGTACGCAGAGCATCAAGGAGGCCACCGTCAACGTGGCCGGTACCGACCTCAAGGTATGCGTTGCCTCTGGTGCTTCTGCGGCTGCGGAGGTTATGGAGAAGGTGAAGGCCGGCAATCCCGAGGGTTGGGGCTTCATCGAGATCATGGGCTGCCCGGGCGGCTGCGTCAACGGCGGCGGCCAGGTAATCCAGCCCCAGTACGTGCGCGACACCGTGGACGTCAAGGCCCTGCGCGCGAAGGCGCTCTACGATGCGGACGCCTCCATGGAGCTGCGCATGTCTCACGAGAACCCCGCCATCAAGAAGATTTACGACGAGTGGTACACCGAGGGCTACGGCAAGGGCAAGGCACATCAGGCCCTGCACACGAGCTACGTTGCTCGCGAGAAGTATCCCAAGGCATAGCCTCTGAGCCTCAACAGCCTACAAAAGGGGCAACCCCATTGCATGCCGCCTGCGGCATGCAATGGGGTTGCCCCTTTTTGATGGGCCAGTCGCGTTAGCCCTCGGCCTTAGTGACCGTTACCAGCGTTGCGGTGCTGCCGTCCACGCCACTCTCGTGAATGACGGCCTTGTAGTTCTCGCCGTCGCGACGGCACAGGTAGGTGTAGTCGCATCCGTCGTTCGTGCCTCGTGCGGAGAGCTTCGAGACCAGCTCGTAGTCAGGTTGCTGGGCAGCCTCCATGGCCTCTTTAAAAATCTTGCGATCGGCGTCAGTGGGGTCGGACCCGGTGGTCGTCTGATCCGTGCCTCCGTTGTCCGCATCCTTCGGCTGCTCGGGCGCAGGTTGTTGCTCTGGCTCCGGCTGCTGCTCGGGCGTTGGCTTCTGCTCGGGCTCCGGCTGCTGTTCGGGCTGTTGCTCGGGCTCCGACTGTACGGGGGTGTTGTCGCGGAACACGGCCACGACGGTCTCGCCCTCGTCGACCAACGCGCCGGCGACGGGATCGGTGCCCTCCAGCTCATCTGAGCCTCGGTTGTGGTCGTAGTCCAGCACGAGTCCAACCGACTCCATCTTGGCGCTGGCATCATCGGCAGACATGCCCGAGACGTCTGGCACCTCGACCTTGGACGATCGGTGCTCGAGCGTGAAGGTAACCGTGCTTCCCGCGTCGACCTCGGTGCCGGCTGGCGGGTCCTGCGCGATTACCGTACCGTTCTCCTCGCCACTCCAGCGTTCCACCAGGCCGGCACTCTTGATGGCCGAGATTGCGTCGTCAAGCGTATACGTCATGATGTCGGGTACGGTGGTCTTCTGGACGGGCTCGGGCTCCGCGCGCTTTCCGAGCGATACGGTATAGGTGACCTGGGTGCCCTTGGCGACCTTGGTGCCAGCCTCGAGGGACTGTCCCATAACGTGGTCCTTCTCGACCTCGTCGCTGTAGGCCTCGTCGCGATCGGGCGTGAGCCCTGCATTCGCAAGCGCCTGCTGCGCGTCGTCCGCCATCATGTTGGAGAGGTCTGGGACCGCAATCGACCCCTCGGGCTTTGCGCCCAGCGACACGCCAATCGTAATAGTGGTTCCCTTGTCAACCTTGGTACCGGCCGCAATGGACTGGTCGATCACGTTGTCCTTGCCAACATTCTTGTTGTACTCGCGAACGACGTCCGCCTTGAGGCCGGCCGCCTGAATCGCCGACGTGGCGTCGTTCACGTTCTTGCCGCGCACGTCCGGCACCTCGACAGATCCCGTGGGCTTGGCGCCAAGCGAAATCGCGAGCGTAACCACGGTGCCCTTGGCCACCTTGTTCCCTGCGGCAACGGACTGCCGTATTACGCGGTTCTTCTCCACGCGATTGTTGTACTCATAGGTCGTGTCCTCGCCAAGGCCAGCCTTCTTGAGCGCGGCGCCCGCGTCGTTCAGGCTCATGCCAACGAGGTTGGGCACCGCGACACGCGTGTCGGCCAACGCAAGCGCATACGAGACGTGCGTGTCCTCCTTGACCTTGGTGCCCGCTTTCACGGACTGTTTGCACACGTGCCCGGGCTCGACCTGCGAGGTGACCACCATCGTGTCCTGCACGGCGACGAGCTTGGCGTCCCGTAGGGCCTGCTCGGCCTCGCGGCGCGTCATGCCCATGAGGTTGGGCATGGTGACCTCGGCCGGTGCCTTCTTGCCCTTGGAGATGACCAGGTTCACCTTCGACTCGGCCTCTACCGCGGTCCCCGGCGCCGGGTCTTGCGAGATGACGTTGCCGTCCGGCACCGTGTCGGAGTACTCCTCGGTCTTGGTGCCCACGTCCAGCAACGCGTTGGCTATGGCCTTGCAGGCGTGTTGCCGCTCGAGGCCAACCACGCTGGGGACGAGGACCTTCCTCACCTGCTCCTGGCCCGCTACCGGTGCCGATGATGTGGGGGCGTTGGTGGTTTGAGCGGCGGGACGCAGCATGAGCGTCGCCCCAACCGCGATTGCGGCCACCGCGGCGCAGGCGCCCACCAGCACTGGCACCTTAACGCGGATGCCGTCCTTCTCCGGGGAATTTGGGTCATTGGTTGTCATATGCTTCTCCCTTCTGCGTCGTTGCGTACACGTGCTACTACTTCCATACCTGCCGTTTGTCTCGCAAGCGCCCGTATGTGGCCCGCAAAAGCAATGACCGCGCGGGGACCGCTGCTCGGGGAGTATCCCGGCGTGCTGGTTCCCGCGCAGCATAAGGCTGACCCATGTGTGCTTCCCGCTGGCCAAGAATGCGAAAAATCAAAAAACGGTGTATTGCGTGCAAGGTTGGTGGGAATAGTACACAAAGTGCGTGCATATCTGGTACTATATGCCGCTGTGTACCTGCGGGCGTGGCGAAACTGGCAGACGCGCTGGATTTAGGTTCCAGTGGGGGAGACCCCGTGAAGGTTCGAGTCCTTTCGCCCGCACCTACGCACGATTGGGGTATTCCCCAAGACTCAAGAGCACGAGAAACTGGAGGAACGTTGAAGATCACCGTAACCACCGAAAAGCCCGAGAGCGGCCTTTTGGTTGCCACGCTTACCGTCGACAAGAAGGACGTAGATGCCGCGATCGCGAAGACCTACAAGGACATCGCTCGTCGCTATGCATTCCAGGGATTCCGTCGTGGGCGTGCGCCACGTCCCGTGATCGATGGCATCGTGGGTCGCGAGGCCGTGCTTGGCGACGCGACCAACACGCTTATGAGCGAGGCCGAGCCGCTTATGATCGAGCAGCTGGACGTCGTGCCCATTGGCAACGTTGACTATGGTGAGGATCCCGCCCTGGTAAGCGAGAAGTCCGACTACACCATCGAGGCAAGAATCACCGTTCGTCCGGATGTGGAGCTGGACTCCTACGACGCGCCTGGCATCAACATGCCGCCCGAGGAGGCGACTGAGGCCGAGATCGACCGCCAGGTCGAGCTGCTGCGCTCGTATCGCACGACGTTCGAGGACGTCGAGGAAGACCGTGGCGCACAAGAGGACGACATGGTTCTGTGCGACGTGGAGAACATCAGCAACCTCCGCGAGTACGAGGGCGAGAATCGCATGTTCGCCCTTAACAACGAGCGCCTGCACAAGGAGTTCGTCGATGGCCTGCTTGGCATGAAGAAGGACGAGGAGAAGGAGATCTCCTGGAACGTCGAGGCCGAGCGTGACGGCGAGAAGCACGAGGCGACCTTTGCCGCCAAGGTAACCGTAAAGGCCATCCGGCAGGCAGTCACCCCCGAGATCACCGAGGAGAACGTTAAGGACGACTACGGCTTCGAGACCATCGACGAGCTGCGCGAGGCCGTCAAGGAGGAGATCGAGGAGGACAAGAAGACCAGCCTTCCCCAGCTCAAGGAGGACCGCGTGGTCGAGGCCATCGGCGAGCACCTCACGCTCGAGGAGGTGCCTGCCGCCTACACCGAGCAGGTCTTCAACGAAATCGCCAACCAGTTCCTCACGCAGCTGCAGAGCCAAAACCTGTCGCTGGACATGTATCTCCAGTCGCGCGGGCTGTCTGCCGATGACTTCGTGTCCGACCTCCACGAGCAGGCGGCCGAGCGTGCTCGCCAGTCCCTTGCGCTTGACGCCCTTGCGGAGCACCTGCAGATTGAGGTGTCGCAAGACGATGTGCGCGCCGAGTTCGAGCGTGCCGGCGTGCCCGACGTGGATGCCGCGATGAAGGAGTTCCTGGGCGAGGGTCGCATGCCCGCAGTTCGCGAGTCCATCCGCCGCACCAAGGTGGTCGAGTGGCTCGTGGACAACGCCGAGGTCACCGTGGTGGACGAGATCGCAGAGCAGGCCGAGGCCGACGACGAGGCAACCGACTAGTGGGGAACATGACCCCTGCTCGCAACTTGGCATAACGTGTCGAGGGGGCATGCCTCTTGGAGGTATGTCCCCTCGCGCACTTGGGTATAGAACGCACGTAACCCCTACGATAGGAGGCATAGTGGTCAATCCAACCAATATCCCGCTCATCCCGTACGTGGTCGAGCAGACGCCGCGCGGCGAGAGGAGCTACGACATCTACTCCCGGCTGCTCAATGACCGCATCGTGTTTCTGGGTGAGCCCATAACGCGCGAGAGTGCCAACCTGGTTATCGCGCAGCTGCTTCACCTGGAGAGCCAAGACCCCGACAAGGACATCTCGCTCTACATCGACTCACCGGGCGGTGAGGTGTATGCGGGCCTGGGCATCCTGGACACCATGAACTTTATCAAGCCGGAGGTATCCACCATCTGCGTGGGCATGGCCGCGTCCATGGCAGCCGTGCTGCTGGCGTGCGGCGCCAAGGGCAAGCGACTCGCGCTGCCCAACTCCATGGTCCTCATTCACCAGCCGAGCTCGGGCGTCCAAGGCCAGCAGACCGACATCCAAATCGTCGCAGACGAGACCAGGTGGATACGCGAGCATCTCAACCAGATTCTGGCCGATGCCACCGGACAGCCTATCGAGAAGGTTAACGTGGACACCGAGCGCGACAACTACCTGCGCTCGCACGAGGCGCTCGAGTACGGTCTGGTAGACCGCGTGCTCTCGTCGCGTTCCGAGCAGTCCAACGAGGAGTAGGTAGATGCCCATTCACGACGATATGCGCTGCTCGTTTTGCGGCAAGTCGCGCAGCCAGGTAAACAAGCTCATCCAGGGTGCGGGTGGCATCTATATCTGCGACGAGTGCGTGCAGGCCTGCTCCAACATTATCAACGAGGCAAACGGCCAGCCGGCCGCCGCTACGGCGACCGGCTCGAGCTCGCAGACCGAACTGCCGTTTCGTACCCTGCCCACCCCGCACGAGATCTACCGCGAGCTGTCGCAGTACGTGATGGGCCAGGAGCAGGCAAAGCGGGCCATGAGCGTCGCGGTGTACAACCACTACCGCCGCATCCAGACGGGCGACGACGCCGTTCCCCAAAGCGAGGAGGGCGTCGAGCTTGCTAAGAGCAACATCTTGCTACTGGGGCCAACGGGCACCGGCAAGACGCTGCTCGCGCAAACCCTGGCGCGCTTCCTGGAGGTCCCCTTCGCCATCGCGGACGCCACGACACTCACCGAGGCAGGCTACGTGGGCGAGGACGTGGAGAACATCCTGCTCAAGCTCATTAACGCGGCCGACGGCGACGTTGAGCGCGCACAGACGGGCATCGTGTACGTGGACGAGATCGACAAGATTGCCCGCAAGGCCGAGAACCTCTCCATCACGCGCGACGTGTCGGGTGAGGGCGTGCAACAGGCTCTGCTCAAGATCCTGGAGGGTACGGAGGCAAGCGTTCCGCCGCAGGGAGGGCGCAAGCACCCGCAGCAGGAGCTCATACACATCGACACCAAGAACATTCTGTTCATCTGCGCCGGTGCGTTCGTGGGGCTGGACAAGATCGTGGCGGACCGCATTGGCAAGCGCGGCGTTGGCTTCTCGGGCAAGTTGGGCTCGAAGGTGGAGGAGGAGCAGGACGCGCTCATGGCGGCGGTCATGCCCCAGGATCTGCACAAGTTTGGCATGATTCCCGAGTTCGTCGGCCGCATTCCCGTAATCTGCTCCACCGAGGAGCTCAGGGAGGACGACCTCGTGGAGATCCTTACCACGCCGCGCAACGCAATAGTCAAGCAGTACCGGCGCATGTTCCAAATCGAGGGCGTACAGCTCGAGTTCGACGACGACGCGCTTCGCGAGATCGCAAAAAAGGCCATCGAGCGCAAGACTGGCGCACGTGGCCTGCGCTCAATCTGCGAGAGCGTGCTGCAGGACATCATGTTCGACCTTCCCAGCGACCTCTCCATCACACGTGTCGTGGTAACGCGGGCATCCGTGCTGGGAACCGAGCCGCCGCTGGTGGAACGGGCGGAAGGCTCCGGACGCCGCCCGTCGTAGCGTTCGGGCGGGCAAAACCTCAGGCATCGCGCCACACGCAAGGCGCGTGGGTTGCTATGCTATAGGGGCTGCGTATTGGGTACGAATGGTGGGAACTGCGATGAACATGAGCTTGGAAGAAGCAAGACAGAAGGAGGAGGCCGCCCGCCTTGTTGTCTCCGAGAAGGCCGCCGCGCGCAAGGAGGCACAGCGACTGCTCCTCGACGCGCGTGACGCGCTGCGGGTGGCCAACGAAACGCGCGCCAAGGCCCGTGACGTCGCCGACGAGCTGAGGGACCAGCTGCGCGAGACGCGCGCCGCGATCACGCCCAGCGAGGCGGCAAACGTCCGCGCGCTCGGGGAGCTCGACTCGGCCAAGGCGCGCCTCGAGGCCGCGCGCGTCGCCCGTGGCGAATGCGAGGAGCGGCTCGTCGTGGCAGAGGCCAACCGCGACGAGGCGGAGCGGTTGCTGGCGGAGGCGCAGTTCCAGCTCGACTCTGCGGGCATGCGGGAGTCGTCTGCCAGGGCCGACCTCGACCACAAGGTGCAGCGCGCCACCGACGCGCAGCGCGAGTTCGACGTCGCGCTCACGGCCATAGAGGATGCACGCAACGACGTCAAGCGCATCGAGGGTCTGCTTCGCGACGCGAGGGCCGACGTCGAGGCGCTTCCAACCAACGACGATCCACTTGAGCGCGTGGTGAGGGAGCGCGAGGGTGCGTTGCAGCGTGCCGTGGCAAAGGCCGACAAGGCGCAACAGGAGCTCGACGGCGGGCGTCAGCAGCAAAAGGACGCCGAGGTCGCGGCCGCCGACGCAAAGCGTGCCTACGAGCAGGCGCAGGCCAACCTGCGCACGGCCATAGCCGCCTCCGACAAGGCGGAAGCCCAGATGAACGACGCGCGCAGGCTCCAGGACCTGGGTCCGGAGGGACAGAAGCGTCAGGCGGATGCCCTGGCGGCCTATGCCGCGGCAAACGACGTGCGCAGCGCGGCGATGACAGTGAACGCGCAGGCGCTCACGGCGCTTGCGGATGCGGACGTCGAGGCGATTCGCGTGCGGCTCGCCTGCGATGCCGCGGCGGTTGCGCTCGACGACGCCAATGCCGTCCGCGCCCGCGCGGAACGAGAGCTCCGCGAGGCTCAGCAGGCCGTGGAGCACGCCGCCCTCGAGCGTAGAGAGCGTGACGAGCTCGTACAGCGCCGGGCGGCGGAGCTGCAGGAGGCAAAGAGTGAGCTCGAGCGGCTCGAGATCATTGGCGCGGAGGCAGCGGAGGAAAATGCCGCCGCCCAGGAGGGACTGCGTGACATCCAGGACATCGCCATACAAAACGGAAAGGCGAGCAGGGACGCGGCGGGAACGCTGGACGAGCGCCGCCATGCGCTCAGCGATATGGTGTCCGGCGTCGAGCTCGCCCGCAACGAGCTGGTGTCTGCGCGCGAGTACGAGCACGAGTGCGCCGATGGGGTCGAGGCGGCAAAGGCGGTCGCGGAGGTGGCGGGCCAGAAGCTCGCCGACGCCCAACGCTTTATCGAGGACGCCCAAAAGCGCATAGCCGAGCAGCAGGAGGTTATGCGCGCCGCCGAACAGCGCGCGGAAACCATATCGCTGCGGTATCGAAAGGCCGACGAGATGCTCTCGTTGGCACAGAGGGAACTCGACGTGGCAAACGCCGACCTCACCGACGCCGAGGTCGCCATCATTATGGCCCAAATCGACTCGCGCGCCGAATAGGAAGTGCCAGGCACGGAAACGACATGAGAAAGTGAAGTAACGTGGAAGAGATGCCAAAGACCTACGACCCGCAAACGAGCGAGCCGGAGCTTGTACAGAGCTGGATGGGGGCGGGATGCTACCAGCGCAGCGAGGGCAACGAAGACTGCACCATCGTTATCCCGCCGCCAAACGTAACGGGCGTGCTGCACATGGGCCATGCCATGGACGACACCATCCAGGACACCTACGTTCGCTACAGTCGCATGCGTGGTCGGTCCACGCGTTGGATCCTGGGAACGGACCATGCGGGCATTGCCACGCAGACCAAGGTGGACAAGAAGCTCAAGAGCGAGGGCGTCTCGCGCCTGGAGATGGGCCGCGAGAAGTTCCTGGATGCCTGCCAGGACTGGCGTCGCGAGTATGGCGGTATCATCGTGGAGCAGATTAAGCGCATGGGCTGCTCCATCGACTTCGACGACGAGCAGTTTACGATGAGCGACGAGTATGCCAAGGCCGTGCGCAAGGTGTTCTGCGACTGGTATCACGACGGGCTCATCTATCGTGGCAAGCGCATCGTCAACTGGTGCCCCAGCTGCACGACGGCCATCAGCGACGACGAGGCGGAGTACCAGGACGAGCAGGGCCATCTGTGGCACCTTCGCTATCCGCTGTCCGAACCGGTGGACGGTGTGGAGTACATCGAGGTCGCCACGACCCGCCCCGAGACGATGCTGGGTGACACGGGCATCGCCGTGAGCCCGGAGGATCCTGACAAGGCCAAGTTCGTGGGCAAGACGGTGATCCTGCCCATCGTGAACCGTGAGATTCCCATATTCTCCGATTGGCACGTGGACGCCGGATTTGGCACGGGCTTCGTAAAGGTCACGCCCGCGCACGACCCCAACGATTACGCCATGGGACAGGCGCACGACCTGCCGCAGATCAACGTGTTCGACGAGCACGCGGTGGTCGTGGACGGCTATGGCGAGTTCAGTGGGCTGGACCGCGACGCCTGCCGCACGGCCGTCGTCGAGTGGTTTGACGAGCATGGCCTGCTGGGTGACGTCGACGAGCACCAGCACTCCGTCATGCACTGCTACCGCTGCGACTCCACGCTGGAGCCCTGGCTCTCGGAGCAGTGGTTCGTCGCCGTCGACAAGCTCAAGGAACGCGCGACCCAGGTGGTGCTGAACGGCGAGGTAACCTTCCATCCCGCGCGCTGGACGCAGACCTACCTCACCTGGATGGACAATCTCAAGGACTGGTGCATTTCTCGCCAGCTGTGGTGGGGACATCGGATTCCGGTCTTTACCTGCGAGGACTGTGGGTGGGAGGACGCCCTCATGGAGGACGTGGACGAGTGCCCGCACTGCCACGGCCACCACGTGCGCCAGGACGAGGACGTGCTGGATACCTGGTTCTCCAGCCAGTTGTGGACCTTCGCGACGCAGGGCTGGCCCGACCACCCCGAGCGCATGGAGGGTCACCATCCCACCAAGGTGCTCGTTACCGCCCGCGACATCATCGCGCTGTGGGTCGCCCGCATGATTATGAGCTCGCTCTACTTCGTGGATGAGATACCCTTCCACGACGTGTACATCTATGCGACGATTCTTGCCAAGGATGGCAGCCGCATGAGCAAGTCCAAGGGCAACGGCGTTGACCCCATGGACCTCATGGCCAAGTATGGCGCCGATGCCATGCGCTATGGTCTGCTCACGTTGGTGACGGGCAACCAGGACGTCAAGTTCGACGCCAACATCGACAAGAAGACCCACGAGCTCATTGACTCGCCGCGCACCGAGCAGGCACGCTCGTTCGTTACCAAGATTTGGAACGCGAGCCGTTTCGTGCAGATGAACCTCGACGGCTATGTGCCTGGCGCCCCCGTCGCGCAGACGCCCGAGGACGCCTGGATGCTCTCGCGCCTGGCACGCGTGTGCGCCGACGCCACGGCGCAGCTCGAGACGTACGCCTTTGGAGACTACGCGCGTGGCATCCAGTCGTTCTTCTGGAACGAGGTGTGCGACTGGTACATCGAGCTGTGCAAGGGCAGGTTGCTGGGCGGCAACGAGGACGAGCGCCTGCAGGTGCAGCGCAACCTGGTGTATGTCCTGGATGTGTCGCTGCGTCTGTTGCACCCCGTGATGCCATTCGTTACCGAGCGCGTGTGGGACGCCCTTCCCGCGAGCGGGCTCGACGCGCACGACGCCCAGTTCCTCATGGTTGCCAACTGGCCGGATCCGGCGGAGCTCGCGGCATTCGTCAACGACGAGGCGGAGCATGACTTCGAGCTGGCGCGCCGCGTGATTTCGGCCGTGCGCTCGACCCGGGCCCGCTACCGTCTGTCTCCCAAGACCGAGCTTGACGTGATGGTGCGCGCAGACGTGGATGACGCGACCGCGCTGCAGAGCCAGTGCGACTTCGTGTGCAGCGTCGGGCGGGTTCAAGACCTTGCTGTCGGCCCGCAGGTCGACAAGCCGCAGGCCTCCATCTCCATCGTTGATGGCGGCCTGGAAATCTTCGTGGTGCTGGGTGGTCTGGTGGACCTCGCCAACGAGGCCAAGCGTCTGGAGAAGGAGCTTGCCAAGGCGCAAAAGCAGCTTGCCGGCGTGGTGAGGACCCTGGGTAACCCGGGATTTGTGGCCAAGGCCGCGGCCGACGTCATCCAGAAGAAGCGCGAGCAGCGCGAGGACCTGGAGCGCGCTATCAAGCAGCTCAACGACCAGATGGCCGACTTCTCGTAAATGCCGAGTTGTACTCGGGGGACTGTCCCCCGAGTACAACCGCTACAGGGTGAGGTGTTCCCAGTTGAGCGCAAGCTGCTCGGCCATGGACTTGCGGCGAATTCGCTCCAGCTGATTGCGTACTCGCTCGAGGGAGGCCAGGACATCTGCCGCGTGCGTGCTCGCGTCTCCTTCGGGAGGAAGGTCGGTCTCCAGCAGCAGGCGATCTGCGGGAATGAGCTTGAGCTGCTCCTTGGCACGCCGCGTGCCCGCCTGCATCTCGTTTACCGAGAACCAGCAGCCGGCGCGGATGGCACGCCACAGTGCCTCGGTGGAGCCGCTAAACCAATGGAAGACGCAGGAGCACGAGCGCGTGCATCCGGTCTTTTCCAGAATGTCCAGCACCACGTCGGCCGCGCGCACCGAGTGCAGGCTCAAGACCTTGTCGCCATCACGTGCGCACCGTTCGGCAATCTGGGCAAATGTATTGACCTGCTGCTCGTGGTGCGCCCGCTTGGGCGAGAGGTCTATACCCACCTCGCCAACCCAGCGGGTCTGGGGCAACAGCGAAAAAAAGTCGTCGATACTCGCCTCGTTCACCCACCAAGGATGCAGCCCAAGCCCTATGCGCACGTGAGGCATGCCCTGCGTCACGGCAGTGGTTGCCAAGAAGCCCTGGGGCGTCACGCTGTTGGCAAACACCTGAAGCCCACATGCCTGCGCCTCCTGCGCAAAGGCCGCGGGATTGGCGAAGAAGTCGAGGTGCAGGTGCGCGTCGGCCACGCTCATTGCAACCCCACAAGGTCGCGAATCACCTTGCTCGCAAGCATCTGACCCATAATGGGCGGGTAGTAGGAGAGCGTGCCCAGATCGCTGCCCTTGGGTGGACGCTTTCCGGGCTCGCTCGTCCTCGGGCCGTTGAGGCATGCCGCCGGCTCGTCCGAGAAGAGCACCTGCAGGTTGCGAATTCCACGCTTGCGGCACTCTTTGCGCATCACCCGCGCGAGCCCGTCGCCAGAGGTTCGCTCGATGCGCGCAAAGCGCAGTCGGCAGGGATCGAGCTTGTTGGCACCGCCCATGGACGAGACGAGGGGGATGCCCTCGTCCTGACACCAGCGGGCGATTGCCAGCTTCTGAGAGATGGTGTCTATGGCATCGACCACATAGCTGGGCTTGGGGAAGTCGGCAAACTGGTCGCCAACCTGCTCCTTCCTTACGAACATGGTCGACGCCCACACCTGGGCGCCGGGGTTGATGTCGAGCACCATGCTGCGCATCACATGTGCCTTGGGCTGGCCGACCGTGCTGTGGAACGCGAGGACCTGTCGGTTTATGTTGCTGGCAGAGACCACGTCGCGGTCGACGAGCACGAGCTTGCCGACGCCCCCGCGCGCGAGTGCCTCCGCGCAGCTCGAGCCCACGCCTCCCAACCCCAACACATACACACACGACTCCCTGAGCACGTCGAGCCGCTCCTTGCCCAGCAGGAGTTCCAGCCGTTCGAAGGCCGCGTCGTTCGCGACCACGCTATCGGTGGGTGCCGTCGCCTGGGATTCCTTACTCACAAGGCCCTCGGTTCCTAGAATGCCCAGAACTTTGTGCCGGTAACGGGGTCGGGCGAGCTGCCAATCACGCCGCCCACCACGGGGCGAATCTCTATCTCGGCGGTATAGCGCACCGTCGCCGCCTTGAGGTGACCGGCAGCCATGTGGTGCCCGTCGGCGTCACGCATGGAGAACAGGGCGTGTGCGTGCCAATACGGCCCATCCTCTCCGCCGTCCACGACGTTTCCCATAAGCGAAACGAGCTCGAGCACGCCCTCGTGCCTTTGGGTGGAGAAGGACCCAGCATCGGGGTCGAACACTTGGATGTCGGCGCTGCCGCAACCGCCAATGCCCATAAAGGTGGCCGAGCGTACGCCCTCGCGCTCACACACGTCGAGAATCGAAGAGATAATCTCCTCTCCCTTGTCCACGCGTAGGTAGATTGCGTTCTGGAAGGCCCTGTGCTCCATGCTCGCTCCTTTCGTTTTGGGGGTACGACAAGGGATTTTATCATGTCACCCAAGGGTTGCGCGAACCGGACACCACGGGTAGGTGGCCAGCCCGAAAAGACCGCACAGATTTCCAGAACGTTTTTTGTTGTGGGCCGCATGGCGTGGGGGAGTCGATAAGTTGTACCATAGCCTGCGTTGTGAGGAGGGCATGCATGCATATAGAGTTTTTAATGGGCAACGAGGCGATCGCCCTTGGCGCGTTGGCGGCGGGCGTAAACGTCGTGGCGGGGTATCCCGGAACCCCGTCGACCGAGGTGCTCGAGACCGTTGCCAAACGCGGGTCCAACCGCACGTACATGGAGTGGTCCTGCAACGAGAAGGCCGCCATGGAGGTGGCCGCGGGGGCGGCATACACGGGTGCCCGCGCGCTCGTCACCTGCAAGCAGGTGGGCCTCAACGTGGCGGCCGATCCGCTGATGAGCCTTGAGTACGTTGGCGTCAAGGGTGGTCTTGTGGTGATGGTGGCCGACGACCCCGGTCCCATATCCTCGCAAACCGAACAGGACACGAGGACCTTCGCGCAGTTTGCAAAGGTGCCGGTCTTCGACCCGTCCTCGGTGGAGGAGGCATACGCCATGGTGCGCGACGCCTTCGAGCTGTCCGAGCGTGAGGCGACGCCGGTGTTCCTGCGAGCGACGACGCGTGTGGACCATGGCTACGAGGCCATCGAGGTGCTCGACGAGGCGGAATGGCAGACCCATCAGGCCGAGGGGTTCGTGCGCGACTCATCGCGCTGGGTGATCTTCCCCCGCCTGTCGGTGGCGAACCACGCGAAGATAGAGCGGAGAAACGAGCGACTCTCGCGGGAGCTGGCGGCCAGCGCCTACAACCGCGTGGTGGCCGGTGGCGAGCAGCGGGGCGTGCGTAGGGGAGTGGCCACCCACGGCATCAACTATGCCTACGTGCGGGAGGCCCTGGGCGGCGACTGCGAGTTGCCCGTGCTCAAGGTGGGCACCCCGTTCCCGTTTCCCGAGGACCTGGCCATCGAGTTTTTGCGGGAACTGGATGAGGTGCTGTGCGTGGAGGAGCTCGACCCGGTTATCGAGCGCGCACTGCTGCAGGCATGCGGCAAACATGGCCTGTCCGTGAGGATTCGTGGCAAGCTCACGGGGGACATGCCGCCGTCGGGCGAGAACACCGTGGATTCCGTGCGCGCCGCCCTGGCGGCGTTCGTGGGCGAGTCGCTGCCCAAGGCGCCCGAGACGGCGTCGCCGCAACTGCCCGTGCGTCCTCCGGTCCTGTGCGCCGGGTGCCCGCACCGCGCGAGCTTCTATGCGGTGAAGCGTGCGATGCGTGGCAAGAAGACGGTCTATTGCGGCGACATCGGCTGCTATACGCTGGGCAACGCCCAACCGCTCGACATGGTGGACACCTGCCTGTGCATGGGCGCGGGCATCACCGTCGCGCAGGGCATCTTCCATGTGGAGCCCGACACCACGTGCTTCGCCTTCGTGGGAGACTCCACGTTCTTCGCCTCGGGCATAACCGGCGTCATCAACGCCTACTACAACCAGGCGGACCTCACGGTAATCGTCCTGGACAACTCCACGACGGCGATGACGGGCCATCAGCCGCATCCCGGAACCGGGCGCACCATGATGGGCGAGTCGGTGCAACCCGTAAGCATCGAGTCGGTGCTGCGCGGCATTGGACTCAACGTGGTGGAGACCGTAAACCCGTTCGACCACAAGCTCGCCGTAAAAACCGTGCAGCGCGTCTCGGCGGAGCCCGGCGTCAAGGCGATCATTTTCAAGTCGCCCTGCGCCATGCTCGAGCGGCCCAAGGCCCAGAGCTCCGTCGACTCCAACGCGTGCATCGGATGTGGGCGCTGCATCAGGGAGCTGGGCTGTCCCGCGCTGTTCTTCGGGGACGGCAAGGCACGCATCGACGCGAGCCAGTGCAACGGCTGCACGCTCTGCGAGCAGGTGTGTCCCGTCGGCGCCATTTCGGGAGGGGAGAAGCTGTGAGAGACGACATCATCTTGTGCGGCGTGGGCGGCCAGGGAACCGTGCTGGCGTCCAGGCTGCTCTCCACGGCGGCCATGCGCCGCGGCGTGCCCGTGAAGGCCGCCGAGACCATTGGCATGGCACAGCGAGGCGGAAGCGTCACGTCGCACGTGCGCATCGGCGAGGGGGTCTCGTCTCCGCTCGTCGGGCGTGGCGGCGCCAACCTGCTCATGGCGTTCGAGCCGGCTGAGGCGGTGCGCCAGCTGGCGTATGTGCGGCAGGGTGGCACCGTGGTCGTGAGCAATCGTCCCATCGTGCCGGTGAGCGCGGTGACGGGCGGACCGACGTACGACCTGGACGCGATCATGGGCTACCTGGAGCAACGGGTCGACAACCTGGTGGTCGTGGATGCAGACGCCGCCGCGGCAGAGCTCGGCTCCTCGCGCGTGCTCAACGTCGTCCTTTTGGGCGCGGCCATCCGGTCGGGGGCAATCTCGTTGGATGCCGACGACATACGCGAGGCGATTTCCATCCGGCTTCCCGAACGATTCTGGGAGCTCAACCTGCGGGCCTTGGACTGGGCCCACTAGCGCGGCAGCATCAACCCCAAGCAGAGGAGGATCACATGAGGATAAGCGACGCACAGCTCAAGCAGGTCGACCGGCAGGTAAGGCGGCTGCTTGACTCCAACAACTTCTACGGCCGACGCCTGCGCGAGGCCGGCATCGACGGTGTCTCGAGCGTCGAGGACTTCTACAAGCTGCCTTTCTCCGAGAAGCAGGACCTGCGCGAGGCCTATCCGCTGGGACTTGCCGCGGTGCCTCAGGAGCAGATCGTGCGCATCCACTCGTCGTCGGGCACGACGGGTACGCCCGTCATCATTCCGTACACCCAAAAGGACGTGGACGACTGGGCCATCCAGTTTGCGCGTTGCTACGAGTATGCGGGGGTCACGAAGGAGGACCGCATCCAGATTACCCCGGGATACGGTCTTTGGACGGCGGGCATCGGCTTCCAGGCCGGTGCGGAGCGTCTCGGCGCCATGGCCATCCCCATGGGTCCCGGCAACACCGACAAGCAGCTGCAGTTTATGATCGACATGGAGGCCACGGTGCTCACGGCCACGGCAAGCTACGCCCTGTTGCTTGCCGAGGAGATCGAGAAGCGTGGGCTCAAGGACCAGATTAAGCTCAAGAAGCTCATCACCGGGTCGGAGCGCTCGGGCGAGAAGATTCGCAAGCGCATTATGGATGCGCTCGGCGTCGAGTACTACGACATCTACGGTCTCACCGAGGTGTATGGGCCTGGCATCGGCATCAGCTGCGCACACAGCCATGCCATGCACGTGTGGAGCGACTACGTGTACCTGGAGATCATCGACCCAGACACCGGCGAGGTGCTGCCCGACGGCGAGTGGGGCGAAATCGTGCTCACCACGCTCGTAAAGGAGGGCGCGCCGCTCGTCCGTTTCCGCACGCACGACCTTTCCCGCATCGTTCCCGGCGACTGCGCGTGCGGGCACAACGAGCACCCGCGCATCGACACCATCACCGGTCGCTCTGACGACATGATGAAGATCCATGGCGTCAACGTGTTCCCCGCCCAGATCGAGGAGATCCTGGCCAGCTTCCCCGAGCTCTCCAGCGAATACCAGATTCGCCTGTCGCACTTGGATAGGCGCGATACCATGCGCATCTATGTGGAGACCAACGGGTCGGTGGACTGGGAGGACCTGCGCATGCGCGTGGCACGTCGCGTCAAGCACCGCATTGGCTTTACGCCCCTGGTAAAGATCGTCGAGCTCGGCGTGCTGCCGCGCAGCGAGAAGAAGACCCGCCGCGTGTTCGACGAGCGCTACGACTAAAGCGAGCGAACATCAATAACGGCAATCGAGGAAAGGGGCCAGACCCCTTTCCTCGTCCCCATGGGTCGCGGTCACGGGCTGGCCACAAGCCACGTACATCGATGGTTGGCACCACGGGCAAGTCGCTGCGCATGTAGGCGATCAAGCTCACCGCGGACGGCGCCAGCGCCACCGGCGGAATCGAGTACCGCTCCCACGTCCAGCGCAAGGGCTGGGAGAAGTCCTGGGCCCGCGACGGCGCCATGGTCGGCATCGCAGGCAGGGGCGCCCCAATCTGTACAGGTAAGGGGGACCTAAACTGCAGATTCGCGAGGGCGTGCCGCCTACCTGCGCCTTTGCAATGCCGTCGCAGAAAAGGGCGCCCCAGCCTGTACAGTTAGCCCCACCCTTTCCTGCAAGGCCCTCGGGACGCGCCCATGAGAAAAGGGGTTTGGCCCCTTTTCTCAGTTCCCAACGGACATCTCTACCTGTCCCGCGTATCCCGCCGGCGTACATCTCGAAGTTTTTATGCGGAATTGGCGTCATCTTCTATGTGTCGCGGCCATGCGATGGCATGCGGGTGATAATGGCCCTACATCCCGCAATTCGAATGGAGCGCCATGCCTAGCATTATGCGCAACGCACGCGACGCACTCACCGGGCTACAGGACCGCGAGGGCTTCTATGCCCGTGCATCCAAGATGGTCGCGAAGCGGGGTCCATCACTTTCCATAGCGTATCTCCGCCTGCTCAACGTTGGCTCGTACAACGTGCGCAAGGGCGTCGCTGCGGGCGATGAGATGGTCCGCTACGTTGCCGCCAGACTGTGCGAGCACATTCCCAAGCAGCAGCTGGGCAGGTTTTCCTCTGGCAACTTTATGGCCTTGGCCCCAACAGACGACCTGGCGCGCATCCTCGAGGAGGTCAACCGCGACCTCATTGCCCACATCGACGTCGACGGCATCGTCCTCAAAGCGGGCTACTGCGAGCTCGACGGGACGCTTACCCTCTACGACGCTATGGAGCGTGCCAGATTTGCCTTCGAGGACATACAGATGTCCAGCCCCTCGTACTCGCGCCTGTTCGACAAGGGTCTGGAGACGGCGTTCGAGCGCAGGGCCTACGTTATCGAGCACTTGGACGAGGCCATCGAGCGCGGGGAGATCCGGGCATATGCCCAGCCCATCGTTCGTGTGCTCACGGGCCTGATCTGCGAGGTCGAGATACTCGCGCGCTGGGAGTCCGAGCAGTATGGCTTCCTGCGCCCCGACGAGTTCGTGCCGGAGCTCGAGCGCCACCAGCTCATCCACCGCCTGGACGCCGAGGTCATCCGTCGTGCCTGTTCGCAGTGGAGGGAGGCCGCCGACGTCGGAAT
>CACZFB010000028.1 GCA_902780305.1 uncultured Coriobacteriaceae bacterium | reverse complement strand
CGACGGCACCGGCGTCAACGGCGCGATCAAGAACAGCGACAGCATCAAGGCCACGTCCAACACGCTCCCCCTCCCCGCAGGCCAGGCGTGGAAGAAGCTCGGCGACAACAGCTACGAGGTCGTAGAGGCCGTGGCTAGTATCACCAGGAATGGCCAGGTTATCGCATTCGCTACCTTGGCTGATGCAATTGACGCGGCACAGCAGGACGATATTGTCGTGCTGCTCAAGGACGTCACCGAGAACGTCACGATTCCTATCGACAAGAACATCACGCTCGACCTCAACGGCAAGACGCTCGTTAACGATCCAGAGGCTCCTCGGGCCAATGCTAACGTGTATGGTCAGAAGAGCACGATCGTGAACTTTGGTACGCTGACAGTTACGGACAATTCGACGGCAAAGACCGGCGCCATCGACAACGTGACTCATGGTGCAGCCACCGTCTACAACGCCGTAGGCGCAACCGCGAACCTCAATGGCGGCAGCTTCAAGCGTTCCATGGAAGCGGGGACGCCGACAGGCCCCAATGGCAACAGCTGGTATGTGCTCTGCAACCACGGCACGATGACCATAGACGGCGCAACCGTTACGAGTGATACTACGGAGGGCAATGAGCTGGTACACCATGGGTTCTCTAGCTTGATCGAGAATGGTTTCCAGAGCTCAGGTGTTAAAAATGCGGCGACGACGCTTGCGAACAAGCAACTCGGAGCGGAGGAGCCCAAGCTCACCATCACCAACGGCACGTTTAGCGGCGGCATAAACGTCGTTAAGAATGACGACTTTGGCCACCTTGCAATCAGCGGCGGTACGTTCAGCAATACGACGGATGCCGCAGTCATGAACTGGAACGTTGGCAGCATCTCCGGTGGTACGTTCACCACACAGAACAAGGCCGTAATCGTTAACGGCTCCTATGGAGCAAACACGGAAGACAGCGGTCAGCTCACCATCTCTGGCGGCACGTTCGAGAACAAGTCTGGTGGCGCGCTGTTCGGAACCGGCCTTGGTGGTACGAAGACCGAGGACGCAAAGACCACCGTCACGGGCGGTGTCTTTAGGGGTAAGGTTGAGACCACAGGCTACACGCTTGACATCCAGAATGGCACATTCAGCCAGGATGCCGACGAGACCGCAATCGAAAAGCTCGTGTTCCCGACTGGTCAATCCCTCGAGCCCGTTAAAATCGGCGAGGATGACATGTTCCAGCTGAAGAACTCCCTCAAGGCGTTCTCTATTGCTAAGGCCAAGCAGGGCGTTATCGAAGAGCTGTACACCGGAACCTCCGTTGAGGTCACGCATGCCGAACTCGATATAAAGGCTCTTGTCGAGGCCACCGCACCCGCGCAAACGGCTACTGTCGATGAGGGCGACTACGAGATTTATTTCTCTAACAGCGAAGACGAACAACACAACCCAGTGTGGCAGCATGGCACCCCGACCGAGCCCGGAACTTACCAAGCTAAGCTCGTGGCAACCGCCGAGGGCGCTTATCCGGGTACCGAGAGCGCAGTGTTTACCATTACGGTGAGTCCCGCGGAAATAACTGCCATTACGGTTGAGCCTGCGTCGAAGGTGTATAACGGCGTCGAGCAGGTCCCCGAGACAATCAAGGTTAAGGCTGGCAACTTCGAAATCCCTGCAACATATCAGAAGACGCAGGAAGAGGAAGTTGCAAACTACAAGATTGTGTACGCAGCAGCGGAGGGCAACGATAATCAGAATGCCGCCCTTGGCACCAACGGCAAGCCGGTTAAGGCTGGCAAGTACACCGTAACGGTCCAGCTTGATGGCGATACGACCGCCGACGGAAGGTATCACCTCCCGAGTGGCGACACGCCCATAAGCACCGAGTTCGTTATCGAGCAGAAGAGCATCCGCAGCAGTGACGTGACGGCAGCCATTGCCGATCAGGCCTACACTGGCAATCCAATTGAGCCCACGCAGGCTTCCGTGCTCGACGACGGCATCGAGACCGAAGGCAAGGCGACACCGCTCACGAGCAACGACTATTCGGTGAGCTACTACGATAACAACATCAATGTCGGAACCGCCTCTGCGGTCATTCAGGGTATGGGCAACTACAAGGACAAGCGCACAGTACAGTTCAACATTACGACGAATACGCAGCTCATTAGTGCTGCTAACGTAGAGTTGAAGACGGCTGGCCAAAATCCTAAACCGGTTGTCGACAACACCTATACCTATGACGGCGCTGTAAAGGAGCCTGTACCCACCGTCACCGTCACCGTAGGCGCGGATGACCCCACAACTACTGACGTCGATGAAAGCAAGAAGGTTCTCGTCGCAGACACCGACTACAGCGTCGATTACTACAACAACGTTGACGCAGGCACCGCACTCGTGTACATCGAGGGCAAGGGTGGCTATGCGGGCACGCAGATCGTCGAGTTCAAGATCAACAAGGCTGATGTTGTCGCCCCGACTGTTGCAACTGGCCTCGTGTACGACGGCAACGAAAAGACTGGCTGCATCGACGACGAGCAGTCCAAGAACTTCTACACTGTCACGGGAGTTGCCAAGGCGACTGCCGCGGGCAACTACAACGCGACTGCGACGCTCAACGATCCCGCGAACTACAAGTGGTTTGACGGTACGACTCAGGCCAAGGAGCTCGACTGGAGCATTGCGCCAAAGAGCGTTGAGAGTGAAGGTATTACTGTGGTGATGCCTAACGTTGCCTACGAGTACGACGGTGCAGCCAAGGAGCCGAAGCCTGAGGTCAAGGACGGTCAGACTCTGCTCAACGAAGGCACTGATTACGAGCTTTCTTATGACAACAACACGAACGCTACCACTGAAACCTCGAAGGCGACGGTTACCGTCACTGGTAAGGGCAACTACAAAGACGCAATGTTCAAAGAGTTTGCAATCGGCAAGGGCGTATCCACGATTGAGCTCGCTGATCAGACGAAGACGTATACCGGTCAGGTAATTAACTATGATACGGCGGGTACGGTTACGACTGGCAGCAAAGGCAACGTAACTTACGCGTACTACAGCGACGCGCAGTGCCAGACGGAGGCCGAGCCCAAGAACGCGGGCACCTACTATGTCAAGGCAACCGTCGCTGCTGACGACAACTATGCTGCAGCTGAGTCGCAGCCCGCAACCTTCACCATCGCCCCGGCGACGCCGGTCGTTACGGTGACCATCAATGGCTGGGAGTACCGCAAGTTCAACGATCAGCAGAATCTGCCCAATGTTACTGTGACGCCTGCCGAGCTTGACGAGAAGATCACCATTACTTACTACAAGAAGGGCGATACCACTCCGATTACCGCTGATGCGATCAAGACCGCACCGGCAGGCGAGTACACTGTTAAGGCCGCAATCGAGGCAACCGATAACTATGCGGCTGCTGAGGCTACGGCTGACTTCGTCATCGCCAAGCAGCTCGTCACGATTCCGACCGATGCAACGTCGCCGATCACGTATGACGGCGCGGAGCACACGGTACTGCCTGTGGCCGAAAACGACCAGTACAAGGTCCTGGGCACCAACACCGTCACCGACGCTGGTGACTACATCGTGTTTGCCGCCCTCAAGGACAACGCCAACTACGTGTGGGCAGACTTCACTACCGACGTGAAGCCCTACGAGCTCACAATCACGCCGAAGACCCTGACCGATGCCATGGTCGCCAATATCGCGCCTGGCTTCGAGGCCGAGCCCGCGGTCTCTGTGACCGACGGCGACAAGGTTCTCGTAAAGGGCACCGACTACGACGTGACCTACAATGGCAACACGGCTACCGTCACTGGCAAGGGCAACTACACCGGCATCGTCGAGAAGTCGTTCACGGTTGGTACGGCCGTCGCCAAGATCGGCGACACGCTGTTCGGCACCCTCTCCGAAGCCGTGAGCGCGGCTAAGGCAGGCGACACCATCCAGCTCGTCGACGACATTGCCCTGACCTCGACTGTCGAGACCTCTGGTAAGAACTTCACCCTCGACCTTAACGGCCACAATATCGCTGCTACCGACGCCCGCGCGCTGTGGGTCAAGTCCGGCGACGTGACCATCACCGGTGAGGGCACCATCAGTGCGAAGGCGACCGACGGCTCTGGGTTCGCCGACAGCTCCTCCGTCATTCGCGTGGGCGACACGGCGACGTCCGATGCCGCCAAGCTCACCGTGGGTAAGGACGTCACCGTCACCACCGATCACTGTTATGGCATTACCGTGTTCGGTAAGAATGCCGAAGCCAATGAGCTCGTGCTCAACGGCAAGGTTGCTGTCACGGGTGACGCCTCCGCCATCAGCGGCAACGGCAGTGCCGGCAATGCGCCCGCAAACATTACCGTGAACGAGGGTGCTAAGGTCTCCGCGACGACCGACGCAGGTATCTACTTCCCGTCCGCCGGCACGCTCACGATCAACGGCGGCACCATCACCGGCCCGACGGCCGTCTACGCCAAGGCCGGCACCATCAACGTCAAGGGCGGCACGCTAGTCGGTACAGGTGCGAAAGCCGAGTACGCCTACAATGGCAATGGCCTGAACGCCACGGGTGACGCGCTGGTCGCGGACAACTGCAACTACCCGGAGGGCACGAACGGTCCTACGGTGACGCTCGGCAACGTCACGCTCACTAGCGAACATGCCAACGAGGTCGGTTCCTACTACGGCAACAAGAAGGAAGATCTCTCCACCGTTATCTCCACTACCACCGACCCGATCACTATCGCGGATAACCAGACGTGGATTGCCGACGGCGACAACTACAAGCTCGTCGAGGCCGTAATCGTCACGTTCAAGGACGGCGAAACCACGATTGACTCCAAGAAGATTGGAGAGAACACCAAGGTTGCCGAGCCTGCCGACCCGACCAAGGATGGCTATGCGTTCGCTGGCTGGTTTGCTGATGGTGCGACCACGGAGTTTAACTTCGGCACTCAGATTACTTCCAACACCACGCTCACCGCTCACTGGAACACGGAGATCGCGGCACCGACCGCCGCGCAGAATCTCGTCTACGACGGGACCGCGAAGACTGGCGTAACGACGGATAAAGTCAACTACGAGCTGGTAAACCCGCAGCCGGCGCAATTCACCAACACCGCAACAGACGCCGGCACCTACAAGGTGCAGGTCGCGCCCAAGTCCGGCTTCTGCTGGGCCGACGGCACCACCGAGCCCAAGGACGTCGAGTGGACCATCGCACCTGTGGACCTCTCCGCTGCCTACATCGAGCCTATTGACAACCAGACCTACGGAGCTGAGAACTGGAACCAGCCCGCAGTGACCGTTAAGGACGCGAGCGGAAGGGATATTACCAGCGACGTACAGGTTGCCTACGCGAACAACGACGGTGTTGGTCTGGCAACCGTTACGGTTACCCCGAAGGCAAACAACAACAACTACGCCGGACAGGCAACCACGCAGTTCGCCATCAACCCGGCCGACTCCGCGGGTGTGACGATCGAGACAATTCCGGCTCAGAACTATACGGGATCCGAGATCAAGCCCGAAGTGGTTGTCAAGAAGGGCAACGATGTCGTACCCGCAGATATCACCTACATCAACAACGTCGAGCCTGGCACCGCTACCGTAATCGCCACGCTCAAGGGCAACTACTCCGGATCTGCGACCACCACCTTCCGGATCACGGGCAACGACAAGACGGCTCTCACGCAGTCGGTGCAGGACGCCGCGAATGCACAGAACAACACCCCCATCTCCACCGATGGTTCCGGTCTGCCCACTGGAATGCATTACGTAACGCCTGAGCAGGCGAACGCATTGCAGAATGCCATCAACAACGCAAACAGCGTTTTAAGCGACCCCAAGGCTACGGCCGATGACATCGCTGCCGCCAAGCAGGCGTTGGACAATGCGCTCAACACGTACAACACGCAAAAGAACAATCAGGTCGCATCCAACAAGAAGGCTGCGGTACCGAGCGCTACCAACCGCACCTACAACGGCTCCTCTCAGACTGGTGTTCCCGCTGGTGAGGGCTACACGATTAGCGGCAATACTGGCACCAATGCGGGAAGCTACACAGCTACAGCTACACTCAAGCCTGGTTACGTCTGGAGTGACGGGACGACCGGAGCCAAGAAGATTCCTTGGAAGATTGCCGCGGCACCTGCTAATAGGGTCAACATTGCCCCGATCGGCAACCAACCGCTTACCGACGGCGCCATTAGGCCTGCCGTACGTGTGACCGACAGTGCCACCGGCAAGGTTCTGGTCGCTGGTAAGGACTACGACGTAACCTACTCCAACAACAACGGACCTGGTACGGCAACTGCTACCGTAACTGGCAAGGGCAACTATGCCGGATCCAAGTCCCAAAACTACACCATCTACGCTCCGCACGTCTCGTATCGCACGCATGTCCAGCGCGTTGGCTGGCAGCAGTACGTGAGCGACGGCGACATGAGCGGAACCACGGGTAAGTCCTACCGCCTTGAGGGCATCAACATCCGCGTGTCCGACCTGCCCTACGCAGGAGGCATCCAGTACCGCACGCACGTCCAGCGCATTGGCTGGCAGGACTGGCGTTACGACGACCAGATGTCCGGCACGTCCGGAATGTCCCGCCGCCTGGAGGCAATCGAGATCAAGCTCACCGGCGAGATGGCCAACCACTACGACGTGTACTACCGCGTCCACTGCCAGCGCTTCGGCTGGATGGGCTGGGCCAAGAACGGCGAGCGTTCCGGATCTGCGGGCTACTCTAGGCGCCTCGAGGGCATCCAGATTGTCCTTGTCCGCAAGGGTGACGCCGCGCCTGGCGCCACTTACAAGGGCATCACGCAAAATGTGAGTCGCTGCTTCGCGCAAAAGTAGCACTGACGTAAGACCTGCGGAGGGGGTGCGCATGCTTGCGCGCCCCCTCCGTCAGCACGTGCTTCATAAAGCGGAGGGAGTATTACTTAGATGTACGACGAAGCCACCCGTGCAAGAGCGCTGGAGCTCGTGGCGTCTGGCATGACCTTTACGGACGTAAGCCGAAAGATGGGCGGAAAGCCAGGCCCTGCCATAATTCGCAAATGGTCGCTAAACGAGCTGCCCACGGGCAAGCGTAGCAAGCGCATGGTGTACACCCAACGGCAAAAACTCGAAGCATTGGCGCGCGTCGAAGCTGGTGAGGACTACACCGCTGTTGCTGCGGAGGTTGGGTGCTCGCCACCCACGCTGCTCACGTGGCGCAAGCTACGCGAGCAAGGTGGCGACGAAGCGCTCATCACCGCGGTGGATCGCATGCTCTCCGTTGCTCCATAGACTTGGTATGTAATAAGCGCCTGGTGCGATCGCCTACCAGTCGCTCAGTGCGCCCCGGTACACGTTGGCCTGCTTCAGAAGGTCCGCCCGCAGTGTTTTGCGCCGCTTTAGCTCCTGCTCGGTGGGCTGGCGCCAGCGCTGTCCGAGCCTCTTGGTAATCATGTGGG
Source organism: uncultured Coriobacteriaceae bacterium (assembly GCA_902780305.1). Lineage (GTDB taxonomy): Bacteria > Actinomycetota > Coriobacteriia > Coriobacteriales > Atopobiaceae > RUG440. Next base: position 19,373 of record CACZFB010000028.1, on the reverse strand, counting down.
CAAACTCCTCGAAGGCCGTGGTATCGTTCACAACGTCGTAGGTGAGCGAGAACACCTCAACGTTCATGGACCGCAGCGCAAGGGTGCGACGTGCGCCCGCCTGCAGGCTCACGTCGTCCGAATGGAACTCGTCGCTGTCGTACTCAACGTCCAGGTGGTATTGCGGCCAGTACAGGTCTGGAACGAGATGGTCGGCCAAGGTAAACGACTTGGCCGACCGATTTACCGCGCGCTTGGCGTTGAGGATTGGCCGGCGTATGGCAAATCCACCCAGAGAGCGTGGGAGACATAGGAGGAGGTATACCACCGACTCCATGGGCGAGGCCGAGTCGTTTGCAAGATACCTCAGTGCGCGGCGAGCCTCCTTTATGCCGCCGATGCCGTTGCAGCGCTCCAAATACCGGGCAAGATGTGCAGTGCTCGTTAAGGCTTGTTTGTTATACAGGGTCCGCGATGAGGTGAGGGGCTGACGAGACGAGGCGCTCATCAGCCGGTAGTGTCCGCATAGTTCCATACCCACCAGCATGAGTCCGGTCAGCGAGAGGTAATGAGACATCAGCAGGAAGGTCAGCTCGGGCCGGGGTACGTAGACTGCCCTGTCCATGCAGTAGAACGATTCACGTGGAAAGCCGCGCGTTAATACCCGCTGTCTCACGTTGTTTACTGGCCACTTTTGCCGAGAGTTCGAGACCAGGAGGAACAGGGGCGAGGACTGGATGGGGGGTTGCAAGCCAAAGTCTTCATACACGATGCCACTAAGGTCTCGTGAGCGAGAAGAGCATTGCAGCAGGTAACGAGTCTGAGACTGACGCAGCGCGGGAAGGAAAGAGTCGCTGGCCTGCTCGATCTCCGTGAACTCCGCGCTGTGTCCAAAGATGCTCGCTTGCGACAGCGTTGCCGCAACGTCTTCGTCGCTCAGCCAGAGGTCCTGCTCGTCATCCTGATCGGCCATTGAGCGCTCCGCACGCTTGGTTGCGGGTTTGGGACGCCGGATGCTCTCGCTTCGGTCCCGATAGAGCAGCAGAGCGGATGGCCCGTCGAGCGCAATCTGTGCACTTTGCTTGTTCGCTTGCATGAGGCAGCCTTCTTTCGGCGCGTTATACGGTATTTGTGCTGCTTAAAACGCCGTTAGGCATGGTAGCGCAAGTGCTAACGGATTTCCCCTTGCGTATGCGCAGACTTTTTGCGATTTTTGGTTGTTCTGGAGGCTCATTTTGCCCTATGGGCAGTAAACCGCCTCACAAAAGCGCAGGTAAACAGTATCGGTTTTGTGGCCCCGTTCATTCTGAGACCAAAATACAACCTAAAATCGAAAAAAACCTGCGCATTACCGGAGGGAAATCCGTTATTGCTCGTGGGTTGACCAGAATGTGGTGACCGTGGTGACCTATCAAAGGGGTAACCCCATTTATAGGTCACCCGCCGCCCCGCAAAATAGGCTACAATGCTGAACCGTTAGACTTTGCAGCAACCTTCGTCATGAGGAGGTCTTATGGCACCCACCAGTCGCACCCCGTTCTACGTCACGACGCCCATCTACTACGTTAACGCCGCTCCGCACCTCGGCACCGCCTACTGCACCATCCTGTGCGATGTGCAGGCGCGTTTCCGGCGCGCCATGGGGCAGGACGTCAAGTTCCTCACCGGCCTCGATGAGCATGGCGAGAAGGTCCAGCGTGCGGCCGAGGACCACGACATGACGCCGCAGGAGTGGTGCGACAGTCTCGCACCCGCCTTCCACGACATCTGGAAGACGCTCGAGATCTCCAACGACGACTTTATTCGCACGACCCAACCCCGTCAGATTGCAGCCGTCCAGCATCTGTGGAACCGCATGAAGGATGCGGGCTACATCTACAAGGACTCCTACGACGGTTGGTACTGTGTGCACGAGGAGACCTACTATACCGAGACCCAGGTTGCCAAATCCGACGAGGAGCATGGCGTTGAGGGTCAGCACCTGTGCCCCGAGTGCCAGCGCGAGCTGCAGCGCGTCAAGGAGGAGAGCTGGTTCTTCAAGCTCTCTGCGTTCCAGGACCGCCTGCTGGCGCTCTACGACGAGCACCCCGACTTCGTGATGCCCGCGTTCCGCATGAACGAGGTGCGCACCTTCGTGGAGAGCGGCCTGCGCGACATCTCTGTGAGCCGCACGAGTTTCGACTGGGGCATTCCCGTGCCCTTCGACGACAAACACGTCACCTACGTCTGGTTCGACGCACTGCTCAACTACGCCACCGCCGTGGGCTTTGGCGATTCCAACATGGCCGACGAGTACGCCCGTCGCTGGCCCGCGCAGTATCACGTGGTGGGCAAGGACATCATCCGCTTCCACTGCGTCATCTGGCCCGCCATGCTCATGGCCATTGGCGAGGCGCTGCCCGAGCACGTCTTTGCCCATGGCTTCCTCATGGTTAAGAACGAGGAGACCGGCCAGGGCGAGAAGATGTCCAAGAGTCGCGGCAACGCCATCGCGCCGGCCGACGTCATCGACCTTCTGGGCGTGGAGGGTTACCGCTACTACTTTATGACCGACTGCGTGCCTGGCGAGGACGGCGCCATCTCGTACAGCCGCATGGAGCAGGTGTACAACGCCGACCTGGCCAACAGCTGGGGCAACCTCGTGAGCCGCTCGCTCAACATGAGCGCCAAGTACTTCGACGGCAAGACGCCCACGCTGCCCGAGGGCTGGGCGGACCGTGCCAACCCGCTTAAGGAGATTGCCGACGGTCTGGTTGACCGCTATGCGGCGGCGATGGGTGTGTTCGACTACGTAGGCGCCAAGGATGCCGTTATGGAGCTCGTGCATGCGGCCAACCACTACATCGAGGACTCGGCACCGTGGGCGGTTGCCAAGGACCCTGCGCGTGCCGACGAGCTCGAGCAGATTATTACCAACCTGCTGGAGTCCATCCGCATCTGCGCGCACCTGTTCGCGCCGTTCATGCCGCAGACGTCGGCCGAGGTCCTGCGACGCATGTCGCTGGAGGACGAGATCGACACCTGCGACCTCGTGACCGCGGGTCGGTGGGGCGGCCTCAAGGGTGGCGTGGCGGTAAGCAAGGGCGACGCCCTCTTCCCGCGTCTGGGCGGCAAGAAGTAACGTGGCGCACTCCTGGCTGGCAAACCAACACGAGACCCGTGCCGTGCTCAAGCGGCACGGGTTTTCCCTCAAGCATCGCTTGGGGCAGAACTTCCTCATCAACGACACGGTCATCGGGCGTATCCTCGACTTGGCCGAGCTGCAGCCATCCGACGTGGTGTTCGAGGTGGGACCGGGCATTGGCACGCTGACGGTTGCCATGCTGCCGCAGGTGCGCCGCGTGGTTGCCGTGGAGGCCGACCGCACCCTGCCGCCGGTTCTTGCGGACACGTGCGCCCAAGACGGGGAGAAGCTCGCGCTCATCCAGGGCGATGCGTTGCGCGTAACGCCGGAGGAGCTGGAGCATGCGGCGGGTGCCAAGCCCACCAAGCTCGTGTCGAACCTGCCATACAACGTGGCGGCAACGGTTATTCTGGGCACGCTGCAGCACATGCCCAGCGTGGAGCGTGCGGTCGTGATGGTGCAGGCCGAGGTCGCCAACCGCATCGCCGCATGCCCGGGAACGAAGGAGTACGGTGCCTACACGGCAAAGCTCGCGCTGTATGGTGAGGTAACGGGGCGCTTCGAGGTGGGTCCGGGCAACTTCATGCCGCCACCGCACGTGGACTCGGCAGTGGTGCGCATCGACCGCATCGCATCGCCATGCGAGGACCCCATTGCGGTGGCACAGGTAATAGATGCCGCCTTCGCCCAACGTCGCAAGACCATTCGCAACTCCATGGGCGCCCAGGGATACGACAAGCAGCAGCTCGACGAGGCGTTTGCCGCGGCAGGCATCGACCCGCGCTCGCGCGCCGAGAAGCTCTGTGTGCAGGACTTCGTCCGCCTGCACGAGTCGCTAGTGCAGGAAGGGGTTGTGCCCGCTCCCTAACGCATTCGTTCAACATGCCGATTTGGTGAAGTGCGAGCGTCGAGAAGACCTGTCCAGAGGCCATCGCTTTTTGCGTGCTATTATAGGTAAGTAACACTTACTCGATTGGAGGCAAGCATGAAGACGGACATCATTACCATTTCCACCAAGGGTCAGGTGGTGCTACCCATCCAGATGCGTCGGGCGCTCAACATGGAGGCCGGCGACCACCTCGTGGCATACGCCACCGACGATGCCATCGTGCTCAAACGGCTCGACATGCCCACCACCGTCGAGTTCGAGTCGTGGCTTGATGCCGTGCGTCCCGCAATGAAGCGAAACGAGGAGCTGTTCGTGGAGCTCGACCATGCCTGAGGTCCTCTTGGCGGACGGCGCTTTGTTTCATGCCAAGAAGGGCAAGCCGGTTGAGTTACCCGTGCCACTGGCGCCCCTGGCCGACACCCATGGCCACCTCACCTCGTTTCGCAAGCACGACCCCGCCGTCGCCGTTGCCAGGGCCGCACTTGCGGGCGTACGCCTTTTGGCGGTTCCGGTGGACCCGGACGACGACGTGACGGACGTCGCTGCCTTCGAACGCTGGCTTGCACACGTTGTGGAGGATGCGGCACGGCTGTTGCAGAACAGCGCACGGGAGGGGATTGTTCCGCCTGCGTTCAACGGGTGGAAGAACGTTCCCGCGCTTACCGAAAACGTCTGGTTTCTTGCGGGCGTGCACCCTTATGGGGCGCAGCGTCTTTTGGACGATGAAGCCATCGCGGAGCGCCTGCGCGCATTGCTTGCCTGCGAGCGCTGCGTGGGGGTAGGGGAGTTTGGCATCGATTACGGCCCATGGAACGACGTGGACCCTACCGCCCAGCTGCAGGCCATGCGCCTGCAGCTGCGCCTGGCACACGAGTTGCATATGCCGGTTGAGCTGCACATTCGGGACGCCAACGATGACGAGCAGGCAATCGCCCACCAAGACGCCCTGCGGATCCTGCGCGAGGAGGGCGTGCCCCAGGCGGGCTGCGACCTGCACTGCTTTACCTGCAACCCCGCGGTGATGGAACCCTTTGTGGAGCTTGGCTGTTATGTGGCGTTTGGCGGCGCGGTAACGTTTGCCCGCAGCAACGACATTCGCGATGCGGCAGCGGCATGCCCCAGCCACCTCATCCTGAGCGAGACGGACAGTCCATACATGGCACCCGTTCCCCTGCGTGGCTCCGAATGCGAGCCAGCCATGGTGGCTTTCTCGGCAGCGTGTGTGGCGGGTGTTCGCGAGGAGGTGGGTGTGGCAACGGCGGAGCAGACGTATGCGGCGCTGTGGCGCAATGCGTGCGCGTTCCTTGGGCTGAGCTAGGCTTATCCCCCATGCGTGGGAACTTGGCGTCGCTTGCCCACACGGTGGCCAACGCGACGGCCGAACTGGTGTGGCCAACGCGTTGCGTCTCGTGCAACATGCCGGGAGAGCTGCTGTGCGATTCCTGTCGTGCGTCGATGCCCTGGATTGCCCAGAGGTGGGCGTGCCCCTCGTGCGGTGCGCCGTTTGGCTGGCTCACCTGTACCGCTTGCGAAGGTGGATGGGAGTCGCGAGCCTGCGTGTGCGCCTTGGGATTCGAGCAGATCTCGTCGCAGATGGTGGCCTGTCTTAAGGACCGCTCGGAACTTCGCTTGGCGAGCGTCAACGCTGCAGCCATGGCCACGGCGCTCGACGAGGCGTCCTCGTGGCCGGCACTCGACGGAAGGACGCGGTTTAGCCCCAACGAGGTCGATGCCCTGTGCTTTGTGCCGGTTACGGCCCAAGCCTATGCCCGACGTGGGTTCGACCACATGGAGCTTGTGTGCAAGGAACTGGCACCCCTCATAGACGTGCCCTTGTACGACGTGCTTATCAGGACCTCCGCGGACGACCAGCGCACGCTCGACCGCGGTGAGCGCGAGCAAAACCTCAGGGGAACCATTGATTTGGCGGATGATGTGTGCGGCATGCGACTGCTGCTGGCAGACGACGTGGTAACAACGGGTGCCTCGATGCGCGAGGCCGCGCGTGTGCTGCTGGAGCGCGGAGCCCGCGAGGTTACCTGCTGCGCGCTCACCCGCGTGTGGTAAAGTCCATACGGCAAGGGTGGCTCGGAGGAGGACGCATGAACGACACGAAACCGTCGACGCTCTCCCGCATGTGGGCGGTCGTTATCCTGGCAACGGTGAGCTGTGCGTTGTGGGGCAGCGCGTTTGCGTTTGTAAAGACGGGCTACGAGCTGTTTGGCGTTCCTTCGGACAGTCCGCCAAGCCAGCTCCTGTTTGCCGGCATGCGCTTCTCGCTCGCCGGGGTGTTCGTCTTGCTGGGAACGACCGTGGCGCATCGTAGGTTTCCCGTTCCCACGCATGCCGACATCGTGCCCATCGTCCTGCTCGCCCTGTCCCAAACCGCCCTGCAGTACGCGCCGTTCTACATGGGCCTGGCGCATGCGTCGGGCACCAACGCCTCGCTGGTCCAGGGAACCTCGGCCTTCGTGCAAATCACGATTGCCACGCTGATCTTCAAACAGGAGCGGCTTACCATACGCAAGCTCGTGGGGTGCGTGTTGGGCATTGGCGGCGTGGCATTGGTCACGCTGCGCGGGGGTGGTGCTCTGGGCGCATGGTCGCTCGGCGGAGAGGGTCTTGTGTTCGCCTCGGTCGTGGCGGGTGGGTTTGCGGCCTGCTTTATGAGGCGCTTTGGGGTGAGCGGCGACCCGCTCCTGCTCACTGGCTGGCAGTTCTGCCTGGGAGGGCTGACCCTCGCTGGCATTGGCCTGGCGTTGGGAGGCGGCGTGAGCCCGAGCTCCCCGGCGGCCTTGGGCATCCTGAGCTACCTGGGCATGCTCTCGGCGGTGGCCTTCTCGCTGTGGTCGCTGCTGCTCAAGCACAATCCGGTGTCTCGCGTGGCGGTGTTCAGGTTCTTTATCCCCACGTTTGGCGTGCTCTTCTCGGTGGTGTTCTTGGGCGAGGCCGTTCCTGCCGCCCAGTTGCCCGCCCTGCTGCTGGCGCTTGCCCTTATTGTTGCGGGTACCGTGCTGGTAAATACGGGAAAGGACCTTGGCTGACGGTTGGCGGTCGCCTGCCAGAACCGTCTTGCAACCCGTGGTATAATCATCGCGTCTCATCCTGGGTCTGTGGTTGCGGGCGTATGCCCTAGTCCATGGCAGACGAGGCCGAAGGGATCCACGTAAGCCTGGACGTGGGCGTCTGGGCGATCATGGCTCGTCCTAGAAGTAAGACGCACCGTCCGTTGTCCGAGACAAGGTGTCTCGCGGGCGAGAGGGCTGGTAGTGGGGGTGCCCAAGTGCCCGAAGCGACTGCTCCCGTGCGCGAGTGTGGGGTCAAAGACCAGGTCAGCTGGGATGTGACGCAAAAGGAACGACGGGCGGAGGGAAGGCCCATGACAAGTACAACCGCGCGTATGTGCGCCGTAGCCGTAGCATCAGCCTTGGGTCTGGGGCTTGCGGGGTGCCAAATGCCGGTTTCAACCTCGGTTGAGCAGGCGCGCGAGCAGATGGGAGCCACGGTGGGGCAGACAAGCATCGAGGGTCTGCATACGCCAGGCACGCTTACCGTTGGTCTCAAGAATTCCAGCACCGCCCCACTGGTAATCGAGTCGCAGTCGCGCCTGAGCGGCATGGAGGTCGAGCTTGCCTGTGCGCTTGCCGACGAGCTCGGCCTTAAGGTGGCCTTTGTGCGCGTGGTGGATCCGGCGGAGGCACTCGGCCAAGAGTGCGACATGGTGATGGACGTGGGTGGCACGTCCAATGCCTACCAGGTGGTGGGAAACATCGCCGACTCCGCGGTCGCGCTCTTCCACAAGGGACCGGCGGGCGTGGCCACCGTGGACGACATCAAGGGAAAGTCCATTGCCCTGCAGGACGGCTCCGCTTCCCAGGTCCTGCTGCGCACCACCGATCTTCAGGCAAAGGAGGTGCCCACCGATTCGCTCGACCACGCATTTAAGCTGCTCGAGTCCGGTGGGGCGGACTATGTGCTGTGTCACCCCATGTCTGGCGCCTACCTGTCTACGCGTCACACGGGCATCTCCTTTGACGGCACGTTTAACGAGCCGGCGTCGACCGGGCTCGCCATCGCTCCCGGCGACGGCGAGGTGCAAACGGCCATCCGGGACGCCTACGCCAAGCTTAAGGACTCGGGTGTTCTGGACGAGACGCGCCGTCGGTGGCTGGGTGACATACCGCATCTTGGCGAGGAGTCACAGGTGGCCAATGTGCCCGTGCACCAAACCGAGGGGCAGGCGCTCGAGCCCTCATACGATGCCGAGCAGGTGAGCTCCGGAAGGCTCGATGGCTCCACGGCAGGTGCGAACGCCGCCTCAATCTCTACGTTCGGCCAAGAGCAAGCAAATTCTGAGACTCCACAGCCCGTGGAGGGGGTACAAAGTTGATATAGGCACTACGCGGCGTAAGCCGCGCGCACTATTGGACGTTTGGATCGATGCAAGGAGGCTACGATGGTTGACATCAAGACCTCGGGGCGTAAGGTTGCGATTTCCGATGCGCTGCGCGAACAGGTTGAGCTTAAGATTGGCAACGCGCTCAAGGTGTTCGACATCAAGCCCATGTCGTGTGACGTCGTGCTTCGCGTAGACAAGAATCGCTCGAACCCCGACCGCCGCGCCTGCGAGGTTACGGTGTTCGTGCGCGACAACGTGGTGCGCGTGGTAGCGGTGGCAAACGACTTGGACACGGCCATAGACGAGGCCGCCGACAAGGTGACCCGCCAGCTCCGCAAGTACAAGACGCGCATCGTGGACAAGCGCCAGCATGCAAAGCGCCCCATGCCCGCCGTCGAGCCGGTAGCCGATCTCGCCGACCTCATTATCTCCTCGGACGATGACGACGACCAGCTTGTGCGCGAGAAGATTGTTGAGCTCACGCCCATGAGCGTGGACGAGGCGCTGGTACAGATAGATCTGATTGGCCATGACTTCTATATGTTCGAAGATGCCCGCACCGGCCTGACCTGCGTGGTGTACCGTCGCAAGAATGGCGGGTATGGCATCATCAAGCCCAAGATTGAGGATGAGGATGAGTAAACAGAGCAACGAAGAGCCTCTGGAATCAGTAAGCGAAGCATCGCGCGCCCCAGAAGACGTGGTGAGCGTGGGGCGCGCGTTCCACCAACGCAGAACTTGCAAGATAATTGTTGACTCGAGTGCCGACTACGCCCCGGCGGTTGCAAAGCGCCTGGGCGTAGAGGTCATTCCACTTACCTACGTGACGCCCGAGGGCGAGCGCGAGGACGACCTGTGGGAGAGCCAGACGCCACACGACTTCTACGAGACCTTGCGCAAGAATCCCGACCTGCACTACACGACGTGCGCGGTGACGCCGGGCAGGTACGAGGAGATCTTCGAGCGCGCGGCCGCCGAGGGGTTGCCCACCATTTATCTGGGCCTTACGGGTGGGCTCTCGTCGTCCATCCACAACGCCCGGCAGGCGGCCGCCATGGTGCGCGATCGCCATCCCGAGTTCGAGCTCTACGTAATCGACACGCGCTGCGACTCCGCGGCCGGCGAGCTGCTGGCCATCGAGGTAATCCGCCAGGCAACCCACGGGCTTACCGCGAGCGAGCTCTATGAGTGGGCCCGCGAGGCACGCTACTTCATCCATGGCTACTTTACCCTCGACAGCTTCAACGCGCTGGCTGCCGGCGGCCGCATTCCGCCTGCCGCGGCTACGGTTGGCGGAAAGCTCGACATTAAGCCGGAGCTCTCGTACGACACCAACGGGGCCCTCTCGCTCTGTGGCATGTGCCGCGGCCGGAAGAAGGCGCTGCGTGCCATAGTCCAGGACTTTAAGGAGAACTACACCCACGAGACCTCACTGCCGCTTGCCATCGTCTCGTCCGATGCCGAGAAGGACGCCGACTGGCTGGAGCGCGAGGTGCGCAAGCAGGACGGCTGCAGCGACGTAACCATTATCCGCAGCCAAGTGTCGCCCATATTGGGCAGCCATGTGGGTCCGGGCATGGTGGCGTTGGTCTTCTGGGGTAACGACCGGCGCGAGCGCCTCTCGTTTACCGACAAGCTGGCCCGCAAGGTGCGCGGTCGTCGGGACGAGACGAACGCCTAGCCGACTTGCTGGGAAAGGAGTTGAGCATGGGTGTGACGCGTCTGCGTGACGTTGCGTTTGTGGGCACGGGAATAATGGGTTCTGCGATTGCCGGGCATCTGCTGGATGCCGGCTACTCCCTTACGGTCCACACGCGCACCAAGAAGAGGGCCGAGGACCTGTTGTCTCGGGGTGCGCGTTGGGCCGATACGGTGGCCGACGCTGCCCGTGATGCTGACGTGGTGTTTACCATGGTCGGCTATCCTGAGGAGGTGGAGGAGGTGTACCTCTCCACCAACGGGCTGATTCGCGCCTGCAGGAAGGGTGCCTGGATGGTGGACCTCACCACGTCCTCACCTCAGCTGGCACGCGACATCCACGACGCCGCGGAGGTAATGGACAAGCACGCGGTGGACTGCCCGGTAACCGGGGGCGAGATTGGCGCAAGGGAGCGCCTGCTCACACTCATGCTCGGCTGCGACCAACAGACTGCGGAGCCCATCCTGCCTTTGCTGCAGTGCTTCTCGTCGCGGATTCTGTACTTCGACGGGGCGGGAAATGGCCAGGTGGCCAAGCTCTGCAACCAGGTGGCGCTTGCCGCAAACATGGTTGGGTATGCCGAGGCCTTTGCCATCGCGGAGCAGGCGGGCATAGCGCCCGAGCGCATTCGCGACTTGGTGCTCAGCGGTACCGGCGCGTCGGCGGCCATGGAGCGTCTGGCCCCGCTCTCCCTGCAAGGCGACTACAGGCCCGGGTTTAAGAGCGAGCACCTGCGCAAGGACCTGAGCCTGGCGTTGCAGCTGGGAGAGGAGCTGGGGTTGAGCCTGCCGGGTACCGACGGTACCGCGGCGCTGTTCGATCTGCTGTGTCGTGCGGGCGGATTGCACCTGGGCACTCAGGCGGTCTCGCTTTTGTACCAGGATGAAGCCTCAGGCGCGGCTGCGGGCTTGGACTGGTCCGCTGCGTTTGACGAGGACGGAGACGAACACGAACACGAATGTGCGTGCGGCGAGCATTGCTGTGGCCATGGGGAGTGCGACTGCCACGAGTAGGTTTGCACGTCGCGAGCACGTTTTGCAGATAAGGAGACGTTGGATGGACGAAGACATCGCTCGCATCGAGTATTTGCTCGAGTCGCGAGACGAGCTGATTGAGCGGCTTGCGAGCAACAGCCGCCGAGAGCGGCAAGACGCCTCTCATCAGCTGGCCGACTTGGCGCGCGAGAGTCCCGAGGTTGCCGCAGAGGTTGCCGACGAGCTTGTGGAGGCGCTGGATTTGCCCGAGGCGCAAACGCGTTGGGAGTGCCTGGACGCGCTGTCTGTCATTGCCTTGGAGTATCCCGATGCGGTGCTCGAGGGCTTTGGCGGCGCCGAGAACGCGCTCTTCGACGAGGGGTCGGCCGCAGTGCGCCTGTCGGCCTTCCGGTTCCTCTCGCGCTATGGCGCAGGAGCGCCGGACCGCTCGCGCGAGGCGTGGGCGCTTATGAGTGAGGCCGTGCAATGTTATCACGGCGACCCCGAGTATCGCGAGATGCTCGTGTGCCTCCTGGACTTCGCGCACGGAGACATAGACGACTCGGTGCGTGACTCCCTGGTGGCGCGCATGGGATTCGATGCCAAGAACGGGCGGGGACAGATTCGCAGGTACTCCAAGGCGATTTGCGTCGCGGCCCAGGAGGGGGAGTAGCGTGTCCAAGCACAGCGCGCGCAATGCCGCAGACACCCGGCAGGCGGGCAAGGGTGCCCTCATTCGAACCGTACTACTACTCGTTGTGGCGGTGGCAGTTGGGTTTGGCGTGGGCATGCTCGTGTTTTCTCGCACGCCGCTTCCCGAGACGCCGCATGCGGTGGTAAGTGGCGGTAGCTCGCTTACGGGAAAGTCCTCGGTGACGGCCGAGGAGCTGGACGACGTTTTGGGCACCTACACGTACAACGGCAATACCACCAACGTTACGGTGCGCCAGGCCATAGAGGAGTCGTCCTCGCTGGAGGCCGTGCAAAATGAGGATGGCACGTACGAGCTGCCCAGCTCCGACGCTGTGCTCTCCATTGCGCGCAACAGCATCCTGCTGCAGGAGGCTGCCGTTCGCAACGTGCTGGCCACGGACGAGGAGGCCCTCGCCTATGCCAAGGACACGCTGGGCACCGACGACTATGCCACCATCGCCTCGAGCTATCATATGAGCGCGCAAAAGGTCAAGGAGCAGATGCAGAGCGCGGCCACCATCCGCAAGCTCAAGGAGTCCGTGGTCACCACGAAGTCCATCGCACAGCCACAGGCGCCGGAGCCTGCCGAGGAGGGCGAGGAGGACACGCCGCAAGAGGGGTATGCCACATACGTGATTGGCCTTTTGGGCGACGAGTGGGACTCCAACGCGAATACCTGGGCACGCGAGAACGGTGCGTTTCGCGAGGCGCTCAGGGACTACACCATTTCCAACGATGCGGCCACCTACTCAGCCGCGCAGGCTGCCTATTATGTTGCGCACACGCAGTATGCGGCAATAGAACAGCAGGTCTCTAAGGAGTGGACGGGTTTTGTAAACGAGCGTCTGTCGCAGGCAACGGTTCAGCTCAGCTCGCTCGTGGCATAGGTGTGGTCGTGGGTCGGGCTGCGGCTCGGCGGCTCGGCTCCGGACGAAAGGTGCGTTGCCATGATCGCAGACAAGACGGCGCGAGCCTGCGTGCCATCCGTGGAGCATCCCGTGGCCTTGATTCTTGGGTCGGGCATGGGCCATCTGTCGGGGCTGGTCAAGCCCGTTCGACGTATTCCCTACCGTCAGATTGCGGGATTCCCCGTGTCTGCCCGACCGATTGCCGGACACAGCTTCGAGGCGACGGTGGGTACCATAGACGGCGTGCCGGTGGTGGTCTATCCTGGTCGCGTGCACCTGTACCAGGGTTATTCTGCCTATGAGGTCACGTCGCTCGTGCGTCATGCGCGAGGCCTGGGATGCCGGGTCGTGATCTTTGCCTGCGCGACTGGCGCGGTTGAGGGGATGGCCACGATGGGGCTCGGCGTGGTGAGTGACCACATAAACCTTACCGGTTGCAACCCCTTGGTGGGCTTCGACCCCACGCTGGTCTCGTCCGCGCTCGTGAGCACGGAGTTCGTGGACATGGCCCAGGTATATCCCGCATATTTGCGCGACCTGGTGCACGACGTGGCGCGCAGCAGGAATATAACGGTGGGCGAGGGCGTGCTTGCGGGAGTGCTTGGTCCCAGCTTCGAGACGCCCGCGGAGGTGGCGGCACTCAGGACGCTGGGGGTCTCCTACGTGGGCATGTCCACCGTGTGCGAGGCCATTTTGGCCCATGCCCTGGGCATGCAGGTGCTGGGTCTGACGCTTGCCACGAACTATGCCGGCCAGGCCGGCGTCTCTCACCAGTCGGTGCTTGAGGTCGCCCAAGAGCACGCGGAGGAGTTCGAGAGTCTGGTGTGCGGCGTCCTGGGCAGGCTGTGACGAGCCTATCGAAGGGGGCAACCCCCATTGATAGGCGGGCGACTGCATGTTCTTTTTACGCTCACAATAAGCCTGAGTGTCCTATACTAATTGCACATATGCCCAACAGGAAGGAACACCTATGAACATCACCACCGCGATAGACGGCAACAAGGCCACGCTGGAAGTCGAGGGAAGGCTCGCCATAGATACTGCGCCCGATCTGGACAAGACGGTTAACGAGCTGCCCGAGAGCGTGAGTGACATCGAGATAGACCTGACCCGTACCACCTACGTCTCCTCTGCTGGCCTTCGCGTGTTCGTGAATGCGAACAAGCTCGCCAAGTCGCGTGGCGGTTCCTTCTGCGTCTCCCATCCTATGGAGGAGGTCATGGCAGTGCTGCGCATGACGGGAATCGTGGACCTTATTACCGTCGTTGACTAGGGAGCTTTAGATGGCGGTTTCGCCGAGTCTGCTTGCGGCCTTGCGGTGGCGAGGCAAGGCTGGCGAGATGAGTCGTGCCCTTCGCAACAGCATTTTTATTGGCGCGCTTATCTCCTGCGTGTTTACCCTGTCCACGCAGATTGCCTGCATGGAGTGGGGAAACGTGCATGTTATTGGCGCGTTGCTGCCTGTTGTCCTTACGGCGCTTATGTTGGGTCCGCTTGCCGGTGGCGTGTCTGGTGCCATCACCGGGCTTTTGATGCTGCTGCATGCCCTGTTTATCCCGCAGAACACATACGAGACGTTCTTTTCGTCGCCATGGACTTCCATCGTGCCCTTTGCGCTGGTGGGATGGGTGTGTGGGGTACTCTTTGCCATCCTGAACATCCGTGAGGCAGTGCAACCCCAGCCTCCGTCGAAGCTGAGGCACGTGCTCTCGCTCTGTGCCTGCTGCTTTGTGGCATCACTCTTGTTCGCGCTGCCGTTCGCGGCGGGGACTCGCCTGCTGCTGCTTACGGTCACCCAGGACTTTAAGATGGCCGACGCGATGTACCGTACGGTTGTCGACGTGGTAACCATGACCTTGCACATTGTTGCCAACGGCGTGCTGCTGTCGGTGAGTGTTGTGGGTGGAGAACTATGGTTTAACATGCGCAACAAGGCCCCGAGCGAGTACACGCTGGCTAAGCAGTTTCGCATATGCCTCATCGTGCTTATGGTCATGGCGTACATGGTTGCGTCTTCGTTGGGCTATGCGATGATTTCGATTCAGGGCATGCAGGAGGCCGGAGAGACCATGACGGTCGGCGTGCAAAGCCTGGAGCACCAGTTGGCAGAGCAGGACACGCTGCTGGGAGACATGATGGACGAGGCCGAGGTAGGCCAGTCCAAGGTCGAGAAGCTGCATGACCGATCTATTGCAGACTTGGCGCAAAACGTTGACGTAGGTGATGACGCGTTCGTAATGGTGGCTCAGGACGGCCAGATCGTCTCGTGCACCGATCCCGACCTGGTGGGCAGGGACTACCAGAACGTGTGGCACGAGAGATTCGCCGGAGACAATAGTCTTAAGCGATTCAGTTGGGTAACGGTGTTCGATGGAAATTCACCCTCTGGCATGTTGAGCTATGCATACGCCGACGAAGTGCCCTACGAGCGTGGCGAGCAACAGGGATCGTATCGGTGTATGGTCGTTATTCCTGTGGGCCAAGTGTTCCACTACCGCACGCTTACCATGCGCGCGCTCATGGTGTTGTTCGTCCTGTTGTTCTGGGCGGTCTTCCTGCTCATTACCATGCTCATGCGCAATCTTGTGCTGGTGGGATTCTCGCGGACCAACGAATCGCTCGAGCGTATAACGCAGGGTGACCTGGACGAGGTGGTCGATGCCGACTCGTCGAAGGAGTTCGTGCAGTTGTCGCGAGGCATAAACCACACCGTTGCGTCGCTGCGGGAATCCATGGAGCGCATTCGCGCCGGCATCGACCGAGAGCTGCACACGGCGCGGGCCATACAGGAATCGGCCTTGCCTCAGACGTTCCCCCCGTATCCCAACATCGGGGCGTTCGACATCCATGCGCACATGAAGCCGGCGCGCGAGGTTGGTGGCGACTTCTACGACTTCTTCCTTATAGACGACCACACCTTGGCGCTGCTCATCGCCGACGTAAGCGGAAAGGGCGTGCCCGCCGCGCTGTTTATGATGCAGGCAAAGAGCGAGATTGCCGGATACCTGCGCGCGGGTGTCTCGGTGACTGACGCCATAGAGAGTGCCAACGCCAACCTGTGCAAGGGCAACGACACGGGCACGTTCGTAACGGTGTGGGCCGCAACCTTGGACTTTTCGACCGGGCGCCTTACGTACGTGAACGCCGGCCACAACCCACCGCTCTTGCGCAGGAACGACTCGTGGGAGTGGCTCAGGCAGCGCAGTGGCATCTTTTTGGGCGCCATGGAGGAAGCACGATATCCGAGCTTTACGGTTCACATGCGCAAGAAGGATGAGCTGCTGCTGTATACCGACGGCATTACCGAGGCGTGCAACTCCGCCTACGAGGAGTACGGCGAGCAGCAGCTGGAGACGCTGGTGGAGGGACTCGGCGACCTTCGGCCCAACGAGCTCACCCAAGCCGTCAACGCCAGCGTGGCAGCATGGGCGGGCGATATGGAGCAGTCCGACGACATCACGCTGCTTGCCCTGGAGTTTGGCGTCGGCCCCACGACGCGGTATGCCCAGACCTTTGTGGCGACCCAGGACAACGTGGGTCGCGTGCAGGACTACGTGTGTGCCGAGCTCGACAAGCGCCTGTGCCCCGTCTCGGCCAAGAACCAGGTGTGCGTTGCCATAGAGGAGCTGTTCGTAAACGTGTGCCGCTATGCCTACGCCAATCAGGAGGAGCCCGGCCCCGTGCGCCTGAGCTATGTCTACACCATGAATCCCTCCACCATTACCGTGGAGATTCGTGACGAGGGCGTTGCGTTCGATCCGCTGTCCCGTGCAGACAGTCTGGAGCCGGACAGCATAGAGTACCTGCAGACCAACGGGCTCGGCATTCCCATGGTCCGCAAATGCGTGGACACCATCTTGTACGAGCGGGACGGCAACCAAAACGCCGTGACCATCTCCAAGAGCTGGTAGGGTGCCTGTCACAGGAGCAACCCATTGATTGCCGCACGCGGCATAGCAATGGGTTGCCCCTGTGACCGGCTGACGCAGGTTGGTCAGCCCGGTTACTGTTCACGGGTCGGCCATAAGCCACGTAAATCGATAACCGGCGGTGGCCTATCAATGGGGGTTACCCCCTTTGATATGCCGCCAGCGGCAATCAAAGGGGGTAACCCCCATTGATAGGCTGACACATCCTGGCCGACCGTGAACAGTAACTCAGCCCGTGAAGTCACCCCAAACGGACAACGACCTCGCTTTTCCCGCGCGGTCCGTTGCGCTATCATGCAAGCCTGCTTGTCGTAAGAAAGGTGATTGCGCGTATGCTAACCGTTAACCATGCCATACTGCATGCGTTCGACTTCGACACGGGCTCGGCCTATCTCTCGGACCGCGAGCTCGACCTGGACGAGAAGCTTGTGTTGTCGTTTGTGCGCCGACATCTTAATCGGTGTGTGGCAAGCGAGCAGAACATGCATGGAGAGTTTGCCGACAACAGCGGCTTTGCCGAGGAGCTGCGCCTCTACCTCACCAACCTCAACTCCTTTGTGGACTTCTCCAAGCAGCTTGCCGAGTTCTTTTGGGAAACGCTGCGCACGTGCGACGACCTGGTCCAGGCCGACCTGCTCGTGGCGGACTTCGAGGAACGCGCCAAGGCCCCCGATGCCGATGCCACCGACGAGGAGCTCGAGCGGGCTTACAACGGACAGACCACCAGGCGCTTTGCCGTGCTGCTGCTGCCAAGGAGCCAGACGTTTATGCACAGCATCGAGCATCCCAGTGGCGGGTCGTGCAACGAGATCGTGCGGCATGACGCGACGCTGCCCAACCCCTCGAGCAAGGTAGACACCTATGTGCTGGTTAATTGCGAGACGCTGGCCATCGACTTTAGGGACAAGCCCAGGACCATTGCCGAGGCGGAGGTGTGGGTTATGCAGAATCTCCTCCTCAAGTGCTCCAAGGAGCCCTCGAGTCATGAAGTGATAAAGAGCGTGGAGCACATCGTAGAGGAGATCGCCGAAGAGGGTGGCTGCAACGCTGCCGAGGTCATCTCGCGTGCCAAGGCGTGCGTTGCGCATAGCGCCGAGGTAGACGAGCGCGTTATGCCCGAGCAGATAGGTGAGCAGGTGTTTAAGGACGAGCCCCAGCTGCAGGAGCGCTGCAAGTCCGTCATGCGCGAGGCCGAGCTGCCCGAGGAGGTGTTCGTGCGCCGTGCCGCCGCACGACGTCTCACCAAGAGCCATCGCATTCGCACCGACACCGGCATCGACATCACCTTTCCCAGCGAATACAGCACAAGCCCCGACTATCTGGCGTTTAGGCGTGAGGAAGACGGTACCATGTCCATACTGATCAGGAACGTGGGGAGCATAGAGAATCGCTCATGACCGACCAGGGACAAAAGACTGGATGCTTGGGCTGTGCCGCGGTGCTGGCACTCATCGTTTCGCTCGGTGTCATACTTATGATGAGCATGGCCCCGCCCATGGTGCGCAACGTGTTGGAGGCGTATCGGCTGCGTCTGATGGACTTGACCGGTCTGAGTGAGCCCGAGGAACAGACGGGCGACCAGGCCCTGGGCTTTGCCGGCGAGCAGTTGAGCGAAACGCAGCAATCGGCCTACAAGCAGTTGTATGAGCAGGCGGCTGGCCTTGAGGAGAGCTTTGCGGTGTTCGAGGTTTCCTCAGACGACATCGACCCTGCCTACAAGGCGCTGATGCGCGATCATCCCGAGCTCTTTTGGCTGGACGGGTCCTGCACCTACCTGTATTCCAGAATGGGCGACGTGGTGACGGTGGAGCCGGGATTCTCCGTTGAGCTGGACCAGGTCCCGGAGCTCCAGCAGAGACTGGAGGCGGTGGCGGACGAGTTCGTGGCAAGCCTTCCGGAGGATGCCGACGACTACCAGGTAATCCAGGCGGCGTACGAGTACGTGATTCGCAACGCCAGCTACGTGCCGGGGGCGAGCCAGAGCCAAAACATCCAGAGTGTGCTGCTTAACCATGAGTCGGTGTGCGCGGGCTACGCGCGGTCGTATCAGTACCTGCTGCATCGCGCGGGCCTGTTCTGCGCGTTTGTGGAGGGCGCCATCGCCGACACGAGTGAGGACCATGCGTGGAACCTGGTGCGCGTTGGGGACGTGTACGCGCACGTGGATACCACGTGGGGCGACCCCACCTATCAGGAGGCAGACGAGCGCATTGCGAGCCAAGACGTCATCTACGACTATCTTGGGCTCACTACCGAGGAAATCACGCGCGACGACCATATGATTGCCAACAAGGATGAGCTTCCTGAGTGCACGAGCCACGAGCTGGACTACTACGCGCGCGAGGGGCTTTCCTTCGACACGTACGACGAGACGGCACTCTCGGAGTCGTTTGCAAGGCAGGTGGCCTCAGGGCAGAACATGGCGATGTTCAAGTTTGCCGACGAACAGGCATACGACCAGGCTGCCACGGCGCTCGCCGAAGGGACGTTCCTCACGGATGACCTGTTGGGGATAGCCTCGCGGCGGGGAGACACGCGGATGCAGTACAGCTACGTGCTCTCGGACGGCCTGCGTATCGTTAAGGTCTACTGGTAGCGTTGTCCGCTTGGGAAGAGGCTACTGGCCAGAATGTGCCGACCTATCAAAGGGGGTAACCCCCATTGATTGCCGCAGGCGGCATATCAATGGGGGTTACCCCACCGCCATTAAGTTAAGATGACGCATGGCGACGCGCAAGGTGGGGCGTCCGGCGGCGGGACGCGCGTGCCCGCCTCCGGC
>CACZFB010000027.1 GCA_902780305.1 uncultured Coriobacteriaceae bacterium | reverse complement strand
CCAGTTGTAGTCGTCGTTGTGCGCCATCTGGAAGAACGACTCGCGCCAGTAGTCGTAATGGGTCACGATCTCGTAGATCTTTCCCAGCTTGCCCGAGTCGGCGACCTTGCGTGCGGTAAGGTAGTCGGAGTCGAACCGACGGTTTTGATAGCACTGTGCCGTCACGCCCTTGCTCGCGGCGAGCGCAAAGATTTCCTCGGCCTGAGCCGCAGTCTCCACAAACGCCTTGTCGCACACCACGTGCTTGCCGGCAAGGAGCGCCTGCTTGGTGAGTGCGTAGTGTGTGGCAATCGGCGTGCTAATTTCCACAACGTCGATGGCGGGGTCTGCGAGCATGGCGTCGAGGTCGGTGGTGTACTCCACACCAGGGAGCTCAGGCCACGGACCGCCCAATCGCCGCGCATAGACGGTCTTGATACGGAACTTGTCGGGCAGCGCCTGGCTGAACGGAATGTGGTAGCGATTGGTGCCCTTGCCGTTGCCAATGAAGCCAATGTTTAGAATGCGGCCTGCCATGAATGCTCCTTTCATCCATTTACGTTATGTTCATTCTATCTGACCAGAATGTGTCAGTCCATCAAAGGGGGCGTATCGTCTTTGACGGGCAATGCTGCGACGTAAATACCCTTACAGCGTGGTACGCCCGTAGGCCTTCTGCCAATTGGCGGTAAACTCCTCCATGGCGATGGCAGTGCCGGGATGGGCGACCATGGCACGGATAACGTCGGGTGCCACGGTGATGGCTGGCACGCCAGCGGCCAGCAGCTGGTGCACCTGATCCACGTTCTTAAAGCTCGCGGCGCACACCTTGGCGTCCATGCCGTACACGGCAAGCGTCTCGACGAGCTCCATCACCTGACCCACGCCGTCGCCGTAGTTGCACATACGGTTGACGTAGGGTGCCAGGTAGTCGGCGCCGGCCTTGGCGGCCCAGAAGGCCTGGTCGGGCGAGTAGATGCCAGTGGCCAGTACGCTGATGCACTTGGCCTTGACGGCCGGGATGGCACGCAGGCCCTCGCGGGTGACGGGAATCTTGACGACGACGTTCTTGCCGCCGCGAACCTGCGCGATGCGCTCGGCCTCGGCCAGGATGCCCTCGTAGTCGAGGCTCACCACCTGCGCGATGATCTTCTGGTCCTCCGAGAGGACCTCGGCAAGCTCGGCGAACACCTGCTCGGGCTCCTTGCCGCTCTTGGTGATGATCGTGGGGTTGGTGGTCACCCCGTCGATGGGCAGATAGTCACACAGCTCGCGAATGGCCTCGATGTCAGCGCTGTCAATAAAGAACTCCATGGTCATTTCCTTTCTTTACAAGGCACGCGAGACGCGCGCCAATCTTCTGTATTGTGGAATGCCTGCACGCGGCCGGGCGCGTTCTTCGGCGTGGTGGCCGGGCGCGTTTCTCCGCGTGCAGTTCCTCCCCCTTATCGGGCGCGCGAAGCGCGCGCACATTTCCCCGATTGTGGAATGCCTGCACGCGGCCGGGCGCGTTCTTCCCCGAGGGTCCGGCGGTCATTCTCCGCGCGCAGTTCCTCCCCCTTATCGGGCGCGCGAAGCGCGCGCACATTTTCCCGATTGTGGAATGCCTGCACGCGGCCGGGCGCGTTCTTCGGGTTCGTTGGGGCGGCGTCTGTCATCCAGCGAGTTCTGCGCAGCAGCTGTTTGAGCTGGTGACAGATGCCGCCCCAACGCCCCCTAAAGCACCTGCTCAGTACGGTCAATGATATCATCCTGCGTCGCCTTGGAGAGTACATTGAAGAACGCGCTGTACCCGGCCACGCGCACAATGAGGTCCTTATGGCGCTCCGGGTGCGCCTGCGCGTCGAGCAGCGTGGCGCGGTCGACCACGTTGAACTGCACGTGGTAGCCGTGCAGGCGGTTGAAGAACGTGCGCAGCATCATCTGCAACTTCACCTTGTTCTGCTCGCTGGCCAGCATCGTCGGCGTCACCTTCTGGTTGAGCAGCACGCCACCCGTAATCTTGTTGGTAGGCAGCTTCGAGACGGTCTTGAAGACGGCCGTCGGACCCTGCTTGTCGGCGTTGTGCGCAGGGCTGCAGCCCTCGGCCAGCGGCTCGTGCGCGTGGCGGCCGTCGGGGGTGGCCATGGTGCCCATGCCCTGGCCCACGTTGGCGCTGATGGAGCTCGTGCCGGCGTAGCGGATACCGCCGATGGGGCCGCGACCGTAGCGCGTGCTCGGGTACTTGGCGACCTCGTCGATGTAAGGCGCATAGCAGTCGACGGCCAGCTGGTCCACGTAGTCGTCGTCGTTGCCGTACTTGGGCGCGTCGTCAACCAGCATCTGCTGTATGCGGGCGCCCTTTTCGCCGGCGAAGTCGCTGGTCAGCGCGTCCCACAGCTGCTCGCGCGTGATCTTCTTCTCTTCGTAGACGAGCTTCTTGATGGCGGCCAGGCTGTCGGCCATGTTGGCGATGCCCACCTGCAGCCCGCTGATGAAGTCGTAGACAGCGCCGCCCTCCTTGATGGTCTTGCCGCGGGCGATGCAGTCGTCGGTGAGCGCTGAGCACAGCACATCGGGCACCTCTCGCTCGGAGGCCTTGTCGATGGCGTTCTCCACCACGGCGGACCACTTGGTCATCTCGCGCAGGCTGGCGTCCCAGGCCGCCATGAGCTCGTCGAAGGTCTCCCACTCGAGGAAGGTCCCGTGGCCCTCAACGAAGCGCTTGCCGGAGGTGAGGTCCACACCACCGTTCATGGCGCATAGGAGCAGGCGCGGGAAGTTGATGTAGCTCATGCCCGTGCAGCGGTAGCCCCAGCGGCCAGGCACGGCCGTCTCCACGCAGCCGATGGCGGAGTAGTTGTAGGCGTCGTACTCGTCCACGCCCCAGGCGATGAAGCTGGGGATGATGATCTCGTCGTTGTTGAGCGCGGGCATGCCAAAACCCAGGCGCATGACCTCGACACACTCGGCAAAGAAGGCCTTGTCGAGCCCCGCGTGGTAGCGCACGGTGAGGTTGGGCTGGGTGAGGCGGGTCTGGGCGACGGAGCGCAGCACAAGCCAGCTCATGGGGTTGACGGCGTCCTCGTGCGTGTCGGGCGTCTGGCCGCCGATGGTGACGTTTTGGTACATGGGGCTACCGGCGCTCGAGTAGGTGTGGGCCTGGCTGCGGATCTTCTGCACCGTGAGGGTCTTGATCCAGAGGTTGGTAAGAAGCTCCATGGCCTCCTCCTCGGTGATGCGGCCCGCCTCGAGATCGACCTTGTAGTACGGATACATGTATTGATCGAAGCGGCCGAAGCTGAGCGAGTGGCCGTTGGACTCGATCTGCAGCAGCACCTGGGAGAACCATGCCACCTGGACCGCCTCAAAGAAGGTCTGCGCGGGCTCGTAGGGCACGCGTGCGCAGGCAGCGGCGATTCGCTCGAGCTCAGCCTTACGGGCGGGGTCGTCACACGTGGCAGCCTGGCTTGCGGCCAGCTCGGCGTAGCGGCCGGCCCAGCGGCGCACGGCGCCGATGACCACGAGCACGGCCTTGTAGAACGCGTACTTGTTCACCGCCTCGGGATCGGTGAGGTCGAGCCCGTCCATGGCGGCACGGGTGCGATCCTCGTAGCCGCGCAGGCCCTCGCGCAGCAGGCGCGCGTGGTTGATGGCGAGGTGCGCGTCGCCCGCGTTGAGCTTGCCCTCCATGCCGAAGACGCCGGTCTCCATAAAGGGGGCCACCGCGTCAGGCAGCATCGCCAGGCCGTGGTCGCGCAGGGTGTTGCCCTCCCAGAAGGGCGCGATGTCACGGATGGCCTGCTTGTCGGCATCGGTCACATAGAACACGTCGCCGTCTCGCTTCTCGAAATCGTCAAGTTCCTCGAGCACGAACCCCAGCGTGTACTCGGGGAACACGGGAGCGTTGCCGTTCTTGGTGGCCTGGTTTCCGGCAATGAGGGTCTTGTCCTCGATGTAGATGGTCATGTTGTCGAGGATGTGGGCAAAGCTGAGGGCGCGGCGCATCACGGGCGGCTGATCGAGCGTCTGCCGGTAGGACTCGGTGCACAAAACGGCGCGCTCGGCGTCGACGAAGGGCCTCTCGTCCAGCACCTCCTCGCGGAAGGCCTGCATGCGCTCGGTAAGGGCGCCAAAGTGCTCGCGGTTCTCCATGGTTCTCCTTCGTAACCAAAGCCTTACTACTTTCGTTCGTAAGTATTGTAGCACAGGCCTTGGCGAAAGTGCGTAACAATTTCTCGTTTACTATTTGATACAATCACGTTTGCGCAGGTAGAGGCACCGTGCTATTCTCTGACGACAAAAAGGCCTTCTAAAAGTTACGCACTTTCGCACTTACGGTCGTCGGACTTGGTGTCGCGGACGCCATGAGCGAGAATACCGAGCCTTGGGCTTTGCCGTCAGCTCCTCGGGATGAGTCGCCATCCAACGCATGCGCGCCAGAAAACCCGCGCGCTTCCTTCGCGTCTCCGCGTCCTGCGGTGCGAGGTCTGCACGGAGGGCACGCGCCACGATTCCCGCGATGCGCTCGACCTCCAACGTGCTTCTTATGTGCTCAGTCGTTACCGTAACCACGCGATACCCCAGCTCAACAAGCACGTCTCGCCGACGTGCGTCGTTTGCGATGCGCTGCCCGGCGGTATGATGCTCGTCACTGTCGTACTCGATTGCAAGCTTTGCGTCTGCCCAAAGCAGGTCCGGCGTGATGTGGTCTTCTGGCCATAGCCGCCGCACGTCTCCCACCACCGGCAGCGAATGGTTGAGCTCCGGCGCCGCAAGGCCATACCCTCCCGCCTCGAACGGAGCATGCAACACGAGTGCCAACGCCGCTTCCATGGGCGACCCAGCACCCTCAAGTACCTTTGGCGCCACCGCCAAGGCACGCTTTCTGCCGTGTATATGCTGGGCGTACTCGGCAAACGCCAGCAGCTGTTGCGACGTACACATTTGGCTTCTCATAAACACGTGGCCGTCACGTATGCCATAGCGTCCGCATAACTCGAACCCCAAAAAGAGCAGGCGCTCGTCGTCGAGCACGTTCGCCATCTGCAAAAACGTGAACTCAGGCGTCGAGACAAACAGCTCGTCGGTCACGCGAATGGCCGGATAGTGGCCGTCGCGTAGGTCGAGCATATAGCTGTGCGTCAACGCCGTCCGACGCCGGTCCTCGCGCGTCCACACGATGAGCTGGTAGGGCACCGAAAGCCCCGCGAGATTCGGCAGCACCGGCTCCAGTCGCGTGCGACTGCCCTCCAAAAGCGGATAGGGCACCGTCCAAGGCTGCAGCACCGACGCCACGTTGCGGTTTTGCCGCAACCACTCAACCGCCGATCCCCTGCCCAGCAAATACGCCATCTTCGCTCCATTCCAACACCGCAGCCCCGACCCCGTTCCGAAAGTGCGTAACTTTGTAGTACGCTTACCAAGGAGCCAACGACCCACAACCCATCTACCTGCGGCAACGTTAGTCTAATCAAATTCCGCACAAAGTAAAGTTACGCACTTTCGGCCGCGGTGAGAAGAACGCACGCAAGGGAGAAGTCATGCAATCCGCCACGGTATTCAACATACAAAAATTCAGCCTCAACGACGGGCCGGGCATCCGCACGGTGGTCTTCCTCAAGGGGTGCCCGCTGCGCTGTGCGTGGTGCTCCAACCCCGAGAGCCAGGTTCGCACGCCGCAGCTCGAGTGGAAGGTAAGCGCCTGCGTAGGCTGTGGAGCATGCCTTGCCGCAGCTTCCGGCACCGGTGTTCGCGAGATCTGTGGCAAGCGTCACGTGGACGTGCGTAATCTGAGCGGCGACTCGGTCGAGGCTCGAGCTGCTGTGGCAGCCTGCCCCGCACGTGCGCTCTCCATCGTCGGCGAAAACAAGACCGTCGAAGAGGTCCTACAGGTATGCCTGCAAGACCAGCCCTTCTACGAGGACTCTGGTGGTGGCGTTACGCTCAGCGGCGGCGAGGCGCTCACCTGGCCCGAGTTCTGCGAGGAGCTGCTCGTCCGTCTGCACGGGGAGGGCATCGACACCTGCATCGAGACCGAGGCGCATGTGGCGCCACAGGTATTCCAGCGCATTGCAGGCCTGCTCGACCATATGCTCGTGGACCTGAAGCACGTGAACGCAAACAAGCTGAAGGACCAGACGCACGGACGCGCCGACCTTATGCTCGACAACCTTCATTGGGCGCTGGTAAACCACCCGGATGTCCTGCCGCGCACGCCGGTCATCCCCGGCTTCAACGACAGCCTCGAAGACGCCCGTGCGATGGCCCGCTGGCTTTTCGACGCCGGCGGGACTCGCGTGCAGCTCCTCCCCTTCCACAACTTTGGCGAGGGAAAGTATGCGCTCATCGACATGAAGTATTCCCTTAGCGGTGTTAAGAACCTCCGACCAGAAAGCCTTGCCGCCTATCGCCAGGTCTACCTAGACGAAGGCATCGATGCCTTTTTCTAGCCGTGTGATGTTGCCACCGATCCCATAAGCATTGTCGCATTAATTAAGAAAGGAATTGCTATAAGCACTGCAATAACCGTTTATGCCACCTCCGACATGACCGGAGAGACCGTCGGGCGCGTCGCCCTCGCCGCTGCACGTTGCATCGGCCCCCAATACGCGATAGCCTGCCTACTCCTTGCCTAGAACCATCCGTACGAAGCTCGGCTCAAAGTGTTTGGCTCGGCTGCCGGAGTAGCCCATGTCGTGAGCGGAGATGCGCGCCATCTCGTCCGCGCTCAGCTCGAAGTCCCAAATGTCGAAGTTCTCGGCAATGCGCTCCGCATGCGTCGACTTGGGGATAACCACCACGCCACGCTGCACGTTCCAACGTAGCAGCACCTGGCCGACGGTCTTGCCGTGTGCGACGGCGATGGCCTTGAAGTCCTCGTCCTCAAAGGGGTTGTAACGCCCGCCGCCCAGCGGCGCCCAGGCTTCGGGCACCACACCATAGCGCCTCATCACGTCGAGGGCAGACTCCTCGGCCATAAGGCCCGTCTCCTGCGTGTAGTACGGATGCAGCTCTACCTGGTTAACGGCGGGAATGACGTCCACGCACTCGCAGAAGTTGGTGAGGATGTTGGGATAGAAGTTCGAGACGCCAATGGCGCGAAGCTTGCCCGCGCGATAGGCGTCGGTCATCGCACGCCAGGCGGCAAAGTAGTCGTTGAGGGCCTGATGCTCCAGATAGAGATCCAGGTAGCCGATGTCGAGTCGCCGAAGCGAGGCGTCGATGGCGGCTGCGGCCGTAGCCTCGTCGCTCATGTCGGTGACCCAGAGCTTGGAGGTGACGAAGAGCTCCTCGCGGGTGCAGATGCCGTCCGCAATGGCGCGGCGCACAGCTGCGCCCACGGCCTCTTCGTTCTTGTAGGCCGTTGCGGTGTCGATGAGCCTATAGCCAACGCGAATGGCCTCGTAGACGGAGTCCTCGCATTGCTTGAGGTCGGGAACCCGAAAGACCCCAAAGCCCTCCATGGGCATCTTTGCGCCAGTATTGAGTGTTACGTACTGCATGACTTCCTCCCTGTCTTCTCATAGGCACCTTTTGCGGACCCGCCACGCTGTTGGTGACCACAGTTGTCTTTTTTAGCGCCTGCCCCGTCGCTCGGGCAGATCGCCCTCGCGATAGGCCTCGAGCAGTTGTGTGAGGTCGGCAATGCGCTCGCGCATGCGGCCGCCTCGGTCGGTATCGGTCACACGCACCGGATTCTCGCTCGTGTCGTCTATTACCTGCTCGTGCGCACTGGCAATGTCGAAGTTCGAGGTCAGTGCCTTGTCGACCCCCGCAAAGGGGCGGTGTGCCTTAAGGCGAAGGCCGCGTGCGTCGGCAATGAGCGTGTAGCCCGCAATGCCGGTCGTCTTGTGATACGCCTGACAGAACCCGCCGTCAATTACCAGCAGCTGTCCGTTTGCCCGCACCGGCGTGTCTCCGTCGATCTCGTGCACCGGCGTGTGGCCATTCACGATGTGAGCCCGGGGACCTTCCAGACCAAACTCCGCCAGCACGCGTGCGGCCACCTCCGGATCGCGCGTTAGGTCGAAGTAGGGGTCTTGCGGCTCCTTCCAGGCGGCCTCATCGGCCACATAGGCACGCTCGAAGGTCTTCATCACACGGCCAGCAAGCGGTGAGTGCGACCCGCACCACAGATACCACATCCAGTCGAGGGCAAGCTGGTCGCCAGTCGTCCAGGCACGCCGAGCCATGCGGTCCACGTAGTCGAGGTACTCGCGCCCGCGCAACTCGCGGCCGTCACTCACCACCGTGGAGAACCCGCCGTCCGAATCGAGCGGCACGCAGCCATGGAAGAGCAGGCGTCCGTTGCATATCTTGTATACCGAGCCGCATTCAAAGAGGAAGCGCGCATGACGCCGCAGGCGGTCGGAGTCGGCGAAAGCGGCAGCAAGCCCATCCATCACGGCGCGCTCCCCTTCGCTGAGCTCGGCGGGATGCGCAGGGTCGAGCGTCGGAAAGTCACGCGTGGAGAGCGGCCAGTCGCGGCCGTCGATGCGCACCGTACCCGCCTCAACATCGATTGAGCCCAGCAGGCAGCGATCCTGCATACCCCAGTTGGGATGGCGGGCAATGGTTTGTTCCATCAGCTTGAACAGGATGACGTTGATGGCCTTCTCGATGCGATGCATGCGCTTGGTGCCCGGCTCGTGGGCGTAGGTCGCATCGGCAAAGAGCGCCAGCTCGCGCAGAGAGATGCCATAGGAGCTCTCCAGCACCTCCAAGGTGTTGTAGTGTACGCAGGTCCGGACCACTTGGGCCATGCAGACCTCACTGCCCGCCGCGGCACCCATCCACGCGACGTCGTGGTTGCCCCACTGGACGTCAACGCTGCCATAGGCCATCAGCTCGTCCACGATGCGGTCGGCGCGTTGGCCGCGATCGTAGATGTCGCCAACCACATGGATGCGGTCGACAGCTAGTTGCTTGATTAGATGCGCGATGGAGCGGATAAAGTCCTCCGCCGCGCCAATCTCTACCACTGAGTGGACGATGTCCTCGTGGTAGGTGTGATGTGCGGAATCCTTGCCCAGACTTATGTGCAACAACTCATCAATAATGTAGTCGTAGTCGGGCGGAAGCATCTTGCGCACATGGCTCCTGGTATAGCCGTCGGCAAGCTGACGAGCCAAGTTGGTGAGGTTAACAAGCATGTTGTAGAGCCGCTCCGGGTTGAGCTCTCCCCTCCTGCGCATGAGCTCGAGCTTCTCGTCAGGATAATAGACGAGCGTACACAGGTCGGCTCGCGTACGTTCGTCGAGCTCGTCACCAAAGAGCGCGTTCACGCGTTCGCGGATGACGCCCGAGCAATTGTTGAGGATGTGCGTGAAGGCCTCGAGCTCACCGTGAATATCGCTCACAAAGTGTTCGGTGCCACACGGGAGGTTGAGAATGGCTTGAAGGTTGATGACCTCGGTGTAGGCGGCACGGCGGGTTGGGAACTGCTCGGAGAGCAGTGCGAGGTAGCGAAGGTCGTTGTTGGCCATGGAGGTGCTCCTGTCGCGACTATGCAATGGTTACGGAAACGCCCGAACGCGCGAGGCTTTGGCGCCACTCGTCCGGGATATTCCCATCTGTTATAACGCTCATCTGCTTTCCCGGCAAGCGCATGGGAATGGCGCCACGCTGGCCGAACTTCTCCGATTCGGTAAGGACGACCACCTCGGACGCCGATGCGGCCATTGATCGCACCGCGTCGGCACGCATCTGGTCCGCGTTGGTAAAACCCACGCCGTCTATCCAGCCGTCCGCACCGATGAACAGACGGTCCACGTAGAACTCCTGCGCACAGGTGCGCACGAGAGGACCCACCATTACCTGTGAGTCACGCTGATAGGTACCGCCCAAGAGGGTGCAGCTCACCTGCGCACTATCTCGCACATAGCTGGCAATAAAGGCACTGTTGGTGATTATCGTCAGGTTCTTCTTGGTGTCGGCGAGCACACGCGCCAAAAGCGCGCAGCAACTGCCGCTCTCCACCATGATGGTTGCTCCATCCGGAACGAGCTCGGACGCGCGACGGGCGATGAGCAGCTTCTCGTCGTAGTGGTAGGCAAGTCGGCCACCCACGTCGTTGGGGTTGGCAAGCATCGCATACCCATGCTCGCGGAGTATGAGCCCCTTTTCCTGAAGCGCGTCGAGGTCCTTGCGCATGGTGACGGTAGAAACGCCAAGACGCTCTGCCAGATACGCCACCTCGACCCGCTTCTGGTCGGTAACTATTTGCAAGATGGTGCTGTCGCGCTTTGCCATGCCAACTCCACACATATGAATTTCGATTAACTGCCAAATAGCTTGCGTTCGCAACTCATTCTAACATGAGAAGCGGCGTATGCCTGACTGGCACCTCTTCCCAAACGGACACCGGTACACACCACCGACGAGGAGCTGCGGACGAACAGTGGGCGGCGTAGGATGGGGCACAGATTCAAAATGTGGCATATCCAGCGACAATGTGAGGCAAGTATGATCTACGACTACACGATCACGACCGGCACGGGCGAGACTTTGGACCTCTCGGAGTACCGAGGCAAGGTAATTCTAGTGGTGAACACGGCCACGGGCTGCGGGTTCACGCCGCAGTACGCCCCCATCGAGCAGCTGTACAGGGACTATCACGACGCGGGGCTGGAGATTCTGGACATCCCCTGCAACCAGTTTGGCGGCCAGGCGCCCGGCACTGACGAGGAGATTCACGAGTTCTGCACCATGCACTTTAACACCACCTTCCCCCAGATGAGGAAGGCGGACGTTAACGGCGAGGGCGAGCTGCCGCTCTACACCTACCTCAAGTCCCAAAAGGGATTCGAGGGCTTTGACGAGCATCCGTACAAGGAGATGCTCGAAAAGATGTTTGCGGAAGCCGATCCCGACTGGGACAAGAAGTCAGACATCAAGTGGAACTTTACCAAGTTCGTCGTCGACCGGGACGGCACCGTCGTAGCGCGCTTCGAGCCGACTGCCGACATGGCAGAGGTGGAGGCGTGCATCAAGGCATTGCTCTAAGGGACGCAGGCTAAAGATGCCCCACAAAGAGCAGAGCGAGGCCGAACTCCGGGAACGCATTGGCGATCTGGCCTTCGAGGTGACGCAGAACGCCGCAACTGAGTATGCCTTTACCGGGGAATACGACGACTTCTTTAAGAAGAGCCTCTACGTGGACGTGGTGAGCGGCGAGCGGCTCTTCACGTCCATGGACAAGTACAATTCGGGCTGCGGCTGGCCGGCATTCACGAAGCCGATTAGCGAGGACGCCGTAACGCAGCGAACGGACCGCTCTTTTGGCATGGTTCGCAGCGAGGTGCGCAGCGCGGGTGCGGACTCTCATCTGGGCCATGTCTTTAACGACGGCCCTCGCCAGTCCGGTGGGCTGCGATACTGCATCAACTCGGCCGCGCTACGGTTTGTCCCTTATGCCCAGATGGAGCAGCAGGGGTATGGAGAGTACCGGTACCTGTTCAACAGAGAGGCGAAGTAGGGGGAAGCCGGACGATCTGGGTCCCGTGAACCTCGCGGACGCCGACGAGCGCTGCGACCTCCCGGGCATTTTGCCACGTGAGACCCCCGCCGGGGAGGATGGCGATGCGGCCGTTGGCATAGGCAACGAGCTCACGAAGCCGCGCAACGTTCTGGGCAATGGGAGTGCCTGCCGGTCCGCCATGCGTAAGAACGCGCTCGACGCCGAGGGATGCGAGTTCGTCCAGGGTCTCGAGCTGCACCGCTTTGCCCAAGGCGTCAAACGCCATGTGGAAGGTGACCTGCACGGGAGGGAGCTTGGCACTACAGCCCAGGCCAGAACCTTTGGCCGCGTCAACGAGGGTTCTGGCGAGCTCTTCATCCAGCACGGCATGGCCGTTCTCACCGGGCCGTACACAGCCAAAGACCACGCCGTCAACGCCAAGCAAGCGGGCACAGGAGATGTCGTCCAGCATCATGTGCCGCTCTTGCGCGTCGTAGGTAAAGCCGCCTCCGCGAGGGCGAACCATGGCCATAATTCGCACGTCATTCGCCCGTGCGAAGTCCACGGCCGCCTTTATAACGCCATAGGATGGCGACGTGCCTCCCACAGCGAGGTTGTCGCACAGCTCGATGCGACGCGCCCCCGCCGCGACCGCGTTGGGAACCAGCGTCATGTTCTCGGCACAGAATTCTCGTAGCAACTCCATGGCTCGTCCAATCGCACGTTGCGGGCTTGCTGAGTATAGCGAAGCGCACGCCTTCCGTACCGTCCAACCCTTCCACAATTCCTACACAACTGACCATTTCTGTCCAGGCCTTCCCCTACAGTCTGGCCAAGTCCACGCGAGAGGGAGCAAAGATGGAAAACGCGTACGTCTGCAATGTTGTTATCGATCTGGAGTTCACGCCCGTACCCAAACGGTTCTGGCAGGAGACCGGCCTAGGTTACGAGATCATCGAGGTCGGGGCCGTAAAGCTTGATGCGAGCGGCACGCTGTGCGAGGAGTTTAGCCGCATGGTCAAGCCAACGTTCGCGGGCGGCGTCTCGGGAAAGGTACACAACATGACCGGAATCGGCAATGAGGACCTCACGTGTGCCCGTCCGCTTGACGAGGTGCTTGATGCACTGGCAACGTGGATCGGCCCCGGAAGGGCACGCATGGTCACGTGGAGCGAGAGCGACCTGCTGCAGATACAGGCGGAGTGCGCCACCAAGAGCATAGAGCACCACTTGCCCACACGATGGCTTGACATCCAGCGCCTCTACCCCCGTCTGATGGGTATGGAGGACAAGCGCAAAGTCGCCCTCGGCGAGGCAGCCGACTGGTGCGGCATAGCCAACGATAAGACTTCCGCGCATCGGGCGCTTTACGACGCCCAAATGACGGCCAAGGTCTTTCGCATGATGGCCGCAGGTGAGTTTGCCGAGCACCGCAAGCGGATGGCAACGGAGTTCGAATCGTCAGCCGCCGGTATCACCTGCTCGGCATCGATTGCCGATCGGTGTGAGGGACTTGCGGATCTGCTCGCGACACTCAAGGCTCAGGAGGACAAGGACGCTGCATGAGCTGCTTCTGCTGTCGCCTGCGGCCGATCAAAGGGGGTAACCCCCATCGATATGCCGCAGGCGGCATATCGATGGGGGTTACCCCCTTTGATCGGCTCCTAGGGCTACTCCACGAACGGCCAGTCGCCCCGCGCGAGGGCAAAAAAGGCGCCGGCAACGGCGTCGTCCACGTCGGCGCCAATGTGCCAACGCGCGGCTCGTAGTACCTGGGGGTCCGCGTTCGCCACGGCAACGCTGTTGGGCACCGCCCGAATAACCGGAAGGTCATTCTCGCCGTCGCCGAACACGCAGACCTCGTCCCACCCGATGCCCAGCTCGTCCACGAGCAGACGCAAGCCCGTGAGCTTGGTGACGCCCGCGGGAGTGATGTCTATGGTGGAAGATGTTGGGAACGGAAAGACGAACGTGAGCTCCGGGACCCGCTGCTGCAGCTCGTCGCGCAGGCGAATGGCATCCTCGCGCCCGAGCGCCAGATGAACGTTCGTCTTGAGGTAGACGCCATCTGGCACGTGCGGGGCACAATGGCAGAATTGCGCGAACGGCTGGGGGTATCGCAGCATCTCGTCGCGGGTGATGCCCACGCAAACGTCGTGGCCGTCAACCTGATCGTCGTATACGGTGAGGGCACCCCGCTCCCCCGCCAAGCCGCGCACGATGCGCGCCACTTCCTCCAGCGCCTCCCTGGACGGTGCCTCCTGTAGGATGGTTTTGCCCCTCAGGCGAACCACCTGCCCGTTTACGAGCACGCCCGTGTCCCAGCAGTCCGAGGCATCGCCAAACATCTTGCGCATCCGTCCCGTCGTGCGCCCCGTTATGGGCCCGGCCAGGATGCCCGCACGGTTTGCCGCCTGGACGCCGGCGATGGAGGCGGGCGAAGCCATTGGCTGCCCATAGGGAATGAGCGTGGAGTCAATGTCGGCAAGCGCGAGTCGAGTCATGGGCCTCACCATCCTTCTCCATCGATTCTATCGTTTTACGGCCCGGTCTGTGGCGCCCCTTCCCAAACGGACACCGTCACCTACAGTCGCCCATCCTTTCAACGACGCTTCGCCGAACGTCTTCGCTCTTTTGTATGAGCTTTGCTAAGGTTTATACGAGATCGTCTTGGCAGGCAGTTGTGAGGTGAGAAATCGCATGGACGGCACGCTGGACATTGGCGGCGTTAAGCGCATGGCGCGCTTTATATCCACGTGCTTTCTGTTTGTGCACGTCGCGATGCTTGCGATCTTCTGGCACTGCGGCGTAACGCCGATGGTCTACTTCAACATAGGGAGCGTCATCTTCTACGCGCTTACGTTCGCGCTCATCCATAAGGGAATGCTGGGGCTCTACACCGACCTCATGTACGTGGAGGTGGTGGCCCACATGGCATGCGCGATACTGCTCACCGGTTGGAACAGCGACTTTCAGGTTACCCTTGTGGGCATGAGCGCTGTCGTGTTCTTTGCGGAGTACCTCGAGCGCTTTCTTGGCATTCGGCATGCCCACGCCCTCCCCCTGTGCATGCTTGGGGCGACCGCATATCTATCCACATGCGCCGTGAGCGTCCTTCGGCCTGCCCCCTACAGCATGCCCCAAACGGTATCGCTGCTCCTGCGACTCTCGCTGGGGGCAGTCGTGTTTGCCGTCTCGACCTTGGTGCTACAGGCCTTCGTGCGCGAGGCCACCAGATCCGAGAAGGCCCTTGCCAACCGCCTGATGCACGACAAGCTTACGGGGCTGCCAAACCGCTATTTCGTGACCGACTATTTGGACAAGCTTTCCAAGAGCGGGTACCTCAACCGGTGCTGGGTCGCGCTTGCCGACATCGACGACTTTAAGCGGGTCAACGACACCTATGGCCACAACTGCGGCGACTTCGTCCTGCAGAGCGTCGCCCACCTGCTGCAGGAAAACCTAAAAGATGCTCAGGTATGCCGATGGGGCGGCGAGGAGTTCCTTGCGATGGGGATCATTGGCGATAACCTGGAGTCTCAGTTGGAGCTGCTCGATCGAGCCAGACGGGCGGTCGAGGGGCAGTCCCTGTGGTACGAGGAGCATCGCGTGGCCGTTACCATCACGATTGGGGTCGCGACCTACGAGGAGGGGTTCACGACGAGCGAGTGGATCAACGCCGCGGACAAGAGGCTCTACGAAGGCAAGAAGGCGGGCAAGAACCGAGTCGTTTCCAGTTGAGGAAGGGGCCAACATGGGACTCAAAAAGGCAAGTGCCGTGCTCGCACTGCTCACCATACTCGCCCTGCTCGTGCATGTGGGGTACAGCGTGTTCTGCTACCTCACGTCCTACTACAACCCCATGCTCAAGATGCTCACGGCGGCGCCCGTTATCGTGTGCGCCTGCCTGCACGCGGTTGCGGGGATGTGCTCCGTCTTCCTACTGGGCGACGGGACGCGCGTCGCCCCCTACTGGCGGCAGAATCGACGAACAATAATCCAGCGCGTCTCGGCTGCCCTCATCTTTCCGCTCCTCATCGTGCACCTCAACACCTTCAACATCCTCAAGGACACGTCGCAGAGCGGGGCGTGGCCTGTGTTCGGGCTCGTCCTGCTGGCCCAGGTCGCGTTCTATGCCGTGGTCGCTCTGCACGTCGCGACGTCATTCTCTCGCGCGCTCATCACGCTTGGCCTGCTGACCAGCAAAGAGACGCAGGCTCGCATCGACCGCATCGTCTACGTCGTCTGCACCTGCCTGTTCCTCGTCGCCGCCTTCGTCGTAGTGCGGGGCCAGCTGGGCATGTTCGTCTTCGCGTGAGGTGCGCCATGAGAGAGGTGTTGATAATTGGTAGCGGCATCGCGGGCATGGCATGCGCCGTTCGCTGCGCTGAGCAGAACGTGCGCGTGACGCTCGTCTCGCCATATCCCTCCGAGCGGTCCCAGTCCGTTATGGCGGCAGGTGGCATCAACGCCGTGACCGAGCAGCGCGAGGAGGGCGACTCGGTGGCCAGCCACGTCGAGGACACGCTGCGAGGCGGCTCATGGATCGCGGGCAAGAACGCCGTCACGGGGCTTTGCTCGCACGCAGCAGACATCATCGGGTACCTGGAGAGCATCGGGACGGTCTTCTCGCTCGACGGCCAGGGGCGCCCGATGCGTCGGGCCTTCGGCGGGCAGTCACACAAGCGTACCTACTTTTGCGGGTCCTCCACGGGCAAGCAGATCGTCTCGGCCCTCGTTATGGAGGTCCGTCGTCACGAGGCCACCGGCGCCATAGTCCGCAAGCTCCGCATGCACTTCCACTCCGCGCTCATCGCCGACGGCGTGTGCCACGGCGCGCTGCTGTTCGACGAGCGAACGCGCGAGCTGGTTCCTGTGTACGCGAACGCGGTGGTGATGGCCGTCGGCGGGCAGAACGCGCTGTTTGGCAAGACCACCGGATCGGTCCTGTGCGACGGCTACGCTGCAGGGCGGCTCTTTATGCAGGGGGCCCTGCTCAAGAACCTGGAGTTCGTCCAGTTCCACCCCACCACGCTCGAGACCGACCAAAAGCGCATGCTCGTGAGCGAGGCCGCGCGCGGTGAGGGCGGCAGGCTCTTCTTTGAGGACGGCGGCCAGCGTGTCTACTTTATGGAGGACAAGTTCGGGCCCAAAGGCAACCTCATGACCCGCGACGTCGTGTCTCGCACGATGCAAGAAACCGGCCAAGACGTGTTCCTGGACATCTCCTTCCTCGACGGGAGGCTCATCGGGCAGCGTCTGCAGGAGGTACGCGACCTGTGTTGGAAGTACCGCGGCATCGACGTCTGCGCCCAACCCATTCCCGTGGCGCCGTCGGTGCACTTTTTTATGGGCGGCCTGGCCGTGCACCTCAACCACGAGACCAACATCGAGCGGCTGTATGCCGTCGGCGAGTGCGCGTCGATGTATCACGGCGCCAATCGGTTGGGCGGAAACTCGCTGCTCGCGGCGCTCTATGGCGGGCGCGTCGCGGCAGACGACCTCTGTAACAGGGCGAATCCGGAGTCGCGTCCCGACTTCTCGCACGTCGTGACACGCGAGCAGCGAGGTCTGGCGGCGAGCTTCGACGCAACGAGCCCCTTCCCGGTCGCCTACATGCGCGACATGCTTGCCGACGTCATGCAGGAGCACATGGGCATCGTCCGGTCCCAGAAGAGCCTGCTCGAGGGCCTGCAGAGCGTCGAGTACTACCAGTCGGTCGCGGGGCGCATCCACTACGACCCCAGCGTGTCGGCGTACGAGAACTACAGCCTGGAGGGTATGCTCGCCACCGCGCACGCCGCTCTGTCCTGCGCGCTCGCGAGGAGGGAGAGCCGTGGCTCGCACTGGCGCATCGACGCACCACAAACCCTGGACGACTACGCGTGTGCCACGTTGGTCTCTTACGACGACGGTGCCTACCGGGTGTGGACAGACAAGGAGTGCGCATATGAGAGTTAGGGTCCTGCGTCAGGAATCCCCCACCGCCGAGCCGTACTGGGAGTCCTTCGACTACGACGGGCCAAGGGACACGTCTGTGGCCGGCATGCTGGACTACCTCAACTACCACGACGACATCGTTAACGCCGACGGGCAGCCCACGCGGCGCATCGCCTGGGAATGCTCGTGTCTGCAGGGCGCGTGCGGCGCCTGTGCCATGGTGATCAACGGGATGCCGGCCTTGGCGTGCGACACCTTCGTGCGCGATCTCGATTGCGACGAGGTCGTTTTGGCGCCGCTCACCAAGTTTCCCACGATCCGCGACCTGGCGACCGACCGGACCTCGATCCAGGACAACCTCAAGCGCGGCAACGTCTTTATTGGGGAGTACCAGCCCAAGGCCGGTGAGGACTTCGCGCGTCAGTACGAGGCGGCCAAGTGCCTCAAGTGCGGCCTATGCCTTGAGATTTGCCCCAACTACACCAGCGGTAACAGCTTCTTTGGCGCGGTGTTCGCCAACGACTGCTACCTCGTCCACGCCAGGAACCGCCAGAAAGCCCGCGACATACGCAAGGTGTACGCGCGCCACTTTGGCAACGCCTGCTCCAAGTCGCTCACCTGCATGGACGTCTGCCCGATGGGTATCTCCACCATCACGTCCATGGCCAAGCTCAACCGATAGGCGGGCTGCGCGAAACTGAGAAGGGGTTTTGCCCCTTTTCCCAGTTGCGCGATGCCCACCAATAGAGGGGGACGGCCCTTCAGACGTGCACGGCACATGCTAGAATCAGGGCGAGAGACCGCTGCGAAGGGAGGCGCCATGGCGCGCAAGCTGCCCATAGGGATCCAGAGCTTCGAGAGCATACGACGCGACGGCTACGTGTACGTCGACAAGACCGCCTACGTATACAAGCTGGCGAGCGAGGGCAAGCCCTACTTCCTCAGCCGCCCGCGGCGCTTCGGCAAGAGCCTGCTGGTCTCTACCATGCGCGCCTACTTCGAGGGGCGGCGCGAGCTCTTCGAGGGCCTCGAGATCGAACGGCTGGAGGGGGCCGAGGCCGAGGCCGAGGGCCGCGAGGCGTGGGTGGCGCGGCCAGTGTTCCACTTCGACTTCACCGGCCAGGACTACCGCACGGCGGCGCTCGAGGACGCGCTCGGGGAGCAGCTCGCTCGCTGGGAGAGGGTCTACGGCGCGAGCGGCGCCGTCACGCTCGGAGGCCGGTTCCAGGACCTGATCGAGGCGGCCCACGCCCAGTCCGGCCACCGCGCGGCGGTGCTCGTCGACGAGTACGACAAGCCGCTCCTCGACGTCATGGAGGACGAGTCCCTGCTCGAGCGCAACCGGGGCGTCCTCAAGGGGTTCTTCTCGGTCCTGAAAAAGGCCGACGACCACCTGCGGTTCGCCTTCCTCACCGGCGTGACCAAGTTCTCCAAGGTGTCCATCTTCAGCGACCTCAACCAGCTGAGCGACGTCTCGCTGGAGCGCGACTACGCCGGGATCTGCGGCGTCACGGAGTCCGAGCTGGTGGCTGGCTTCGCCCCGGAGCTCGAGGCCCTCGCCGTGCAGCTCGGGCTGGACGCAGCCGGGTGCCTCGAGGCGCTGCGGGCGCAGTACGACGGCTACTGCTTCCACCCCGACGGGCCTGCCGCAGCGGACGGACAGCCCGACGGGCGCAGGGTGTACAACCCCTTCAGCCTGCTCAACGCGCTACATAAGCGCCGGGTGGGCTCGTGGTGGTTCGAGACTGGCACGCCGACGTTCCTCGTGCGCCGCATGCGAGACGCGATGCTCGACCCCAGGAGGCTCACCGACGGCACCATCTACGCGGACGAGGGGCGCCTCTCGGACTACCGCGCCGACGACCCCGACCCGATCCCGCTCATGTTCCAGGCGGGCTACCTCACCATAGTGTCGGCCGACCCCCTCGTCGGCGAGTACACGCTCGCGGTGCCCAACGCCGAGGTGCGCCACGGCCTCGAGAAGGGCCTGCTGTCCGCCTGGGCGCCGGGCTACTCCGAGTCGCGCGGCACCGACGTGTACACGCTCCGTCGCCTCTTGGAGGCAGGCGACACCGACGGCATCCGAGACGTGCTGGCGGCGCTGTTCGCGAGCATCCCCTACACCCGCGAGGACGACCCCTTCGAGAACTACTTCCAGGCGGTGATCTGGCTGGTGTTCGAGCTGCTGGGCCGCTACGTGCGGACGGAGGTGCGCCAGGCGCGCGGGCGCGCCGACGTCGTCGTCGAGGCGACCTCCCACGTCTACGTGATGGAGCTCAAGCGCGACGGGACGGCCGAGGAGGCGCTCGCGCAGATCGAGGCGAACGGCTACGCCGAACCCTTCTCCGCCGATTCGCGCCAGGTGCACCGCGTCGGCTGCGCCTTCGACTCCCGCACGCGCCTGCTCTCCGACTGGCTGGTCGCCTTAAACTGAGAAAAGGGGTTTGGCCCCTTTTCTCATTGGTTCCTAGTCGCCCGTGGTGTCCGTTTCATACAAATTTGTAAGGAGATGAACACTGAAGGGCCCTATGCCCCTGCGAAGAACGTCACGGGGATATCGCGCCGAGCTCGACCCCCGCTATGACCAGCCAGCTTGTACGCCCTGCCCGTCCACCGCCGACGCAGGGCCGTCCTTCGCCTACGACCCCTCCTTCCGAGGGCCAGCCATCTCCGCCGGCATGCCTCTGCAGGAGAAACCCTTCTCCCCGCACCGAACAGAGACCTTCTTCCATGCGCTGGCGCCAGAGGGCGAAACGCAGCTTGACTTCCTCCGCCTGATGCGCGCCAACAGAAGCGATTGGCTCCCCTTCCTCAAAAGGCTTGGCGACAAGTCGTCAGGAACACTCGTGTTCAGCTTGGAAAACGAGGCCCCTGGCACGCGCGAGGCATACGACCCGGTGGGCGAAGACTACATCAACTGCCTCTTGGGCAATTGCGACAACAACCCAAAGAACTTTTCCGCGCTCTACGACCAGACGACGCGCTCAGGCACTTTCCGAAGGTATGTGTCATCGTCGCCTCGCAGGGGTTTGCCGAGGAGGTCGAGCGGCTCGCCATCCCCATGGGTCAGGGGCTGGAGAGAGACGACCTCGGGTGCGCGTCCCAAGGGCCATGCAGGCAAGGGTGGGGCTAACTGTACAGATTAGGACATCCATGTCTGCGGCATCGCTGCAAAGGCGCAGGCAGACGACACGCCCTCGCGAATCGGCAGCTAGGGTCCCCCTTGCCTGTACAGGCTGGCCTGCCCCTGCCTGCGGGTAAGGGGTTTGGCCACTTTCTCAGCGCACTTCGACAGATCGGATGCAGGTGGTTACACGTTTCGGGTCAAAAAGAGCCAAGTATCTGGCGATGTGTGTCGTTTTTGAGTCTCGAACGTCCACCGTAGCCAAAGCGGCCTGCCATCGCCGCAGGTAGGAGGCCCAAAAATGCGGCCCCGTATTTCGCGACACCCAAAAACGACACACATCGCCAAAAAAGTGGCCCTTTTCGGAGCAATTCGTGTAACCACCCGGCGAAGCGAGAAAAGGGGCTTGGCCCCTTTTCTCAGACCAGGTGCTGCAGCATGCGCTCGACAAGACGGGAACTGATGTCTGCGGCCATATCCTCGAATTCGTTTTCCACCTCGGCGTCGTCCGCGTTGTCGGAGATGGCGCGCACGACAACGAACGGCACCTTGTTCAGGCAGGCCACCTGCGCGATGGCAGCACCCTCCATCTCGCAGCAGCTTGCGTCAAACCCGCTGACGATGAGCTGCTTGCTCGCCTCGTCGTCAATGCACCGGTCGCCACTTGCCACACGACCCACGCGCGCCTTAATACCCAGCGCGCGAGCTGCATCGAGGGTCGCCTGCACCAGACGCCCGTCCGCCTCGAAGTAGGTCATGCCAAGCTGTGGCACCTCGCCGAGGGCGTAACCGAAGCCCCGTGCGTCCATGTCGTATTGGACGAGGTCGCTGGACACCACGACGTCGCCAATGCGAAGATCCTCTTGCAGGGATCCGGCAACACCCGTGTTGATGATGACATCCGGCGCAAAATGGTCGCAGAGCGCCTGCGTGCAACGCGCCGCATTCACCTTGCCTATGCCGCTGCGCACGATTACGACGTTCGCCTCGGCCAGCGTGCCCACGACGAAGTCCAGTCCCGCGAAGCTTGTGCTGCGCGCATCCTGCATCAGACCCTTCAGCCGCACGACCTCGGTCTCCATGGCGCCAATGATTGCGACGTTCATATTCTCTCCTGTCCTTGCGCCCTCATGACATCGTCCGCCCCTGACTTTACCACGCTGAGAAAAGGGGCCAAACCCCTTTTCTCAGTCCATGCATGCCTCGCGGCGGTCGCAGGAAAGCAGGTGGTCGTTTACGATACCAACCGCCTGCAGGAACGAGTACGTAATAACAGGTCCCACAAAGAGCATGCCACGACGCCTGAGGTCGGCCGACACCTTGCGGGACAATTCGGTTTGCGTGGGAATCTGGTCCATGCTCTGCCACGCGCCCACCACCTGTCGGCCGTCAACAGAGCCCCACAGGTACGCGTCAAGGCTGCCAAACTCCCGCCGGATGTCCTGCGCCGCCTGCGCGTTGCTCCGCACCGCGAACACCTTGGGCCGCGAGCGCACGATTGCCGGATCGCCAAGGGCCCTCTCGAGCTCCTCGTCGGGCATGGCGGCGCAGGCATCGATGTCGAAGTCGTGAAAGAGGCGCCGATACGCCGGTCGCTTGTGCAGAATCGTGCGCCACGAGAGGCCCACGCTCGCGCCTTCCAGGCAGAGCATCTGAAAGAGCCTCTGGTCATCGTGCACGGGATAGCCCCATTCGTGGTCGTGATAAGCCAGCAGCTCATCCGTAACATACCATGACCGGCAGTCGTGCGGGTTCGCAATCGCCAAAATGCCCCCATCGAAATCATCGGCCCCGACCTTGTTGGGGATTGTACCATCGCGACCGTATCTACCGGAATCGCGAAGGGCGGCAACCTCGGCGGGTGCGGCGGCTTGATTTGCGGCGGGCAAGCTGCTACGTTCCAGATGGCAACAAGCGAGGAAAGGGGGCACATGCGAACGCTGCGGACGTCGGTGCGTCGGCTCGTCGAGTTCCTTCTACGTTCGGGCAACATCGATGCGGAGCGCGACGGACGCGGTGGCATCGAGGCCATGCAGGCCGGAAGCAACATCCACCGAACGCTGCAGGCAGCAGGCGGCAGGGCCTACCAAGCGGAGGTGTCGCTGGCAGACGCCTTCTTCTTTCCCGACGGCTCCTTTAGTCCGCACGCGGCACGCCTCCAGATTCTCGAGGAGGCCGTGCGCGATCAGGCCGGCTTCTTTCTGCGCGTCGAGGGAAGGGCCGACGGCATCAT
The DNA here is from genome assembly GCA_902780305.1 of uncultured Coriobacteriaceae bacterium. GTDB lineage: Bacteria > Actinomycetota > Coriobacteriia > Coriobacteriales > Atopobiaceae > RUG440. The sequence goes on along the minus strand of CACZFB010000027.1, from coordinate 15,812 downwards.
CGACGACGGAACCCATCCCCTGCTCGTCGACGAGATCAAGGGCGTGTCGCGCGACGTGTCCGCCATCGACGAGCCCGAAGCCATCCACGAGGCACAGGCGCTCTGCTATGCCTATCTCTACCTCCGCGGCACCCGAGGCTCCACGACGCTAGGCTCCGCCTTTGGGGATCAGGTGACGGTAAGGCTCACCTACGTGAGCATGACCACCGGAGAGATGCGCCAGATCGAGCGCGCATACGCGGTGCCCGACATCGAGGCTTGGTTCTTCCAGCTCCTGCGCAGGGCCCAGCGCTGGGCCGCATGGCGCGTCGCACACGACAAGTTGCGCGGGCGGTCCCTCCATGCGCTCGCCTTCCCCCTCGAGGCACGGGAGGGCCAGCGGCAGATTATGGATGGCGTCACCCGTGCGATCCATGCGGGCAGGCGCCTGTACGTGCAGGCGCCCACCGGCTCCGGCAAGACGATTGCGACCCTGTATCCCGCGCTCAAGGCCATGGGCGCAAACGAGGTCCCACGCATCGCCTACCTCACGGCAAAGACCACAACGCGTCAGTCTGCCCTTGAATGCCTTGACCTCCTCAGGCAACAGGGTCTGAGCGCCAACGTGCTGGTCGTCACGGCACGCAACAAGATCTGCCCGATTCGCCGCAACGCGCACGACGCAGACGTACGGGCACGTCCCCTGGCTTCGCTGTGCAACCCCCTTGAGTGCCCGCTCGCCCGCGGCCACTACGACGCGGTAAACGACGCGCTCTTCGAGGCGATCTCCACTCACGGCGTGCTGGACGCCACATGCGTGACCAACGTCGCGGCACACCACCACGTTTGTCCCTACGAGCTACAACGAGACGCGGCACGGTGGGCCGACGTCATCGTGTGTGACTACCACTACGCGTTTGCCCCGTCGGCAGGCCTTTTGGGCGTCGCGAACGAGCCGAGTGGCGCCGGCACCGTCTACCTCGTCGACGAGGCCCACAACCTTGCGGAGCGCATGCGCAAGATGTACCGTGCCGAGCTCGCGGTCTGCGACCTCGAGGGAATGGAGCGACTCCTGCGCAAAAGAGGTACCTTCGCGACGCTGGCGCAAACCGTGCGCGACGTCATCCTCACGTTTCCCACCTGGGACAAGGCGCTGCCAGCCAACGCTCGCCCAAACTCCCGTGGGCGCGGGGGCCGTGTGCGCGGAGGTCAGCCAGACCACCAGAAGGTCCACATCAGCGATGCGTTCGTCGGAGCGCTCGAGGCCCTCTCAAACGGCATCGACACCGCGCTCGAGCAGCCCCCCTTCGCAACCGGAGGCTCCGATGGGCACGGAAAGGCGCCAGACGGGAGCATGGTCGAGACCTATCTTGCGCTGCGGGACATGGGCCTCGGCGTGCGCAGCCTTCTTGGTGCCCTGCAGCGAGCCGAAGTGGGCTACGTCACCTATCTCGCCCGGGCCGAGCGTGGCGGCAGAAAGCTCAGGATCTGCTGCGTGGACCCAAGCCACGACCTGGAAGAGCGCCTGGAGCAAGCCAAGGCAGCCGTGTTCTTCTCGGGAACGCTGCTGCCCATGGAATACCATCGCGACCTGCTTGGGGCACAGGACGGCGACGAATCGCTCCACGCTCCCTCCAGCTTCGACTACCGCCGACAGCAGGTCCTCGTTGGCACGGACGTCAGCGCCCGCTACTCGCGCCGCGGCCCGCAGCTCTACGCCCACATCGCCGCGTACCTGGTGACCTTGGTGCAGGCACGCCCGGGCAACTACCTCGTCTTTCTCCCCTCCTACGCCATGGCCGGCGAGGTCGCGAGGGCCTATGCGCCAATCGCGGGCGACGGGACCACGGTCGTGCAACAACACAGCGGCATGTTCGAGGACGAGCGCGAGCGCTTTGTTGCTAGGTTCCGCCAGGAGCACGGCACCACCCGGAGCCTGGTGGGGCTCTGCGTGCTCGGCGGCATCTTTGGCGAGAGCATCGACCTGCCCGGCGAGTCGCTTGTGGGCGTGGTCGTGGTCGGCACAGGTATGCCCAGGGCCACCGCCGAGCGAGAGGTGATTCGGGAATACTTCGACGCCAAGGGAAGCCAAGGCTTTGTCTATGCCTACACCTATCCGGGTCTGATCAAGGTCCTGCAGGCTGCCGGGCGTCTTATGCGCACCGAGAAGGACCACGGAACGGTGCTGCTCCTCGACGACCGGTTTATGGAGCGGGAGCTGCGCTCGGCGTTTCCCGCGGAGTGGACGAACGTGCAGGCCTGCACGCTGCAAACCTTGCCCGGCCTGCTGGCACGCGCATGAGGCATGGGTAGCCAAGCTCTGGCACAGCCCTCAGCTCTGTGAGGCGTATGCTCGGCAAAGCTCGTCGGGCATACAGGAAAACATGTCGGCTGCGAGCGCTTCCGGCGTCGCCACAAGCCCTAGAGCCTGCGCATGACGTCGGCCATCAGCGAGGACGACCTGCCGGTCTTCGTGCGGCCGCGCAGCGTGTGCTGCAGGGCGATGAGCACCGCGACCACCTCCTGCTCGAGCTCGGGCTGGTAGATGTCGAGCGCGTACTTGTCCTTAATGGAGACGAGCTTCTTGCCCACCACGGCGATGATGTTCTCGCCCTCGTCGTACAGCTCGAAGTTGAGTGACGCATAGTTGCCCCGCAGCGTCCAGCCCAAATCCGTTATCTCGGCGGTGTCGTCGTAGAGCTGGAACAGCTCGTGCGCTATGTCGAACCTCGTGCCGTCCGCCATCGTCACACGGTGATACTCGCGCAGGGTGAGGACCTTCTTCTCCACCTTGGCGACGAGCTGCCCGCTCGCATCCTTAATGGTGGTCTTGTCGTGCAGCGAGATCTCGCGTGACTTGGCGCGGTACGCAACCGAGCCGTCCTCCTCCACGATCTTGGTCTTCTGTTTGAACGACAAAAAGTTGGTCGAGATAAAAAGCGAGTGTGCCGGCGTTCCAAACCGCTCGACGTTGACGACGTTTGCTTCCTTGCCCTGTCCGCGATAGCGAAGGTACTTAGAGAACGTGCCCATGTTGCCCCCTGACTTCCACGTACGCCGAAGCGCCCTGCCAGCGCATATTGTACTGCATCGGATTCCTACGCCATGCAAAGCAGCGAGCTTACCCCATACAGCAACAAAGCCACGCCCCACGAGCCGAAGAGCATGGAAAGGGCAACAACGGGGGCCCTGTTAGTGCCCCAGCGTAAGAAACCGTAGAAATCGTACACCTTGCCGTTCTCCTCGCGACCATGGCGTATCAGCGCTGCCAGGTAGCCCACACCATAGAGCAACGTAGGGGCCATGCCCAACGCCGTCACCCAAAGGGGCAGCCGACCAACCGGCACGAACAGGCAAAGATCCACGGCCGCAAGCAGCGGAAGCACCAGATGCATCCATAGGTTGCCTCCCGCGTACATCTTTCCCCAGCCAAACGCGCGTCCCAAAATGGCTATTACCGTGAGGAACGTAACCATCACCGCAGTGGTCGCCACGAGTTTTAAGGCAACGAGCCAAGCGGGAGGAGGGCCAAACAGACCACAGCACACCACGTATGCAAGACAGGCCAGCCCGGAGAACAGGTTGGACTGCACCGTAAAGTACTTGAGGCTCTCCACTCCTCCCGTCGCAAGCCTTGTCGCGTCGTCAACCATGTGCCTTCCCAACGCAAGCTGCAACCACGCGACGATCGACATCGGCGCAATGAAGCCATTGAGCACGATGCCTGGCAGTGGAATGTTCACGCGTACCGCCTCCCAACGCCGAATTTCGCCATCCACGATTCTCTTGCGCGACGCCCACGAAGTCAAGCGGCCCGGCTGTTGTCAAACGGACAACGTTTGCTATTATTGGCTCTGTATGAGCGTATCCTACGGGGCATACCAACGGCAAATGCCCCACGAGAAAGGAGCACCAATGGATTTGAGCGTTCTGAGCAACGTGCCCTACTGCATGGACGCGTTCGCCAAGTGGACTCACGAAATGCCGGATCTTCCCATGTTGGTGGATGACCAACACTACAAGGGCTGGACGCGAGCGCGCATCGACGACCTTTCCGCACGCATCTATGGCTACCTCAAGCGTCAGGGCATCGGAACGAACGACTTCGTCATGATCTGCCTGCCCCGAGGCATTCGTCCCATCGTTGCCATGATGGGCGTCTGGAAGGCCGGCGCCGCTTTCGTCGTGGTGGAAGACACCTACGCACCCGACCGCATCGAGCTCATCAAGCTGGATTGCGGCTGCAAGCTCACCATAGACATGGACCTGTGGGAGCAAATTAAGAACGAGGAGCCGCTGGCTGGCTACGAGCGCCCCGACGACCACGACGCGGCTTTCGCCGTGTACACCTCGGGTTCGACCGGTCGTCCCAAGGGCGTGTTGCACGAGTTCGGCGACATCAAGCTCGACGCCCTCGTGGCAAACCTCCGTACGCCACGGTTAAGAACCCGCGCAAGCTCATTCGCTACTACATCCAGAACAAGATCAACCTCACGTACCTCTCGCCGTCCCTCATCCGCGCGGTGGGCGACGACCTTGGGCCCTACCTCAAGATCGTGCACACCGGCAGCGAGCCCGCCAACGGCGTGTACCTGCCCGGCATCGAGCTGGTAAACAACTACGCCATGAGCGAGGGCTTCTTCACCCTGTGCCAGTTCGTTATCGACAAGCCCTACGACGTGTGCCCCGTGGGCAAGCCCAACAGCCCCATCATCCAGATTCGCATCGTGGACGAAGAGGGCAACGACGTTCCCGAGGGCGAGACCGGCGAGCTCATCTACGAGAACCCCTTTATGCGCGGCTACATCAACCTGCCCGAGCAGACCGCCGAGGCCCTTCGCGACGGCTGGTATCACACCAACGACCTTGGCTTTAGGAACGAGAACGGCGACATCATCCTGGTGGGCCGCGCAAACGACATGATCAAGATCGACGGCAACCGCATCGAGCCCGCCGAGATCGAGGCCGCCTTCAAGTACGCCACGGGCAAGGATTGGGCCGCTGCCAAGGGCTTCGAGGATCCCAGCGAGTCCTTCGTGTGCGTGTACTACATGGGCGAGCTCGAGCAGAGCGAGGACGAGATTCGCAAGAAGATGTCCGAGAAGGTCCCCTACTACATGATTCCCTCCTTCTTCATGCAGATCGAGGAGCCGCCCATCCTGCCCAATGGCAAGCTGGCGCGCAAGGACCTGCCCAACCCGCGCTCAACCATGGAGCGTGCCGAGTACGTGGCGCCCACCAACGACTTCGAGAAGCAGCTGTGCGCGGCCTTCGAGCAGGCGCTGGGCGTCGATCACATTGGCATCACCGAGGACTTCTACTCGCTGGGCGGCAACTCGGTGGCAGCAATGAAGGTGCTCAGCCTCATGAGGCTTGACGCGCTCTCCGCAATCGACATCTACCAGGGTCGCACCGTGGTAAAGATCGAGGAGCTCTACGAGGACAAGCTCAAGGCTGGCGACACTGGTTTGTCGGAGGAAGAGAAGGAGATGGAGGCGCGCAAGGTTCCGCACGAGCTTCCCGCGGTCCAAGTCTCCATCATCGACTACCAGCTCTTCACCCCCGATGCGCCCATGTGGATCTTCCCCTACCTGTTCTCGTTTGGCGAGGATGCCGACGTCGACCGCCTGCTGCAGGCAGCCCGCAAGGTACAGGAGAACCACCCCATCTTTGGTACGATTTTCGAGTTCAACGACAACGCCGAGCTGCAGCAGCGCTACGACGCCTCCGCCATGCCCACCATCGAGGTCGAGCACATGACCGACGACGAGTTCGAGGAGCTGCAGGACTCGCAGATCGAGACCTTCCAGTTGCTCGGCAAGCCCATGATCAAGATGCGCGTCATCAAGACCGAGAGCGACTGCTACCTGATGGTCATCTTCCATCACATCATTATGGACGGCTCCAGCATGCAAATCATCTTCCAGAGCTTTGCGCGCGCCTATGCTGGTGAGCCGCTCGAGCTCGACACGTACTATTCCTACCTGGAGGACGAGGAGCGCCTGCGTTCCACGAGTGCCTATCGCAATGCGTTTGAGTACTACCGCAAGAACTACGAGGGCGTCGAGTGGATGGGCGAGATCATCCCCGACAAGGACGAGCCGGGCAACGTTAATGGCCAAGCCATCATCATGACCAACATGTCGCCCAGCACGCTGGCAAAGATGAGCGAGAACTGCCGCATCTCCAGCAACAACTTTGTAAACGTCGCCACGGCACTCACGCTTGCCCGCATGTCCAACAAGCACGACGTGCTCGTTAACTTCACCTTCCACAACCGCGTGGACAAGCGCAAGCAGTGCGCGGCCGGACTCCTTGCCCACTCCCTGCCGCTTGGCCTGAGGCTCGACTCCTACGACACGCTGCGCGACCTGTACGACAGCATCTCCGTCAAGACGGAGGAGGTCATCGCCAACAGCATCTACGACTGGGTGACCGTAAACGAGAACCCCTATATGACCGACCACATTGCCGTGGTGTACGAGACCGCAGCCATCACCGACATGAGCGCCCTGGACAAGATGGACGCCTCCATGGAGACGCTCAGCGCCCGCAACGAGGCCGCGCTGCGCCGCAACATGCTGCAGGTCTTCGAGACCGAGGACAACGTGGTCAGCATGCTCTCGTACATGGCCAACATCTACACCGACGAGCGCATCAAGGAGTTCAAGACCACCTACACCGAGATCATAAACAAGCTCCTCGAGGTCACCGATCCGGCCAGCGTTAAGGTTGCCGACCTGCTGTAGGCAAGAGCGAGGCTTTTTGCGTCTTTCGCACTTATCAAGGGGTGACCCCCATGGATTGCCGCAAGCGGCATTCAATGGGGGTCACCCCCTTTGGTTGCGTTAACCGTCCATGCCCTTCTGCATCGCTTTGCCCGATGCGGTCGACGCTCCACCGCCCTTTTCCATTAATCTTGGGCTATGTATACCTCCATGGAGAGAGGAGCCCCTTTATGAGCAAGATCGTTGTCGTTGGCGCCAATCATGCAGGCACCGCCGCAATAAACACCATCCTCGACAACTACGAGGGCAATGAGGTGGTCGTCTTCGACGCCAACTCCAACATCAGCTTCCTGGGATGCGGCATGGCCCTGTGGATTGGCAAGCAGATCAGCGGCCCGGACGGCCTGTTCTACCAGACCAAGGAGCAGTTCGAGGCCAAGGGAGCCACCGTCCACATGGAGTGCCCCGTCGATCGCATCGACTACGCCAACAAGGTGGTCTATGCCACAGGCGCCGACGGCACCGCCTACGAGGAGTCGTACGACAAGCTCATTCTGGCAACCGGTTCGCTTCCCATCATTCCGCGCTTCGAGGGCGGCGATCTGGAGAACATCCAGCAGGTCAAGCTGTTCCAGAACGCCCAGGAAGTCGTGGAGAAGCTCAAGGACGACTCCATAAAGACCGTGGCCGTGGTGGGCGCGGGTTACATCGGCGTGGAGCTGGCGGAGGCATTCCAGCGCTGCGGCCGTCACACGCTGCTGGTGGACATGGCTCCCACCTGCATGGCAAACAACTTCGACCCGGAGTTCTCGGCAATGATGGCCAAAAATCTGGAGGAGAACGGCATCGAGGCCCACTACGGAGAGGGTGTCGATCACTTTGAGGGCGAGGACGGCAAGGTCACCAAGCTCGTTACGAACAAGGGTGCCTACGACGTGGACATGGTTTGCGTGTGCATCGGCTTCCGCCCCAACACAGCACTGGCCGAGGGCGGGGTTTTCAAGCTCTTCTCCAACGGCGCCTTCCTCGTCGACCGTCACCAGCAAACCAGCATGCCCGACGTCTATGCCGTCGGCGACTGCGCCACCATATTCAACAACAGCCTCGACGGTGAGCCGGGCTACATCGCGCTGGCCACGAACGCCGTGAGGAGCGGTATCGTAGCCGGCCACAACGTGTGCGGCACGCCTGTGGAGACGCTGGGTGTGCAGGGTTCCAGCGGCATCTGCATCTTCGACCTCAAGATGGTCTCGACCGGCCTCACCGAGGCCGCGGCCAAGCGCGCGGGCATCGAGGTGCTCACCACCACGGTAACCGACTGCCAGAAGGCGCCGTTCATCGAGCACGACAACCCCGACACGACCATAAAGATCGTGTACGACAAGGCCTCGCGCGTTATCCTGGGTGCGCAACTTGCCTCCACCTACGACATGAGCGGCAACATCAACATGTTTAGTCTTGCAATCGAGAAGAAGGTGACCATCGACGAGCTCGCGCTCCTGGACATCTTCTTCCTCCCGCACTTCAACTCCGCGTACAACTACATGACGGTTGCCGCGCTACAGGCCAAGTAACCGCGCCAACCAAGGGTGGTGGCCCCCATTGATTGCCGCAAGTGGCAATCAATGGGGGCCACTTTTTTGCAGCCAGCGTATGCCGTGCTAGAGCCGAACCAAGCCACAGCCACTGCCGTAGGCAAACACCGTACAGGGGCCAAACAGGGGAAACTCGGCTCTTGCCTCCTGCTCGGGGTACAGCCGCTTGATGCGCACGAGGTCGTCGCCGACCGCCGCGATAAAGGACAGATGGTCCTCCTTGGTCATGGGGTGGTCAACCTGCACGACTTGGCGACCGTCCGTCACGTCCACCCGTGCTCGAAGCACCCCGTCGTTCGCGTGCGCAACCAGCGGCTCGAGCGCGTTCTCGCAACACCCCACCGTTGCCTCCCCCATGGACCACACGATGTTTCCGCAGGTGGGGCACACATAGAACGAGCTTCTTTTGGCGTTGCCCGCAACGTTTTGGTTCTCCACGCTGCGCCACCGCTTGAGCGTTGGCATCACCGCGCCCATAAACGACACGGCCTCCTCCTGCGTATAGCCCGTGGCATCCATCAGGTACGGAACGTTGCGCTCGATGAGGTCATCCAGGCCGCTGCTGGTAAACTCCCCGTTTTGGTAGCACCAACCGCAGTAGTCGGGATTCTCGGTCCCGTCGGCGTTCGTCCCAAAGGGCATGTTGGGCACGTCGAACGGGGTCCCGCAGCACTGGCAGGTCGGCGCGTCGGGCAGCTCGAGCAGGTCCACCACGGGTATGTCCAGAACGCTCGCCAAGAGCTTGCGCATGTCTATGCTCGGCTCGCTGTCGCCTCGCTCCCAGCGACTCACCGCCTGTCGCGTCACAAAGACCTTTGCCGCGAGTTGCTCCTGCGTGTACCCCGCCCGCTGCCGTGCGGCATTAATCGCCTGTCCCACCTTCATGTCAACCTCCTTCTTCGCATCCTGTTAGCCCAAGCATAGGCCCCAGACCTGGGGAAGTCACGCAATAGCACGTTGCGCTCGCCCGCATCCCGGACAAAGGGGACAGTCCCCTGGACACAGGGGACTGTCCCCTTTGTCCAGGGGACAGTCCCCTTTGTACCACGCACACGGTGGGACTATAATGTCCGTCGCACATCAGGCACGGAGGAAGAGGCGCCATGGCCCGCAAAGCATACTCTCACATAGACCAGATACCCACCGAGCGAGCGCCCGAGCAGGTCGTGGAAGGTTGTCTGGTTCTGGAGGGAGGGGCGTTTCGCGGCCTGTACACGCAGGGATTCCTGGACGTCATGATGCTCTGTGGCCTCAACCTCTCCTGCGTCGTGGGTGTCTCGGCGGGCGCCCTCGGCGGCATGAACTACGTCTCCGGTCAAACGGGTCGCTCCGCACGCATCAACCTGCTCTATCGCCACGACGACCGGTATGTGGGCGCCCGCGCGCTCATGCGCTCCCACTCCATCCTGGACGTCGGCTTCATCGTAGAGAACCGCGGCATCTTGGAGCCGTTCGACGAAGAGCGCTTTAGTGCGCCAAACCGCAGGTTCGTGGCCGTGGCAACCAACTGCGAGACCGGTCGCCCCACCTACTTCGAAAAGGGATCATGCGCCAACATGCAGCTCGCCTTGCGAGCGACGGCGACGATGCCCTACATATCGCCCATGGTATACATAGATAACGTCCCCTACCTCGACGGCGCCTGTTCCTGCAAGATTCCCTACGAGTGGGCAATCGAGCAGGGATACCACAAGATCGTGGTGGTCCGTACGCGCGAGCAATCGTACCGGCGTGCCATAAAGGACCCAGTCGCGGCGCGTCACGTCTACGGCAGCTATCCCCAGCTGGTACGTGCCCTGGAAGGAATCGACGCGGACTACAACCGCCAGTGCGACGAACTCGAGACATTGCACGACGAGGGAAGGCTCTACCATTGCACACCCTCGGAGCCCGTTACGGTGGGCAAGCTCGAGACGAGCCTGGAGGCACTCGGCGACCTCTATTGGCTTGGCTGCTACGACTGCTTCGAGCAGCTCGGGCAACTGCGCGACTACTTGGGAGCGTAGCGGATGGGTACAACGGCTGCCGCTACGACGCCGGTCCCCACGAGTCCATCGCTCGACCAGAGAATCGCCTGTGCCTAGTCGCGAACAAAGACGTACGTGTCGTCGGTCGAGCGTTGCTCGCTAAACGCGTACCCGCTCCACGAGAAGTCACGCATGGCCTCTGGCTCCTGCGCCCGCTCGCTCGCAAGGAATCGCACCATCTCGCCGCGAGCCATCTTGGCATAGACGCCCTTTTGTATCACACGGCCGCCCACCAGCTCGCCGAAGACGCAGGTGATGTAACGGTCGTCGGGGCCGAGGTAGCGCTCGATCGCCTTGGCATACTCCTTCGACGCAAGGTTCACCAACACGCCGCTCTTGTCCATGACCTCGCGATACAGCCGGTCTCCCCAAAAGTCATAGAGGTTCCTACAACCGCCAATCGTCACCTTTGCCTGCATCTCGAGCCGATACGGCACCACGCCGTCCATGGGTCTCAGCACGCCATAGAACCCCGAAAGAATGCGCAGGTGCTCCTGCACGTACTCCATTTGCTCGCTCTCGAATACCGTTGGCGCCATATACGTGTATTGGATGCCATCGTAGGCCAGCAGGGCCGGCGTAAGACCGGCACGCAAGTCCATGTGCTCGAACCGGCCAGAATTCTGGCGCGCTATGGCATCGCTGCATTTCCACAGCGCCTTTTGCTCGGCATACGAAAGACCGCGAACCCATGCGGCCAGCGCCTCGGCATTCTCGACGAACGTCGGCAGGCCCAAGGGCGCCACCGCATCGTCCTCCACCATCTTCTTGGCCGGGGCTATGATCACCCTCACGCGAGCTCGCCTAGCATCTGCGCGGGGTTGTCCGCGGCCTTCACTTTTCCAAAGGCCTTAGCAATCGTGCCGTTCTCGTCGATAAGATAGGTGGTGCGCACGACGCCCATCGAGACCTTGCCGTACAGCTTCTTCTCCTTCCACACGTCGTATGCCTGCAAGACCTCCTTGTTGGTGTCGGAGAGCAGCACGAACGGAAGGCCGTACTTCTGCTCGAAGCGCTTGTGCGACGCGACGCTGTCCTTGCTCACGCCAATTACCACGGCGCCCCGCTCCGTAAACTGCGGGTACAGGTCGCCAAAGGCGCAGGCTTGCTTGGTGCATCCCGCGGTGTTGTCTCGCGGGTAGAAGTACAGGACGACCTTTTGGCCGCGATAGTCGCTGAGGGATCGCACCTCTCCGTTTTGGTCGGGCAGCGAGAAATCGGGGGCAAGGGTACCAACTTCGAGCATGATTCCACCTTTCGCCTTATGTGCAAGAAAGCCGCTGCACCAGCGGCGGTTTAGCATCCAACGGTCCCAGTATAGCCTACAATGGATTGCGCCCTGCCGTGTGCGCCGACGACGGTACCCGTCGCATCACGGTCGCCTCCGCGCACCCGTCCTGGAAGGAGGACCCATGGATTCTGAGCTCAACAAAAAGCACGATGCCCTCGCGCGGCTGCTTTTCGACTATGGCAGTGTGGCCGTGGCGTTCTCGGGAGGGGTTGACTCCACCCTGCTCGCAAAGGTCGCCCACGACGTGCTGGGCGAACACATGATTGCCGTAACCGCGAAGCTCCGCGCCGTGCCCACGCGTGACGTACGACTTGCCCAGTCGTGGTGTGCCGAACAGGGCATCGAGCACGTGCTGGTCGAATTCGATGAGCTCACGGTTCCTGGCTACGCGCAGAATCCCCCCGATCGCTGCTATCTCTGCAAGCGTGCGGTGTTCTCACTGCTCAAGGACGCTTCGTCGCAGCATGGCATGGCACACGTGGTCGACGGGTCCAACGTCGACGACATGGGAGACTATCGCCCTGGCATGCGGGCGCTTGCGGAGCTCGGCGTGCAGAGCCCCCTCAAGATGTGCGGCTTTGCCAAGAGCGACGTGCGGGCACTTGCCCGCGAGCTGGGCCTTCCCGTGTGGAACATGCCATCGGCCGCCTGTCTCGCCTCGAGGTTTGCCTACGGAGAGACCATTACGGCCCAAAAGCTCGCTCGCGTGGAGGCTGCCGAGGAGTTCCTGCGCACGCTCGGCCTTGGCCAGCTGCGCGTGCGCGTGCATGGCGATGCCGGCACGCTCGCGCGCATCGAGGTGCCAGACCAGGACATCCTTCGCATCGCGCAACCGGCCTTGCGCGAGCGAATCGTACGGCATCTTCGCGAGCTTGGCTTCACCTATGTGAGTCTCGACCTCGAGGGTTTTCGCTCCGGAGCGATGAACGAGGTACTGTAGGCACCGCTACGCGGCACCCTCGCGCACCTGGTCCAGTATCCTGGCACAGGCAATGGAATCGTCGAGCGACATGGCAGGCGATTCGGTTGCACCGCGCTCGAGCAGGTCCACAAAATGGCGTATCTCGCCATAGAAGTCGTCCACCTCGTACGGAACGTCTAGAACCCTTGGCGACTCGCCGTCAATGTGCACGGTTGCCCGCTGCGGCCGGTGCAACTCCTCCACCACGATGCTGCCGCATTCGCCCAGCAGCGTTGCCGTGCGGGGCTTTGCCTCGTTAAAGGCGCACTCAAGCCGGGCATCCACGTCCTCAGCGCAAAAATGCGCGTCCACATACACGTCAATGCCGTCGATGCGCTCCACGCGGGCACGTACCAGCTCGAGCGGAGGACAGAGTGCCGCCAGCCAGCTTGCGCAGTAGATCCCGCAGTCCAGCAACACGCCCGCGCCGGGGCCAGGGGTCATGTGATACGTCCCCGCACCTTCCACGAGGCCAAGCATGTTATTGCAGAGCGTTGCCTCCACGCTCTTAAGCCTGCCAATCGCGCCGAGCTCGCTCTCCACCCGCTCGTACAGTGGCACGAACCGCGGCTTCATGGCCTCCATAAAGAGCCTTCCCTCACGGCGAGAGACCCCTGCGACCTCGCGCATCTGGGCTTCCGTGAGCATCGCCGGCTTCTCGCAGAGCACCGCCTTGCCAGCGCGCAAAGACTTGATGGCCCACTCGTGATGATAGGCATGCGGAAGTGCCAGATAGACGGCATCAACGCGTGAGTCGGCGAGCAGCTCGTCGTAACTGCCGTAGTGCCGCGCACCCTGGGAATGGGGTACCTCCTCGAGGAACGCCTCGGCCTTCTGCTGCGTCCTGCACGCGGCGGCCACGAGCTCCGCGCGTGGTTCGTGAGCGAGGCTTGCGGCAAAGCGATGCGCAATATTGCCGGCGCCAATAATGCCAATGCGAATCATGTGCACTCCTCTCGTTTGGGGACCCACGACCAGTTTACGCGTTTTTTGGCACACGGTAACCCTCTATTGTTATATTTGCGCGGCGACCGTGAACGCCTGGGAAAAGAGGCCAAATCCCTTGTGCACATTTTATTTCTCATGCACTGAGCGATGGATTGGTCATGTTCGCCGATACGTTCTTTTCTGAGACTTACTATTGGTATAGGCATAGTGTTGGTAAGGCCTTGTAACGAAGGCTCCATACAAGGAGGTAAGCATGGCAACAAAGCAAACCAAGAAGGTAACCGCGGAAACCGAGGCCAAAGAGGTTACGGCCGAGGCAACGCCCAAGGCAGCTGCGGCAAAGACGACCGCCAAGCGCACTGCCAAGCCCAAGGCCACGGCGACCAAGGCCAAGGCTTCCACCGCAAAGCCCAAGGCAGCAGCGCCCAAGGCTACGGCCGCGAAGCCCGCACCCAAGGCAGCAGCAGCAGCGAAGGCCGAACCCAAGGCTACGGCAGCCAAGACCGAGGCAAAGGCAGAGGCTAAGCCCGCGGCCAAGGCCGAGCCCGCGGCCAAGGCCGAGCCCAAGCCCGCGGCCAAGGCCGAGCCCAAGCCCGCGGCCAAGGCCGAGCCCAAGCCCGAGGTCAAGGCCGAGGCTAAGCCCGCGGCCAAGGCCGAGCCCGCTGCTAAGCCCGAGGTCAAGGCTGAGGCTAAGCCCGCCGCAAAGGCCACGCCCAAGCCCAAGGCCAAGCGCGTGAGTACGGCTGCCAAGAAGGCCGCAGCGCCCGCCAAGAAGGCCGCTGCGCCCAAGAAGGCCGCCAAGCCCGCACCAGCACCTAAGCCCAAGCCTGCACCCGAGCCCAAGCCCGCACCCGAGCCCGAGCCCGCACCGGCTCCCGAGCCCGAGCTCCCGCAGCCCCGCCGCAGCGTGGCCTTCATCGGCTCCGAGTGCTACCCGTTCGTAAAGACCGGCGGTCTGGGCGACGTTATGTCCGCTCTGCCCAAGGCACTGGTAAAACTCAACTGCGACGTAAAGGTGATCCTGCCCAAGTACGCGTGCATCAAGGACGAGTACAAGCAGAAGATGGTCTACCGCGGCTCCTTCGACATGGACCTGTGCTCCGACGGCCGCTCGTTCTACGTGGGCATCATGGAGTACGTGTGGGACGGCGTCGTATACGACTTCATCGACAACGAGGAGCTCTTCTCCAACGGCAACCCCTACACCAACCTCGTGGACGACATCCCCAAGTTCTGCTACTTCGGCAAGGCAGCGCTCGCCGCGCTCAACTACATGGACTGGACGCCGGATGTCATCCACTGCCACGACTGGCAGGCAGGACTCGTGCCCGTGTATCTGCGCACCATGTTCAACGAGACGCCGCTCGCCCGCTCGAAGGTGGTTACCACCATCCACAACCTGCGCTTCCAGGGCAAGTACAACATCCCCACCCTCAAGTACTGGTCCAATCTGCCCGACAGCGCCTTTAACATGGGCGCGCTCCAGGAGGAGTGGACCGAGGCCAACATGCTCAAGGGTGGCCTTGCCTACTCCGACATGATTACCACGGTGAGCAACACCTACGCCGGCGAGATCCAGACCTGGGAGTATGGCGAGGGCCTCGACGCGCACCTGCGTCACCACAGCGGCAAGCTGCGCGGCATCGTAAACGGCATCGACGTGGAGATTTGGAACCCCGCCACCGACAAGCTCATCGAGGCGCCCTACAGCACGAAGGACGCCATCGAGCAGAAGAAGGCCAACAAGCTCGCCCTGCAAAAGGAACTCGGCCTGGAGCAGAACGCCGACAAGATGGTAATCGGCCTCATCTCGCGCCTCACCAACCAAAAGGGCCTCGACCTGGTAAACGCCATCGTGCCCCAGATTATCGACGGCAACACCCAGCTCGTGGTGCTCGGCACCGGCGACCCGCAGTACGAGGACTCGTTCCGTTACTACGAGAATGCCAACAAGGGGCAGGTGTGCGCCTACATCGCCTACGACGAGGCGCTCTCGCACAAGATCTATGCCGCATGCGACGCCTTCCTCGTTCCCTCGCAGTTTGAGCCCTGCGGCCTCACGCAGCTCATCGCCATGCACTATGGCTCCGCACCCATCGTACGCGAGACCGGCGGCCTCAAGGACACCGTCGAGCCGTACAACATGTTCGAGGACACCGGCAACGGCTTCACGTTCGATCGCTACGACGCCGGCCTGTTGCTCGATGCCATCAACCGTGCCAAGACGCTGTACTTCGAGGCCCGCGAGAGCTGGGACAAGATGGTGATTCGCGACATGGAGAA
>CACZFB010000026.1 GCA_902780305.1 uncultured Coriobacteriaceae bacterium | reverse complement strand
GGAAGCCACCATGCTAACCCACGACCGCCGGCGAGGCGCGTGTCGGCAGGCGGGGCTTCCCTCCCTTTCCGTCTTGCGATGGGCATATTGTCTTTGATAGGCGAAGACGGACTGACGAACCGGTTCATATACAATGTGCAAAAGCACACGTAAGGGAGACATCATGGACGACAAGAAGCGCTCATCACAAATCGTGCGGGTAAGCATCATCGGCATCTTGGCAAACGTGGCGCTCGCGGGGTTCAAGGCCGCCATCGGCCTGCTCTCGCACTCCATCGCCATCACCCTCGACGCCGTAAACAACCTGTCGGACGCGGCAAGCTCGGCCATCACCATCGTGGGCACCAAGCTCGCCTCCAAGCCGGCGGACCGCGAACACCCCTACGGCTTCGGACGCATCGAGTACCTTACGGCCATGGTCGTTTCGGCCATCGTGTTGTGGGCCGGTCTCACCTCGCTCGTCGAGTCCATAAAGGGCATCATCGACCCGCAGACGCCCTCCTACGACACCATTGGCCTGGTAATCGTGGGAGTGGCCGTGGCGGTCAAGCTGGTGCTGGGACGCTATGTGTCGGCGGCGGGCAAGCGCCTGGGCGCCGACGCGCTGGTAGCCTCGGGGGCCGACGCCTCGTTCGACGCGATCATCTCGGCCTCCACGCTGGTCGCGGCACTGCTGTACATCTTTTGCGGCATGAGTGTCGAGGCCTGGCTGGGCGGCGCCATCTCCCTCGTTATCGTGAAGAGCGGCGTGGATATGATGCGCGAGGCCCTGGACAAGGTCCTGGGCGAGCGCGTGGACGCCGACGTGGCGCGCACCATAAAGCAGACGACCTGCACCATAGACGGTGTGCAGGGCGCCTACGACCTGATTCTTTCGGACTATGGCCCGCAGCGCCTGTGGGGTTCCGTTCATGTCGAGGTGGACGAGGACGCCACGGCCAAGGACATCGACCGCATTACCCGAGCCACCCAGACCGAGGTCTACCGGGAGAGCGGCGTAATCCTGCACACCGTGGGCGTCTACGCGACCAACACGTCACAGGATGGCGAGACCCACGCCATTCGCGAGGCGCTCGACGAGATCGTTGCCAAGGAGCCGCATGTGCTGCAGGTGCACGGCCTGTACGTGGACGACGAGCTGAAGGGCGTCACCTTCGACCTGGTGATCGCCTTCGAGGCAGGCAACCGGGAGATCGTGCGCCAGCGCGTCCTGGACGAGATGCACCGGCGCTTCCCCGACTACGCGTTCGTCGCCGTGCTGGACAGCGACGTCTCGGACTAGTCCGCGCAGCCGTCCGATCCGCGAGGACCGGCCAACCTGCGGGCTACCACTCGTAATCCTCGGGATAGTCCAAGCCCGAGAGGCTCACGTTATCCCGAGTGGCGCCGGTCTCGCGCACATATGCGTCAATCTCCTGCTGCAGGCCAAGATACTCCGGGTTGTGGAAGTAGTCCGCAAGATCGCGCGCCACGGTGCTCAGGCCACTCTGGCGCTTCTTGGGCGTCATGTAGCACCAGTCGATGTTCACGACGTCCACCCACTGCGGATACAGACCGGACACCATGCTCTGGCCCTCTGCCACCTTCTTGCGAATACGGCTAAAGGTGTTGCTGCTCGTCCGCTCGCGCACGGCTTCCAGCACCAGGGCCTGATACCGACAGACCTCCGCGCACACGGGGTCGAAGACCACCCGCGGGTCGCCTGCGTCGAAGTACGAGAAGCTCTTCTTCTTGATGAGTTTTGCCTGATAGCGCGGCACCAGGTCGCCGAGGACCATCACCTCGTAGATGGCCTCGGGATAGAGCACCTCCACCGAGTACTGGAGGTTCTGCAGCGGTGGCAGGCCCAGGCCCAGATACTGGGCCGTGTCACGATCCATGCCGTTGTCCACGTAGCGCACGTTTCGTCCGGCCTCATAGGCCTTGCGCAGGTCGTAGCACAGGGCCAGCATGCGCGTGCGCATAATGACCCCCTGCTCGGTGATTCCCGGTTCCTGCTCGTACTCATGGCCGACCACGGCCCAAATGGCATCGTACAGACGGTTGAGCTCGTCGTAGTCGCCACATATCTCGATACCCAACAGATTGGGGGTCATCGCTATGTTAAGCACGCAAACCTCTTTCGTCGTGTGCTGCCCTCCATCGCGCCCGCACCATCGTCACGCACGCCAAGACCACCCCGATGGGCGCGGCGGCCAACACTTGTATAATGCCATACCTGTTACCATAGACTAAAGGGGAGCCAGATGCCACGCAAGCAAAAGAGGGAGAGTCGCGCCCAGCGCAGGGAATCGCTGCTGCGGGAGGCCGCACGCGTCGCCATCCCGACGGATGTGGACGTGTGCGTGGTGGGCGGCGGCGCCGCGGGACTCGTTGCGGGCATCGTGGCCGCCCAGGAGGGCGCACGCGTCGTGGTGCTCGAACGCGACCTTGCCTGTGGACGCACCATCCTGGCCACGGGCAACGGACGCTGCAACTTTGCCAACCGCCACCTCGACCCCACGCTCTACAACGATCCCGCGTTCGTAGAGGCCGTCTGCCAGGAGCGATGGTTGGACGACGTGCTCACGTTCTTTGCGGACTGTGGCCTTGCGTGGGCCGAGGAGGGGGCGGGACGGCTCTATCCCCTCTCTCGTCAGGCCGCCTCCGTGCGCAACGTGTTGCTAGAACGCGCCCGGCGCGCATGCGTCGTGCTCGCGCCCGCGCGTGAGGTCACGCATGTCGCGCGCGTCGCCGGCGACTTCTTGGTTCGCTATGGCGAGGCCTTTGGAGACGTACCGCAGTCGATGGGCGCCAGCAGGGTGATCGTCGCGACGGGAGGCGGCGCGCAGCGAATCGCCGCAGACGTGGGGCTCTTCGTCGGTCCCACAAGGCCGGTGCTGTGCCCCATAGCCTGCACGGGAGCCGATCTGGACAAGGTGGACGGGCGCCGCATCCATGCGCGCGCAACCCTGTTGCGCGGCGGCAGACGCGTCGCATCCGAGCTGGGAGAGCTGCTCTTTCGCGACTACGGCGTGTCGGGCATCGCGGCGTTCAACCTGTCGCGCCACGCCCAGCCGGGCGACGAGCTGGTGCTCGACCTGCTGCCCGACCTCGACGAGCACCAGGCCACCCGCCTTGCCACGCACACCCTCGACGGCCTGCTCGACCCCACGATTGCGGCCTTCTTGGCAAGCGACACCCCGTCAGCGGCACAAGCAATCCAGCGTGCCAAGTCGCTTTCGCTCACGATTACCGGGCTCGCGGAGCAGGACCGGGCCCAGGTGACGCGCGGTGGTTTTGCCACGGCGACGCTCGATCCCGCCACCCTCGAGCTGCGTGGCATGCCCGGCGTCTTCGCCTGCGGAGAGGCCGTGGACGTGGACGGCCCCTGCGGCGGGTACAACCTCGCCTGGGCCTGGAAGAGCGGCATGGTGGCGGGGCGCGCCGCGGGACGGGAGGCACGCGCATGATCGAGGTATCCGGCATCCGCATTCCCCTCAGCCAGCTCGACGGCACCGAGCGCGCCGAAACGCGCGCGTGCCGCAAGGCGCTCGTGCGCATGCTGCGTGTGCGCCCGGGCGACATCCTGCAGCTCGACCTGCGCAAGCGCTCCGTCGACGCACGAAAGAAGGACGCCATCGTCCTGACCTTTGCCGTGTGGGCAAAGGTGCGCGGAGACGAACACGACATCGCGCGTCGCGCCGGCAAGCGGGCTCGTGTCGTTGCCGTGACACCCCGCGAGCTTCCCGCGCGCTTGGAGAGCGCGCCAGACGAGCGGCCCGTGGTGGTGGGCGCCGGCTGCGCCGGGCTCTTTTGCGCGCTTGCTCTGGCGAGTGCCGGCCTGCGCCCGCTGCTCGTCGAGCGTGGCGACGACGCCGAGCGACGCACGGCCAAAGTCCGACGATTCAACGAGACCGGCGAGCTCGACCCGCAGAGCAACATCCAGTTTGGGCTGGGCGGCGCCGGGACCTTCTCGGACGGCAAGCTGGGCACGGGAACCAAGAGCACGGCGCACCGCCTCATCCTGGAGGCCTTGGTAGATGCCGGTGCCCAGCAACGCATCCTGTGGGACGCCAAGCCGCACGCGGGCAGCGACGTGCTGCCCACCGTGGTCTCCAACCTCGTGCGGCGCATCGAGGAGCTGGGAGGCGAGGTGCGCTTTCGCACGCGGCTGGTAGGGCTGGACGTCGCGGACGGCACGGTGCGCGGCGTCACGCTGGCCTCGGACACTGGCGAGCAGCACGTGGGCGCCGCTCACGTCGTGCTTGCCTGCGGCCACTCCGCCCGCGACGTGTTCGAGCTCGCGCGCGCCGCCGGCATAACGCTCGAGCGCAAGACCTTTGCCATGGGCATGCGCATCGAGCACGCCCAGGCGCTCGTCGACCATGCGCTCTACGGCCGTTCCGCGGGTCATCCCGCACTCGGCGCCGCCTCGTACAAGCTCGCCACGCACCTTCCCGGCGGGCGCAGCGCCTTCTCGTTTTGTATGTGTCCCGGCGGCTACGTGGTCGCGGCCGCGAGCGAGCCGGGCGGCGTGGTGACCAACGGCATGAGCCTCTCCGACCGCGCGGGCGCCAACGCCAACGCCGGCCTGCTGGCCAACGTGTTTCCCGACGACCTACCCGGTGACGACGTGCTTGCGGGCGTGGATTTGCAGCGCGCATGCGAGCAAGCGGCGTTCGATGCGGGAGGCGGCTCCTTCGTGGCGCCCGCCCAGCTGGTGGGCGACTTCCTGGGTGGCAACGCCTCGACGGGTGCGGGGACCGTGGCGCCCACCTACCCGCGTGGCGTGGCGTGGGGCTCGATCGCAGGCACACTGCCGCCCTACGTGCTGGACACCCTGCGCGACGCCATCCCCCTCATGGCGCGCAAGCTACATGGGTTCAACGCGGCGGACGCCGTCCTCACCGGCGTGGAGACGCGCTCCAGCTCACCGGTGCGCATGACGCGTGACGAGGACGGGCAGTCCGTGAGCACACGCGGCCTGTGGCCCTGCGGCGAGGGCGCCGGATACGCCGGCGGCATAATGAGCGCCGCCACCGACGGCCTGCGCACCGCCGAGGCGATCGTGCGCGCCTGCGAGCGACAGATGGGAGCACGCTGATGGCACGCAACTTCCCCAACATGGTCGACTACGTTCGCGACCAGCTCGACACGTTCGCACAGCGCGACCTCTGCCGTGTGGACAGCCTGGTGTTCTCGTGCCTCTCGTATCTCCAGATTCCCGATGAGGCACTGCCCACCCTTGCCAACGGGGGCATGCCGCTGCGTTCGCTCTATCGCGCCGAGTGGTTCGACGCCATGTGCGGCAAGGCCTACGACCCGCAGAGCACCGTCGAGCTTTTGGCCGCCGTCGCCGCCAGCCCCCGCTTTCGCGGCGTCCGCGTATGTAACTACGAGGTGCGCACCAATGAGCTCGCCGAGCAGCAGTTTTCCGCCATCACGTTCGTGCTCTCGCCGGACGAGACCTTCGTGGCATACCGGGGCACCGACAACACCTTGGTCGGCTGGAAGGAGGACTTCAACATGTCCTTCCAGACGGCCGTGCCCTCGCAGGTGTCTGCCCTGCGCTACCTGGAGCGCGTTGCCGAGCAGACTTCTGGGCGGATGTGGACGGGCGGTCACTCCAAGGGCGGCAACCTGGCCGTCTATGCGGGCATGATGTGCCTGCCTACCACACGTGCGCGTCTGGCAACGTGCTTCTCGCACGACGGTCCGGGATTCTCGGCCCAGACGATGGCGGACCCGCGCTGGCAGCACACCGCGCGGCTCATCGACAAGACCATTCCACAGTCGTCGGTGATCGGCATGATCTTCGAGAACCAAGAGGACGAGTACGCCGTGGTCCACAGCCACAACCTGGGGTTCGCGCAACACGACCCCTTTAGCTGGGAGGTGGACGGGCTGGACTTCGCGATCGAGGAGCGCGTTGGCACCGGGGCGCGCATGCTCGACTCAACGGTTAACGACTGGCTTGCCACCACGACCCCGGAGGACCGGGCCGACTTCGTAGACGCGGTGTTCTCGGTGCTGAGTGCCACGGGCATGGACACCATGGCGGAGATGCGGCAGAACTGGCGCACCACCACGCCCAAGATGCTGCGTGCGGTGGCACGGCTCGACCCCCGGCAGCGTCAGCTGGTGCTCGGCGCCGTCACCGCCGTCATCCGTACCTACCAGCGGGCACCACTGGCGGCCAATCAAAGGGGATAACCCCCTTTGATTGGCTGGTACCTGCTGGTCAGGCTGTGCTTAGCGTACTTGCAGATTTGCAGATTTCGCAGATTTAGAGTATGGTTGCAGAAATACTACTGCGAGGAGAGCCATGTTCAGCAATCCCTTTTCTCCTATATTCGGTGGAAAGCCAGACTTCTTCTTTGGCAGGAAGGACGTACTGGCACGCTTTGACCTCGCCATGCGGGACCGAGGGAGCGAGGACCGTGTCCTCTTTCTCACCGGTGCGAGGGGCTGTGGTAAGACGGCGCTGCTCGAGCAGCTGTCCACACGGGCATCACGCAATGGGCGCATGTCCATCGACCTTGGTCCCGACGACACCATCGCACAGCTCATACAGGCAATCATCGGACACGACGAGACCACAACCACGGTCAGCCCGCAGGCCAGTGTGAGCATACTCGGAACGGGTGGCAGCCTAAGCGCCGGATCGGTTTCCAAGACGATTCGCTATGGCAGAGAAAGCCTTCCGGCGTTGCTCGTTGAGGCGTGCAACCAACACAAAAAGGGCGTGCTCGTTACGATCGACGAGGTGCAAAAGGTGTCCCTGGACGACGTGTCGGCCATCTGCAACGCCTTCCAGCTGGCATCACGCAAGGGGCACAACATTATGCTTGCCGTTGCGGGCCTGCCCTATGCGCACGGTAGGATCATTCATCATGACGGATGCACGTATTTGCGGCGGGCCTCCCATGAGGAACTCGGCCTCTTTACGTGGGACGAGGCAAGCGATGCTTTCGCGGACGCCTTTGCACGCGTGGAGGGCTTGTCCATACGCAAGGAGGAGGCGGACCGCCTCAACGAGGCGAGCTATGGGCACCCATATCTCATGCAATTGTTGGGATACTATCTTGTCAATCACGTGAACACGATAGACGAAGGCGGCAGCCATGTGGTTAGTACACATGATGTGAGCGAGGTAACGCCGACGGCAATACGTGCGTACGAGCGTCGCGCGCTCAAACCACTCGTCGACGAGCTGTCCGAGCTGGAGCTCGCATATTTGCAGGCGATGAGCGCATGCCTGAGCGAAACACGAATCGCGACAACACGCGACATCGCACGGCTGCTGGGCAAAGAGGGTCACAACCTCAGCCGCGCCCGTTCCCGTCTCATCGACAGTGGAACCATCGCCGCGCCGGCGCGAGGACAGGTCATGTTCTGCGTGCCCTACCTTGCGGACTACGTCACGCGCCCTGCAAGCCCGAACTCGGCCCTCGAGGTCGCACGACAGCGGCGCGTGTAGCCAGCCACGGGTGCCTAGTACTTCTTGCGCTTCCGATACGGGCGGCGGCGCGCGTAGTCGCTGCCCTTGCGCGCGTTCTTCTTGAGGCTCCGCATCACGTCCTGGGACGACTTGCCCTCCACCATGCCCTTGAGCTCGACCAGCTGATCGCGAGCCTTGGCCGCGCGCTCGAAGTCCATGCTGTCGGCCGCGGCAGCCATCTCCTCCTCGAGGCCGGCAATGATGCGCATCACCTCGTCGCGTGGCAGGCGAGCCAGCTCATCGGCCACCTCCTCGGCAGTCGAGGGCGTTACGAACTCGCCGTGCATGCCCTCGCGCTCCTTGCTGTCGAGCGTGGCCGTGGCCTCCTGAATAAAGCTCGTTATGTCGTTGATTGCCTTACGCACGCTTTTGGGCTCGATGCCGTGCTCGGCGTTGTAGGCCTCCTGGATGGAGCGGCGGCGACGCGTCTCGTCGATGGCGATGCGCATGGAGTCGGTGACCTCGTCGGCGTACATAATCACCTCGCCGCTCACGTTGCGGGCGGCGCGACCCATGGTTTGGATGAGCGAGCGGCGGTTGCGCAGGAATCCCTCCTTGTCGGCGTCCAGGATCGCCACCAGCGAGACCTCGGGGATGTCCAGGCCCTCGCGCAGGAGGTTGATGCCCACCAGGACGTCGATCTTGCCCTCGCGCAGCTCGCGGATGATGTCCACGCGATCGAGCGTGGCCGTGTCGGAGTGCATGTAGTTTACCCGCACGCCCTCGTCCAAAAGGTGGTCGGTGAGGTCCTCGGCCATGCGCTTGGTGAGCGTCGTTACCAGCACGCGCTCCTTGCGGGCCGTGCGCTCGGAAATCTCGGCCATCAGGTCGTCTATCTGGCCGCGGACCGGCCGGACCTCGATCTTGGGGTCGAGCAGGCCGGTTGGGCGGATGATCTGCTCAACCTGCTGCTGGGTGACCCGCTCCTCGTAGTCGCCCGGCGTGGCCGAGACATAGATAAACTGCGGCACGCGGCTCTCGAACTCGTCGAAGCGCAGTGGCCGGTTGTCGAGCGCCGACGGCAGCCTGAAGCCATGCTCCACGAGCGTTACCTTGCGCGAGCGGTCACCCTCGTGCATGCCGCGAATCTGCGGCACCGTCACGTGGCTCTCGTCGATGATGCACAGCATGTCAGAGGGGAAGTAGTCGATTAGGGTGTAGGGCGGCTCTCCAGGCTTGCGCCCGTCCAGGTGCCGCGAGTAGTTCTCGATTCCCGAGCAAAAGCCCATCGTCTCCAGCATCTCCAGGTCGTAGCCCGTGCGCTGAGAGAGACGCTGCGCCTCCAGGATCATGTCGCTCGCCTTGAGCTCGGCCACGCGCCCCTCGAGCTCCTCGCTTATGGTGTGCAGGGCGTGGGCAATCTTGGGCCGCTCGGTCACGTAGTGCGAGGCGGGCCAGATGGGAATGGCGTCGTACTCGCGCACGACCTCGCCCGTAACGGCGCTTATCTCGGCGATGAGCTCCACCTCGTCGCCAAAGAACCCAATGCGCACGGGATTCTCGGCATACGGGGGAAACACGTCCACCGTGTCGCCGCGCACGCGGAACATGCCGCGCTGCAGGTCCACGTCGTTGCGGTCGTATTGGATGTCGATGAGGTCGCGAATGAGGTCGTCGCGCTCGAGCGGCACGTCCTTGCTCACGTTGGGCGCGAGTCCCGCATAGTCCTGCGGGCTGCCAATGCCGTAGATGCAACTGACGCTTGCCACCACGATGACGTCGCGCCGGGAAAGCAAACTTGAGGTGGCCTGATGACGCAGCTTCTCCACTTCCTCGTTGATGGAGGCGTCCTTCTCGATGAAGGTGTCGGTTTGCGGGACGTAGGCCTCGGGCTGGTAGTAGTCGTAGTAGCTCACGAAGTAGACCACGCAGTTGTTGGGGAACATCTCGCGCATCTCGCTGGCAACCTGCGCGGCCAAGGTCTTGTTGGGCTCCATGATGAGCGTGGGCTTGTTGACGGCCTCTATGGTCTTGGCCATGCTAAACGTCTTGCCCGACCCCGTGACGCCCATAAGCGTCTGGTAGCGCAGCCCGCGCCGCACGCCGTCCGCAAGTTTGGCTATGGCCTGGGGCTGGTCGCCGCTGGGCTCGTAGGGTGCCACCACCTCAAGTCGGTCGTCCCCATGTTCCAAGCCAAAGCGCTTGAGCTCGGCACCCACGCGCTCGCGCGTGGTCCGCACGTCCTGTGACGACATGACAGCTCCTCTCGGCGTCGCGCGTCCCGGGCGCATGGCATCAGGCGCGCGGCGAACGTTAGCGTGTGCTCATCTGATTGGGATAGTACTGCTGGTATTGCCGCAGGGCCTCGTTAACGCGCTCGACGTAGTGCCTCGTCTCGGGATAGGCAATGGAGTCCACGAACTCGCCCGTCCCGTCGCTGCTCGCCTGCCAGCTTTGCACGGAACCCAGGCCCGCGTTGTATGCGGCAATCACCTCGTCGTCGTTCGCGAGGTTCGACTGCAGGTAGCTGAGGTATGCCGTCCCGTACTCGATGTTCGTGGCCGGGTCGGTGAGGTCGCTGGGGTTGTAGTGGTTGGTGTCCACCGTTCCCATCTGCGAGACCATCTTGGCCGTATCGGGCATAAGCTGCATAAGTCCGACGGCACCGGCACGGCTTTGCGCCTGCTCGTTCCACCCGGACTCGCAGCGGATGACGGCGGCAACCAGATGGGCGTCCACGCCGTGGCGCTCGGCGGCATCGTCGATGCGCTCGGCATAGCTCACCGGAAAGAAGAGGCTGCGCACCAGGGGCTTGGGCATAAAGCCCACCCCAAGCGAGAGCGCCAGGATCGCCGCCATAAGGAAGAGGGGCAGCACGCGGTACCATCGCCAGAAGCCTGCGTTTCTTGTGTCTATTTCCATGCTTCCTTTCCATTCCGCAACGGGCGCTCGTCCCACCATGCCGCAACCTTGCGCTTGAGGTCGGCCTCGTTGCCATCGTTTGTCAAAACGGTCGTCGCATGCGCGACCAGGTACTCGTCGGTTATCTGCCTGCTTGCGCGGGCGTCGAAGTCGGCCGGCTCCATGCCGCGCTGCTGCGCGCGTACGCGTCGCACCTCGAGCGGGCACGTAACGCACAGCACCTCGTCGGCCAGCGGCAGCAGGTCCTCCACCCTATCGAGCAGCGGGATCTCCACCACGGCCATACCCGCCATCGCGCGGTTCTCCTCGAGGAGTTGGGCGAGGCGCGCACGAATGTGCGGGTGCACGACCTGTTCGAGCGTGGCCGTGCCCTGGGGCGTGGCAAACGCACGCTGAGCAAGCACGTCCCTGCGCAGGGCTCCGCGATCGTCCAGGACGTCTGCCCCAAAGGCCTGCGCCAGCACCTGGCACGCTTCCGCTCCCGGTGCCGTTACCTCCCGGGACACCTCGTCGAGGTCAATGATGCGGGCACCACGCTCGCGCAGCATGCGCGACACCGTGGACTTGCCCGACGCAATGCCCCCACACAAGAAGACCGTGTACACGTTGCGTCCCCTCCGCGCCTAGGTACGCGCCTCGAACTTCTCGTGGCAGCTGGGACACGTAACACGTATCTTGCCCTTCTTGCGCGGCACGCGCACGCGCTGGCCGCACTCCGGGCACTTGAGGTGCTTGTACGTGCGAGACTCCCCCACCGCGGCAGCCGGGTTCCGCAACCAGCGGGCCAGCGGGCCGAACATGCCCACGAACGTGGCGTTCTCGCTCTCGCGCGCCTCCAGGTTCTTGGACGACATGCGCCAGCACGCATAGGCCATGAGCGCCAGCGCCACCAAGCTGAGGAACAGCGTGCGCAGGAATATGTTGATGATCACCAGGATGAGCGAGACGATAACGCACATCGTTCCCAGCTCGTCACTGCCGTTGCGGCCGCGCATCCAGTCTGCGGCCTTCCTCGAAAAGTCACCTTTGGCCATACCTGCCTCCTACCTCCGTACGGATAGGCAAGTATACCCCTCCGGTTGGACAACCAGTCACGCATCGCCCGGCAGCACATACTTCCCATGTTGCGATGAGAAAAGGGGCCAAACCCCTTTTCTCAGTTCTCAGATTGGGGCGACCGCGGCGAGCAGCGCCTCACAGCCGCGGCGCACATCGGCGTAGGTGGCGTCGTAGTCGCAGGTGTACCACGGGTCGTCGATCTCGCGCGGGGAGTCGGTCCAGTCCAGCAACAGATGGACCTTACGCTGGGGGTCACCGCCCAAAATGCGCAGCATGTCGCGTCGGTTCTCCTCGTCCATGCCCACGATGAGGTCGTAGCGGGCGTAGTCGGACCTTCTGAGGGGCGTGGCGCGATGACCACCGCATGCGATGCCATGCCGGCGCAGCACCTCCCGCGTACCCGGGTGCACACCCATACCCAGCGCATCGTGCGTGGCGGCGGCAGAGTCGGCCACCACCGCCTGCCCGAGACCAGCCTTGCGCACCAGATCGCGCATCACGTACTCGGCCATCGTGGAGCGACAGATGTTGCCGTGGCACACGAACAGTATGCGCAAGCGCGACACCTCCCTCGGATAAGAAAAGCGGGCGTGACCCCTAGCTTTGGAAAAACAGTATATCCCATGCTGCAGGTAGGACGGCATCGGGAGCATGCCAGGCGACTCATGCTCAGTCGACGCTAACGCAAGTTTTCTTGCGTTAGCGCGGAACGCCCTATCCTAACGCAAGTTTTTACCGTAAAACTTGCGTTAGCGAAAATGAGAAAAGGGGTTTGGCCCCTCTTCTCAGTTAGTCCGTGGGAAAGACCACGCCGGCCTCGCGACGCACGGTGTTCTGCACGCGGTTCACGGCCAGGCTCTGCTCGAGCTGCCGCAGGCACTCGTCCATGTCGCCTGCCTCCTGCTGGCGGCAGAACTCGCGGAATTCACCCTCCCACATAACGGGCAGCGAGCGGTCGTAGCGCTCCTCGGTCCCGTCGTTCAGGTGCAGGGTAATGCCACCGCAGGCGTTTGGCTGAGACGCCATGTGGATGTAGCCATCAGTTCCCTGGATGATGGCATACGACGGTGCGCCGCAGTCCTTGGCGCAGATATTTACCGCGCGGAACCCGTCGTAGTCGAGCTCCACCACGCCGCTGGTGTCGATGTTGCGCTCGATGTTGGCACGATAGCGCGCACCGACGGGCTCGCCAAACAGGCCGATGGTAAACGTCAGGCAGTACAGGCCCAGGTCCATGATGGCACCGCCGGCCTTTGCGGGGTCGAACGCGGGCAGTACCGTGCCGGCACGAAAGGCGTCGTAGCGGCTGCTGTACTGGCTGTAGTTGACGGTAACGAGCTTGACGGTGCCGATGCGCGGCAGCAGCTCGTCGCGGATGAGCCTGAAGTTGGGCTGGCGCGTGGTTACCACGGCCTCCCACAAGAACCGCCCGCACTCCCGGGCAATCTGAGCGAGTTCGGCCGCCTCGCGCTCGTTGGACGCCAGAGGCTTCTCGCAAACGACGTCCTTGCCCGCCCGAAGCGCGGCCTCGGCAACTTCGAAGTGCAGGAAGTTGGGAACGGCCACATACACGGTGTCCACGGCGTCGTCGGCCACGAGGTCGCGGTAGTCGGTGTAGCGGCCCTGCGCGCCAAGCTCGCGGGCGAGCTCCTCCACCTGGTCGGCCGACCTGGGCGTTCCCGCGATGGCCGCAACGTCGATGCCCCACGACGCAAGGTTCGGCCCCACCATACGCACAATCATTCCGGTGCCAACGATGCCAAGCTTCATGTTCGTCTCCTCTCGTGACGTCTCCTCAGCACTATCCTAGCATCACCCGAGTACAGGCGGGCACACATCGTGGCAGCGGGATATGCGAACGTTATAATGCTTAGGAAGGACCGTCGAGAGGAACGCATCGTTGTGAAGAGCGAAGTAGGGACCGCATTCAGGGCTTGGGTGCTCACCCAGCATCCAGCGGACGCGACGGTTCGCATGGAGCACGGGGACCAGATCGTGCTGGACACTTCCCGCTCCCGTGCAGAGGTCAACTTCTACCCTCACGCAGACGAGCGCGAGATCTGTGAGCTGCGCATCGTGCGCCATGGCGACCAGGACGCGTCGTTCTTCCTGCACTTCGTGCTCGAGAATCTCACGCGCGCCCAGGAGCTCTTTGCCGAGATGGCCGAGGTGCTTGCCGCAAACGAGCGCCAGCAGACCACCAAGGCGCTGCTGTGTTGCACCTCCGCCATGACCACCACGTTCTTTGCCAACAAGATGAATGAGGCGGCACAGGCCCTGGGGCTCCAGTACGAGTTCTGCGCCATGTCGTACACTCAGGCGCTGCAGGCCACGCAGGACTTTGCGGCCATCATGCTCGCGCCGCAGGTCGCCCACCTACGTCACGACATGGCGCAGGCACACCCACTTGCGCTCGTGTTCGAGATACCCGGCAAGGTGTTTGGCACCTACGACGCCACCGCTGCCATCCGCCTGCTCATGCACGCGCTGCACGACGACGAGCCGTCCGTCGTGGACACGGTGGGCCTGAGCCCCATCCGTGACCTTGCCAACGACTTTCGCATCCTCGTAATCACGCTGTTCGCCGTGCGGGCGGGCTCGCTCCTGAGCTACCGGCTCTACGACCACGGACGGGGCATCCTAGACGGCCTCGTGCGCAAGCCCAAGGTGAACTTCCGCGACATAGAGGACCTTATCGAGACGATGGAGGCGCGCAGCGTACGGCTCGATGAGCTCGACGCGATTGGGATTGCCGTGCCCGGCGTGGTGTCTGGCGGCATCGTACGCCTACGCGACCTGGACATAGACGGGCTGGACCTTGGCCCGCACCTCTCCAAGCGCTTTGGCCTGCCCGTGTTCGTGAACAACAACTGCAACGCGGCCGCCGTCGCCTGCTACATGAGCCAGAGCGAGCACGAGAGCGTGATGTTCTTTAAGCAGGAACTGGGCCACGAGGCCGGCGGCCTGGGCACCGTGCTCGGGGGGCGGCTGGTGCAGGGGAACCAGAACCTGGCCGGCGAGCCCAAGTTCTTTGAGCGACGTTTTAGCTACGCACCCTATGACAGCTACGACGACGCGCGCTGGACGGCGGAGGGGATGTTCCAAATCGCCACCAACGTGACGCTTGCCAGCGTCGCCCTCACCGCACCAGAGGCCGTGTACCTTGCCGTGGACACCGTGGACGACGTGGTGGCGCTGCGCGCCGAGCTCGCGCGCGAGATGGGCGAGCACTACGTGCCCGACATCCACCTCGTGGACGACTACCCCGAGCGCGTGTACCTGGGCGAGATGGCGCTGTGCGTGAAGCAACTGCGCAAAATGCGAAAAGGGGTCTGATCCCTTTCCCAGTCAGCCAAACAGCCGATCGATAGCCTCCACGATGCCGTCGTGGTCGTTGTCCGCGACCACGAGGTGCGCCACGCGCCGTATGGCCTCGGTGGCGTTGCCCATGGCAACCGGCATGCCCACGGCCTCGAGCGCCGCAAGGTCGTTGTCGGAGTCGCCGATCGCCACCACGTCCTGTAGCGTGCAGCCCACATACGACGCGAGCGTCTGCAGGCCCTTGGCCTTGCTCATGCCCAGGGGACTGCACTCCACCGAGGTCTCCTCCGCGTTGGCCAGCGTAAGCGGCAGGCCCGACTCGGCAAGCCGCGCGCGGGTGCGGTCGCGGGCCGCGGCGTCGCGGTGGTAGAAGTTGACCTTTACCACCTCGCCCGCATGATCGCGCACCCATGGCGCAAGGTCGTCGGGCGTCTCGCAAATCTGCCGGAACATGCCCTGGTACACGCCCATCCCAAAGCGTTCCATCTGATCGATGTCCTGCGGGCGCACCACCGAGAACTCGGCACTCATCACGTGGGTCATGTGCTCCTCGGCGTCGGCGATGGCCATGGCCTGCTCCACGACCTGCACGTCCAGCGGATGCAGGGCCAACGTGCGCCGCGCGTCGAAGTCGTACACCACCGCGCCGCTGGCAAGCACGCCGTAGCGGATAAAGGGCAACTCGGTAGGATAGTCCAAGAGCTCCCTAAAGCAACGGCCCGAGCAGTACGCGATGGGCGTTCCCTGCGCCGCGAGCGCCCGCAGCGCCTCGCGCGTCCGTGCCGATACGGTCTTGTGCGAGGTGAGCAGCGTACCGTCCATGTCGAGTGCGAGCAGTTGGTAGGCCATGGGCTTCTCCTTGTTCGACGCCGGCTAAACTCTTTATACCCATGTTACATGATAGAATCTATGGGCCGCCAGCCAAAGAACGGAGGGGCCCATGGCCAGAAGCAAGCTGATAAAGGACACCACGCGCGAGGAGCGCATTCGTATTGTGCAGCAGGCGCTCTCGTGGGGAGACGACTGCGACAGCGTATCGGGCCTCAGCAGCGGTGTGGACGCCATGTACCAGCCCTATGTCGACGGCGAGCTGGAGCTTGCCGAGTGCAACATGCGCGCCGCCGCCACGACCTACGTAAAGAGCGACCGCGACCGCCCGAGCACCGGCTCCTGCGTTATGGGGCTGTAGGGCGCCGCGCTCACTTCCTCACGGCCACACAGTTGAGGCGGCCGTACTTCACACCCTTGAGGCCCAACAGGCAGTCGGCCATGTTCGAGACGAGCTGCCCGGGACCGCGCACGGCCAGTATCTCCAGGCAGTCGTCGTGGTCGAGATGCACGTGCATCGTGCTCAGGATCTCGGTGTGGTGGCGATGTTGAATCTTGTCCAGGCGTGCCGAGAGACCCTGTGTGTGGTGGTCGTACACCATGGTTATGGAGCCGATGACCTCCTCGTCGGGAACCGCGAGCGACTCGTCCACCAGGCGCTCGCGCACGAGGTCGCGCACCACCTCCGAGCGGTTCTGCCTGGTCCCCCGTCGCTCGACGTACGCGTCGAGCTGATCCAGCAGGCTCTGGGGCATCGCCACCGAGAACCGCACCAAGTCGCTCGCCATGCTCTAATCCTTTCGCACCGTGCCACGCGATGGCCCGCATCGCCTCTCAGACGGCTATCATATACCAAGGTCGCATCGAGGAGGAGCCATGGCCCAGTCATCAAAAGCGCTTGTGCCGTACCAGCGTCTTCGCGTCGCCTACCTCCTCACGCTGGTGGGCGGCTACCTGGACGCCTACACGTACTTCGAGCGCGGCGGCGTCTTTGCCAACGCGCAGACGGGCAACATCGTAAAGCTGGCCATCGCGCTCGCCAACGGCGCGAAGGACACCTACCTGTCGTTTCTCTTGCCCATCATCGCGTTTTCGCTGGGGCTGTTCGCGTCGCTTTCCCTCAGCGAGATGCTCTCGCTGCGCAACCGCAGGCTCGTGCGGCGGGCGGTGCTCGCGTCCGAGATGTGCGGCCTGGCGCTGGTGATCGCCATTCCCGCAGGCGAAGGATGGAACATGCTGGCAAACTGCATCGTCTCGTTCGTGGCGGCCATGCAGTTCGAGACCTTCTCCACGTTTAGGGGTGACGCCATCGCAACCACCATGAGCACGGGAAACCTACGCAAGTTCGTGGACAGCCTGTTTTTGGGGACCGTCCACCACGACACCGGCGAGCTGCTGCGCGCCTTGCGCTTTTTGAGCATCGTGGTCACGTTCGTGGCCGGGGCCTTTGTGGGAACGCTCTTTTGCGACCGCATGGGAACCGAGGCCGTCGCGCCCGCCATCGTCCTGCTGGGCCTGACCGTCGTCGTGATCACCGTGCTGCACCACCGCAACCTGGCGGCCGCACGACGCGCCTAACGGGTTGCGCCGTGGCCACCGCTGCGGCCACGGCCTCGTTATCTGCCCTCAATCTCGCGAATCTCGATCTCCAGACCGCGAAGCAGCACGGTGTTCTCGCTCGCGCAGTGCGGGCAGGTCTTGCCGTGCTGAAGCGTGGCATAGGTGCGCCCGCAGTCGTTGCACACCGTGACGGCATCGATCTGGCACACGTCGAGCTCCGCGCCCCGCAGCAGCTCGGTGCGGTCGGCCGCCCAGCGCCAGCAGTCCTTGAGGTAGTCGGGCAGGACGCCCGACACCTCGCCCAGATCCAGGGTCACGCGCGAGACGGAGGTGAGCCCGTTGTCTTGGGCCACCTCCGTCAGCGTGTCTATCATGTGAAAGACAATGCCGAGCTCATGCACGCCTAGGCCTGCTTCCGTCCCACCTTGCCGCGCAGGATGCGGATGCCGCGCTTGGCCGCATAGGGCAGCACGGCCTTGACCTTGTCCTCCGCGCGCATCATGGTGGACGCCTCGGGGTTGTCGCGATGCAGGTGGATGGCATCGAACTCGCAGCGCGTGGTGCACAGGCCGCAGCCAATGCACTTGTTGGGGTCGACGATGCTGGCGCCGCACGACAGGCAGCGGGCCGTCTCGATGCGAATCTGCTCCTCGGTGAAGGTGCGCGTGGGGTCGGTCCAGCGATGCACGACCTTGTCCACCTTGGCGCAGGAGGGAACCTGACGTCCGGCGTGGTCGTAGCTGCCGGGATTGAGCACCACCGCGGACTTGTCGAGCTCCACGTAGTGGCGCTGGTTGCGGCTCACCGTGAGCGAGGAGCCCTTCTGCACGAAGCGGTGCAGCGAGATGGCCGCCTCGTGCCCCGCCGCCACGGCGTCGATCACGAAGCGCGGACCGGTGTAGACGTCGCCACCCACAAAGATGTCCGGCTCGTCCGTCTGGTACGTCTTTGCGTCGGCCACCGGACCGTTGCCGCGACCGAACGCGACCTTGGTGCCCTCCAGCAGGTCGCCCCACTCGATGGCCTGGCCGATGGCCAGCACCACGTGCTTGCACGGAATCGTTTGCGTGTCGTCCTCGTCGTAGACCGGTGAGAAGGACCCGTCCTTGGCAAACACGCTGGTGCAGCGCTTGAGCGTGACGCCGCACACGTTGCCGTCCGCGTCCACCTCCACGCGCAGGGGACCCCAGCCGCAGGCCAGCTCGACGCCGTCCTCCTCGGCCTCCACGATCTCATGCGGCAGCGCGGGCATCTGTTCGCGCTGCTCGAGGCTCACCATGGTGACCTTGGCCGAGCCGCAGCGCACGCTCACGCGCGCCGCGTCGATGGCCACGTTGCCGCCGCCGATGACCACGGTGTCGCCCGCGACCTCATGGTCGGGATCGGCGAGCGCGGTGCGCAGGAACGACACGGCGGTGCTCACCTGCGGCGCGTCCTCGCCCGGCACGCCCGCCTTGCGCCCGCCCTGGCAGCCGATGGCCACATAGAAGCCCTCGAAGCCCTGCTCGCGCAGCTCCGCGATGGTCACGTCCTTGCCCACCTCGACGCCACAGCGGATCTCGACGCCCATCTCGCGCATAACGTCGATCTCGGCCGCGACCACGTCCTTGGGCAGCTTGTAGCTGGGGATGCCGTAGGTGAGCATGCCGCCCGGCAGCTCGTCGCGCTCGAACACGGTGGGGTTGTAGCCCATGTTTGCCAGGTAATATGCACACGTCAGGCCCGCCGGGCCGGCGCCGATGATGGCAATCTTCTGCGGCAGGCGCCCACGGGTGGACGGGATGCGCGGCTCGGGCACGAAGCGGTGCTCGGCCTCGAGGTCCTTCTCGGCGACGAAGCGCTTGACCTCGTCGATGGACACGGCCTCGTCAACGATGCCGCGGGTGCAGGCGGCCTCGCAACGCTTGTTGCACACGCGACCGCACACGGCCGGGAACGGGTTCTCCTGCTTGATGAGCGCCAGCGCGTCGCGGTAGCGACCCTGCGCGGCAAGGCGCAGGTAGCCCTGCACGCTCACATGCGCCGGGCACGCCGTCTTGCACGGGGCGGTACCGGTGTCGTGGCACTCGATGCGGTTGTTGGTCTTGTAGTCCGGATCCCAGTCGTCCTCGCCCCAGCCGCGTGCGTCGGGCAGGGGCTGACGGGGATAGCTCACCGGACCGTCCGCCGTCACGAGCTTCTGGCCGAGCTGGGCCGCGCCCGCCGGGCACACCTCCACGCAGCCCGCGCAGGCCACGCACTTCTCTTGGTCCACGTGCGCCACGTAGGCGGAGCGGCTCATGTTGGGCGTGTTGAACAGCTGGCTCGTGCGCAGCGCGTAGCACACGCTCACGTCGCAGTTGCAGATGGCGAAGATCTTGTTTTCGCCGTCGATGTTGGTGATCTGGTGCACGTAGCCGTTGTGCTCGGCCATCTCCAGGATGTCGAGTACCTCGTCGTAGGTGATGAAGTGGCCCTTGCCGGTCTCCACCAGGTAGTCGGCCATGTCGCCGATGCCGATGCACCACTCCTGCGGGTCGCGGCCGCCGTTCTCGCCGCGGGCGCGCTCGGCCAGCGCGCACGAACAGGAGCTCGCCGCATAGTGGTCGTACTTCTTGAGCCAGTGCGAGAGGTGCTCCACGCTCACGGAGTGGCTCTCCTGCTTGATGGCGCGCTCCACGGGGATGGTGTGCATGCCGATGCCGGCGCCTCCCGGCGGCACCATCTTGGTGGCCACGGTAAGCGGCAGGAAGGTCATGCGCTCAAAGAAGGTACCCAGCTCGGGGTGCTCCTCCAGCTGGCGCTGGTTCATAACCGTGAACTCCGCGGAGCCCGGCACGTAGCGCGGCAGCACGTAGCGCTTGACCCCCTCGGGGTTCTTTCCGTCCTCGTTCTCCCAGTTGTACTCCATGATGCCCTTGTACGACAGCGCGTCGAGCAGCTCCTGCACGCGCTCGGCCGGCTTGCCGCAGCCGGCCACGATCTGCTCGAAGGTCTCGGGCACGCGCACCTTCATGTGGCGCGTGAGCTCGGCCTCCTCCTCGGTCATCACGCTGCCCAGGCCCCAGTACTCCGGGTCCTCGGCGGTGAGCTTGTGCAGGCCCAGCTTTACGGGAATGCGGTCGGTGATCTTCTTCGCCTCGCGCAGGACGCCCGGCTTGAGCGGCAGCGCGGCGGCGGGGCCGGGATCGTCGGGGGACGCGGGCTTGTAGTGGGTGGCGTCCTCGTTCTCGGTCATGTACTCTTCCGCGATGATGCGGTGCGGCGTACCATCGGGCGCCGTGGTGGGAATCACGTTGCGCGCGGCGATCTCGTCGTCGGTCATGTCGCCGCGCATGCTCTCGCGCAGGTATTGGAAGCCCTCCGTTCCGGTGAGCGTCACGTCGTTCCAGTCGATGTGGTCTGCCATAGGTCCTCTCCTCCCCGTCGCAGCGTCTTGCTATGCCTGCCAGGCGCGAACCTCGTCGCGCAACCATGCGTACCATTCGTCCATGCCCTCGCCCGTCTTTGCGCAGATGGGAATCACGCGGGCCTGCGGATTGCGGCGCGCCACGTTTGCGCGCAGCCGGTCCAGATCGAAGTCGAAGTAGGGCGCGACATCCATCTTGTTTACCAGCACCACATCGCACACCTGAAACATGAGCGGATACTTGAGCGGCTTGTCGTCCCCCTCGGGCACCGAGAGGATCATGGCGTTGGCGGATGCGCCCGTGTCGAACTCCGCCGGGCACACCAGGTTGCCCACGTTCTCCAAAAAGACCAGCTCCGCGTCGGCGTCGCCCAGCTCGTCGATGCCCTGCCGCGTCATGCCCGCGTCCAGGTGACACATGCCGCCCGTGTGCAGCTGGATGGCACGCACGCCCTTGGCCAGCACGCGACGCGTGTCCACGTCGGAGTCGATGTCGGCCTCCATAACCGCGATGCGCAGCTCGTCGGCAAGTGCCTCGATGGTGCGCTCCAGCGTGGTGGTCTTGCCCGATCCGGGCGAGCTCATGAGGTTGAGCAGATACGTGCCACGACGCCGCAGCTCGGCGCGCAGGTCGTCTGCCGCGCGATCGTTGCTCGCGAACACCGACTTCTTGACTTCTATTACCCTCACCTGGTCCATAGGCACCCCACTCGTAAGCTCTTGGCATGGCAATTCGTAGGCATTTATAGAGTATACAGGAATCGCATGGCCGGGCGCCAAAGACCGGCCGCTGTGGTGGTGTCCGCTTGGGAAGAGGCACCGTGGATAACGGAGGGACTGTCTCCATATGGCTTGAAGCTGGCCATGGAGGCCATGAAAGCGACACTATGGGTCTTGAGTATCCTTAAAGCCTTGCATGCACGGAGCGTGGCCTATGATATAATTCTTACCAAACCAAGCACAAATTAGAGACATCACGCACCGCAAATCCCCGACCGAGGGAGGACGCCATGTCTACCATCAGTAGCCGTACGCGAAGGCTTGCCGCTGCCGCTTTGTCAGTACTCATGTCGCTGTCGCTGGTACCCGTGCCAGCACTCGCAGAGATGGTCGAGGGGGCGGACGATGTCGAAGTCGTCGACGTACCAGAAAGTGCGGCCAAGCCCAATGCTGCGCAAGGTGACATGACGGTTGAGGAGACTCCTGTCGAAGATGAGAATACGGCGACTGGTGCTGTAAGCGTGGGAGGTTCGGGTGACTCTGAGCAGGAGGCCGCATCGTCCGAAAGGGATGCCGCCGAGGTTGCTGTTGATGAGCAGCAAGACAAACCCAGTGCTGAGGTCTCATCAAACGGTGCGAACAGTAAACAAGACGCTGTTGATGCGGACGATAAGGGCATATTACTGTCAGTTCAGGACGCCAACAACGTCGTCGCCTCCGGCACCTGGGGCACCTGCCCGTGGCAGATCGACGCCTCCTTCGCGCTCGTGGTGCGCCCGGGCGAGGCAGGGCCCGCCTCGGAGAGGCCCTGGAGGCAGTGGGCCAGCCAGGTGACGTCGGTCACCTTCGCCGCCGAGGGCGCCGGCCGCGTCGCGCTGCCCGCGGACTGCTCGGGGCTCTTCTCCGGCTTCTCGTCCGCGACGTCGATGGACCTCTCCGGCGCCGACGCGTCGTCCGTGACGTCCATGTCCTCCATGTTCTACTACTGCTCCTCGCTCGCCTCCCTGGACCTCTCCGGCTGGGACACGTCCAAGGTGACGTCGATGAACGAGGTGTTCTCCGGCTGCTCCGAGCTTGCCACCCTCGACCTCTCCGACTGGGACGTGTCGTCCGTGACCAACATGTCTGGCGTGTTCCGCGGCTGCTCCGAGCTTGCCACCCTCGACCTCTCCGACTGGGACGTGTCGTCCGTGACAGACATGTCTAGCGTGTTCGGCGGCTGCTCCTCCCTTACCTCCCTCGGCCTCTCGGACTGGAACACGTCGTCCGTGACGGACATGTCTAGCGTGTTCGGCGGCTGCTCCCAGCTCTCCTCCCTCGACCTCTCCGACTGGAACACGTCGTCCGTGACGGACATGTACGGCGTGTTTTACGGCTGCACGTCGCTGACCTCCCTCGACCTCACTGGTTGGGACACGTCCAAGGTGACGGACATGCGTAACATGTTCTTCGGCTGCTCCTCGCTGACCTCCCTCGACCTCTCCGACTGGGACGTGTCGTCCGTGACGTTCATGTTTGACATGTTCCGTAACTGCACGTCCCTTACCTCCCTCGACCTCTCCGGCTGGGACGCGTCGTCTGTGACGACCATGGAGGGCATGTTCACGCGCTGCTACAAGCTTACCTCCATCGACCTCACTGGTTGGGACACGTCCAAGGTGAAGGTCATGCGTAACATGTTCGACGGCTGCTCCTCGCTGACCTCCCTCGACCTCTCCGGCTGGAACACGTCGTCTGTGACGGACGCGTCATACATGTTCAATGGCTGTGGAAGAGTGCTTGAGCGAGTTAAGGTAGGTGACGGCTTTACGCTACGCAGATGTTTGCCGTCGTATACCATCAACGGTTTCTCAGGATGGTACTCCGAGGCACTTAATGAGGTTGACGCACCTGCTCGTCTCTTAGGTGGTATTGCCGACACCTACACAAAGGGAAAGCCATCAGGGACCGTCGACCTTTCGGAAGCCGTTGTAACGATTGAGGGCGCATTCGAGTATGACGGAACCGACAAAAGGCCGTTGCCGAAAGTCGTGCTTGGTGGAACAGAGCTGCTGCCAAGGGACGACTACTGGGTATCGTATCAAAACAATATCGACGGAGGAACTGCCACGGTAATCATCCATGGATGGGGGGAGTATAGAGGCGAATGTACAGCGACGTTTGCAATCTCCTGCATCCCGATTTCGAGGGCTGTGGTAGCCGAGATCGGGGACGAGACATACAATGGCTCAGAGCACAGGCCTGAACCAAAGGTAACCCTTGACGGAACGGCGCTGAAGAAGGACATCGACTATACGTTATCCTATGCCAGCAACACCAATGCAGGAACGGCGACCGTCACCGTCACTGGCAAGGGCAACTACGCGGGAAGCGTGACGTCGGGGTTCGAGATTGCGCCCGCCGCGATTGATGTCCCAGCGTCTGGAGACCTTGAATATGACGGGACGGAACAAGTTGGCATAGGTCCTGTCGAAGGTTGCGAATTGAGCGGTACGTATGCAGCTTCTCATGTCGGCACCTACATCGCCATTGTCAAGCCAGATGCGAACCATTTGTGGGCAGATGGCTCGACCGAGTATCGCGAGGTTCGATGGTCGATAGCTCCCAGGCCTGTGACGGTGACTGCCGAGGACAAGGTGAAGGAGTGTGGCGAGAGGGATCCCGTATTTACGGCGAAGGTCGATGGCCTCATAGGCGACGAACATGTTGCCTACACGCTTGCTCGTGATTCTGGCGAGGGGATTGGAGTGTACGAAATCAAGCCCTCTGGCGATGCCGAGCAGGGCGATTATGTCGTGGCGTATGTGCAGGGAAAGCTGACGATTGCGAGGATCGACTTGTCGGTCGCCGAGGTTCGGGGAGTGGTTAACAAGACTTGGGACGGCTCTGCCGCGACCCAGCAGCTGACCGTAGGGATTGGAGATGCCACCCTCACCGAGGGCGATGACTACGAGCTCTCGTACGCGAACAACACAGATGTGGGTACAGCTACCGTCACCGTGACCGGAAAGGGCAACTACACAGGAGAAAAGACGGTAGAGTTCACAATCGCGCCCGCCCTGGTCGAGAGGCCTGCTGCAATCGAGGGTCTCGTCTACGACGGCGCGCCGCACGAGGGCGTCCAGGTGCCCGGCGGATGCGCTCTGGTGTCCGGGGAAACGTCTGCGACCGATGCGGGCGACTACGTGGCGACCGTCGCCCCGGACTCCAACCACGCTTGGTCGGATGGGACCACGGGGCAGGTGGAGGTTCGCTGGTCAATTGCACCCGCCCGGGTCGAGAGACCAGCTGCGGCTGAGGGCCTCGTCTACGACGGCACGCCGCACGAGGGCGTCCAGGTGCCCGGCGGATGCGCTCTGGTGTCCGGGGCCACGTCCGCGACCGATGCGGGGGACTACGTGGCGATCGTCGCCCCGGACTCCAACCACGCTTGGTCGGATGGGGCCACGGGAGAGGCGGAGTTGCGCTGGTCGATCGCGCCCGCCCAGGTCGAGAAGCCCGCTGCGACCGAGGGCCTCGTCTACGACGGCGCGCCGCACGAGGGCGTCGCGGTGCCTGGCGGATGCGTCCTGGTGTCCGGCGTCACGTCCGCAACCGATGCGGGGGGCTACGCCGCGACCGTCGCACCGGACTCCAACCACGCCTGGTCCGACGGGACCACGGGAGAGGCGGAGTTGCGCTGGTCGATTGCTCCGAGGCCAGTTACCGTGATTGCTCGGGATGAGTCCAAAGCATATGGGATGGATGACCCCGAGCTTACCGCCACGTCTGACGGACTCTTGGGAGACGACTCGGTCGCCTGCTCGATTTCCCGCGAGCCCGGCAATGACGCAGGCGAGTACGCCATCACCCCGTCCGGTGACGCGAGGCAAGGAAACTACACCGTAACGTACGTCTCGGGCAAGCTGACCATCACGCCGCTGGACCTCTCCGAGACCGAGGTCGACCCAATCGAAGCACAGTTATGTACGGGGGAGGACATCACTCCCAAACCTGTGGTGCGGATGGGCAACAGGACGCTCGTTGAAGGCACCGACTACGACCTCTCGTACGCGGACAACGTCGAGGCTGGAACGGGTAAGGTTACGATTACCGGAAAGGGCAACTATGAGGGCTCCAAGGTGGCCGAGTTTCGCATCGGCGCCACACGCTTGTCCGACGCGAATATTTGGCTTGAGTGCGAGATGTACGCAGCATCGCAGGTGCCGGCGCGCCCTGCGGTGACAGCGATACTGTATGGGGAGTACGATGGAAACGGGTACCAAGAACGTCCGCTTGCGGAGGGCACGGACTACGAGGTAACCTACCTTGGTGGCGACACGATTGGTCCAGCGGTCGCTGTCGTGACCGGTCTGGGCGAGTTCGTCGGGACGGTCGAGCTGCCCTATGAGGTGGCGGCACGCGTCGACGTGTCGCGCTGGGTGCCGTTCAAGCTCGAGGAGGGCGTGGCCGTGTACCGTGGCACCCCCGTACGCCCGGCGGTGACGCTCGTGCACGCTGGTCCCCAGTGGGCGAGCCTCAAGGAGGGTGTCGACTACACCGTTTCCTACCTTTCCAACGACCGTCCTGGCACGGGGCTTGTCGTCATAACCGGCATTGGGGAGTTCACAGGCGAGCGTGTGCTGCCGTTCAGGCTGCTCGCCCCGTCCGAGGTGACCATCACGGAGGATGACATCGATTTCGAGTTCGAGGAGCCGACAGCATATGGCCTAGCAACCGTCGGCGGCAAGACGAAGCTCTATCCGCTGTACCTATCGCGCGACGGCTCCGCCCCAAGGCCACATATTGGAGTGAGGCTGTGGGTGGACGGCGCCGATGGCAAGGGAACGTGGATGCGTCTAACGGAAGGCGTC
Organism: uncultured Coriobacteriaceae bacterium; assembly: GCA_902780305.1. Lineage (GTDB taxonomy): Bacteria > Actinomycetota > Coriobacteriia > Coriobacteriales > Atopobiaceae > RUG440. The sequence goes on along the minus strand of CACZFB010000026.1, from coordinate 1,383 downwards.
GACTACCGCGCCGAGTGGATCTCGTCGTCGGGCGGCAGCGGCGCCTACGACGCGGGTGGCATGGTCATCTTCGGCATCGGCGGCATCACCGGAGACGCGATGGCCACGTACCTCTACTCGAACAGAATCGATATCGCGGAGCTGTATCTTGGAGCGAAGGACCTCGACTCCGATGAGTACCTCTACGAAGGCACGCCCGTAAAGCCACGGCTCGAGCGGGCCGGGCTCATAGAGGGGACCGACTACCGGCTCTCGTACAGCGGCAACACATCCCCCGGCACCTGCGTGGTCACCGTCTACGGCATGGGATGCTTCTATGGCACGGCCACCATAGAGGTGCCGGTTGTCGCGGAGCACACGCTTCCTCAGCTCGACACCTGTGCGCTCACGTTCCCCGACGACCTCATGTACACAGGAAGCCCAGTCGAACCGCAGGTCACGCTCCGCGACCCGGCTACCGGCGAGGAGCTCGAGGAAGGGTACGACTACGTGGTGACGTTCTCGAACAACGTGGAATCGGGCACCGCGACAGCGCATGTGCGGCGCGGCTACGGCGGCCGGTACGGCGGGTTCGCCGACGTTGAGTTCCGAATCGCTAAGGCACCCTCGGCCGTCTCGGCCCACGCGAAGGCCGCGACGGTGTCGTGCAGGTACGCCCCCTCGTCGTCAACGCAGACCACAGCCAACGTGGCCGCCTCCGGCGCCTCCGGGCGCATCGCGTACTCCAACGCCTCGCTCGACGCCATGTCGGCACGGTTCACCGTCGACTCGGCCACGGGTGCCGTCTCGGTACCCGCCGGGACGCAACCGGGGACCTATCAGGTACGCGTGAGGGCGAGCGATGCCGGTGACGCCAACCACAAGGCCGGCGAAGCGTACGCAGCCTACCAGCTTCGCGTGGACCGCTCGACGGCGTTCTCCGTCGCCGCGCCCGCGAGCCAGACCTACACCGGCAGGGCGCTGACCCCAAAGCCAACGGTCAGAGACGGCTCCTACACCCTGCGTGAGGGCACCGACTATACGCTTTCCTATGCAAACAACGTCAACGCCGGTACAGCCACCGTAACGGTTTCGGGCAAGGGCAACTACACCGGCTCCAAGTCCGCCACGTTCAGGATAGTCGCTCCTCCCGCGCCGGCCCCCGCGCCCGCGCCGACGCCCGCCCCCGCGCCGCAGCTACCCACGCCGCACATCAGCTACCGCACGCACGTGCAGCGCATCGGCTGGCAGCGCTACGTCTCCGACGGCGAGATGAGCGGCACGAGCGGGCGCAGCTTCCGTCTGGAGGGCATCAACATCCGCCTCTCCGACCTGCCCTGCGCGGGCGGCATCCAGTACCGCACGCACGTGCAGAGGATCGGCTGGCAGGGCTGGCGCCGCGAC
>CACZFB010000025.1 GCA_902780305.1 uncultured Coriobacteriaceae bacterium | reverse complement strand
CCCCAACCGAAAGCCCATTCCTCGCGGCTGGGGATAAGTGTGTGCGCTGCTTCGCAGCGCGTTTGGAATGGGCGTGCCTAGCTCTTGGAGCCGCGAAGAAGAGCGCGCGCTTCAAACAGCGCTTCGCGAACTCGCGCGCTTGCTCTTCTCCGCCACTCCTTCCTTGCGTGGTCTCCCCAACCGAAAGCCCATTCCTCGCGGCTGGGGATAAGTGTGTGCGCTGCTTCGCAGCGCGTTTGGAATGGGCGTGCCTAGCTCTTGGAGCTGCGGAGAAGCGCGCGCTCATCGCTTCTCGGGCGTCCCTAGTCGCCGAGGTGCTTGTTGTAGATGGTGACCGTGCCGTCTGTGTTGCAGTAGAGGCTGATCTTGTTGTTGGCGTTGAGGGCTGCCCACACTTCGTCGGGTTCGGGCATGGACACCTCGATGGGCTCGCCGGTAAAGGTGGGCAGGGGGTTGCCGTCCGCCTCGTAGGTGGAGAGGAAGTAGCCCACGCCGTCGTCGGCGCCCTCGTAGCAAAAGAACTCGCGCAGGCAGCGGCCGTTTTCCTGGTGCTTAAGAATCGACAGATCGAACGATCCGTCTGCGTGTAGGATGGCGCTGATGCGCGGGGTGAAGTTGGGCGCGTCGGGCTCGAACTCGCGTGCGAGGCAGCCTGCAAAGAAGTCGCCCATCTGCACGATCGTATCGGTCTGGTCACCGTTGGTTACCACGAGGTCGTCGCCCATGGTCCGAACGGGGTGATACATGATCAGGCTGGGATCCTCCACGAGCTCGGGCTTGTACGCCTCGGTGCGAATGCCATCGTCGGTTGTTACAAACACGCGGTTTTGGCTGTTTGCGCTGCGCCCCATAATCCAGTAGTACACGCACTTGTTGCCCACCACGATGCCGCGGCCGGGATAGGGATTGTTGTTGAGCAACTCAAGCAGGTCTTGCATGGCCATCCTTTCTAAGCAAAACAAGCCGCATCCCTGTGGGATCGGCTTGCCCAGACGGTCGGCTTGTTGTTTCGCGCCGCTCCACCGTGGTAATCCACGAATCTCCGTCAGTCACGGCGCGCTTGACTAGATGCACTCTAGCACTCTTGTGGTCGCTCGATACAAAACCCACGAATGGCTGCCTCTTCCGTTACTTCCCAAAAGGACGCGGCCACCACGATTACCAAGATTGACTAATTCCCAGCGTGCGGATAGTATTTAATGCATCGATTTAATAGCTGTAGGTGCTCGCTTTGTAAGAAAAGAGGTTCTCATGAAGTCTCTATCAGATGCCGTGCTTAGCCGTAGGCAGGTTCTTGCCCTGGGTTTGGGCTCCACGGCCGCACTCGGCCTGACGGCATGCGGCGGCAACAATGCGGCTCCGGCTCCTGCCGCGGATTCTCAGCAGGCCGAGGTCAAGGACGAGCAGGAGGCGCCCATTATTGATGCCGCCGAGTTCGATAAGTTCCTTGCCGATGGTCCCGTGGCTGCCGATGACGTTATTGCCGCGAGCGCCTGGGCCACCAAGATCAAGGAGGCGGGCAAGCTGCGCGTGGGCGGCGTGGAGACCTCCACGTTCTTTAGCCTGCTCAACGTCGAGGACGGCCACTATCGCGGCTTCGACGCCGGACTGTTCCAGCTGCTCGCCCGCTACATTACCGGCGACGAGAAGAACTTTGCGTTTACTAAGGTCACGTCGGACACGCGTGAGTCCGTGCTGCAAAACGACACGGTGGACGCCGTGTTCGCCACCTACTCCGTGACGTCCGAGCGCCAGGAGAAGATCGACTTCGCTGGCCCGTACTACACCTCCCAGCAGTCCATCCTGGTAACCAAGGACAACGCCGACATCAGCGGTCTGGCCGACCTCGATGGCAAGAACGTGGCCGTGCAGTCGGGTTCCACGGGTCCCAAGATTATGGAGGAGCTCGCGCCTAAGGCCGTGCTGCAGCAGTTTACCACCGACGAGGAGGCGCGCCTCGCTCTTGAGCAAAAGCGCGTGGACGCCTACGTCATCGACAACACCATGCAGATGGGCGCCGTTGCCCGCAACCCCAACAAGTACAAGATCGTGGGCGAACCGTTTGGTCCCATCGACCCCTATGGCATCGGCCTGTCCAAGGACTCCAAGGGTGCCGTCGAGTTCGTCAACGACTTCCTTACCCTTTTGGAGAAGCCTGCCGATGGCAAGTTCTCGGCGTGGGAGGCCCTGTGGTTTTTGAGCATCGGCAACCGCATTGGCGCGACCGAGGCTCCCAAGCCGCCCGCGATTGGCGTGTTCGAGTAAGAAGTGGTCCCGGCACATGGGACGGGCGAAGCAAGGGGGCACGTTCCCCCTTGTTTCGTTTTGCGTGACTGAAGGGAGGCGCCCGTGGACTTTGCCCAAATCCTCGAGGAGTATGGCCAAAACTACGCGACGGCCATCATGCAAACGCTCAGCATGACGGCGCTCTGCTTTTGTTTGGCTATGGTCATTTCGATACTTATAACCGTTATGCGCGTGTCACCCATCAAGCCGCTTCGTCTCGTGGGCGATCTGTATGTGCAGATCTTTCGCAACATTCCCGGCGTTGCGTTGCTGGTGCTGGTGGCCTATGCGCTGCCCAACATACAAATCGTGCTGCCATGGAAGACGTGCGTCGAGGTCACCGTGGTTCTTCTTGCCTCCGCCTTTGGCTCCGAGAACTTTATGACGGGCATCAACGCCATTGGTGTGGGACAGATCGAGGCGGCGCGCTCCATCGGTCTTACCTTTACCCAAACCATGCGTAAGATTGTGATTCCGCAGGCGCTCCGCTCCGCGGTGCTGCCCATGACCAACCTGCTCATTGCCACGATGCTTACCACGGCTCTTGGCTCGCAGGTGCCCCTCAACCCGCAGGAGCTCACCGGTTTGGTGAGCTACATCACCACACGCAGCACGGGTGCCGGCATCGTCCCGTTTATTATTTCGGCAGTGTGCTATGCGGGCATGTCGGTGCTTCTGGGCGTCCTTGGCAATCGCATTGACAAGAAAGTGAGGGTCCTGCGATGAGTGCCCACACCATGTCCATGCGCGATGCGCTCTACGAGGCCCCGGGCCCGCGTACCAAGCGTCTTACCGTTATTGGTACCATCGTCTCGCTTGCGCTGGTGTGCGTTGGGCTGGCGCTCGTCGTGCGGCAGTTCTACGTTACCGGTCAGCTTGATGCCAAGTACTGGGCCTTCTTTGCGCGCCCCACCACGTGGCTGTATTTGCTCAACGGTTTTGTGGGCACCGTAAAGGTGGCTGCGATGGCGGCGGTTATCTCGCTGGTGTTGGGCGTGCTGCTTATGCTTGCGCGGACCAGCGGCATTAAGCCGTTGGCGTTCGTGGCGCGCGTTATTATCGACTTCTTTCGCGGTGTGCCCAGCCTGCTGCTTATCTACTTCTTCTACCTGGGCCTGCCTACCGTTGGCATCCGCATGTCGCCGTTTTGGATGATCACCATCCCCGTGGCGCTTGCGGCGTCGGGCGTGCTGGCCGAGGTGTTTCGGGCGGGTGTGAATGCCGTGCCCAAGGGACAGACCGAGGCGGCACTCTCCATTGGCCTCACTCCCGGCAAGACCATGTTCAAGATTGTCCTGCCCCAGGCGCTGCGCATCGTAATTCCGTCGCTCATCAGCCAGCTCGTGGTGGTGGTTAAGGACACCACGGTGGCTTACGTGGTGAGCTATCCCGACCTCATGCAAAACGGACGCGTGCTGATTACCACCAACGATGCGGTCGTATCGGTATACCTGGTAACGGCCGTCATCTACATTTTGGTGAACTACGCGATCAACCAACTGTCCATTAGCATGGCGCGTCGCAGTGGCAATCCCATTATTTCGCGCACCACCGAGAACCCAACCTAAGGAGACGCCATGGCAGACCAGACTCCCGTAATCGAGCTTCGGCATGTGGACAAGCACTATGGCGACCTGCACGTGCTGCAGGACATCAACCTGACCGTGCACAAGGGCGAGGTGCTGGTGCTCATTGGCCCATCTGGTTCGGGCAAGTCCACCCTGTGCCGTACCATCAACCGGCTCGAGACCATCGACTCCGGAGAGATTCTTATTGAGGGCGAACCGCTGCCGCAGGAGGGCAAGGCCCTGGCGCAGATGCGTGCCGAGATCGGCATGGTGTTTCAGAGCTTCAACCTGTTCGCACACAAGACCATTCTGCAAAACGTGACGCTTGGTCCCATCGAGGTGCTGGGCATCCCCAAGGCCGAGGCCGCGAGCCGTGCCATGGAGCTGCTGCGTCGCGTGGGCGTGGATGCCCAGGCGGCCAAGGTTCCGGCACAGCTTTCGGGCGGTCAGCAGCAGCGTGTGGCCATCGCGCGCTCACTTGCCATGCAGCCCAAGGCGATGCTCTTCGACGAGCCCACCTCCGCGCTCGACCCCGAGATGATTAACGAGGTGCTGGAGGTTATGGTGGAGTTGGCGCGCGAGGGCATGACCATGGTGGTGGTCACGCACGAGATGAACTTTGCCCGACGCGTGTCCAACCGCGTGGTGTTTATGGCCGATGGCCAGATTGTGGAGGAGAACACCCCCGACGAGTTCTTTGACCACCCCAAGACCGCTCGCGCCAGGGACTTCCTGGACTCCATTAAGGGCCACTAGAACGAACGCGGTGGTACGCGGGGGACAGTCCCCCGCGTACCACGTTGCGGGTACGTTGGCCTATTCGTTCCAGTCGCGCCACTCCATGCCGTTTTGGCGTGCGTACTCCTGCGCAGAGAAAAGAAACCCAGGTTGGTCGCAGGCCCATGCGGCGAAGTCGGGGATGTCCGAGATGATGGGGTCGGCCTCGTGCACGGCCAGCACGGTCTCGCTGAAACTCTGCGCCAGGAAGGCCGGCCGGTCTGGGAGGTAAGTGTCCACAAATACAGGTTGCAACAGCACGTAGGCACCTGCAGTGCACAGGCGATCGTATCCTCCCAGCGCACGACGTGCGGCAGGCATGCGTCCCAGCTTGTACAGCAGAATCGCCCTGCCCAGATGGAACCACGCGTTGCCGCGATGACCCTCTTGGCCCTCCAGCCAGTAGAAGCCCTCCTCGTCCTCAAGCCGAGCCATGGCAAGCGCGCAGGTCAGGCTTGCACCCAGGGCGTCAAGCGGTGCCTTTGCCAAGAGGTCGATGCTTCTTTTGCGCGCCTGGTCGTATCGCGTCGTGCACAGGCAATAGCGTGCGACGGCATTGTGCAGGCGGAGCAGGGGCCGGGCAAACACGTTGGTCCAGGCGTCGCCCGCAACGGTGGCCGTAACGGCTCCCTCACGCTCCACGCTCTGCCGCTCGAGCTCCACCAGGCTACCAACCATGTCGTTTGGCGAAAGGTCCTTGCTCAGCGCGAGCAGCAGAGCCGCGTCGATGCAGTGCTCGTCGATTTGCAGCGCCTGTTGGCAGGTGGCACCCAGCTTGGCGAGGCGTTTCTCTCGCTGCTCGAGGTACTGCTGGTCGTCGAGCAGGTCATCGTCGTGCTGGTTGGCCTCAAGCTCCACGAGCGCCTGTGCGACAAGGGCAAACGCCTCCTCCTGTGCGTCGTCCACAAAGTGCGTGGGGTTGTCTCGCACGGCCAGCTCGAGTTCGGCGTATGCCTCCTCCGACATCGTTCCCAGCCGCCGGCGTCGCTTGAGCGCGAGGCGCCGAACCAGTTCCTCCTGTCCCCTCATGCCTCCTGCCCTCCCTGCTTGTCGCGTTGCTCTGCCATAACTGCCAGCAGAGCCTCGGGATTTCGCTGCGACACCTCGTTGTACAGCCACGTGCTGAGGGTGCCCTTACCCATGGGGTCGACGCCTTCCTGCAAAAGGACGGTGGCCTCCGAGATGGCGAGGATGAGCTCGTCCTCGCTATAGGGCAAGGTGGCAAGGCGGGCGAACACGCCCACGGGCAGTTCGATTTGCCGGATGAGCGCCTCTGCCGCGCGGGGGAACGAGCCAAGAATCTCTTTGAGCCAGTGCTCGGTGCCAAAGTGGTCGAACGCCTTGAAACACAAACAGAGTCGAGCGATGAGGGCCCAGGGATCGTTGGCCGGGCGAACGGTTCCCAATGCCTTAAGACGCGCCTCGAGCGCATCGAAACCGGCCTCGTCTTCCAGCTTGGCAAAGGCAAGCGCAGCGGTAAACCGTGCGTCGGCGAAGTCGTGTACGTCGAGCTCGAGGCAGGCATAGGCGAGACTAAGCGCCTCCTTGTTCCGACCGCAGATGAGCGCGTGCTCTGCTTGCGTGGACACCCAGCGTACATAGGGTCTCATGGTCAGGTCGGCATAGAGGCGCGCCCGTTCCCCGTAGCTGTTGCTCACGAATCGGCGCTGTTGCTCCTTGCAGTGTGCCTTGACCTCTGGATCGCGGTCGTGCAGATAGTCCAAGAAGCTCTCGAAAGACGTCATTTCCGACGCGCTCTTCATACGAATGGCGTCGTAGCAATGCGCGTCCAAAGCGATGGCTTCGTCGAGGAGCTTGTGTCCGGTTGCCACGAGCACCTTGGCCTGGTCGTCATCGGCAAACGGAAGCTGGTAGTCAATGAGCTTGGTGGCCATGGCCACCAGATGAAACGCCCGGTCGGCGTCGGATTGGGGAAGGGAGTCGCGCTGCTGCGCAAACCGCCTGCCAAATGTCGCGAATGAACGCGTTGCCTGCCTGGCATCCATGCCATCGAGCGAAGTCGCAAACCGCAGGCCAAGGCGCTGATAGTCCTCTCGTTGTGGGTCATATGCCATCTGCTGCCCCTTCCGTCTTGTTGGGCGTGAGTGACTGAGCGCCAAGAAGTGCTCGGACGAGCTCGGTGTCGGGAGTCATGGGCACGGGGCCGTCGGCGCGAAGCTGGCGTGTTTCGGAACCCTTTCCCAACACGCACACCACGCATGGACTCTCGCCGGACTTCGCCATGGCGACGGCGTGCGTGATTGCCTGGGTGCGGTCCAACACGATTTCGTGTGCCGTGCCCTTGGGCGTGGCTTCGGCCATCTGAGCGCAAATGCGCTCCACGGGCTCGGGTCCGGCGTCGTCTTCGGTAAAGATGAGGTGGTCGGCGTAGGGAGCCGCCGCCGGGGGCATCTCGAACCGGCGCTCGGCACCCTTGCCGCCCGTTGCCCCAAACACGGCGATGATGCGGTGGGTGGGATAGCTTGCTCGCACGGACGAGAGAACCTGCCTTACCGACATGCCGTTGTGGGCGTAGTCCACGATTGCCGTAAGGTGGTCGTCTGCGCCACGAATCACATCCATGCGTCCGGGAACACTTGCCGTGGCAAGTCCGCGCACGATTTCCTTCTGTGTGCAGCCCATCGTCTGGGCGATGGCGATGGCTGCGATGGCATTCTCCACGTTAAAGTCGCCGGACAGTGCGATTTGGACGGGTGCGCTCCATTGCGGCGTGTGTGCCACGAAGGACATGCCGCCGTTCTGCGCGCGTATGTTGGTTGCGAGAAACTCGGCCTTGGGGGCGTCTTGCCCCGCCTTCTCGCACGCAAGGAAGTGCAGCGTTTGCGCGCAGGCGCTGGCTGCCTGCTCGATTTGCTCGGCGTGGGCTGGATCGAGCTGGGCGTTTAGCAACGCCACGCGCGCGTTGCTAAAGATCTTGATCTTGCTGGAAAGATAGTCGTCGAACGTGGGATGCTCGATGGGCGAGACGTGGTCGACGCCAATGTTGAGGAAGGCGGCCACGTCGTACGCGAGTCCCTCCACCCGCTGATACTTAAGACCCTGGCTCGAGACCTCCATTACCATGTCGAGCCCAGAGTTGGCGGCGTTCGCAAGGTGCCGCCAGAGGTCGGGGGCTTCGGGGGTGGTGTTGCGTGAGGCAAAGCGTTCGACCCCGTCGTAGGTCTCGAGCGTGCCGATGGAGGCGGCACGCGAGCCTGGCTTGCCACGATCCAGGATGCTGCGCACGAAGTAGGCGACCGTGGTCTTGCCCTTGGTGCCCGTTATGCCCGCCACGTGCATGCGTTGGTCGGGGTGGCCCCACGCCTCTGCCGAAACCAGCGCCATGGCACTGCGCACGTCGCTGGTTATCAACGCAGGCACACTTGGAGCCTCGTCGGCCAGCCTTTGAGCGAGTGTGGTGTCACATAGATACCCGCAGGCACCAGCCTCCAGCGCTGCCTGCAGGTAACGTACGTCGAAGTGCGCGCCCTTGCACACAAAGAGGTGACCTGGTTGCACCGCGCGTGAGTCGCAGGCGGCGCCACACACGGCAACGGGGTCGGCGGGGAGGTTGGCAGTGCTTGTGAGCAGCCCTTTTGCAGCGAGTAGGTTGCCCAATGCCTGGATGCTTGTTAGGCCACATGCTGTGGATTCGTGCGATTCGTGCATGAACGATCCTTACGCTGTTTTGGGTGGAACGTGCTGGCCTTGGTTTTTTTGACCAGTCGTTGTCGGCTGATTATGCAAAGTATAGACAAAAGCGAGTGGGTAGGCTTGTGAACTCAGGCAAGTATGCCTCGCGCACGATGCGAGGAATCCAATGGCTGTGGTTTGTGCTGGAATCGCCTTCGCTGGAGGCGATTCCGACGTCTTTACATGTCCAAGGTGTGGTGCAAAAGGGGGGTTCGGAGGGCGGAAAATGAAATAGTGGGAAGTTTTTGAGTGAGAATGCGGAATTATATGGGGCAATACCGGTATTTATGTCACGATTTCCCACTAGCTATTTTATCCAGTGGGAAGTCGTGACATAAATACCGGTATTGCCCCAGTTGATAGCGGGCGATGCTAAAATTTGTTCCCACTAATTCAGCTGATTCGAAATGCGTCGACAGCGGTTGGATCCGTTGGCGGTACATAAAGGTGAAAAAACACGATCGTGTATCGGTTTGCATGCTTTGAAGAATACTAAATATGGTATATTTCTTGCACTGAGCAACGATTACCACATCGAGTGCGGTAAGCTCATCGGTGTCGTCAAGCAATAGAATCCTGCTGCGTCATAGATTTCATGCCTTAGCTGGAGGAGCCCACCATGCATCACCTTTCCTTTGCGTCCGACTATCAGGAGGGGTGCCATTCCGCCGTTATGGAGCTCATGCTTGCCACCAACCGCCAGCAGCACGAGGGCTATGGCACCGACGCAATCTGCGAGTCGGCGCGCGCGCGAATTCGCGAGGCGTGCTCGTGCCCGAATGCCGCCGTACACTTTTTGAGCGGTGGCACGCAGACCAATGTATGTGTGCTCGATGCTCTGCTTGTCCCTTGGGAGGGCGTACTTGCTGCTACCACGGGACACGTCTCGACGCATGAGGCTGGTGCCATAGAACGAAACGGCCACAAGGTAATCGAGCTTGCGGGGGAGCAAGGCAAGCTGTTGCCTGCGCGGGTGCGCGAGGCAGCGGCGTCGTGGGCTGAGGATGCGAACCACGACCACATGGTACAACCAGGCGTCGTGTACATCTCGCAGCCAACGGAATACGGCACGGTCTACACGCGCTCGGAGCTCGAGGGCCTGCGCGCGGCGTGTGACGACTATGGCATGCGGCTCTACGTGGACGGTGCACGCCTAGCCTATGCACTTGCCTGTGACGTTAACGACGTGACGCTGCGCGACCTGGCGCGCCTTGCCGACGCGTTCTACATTGGAGGGACCAAGTGCGGCGCGTTACTGGGAGAGGCCGTGGTGTTTCCCAATCCCAATACGTGCCCACGCTTCTTTACGCTTGCCAAACAGCATGGGGCGCTGCTTGCCAAGGGGTGGCTTCTGGGCATGCAGTTCGAGGCGCTGTTCGCCAACGACCTCTACCTGCACGTGGGAGAACCCGCCATACAAGCCGCAAATGCCATGCGACAGATGCTCGTGGATCGGGGATACCGACTTGCATTCGACTCTCCCACCAATCAGGTGTTCGTTGAGCTGGATGACGCAGTTGCGACTGAGCTCGCCAAGCACGTGGACTACAGCTTTTGGGAGAAGCCCGATTCGAGTCACACCATCGTGCGGTTCGCTTCGAGCTGGGCAACCACGCCCGAGGACGTGCGGGCGCTCGCGCAGGCTCTTGATGAAGTCTGAGAAAAGGGGCCAAACCCCTTTTCTCAGTTCGACATGCTGACGCCGTTGTGTTACACTAGCTCAGCACGGGCGATTGGCGCAGTGGTGGCGCAGGTGCCTTACAAGCACAAGGTCACTGGTTCGAACCCAGTATCGCCCACCAGAAAACACGAGGTCGGAGGGGGTAAAGCCCTCCGACCTTTTATATTGTGAATGAGTGGGTCCTTGTTATGCCGCTCTATGTGCATATCAACGCTGTGCGGATGAAAGCATCAGTGAGGGGGCATGGCTGCGAGGCAACGTCGGAAGAGCTCCGTGAGTTCCTCGAGGGCAAGGCTAGGGAGAGTGATCCCCTGGAGCTTTCCGCGGACGAGCTCGCCGCGGTTGCGGGTGGCACGTCCTACTACTGTGGCGAGCCGTGCTCCAGAGGGGAGACCAGCGAATGCTCGGATACTTGCATCCGAGACTGCTGCTAGAAGGCGGGTGGAATATCCCGCCCGACCTACGGGCCAGGTATGCTGGTCCAGCCTGGCCTCAGAGCGCCTCCAGCCAGGTGGCGAATCGTCTGGGCGTTAGCCGCGGACAGCCCTCCCTCTTGGAAAATACGCTGCCAGCCATATGCTGGTGTCTGCGATCAGACAAGGGATGCCTCCTTCATGCGAAGCGCCCCCAGCATGCTCGTCTAGGCGCTCCTGCATGCACTCCCAGAGTGCCTATCTGTCTTGCTTGGCCTGGTGCTGTGCGCTCAGCGCTTCTGGCTCAAGCGTGCAGCCCATTCGTCGCATCTCCATAGATACCGTTTGGGACATGCGATGCATTCCCTCCATCGGGGGTGGCGGGCGTCTCCCAATCTGATGCGGCGCTGTTCGCCTCTCCTAAGAAGGTACGCACTGCTGCCAGGCCATCGTCCTGTCGCGCGAGCCTTCCCCAAACTGAGAAAAGGGGCCTGACCCCTTTTCTCGCAAAAAAGTTTGAGACACATCCCAAGACGTGCGTATTGAAATGCGGCGGGCAACAGAGAGGCCCGCGGAAAGACAAGACATGGCGGCAAGGGACCGTCAGAAAAAGACAAAGATTGGATGTGTCCACAATGACGAAGGCAAACAAGCAGGCAAAGCACATGAGCCAGACCGCAAGCCGCAGCAACGCACGGAATGGGAAGGCCAAGATCGTGGCGCTGGCCATTACGGGAGTGCTCGCAATCGGCGGCGTGGGAGCAGTATGCGTCGCGGGGCTCGGAAAGTCACCTGGCCAAGCGCCGATTGCGGCCCAGACCGCGATGGCGCAGAAGCCTGGAACCAAGGCGACGACGCGGGGCACCACGCAGCGGGCGACTACCAAGCCCAGCCGCCAGACCACCAAGCCCGCCCAGCAGCAGACGAGCAAGCCTGCTCAGCAGACCACCAAGCCCACGCAACAGCAGCAGACCACCAAGCCGGCTCCGCAGCCCGCACCGCAGCAGCAGAGCCAGACGCCGGCCCCCAGCAGCGACAGCCAGAACTCGGGCTCCAGCAACAACGGCCTTGAGGTCAAGGTCTCTCGCGAGGGTGCCATCGCCATGGCCTGCGATCACGTGGGCGCCGGCGGTCAGGCTAAGGGTGAGGCCCAAAACGTCACGGCCAACGGCCCCATCACGGGTGGCGGCACCATCTACTACGTGGTCGAGCTCGACCTGGGTGACGTGCACTACACCGTTACCGTAGACGCCGTTGACGGCAACGTGATCAATGCCGATCAGGTTCACGCAGGCACCCGCACCCTGCTCGATGAGAACGGCGATCCCCAGGAGGGCACCGAGCAGCCCGTGGATGCATAGTCCCACAAAGCAGCGGCTGACTGCCGAATAAAGACCCCCATTGATAGTCGCAGAGACCTATCAATGGGGGTTTCTGCTCGTGGTTGGGACGAGTCCCGTATATGGCATAATGCTGTGTGCTAGCGGTTGCTTTGGATGGAGAAAGGCAAGAGCCAATGAAAAGAGCACTGCGTGTCCTTGTTGCCTGTGTCGCGACAACCCTCGTCATCTCCCTTGGCGGTTGCGCAACTTCCACCACGCAAAAGCAGCAGGATGCCACCGTCGCACAAACCTACGACGAGCGCCTTGCGGCATGCAAGAAGCAAATCGAGGACATCACCGACTTCAAGCCGCAAGTCGTTATTGTCCTTGGGACGGGACTGGGCGACTACGTCAACACCCTCGACGTAAAGCAGACCATTCCCTACAAGGACATCGAGGGTTGGCCGGTCTCAACTGCGCCCGATCACGCGGGCAATCTGGTGCTCGCGGAATACCACGGCCTTAAACTGGCCGTCATGCAGGGGAGGTTGCACCACTACGAGGGATACTCCGAGCAGGAGGTGGTCCTGCCCCTGCGCGTGCTTCATCTGCTCGGTGCAAACACGGCGATTCTCTCCAACGCCGCCGGTTCGCTCAATCCTAACTTTAAGGTGGGCGAGTTCGTGTGCGTGGAGGATCAAATATCGTCCTTCGTCCCCTCTCCGCTCATTGGTCAGAACAACGACGAGTTGGGAACGCGGTTTACCCCCATGACGGACGCTTTTGACAAGGACCTGCGAAGCACGGTGCTCAAGCTTGGCGAGCAAAACGGCATCCCCGTTCACAGCGGCGTATATCTCCAGGTAACCGGACCGCAGTTCGAGACCCCGGCCGAGATTCGGATGTATCGGTCCCTAGGCGCCGACACGATTGCAATGAGCCTTGCCGACGAGGTTCTTGCCGCACGGCACATGGGCATGAGGGTGTGCGCCATCAACTGCATCTCGAACATGGCTGCCGGCATGGAAGAGGAGGGCTTTACCGAGGACTCGGTCGAGGAGATGGCAAAGGGCTCGTCGAAGAGCTTCCAAACGCTCCTCAACGGTCTGCTCGACACGCTGGAGCAGTAGACAGGCCGATTGTAAACACCGGAGGCAGCCGAGAGAGTCGTGTCCGCACACTCGTGCCCAATTCGCTAGACTCTTGCTAGTGAGTGATGCGGTATCTTGAGCCTGCCGTGACGAGCGAGAAGAGGACCCATGAAGAAGCAAACAAGCGCAATGGTAGTGGTGGCGCTGTCGTTGGCGCTGGTCGGATGCGGGACGCCGCAAGCGCAGACGTCCGAGCAGGCCAAGCCGCAGGAGGAGGCCGTCGTTTCCACTCAGGCACCGGATACCCAGGCGGAAACGCCCGCCGCAGAGCCGGCCGACGCGAAAACCGACGACGCGGCCAAGGACAAGACGGAAGTGAAGCAGAAGCTCGACGAGCGGTCCTCCGCGCTCGCCAAGGCTTGGGAGGCCGACCTCAAGAAGGCCGCCGAGGACGCGTCCACGAGGGTGTGCATCCGTGCCATCGACCTTGAGTCCGGTGCGACCGCTGGCGTCGAGTCCGACCGTCAGATGCCCTCGGCCAGCATGATCAAACTCATCATTGCCGAGACCCTGCTCAAGCAGGCGAGCGCGGGCAAGCTCTCGCTTGACGACGCATACGAGCTCGATCGTGCCGACGTCGTGGGAGGCACTGGCGAGATCCAGGGCATGGCTGCGGGCACGAAGCTGGACAACCGCGAGCTGCTGCAGCAGATGATTGTCTCGAGCGACAACACTGCCACCAACGTGATCATCAAGCGCGTGGGCATGGACGCGGTAAATGCCGAAGCCAAGGCCCTGGACCTTAAGGCGACCAAGCTGCAACGGCTCATGATGGACCTCGATGCCGCAAAGGAGGGGCGCGACAACTTTACGTCGGCCGACGACCTGGCCAAGTTGCTGCAGATGGTCTACGACGGGACCTTCGTGGACAAGCAGTCGAGCAAGTTGATGCTCGAGATTCTGGAGCAGCAGAAGGACAACGACTGCATTTCCAAGGGGCTGCCCGAGGGCACCAAGTTCGCGCACAAGACGGGCAGCGGTACGACCGTGCGCCACGACGGTGGCATCGTGGAGGGAGAGCACCCCTTCGTGCTCGTGTGCCTGTGCGGCGACGACGGTCGCTTCTCGGAGCAGGCAGCCATGGAGGCGATGGCCAACGTGGGCAAGGTTGCCTCGGCCGACAGCAATGCTTCGCAGGCTGGCTAACCTACGGGCGGCCAGGCATACGTCGCTTTTCGCAGCGCGGTGATCTGGTCCTGTCGCGCATCCGTAGTAGAATGCTGGAAGTGCATGCGTTCGTCCAACGGGAGGTGCGTGCATGGCGCACTTTTGGCTCATGAACAAAGACTATCCGGTGCTCGAGTTCGCATACGACCTCGAGTCGCACATTGCCACGCGCATCGTGAAGGTGCTCGATGCCGCCCATGCGCCGTTGGGGCTGTTCGACGAACGTGGGCGCATGAGCAAGCGTGACCTCAACTACTGGTGGCGGCATCGCGCCATTCCCGCCTCGCGCGAGCAGGTGGAGCGCCTGCTGGAAAACCTGCGCCTCGACTCGACGCTGGAGCTTGCCGAGCGAAACTTTGGCCTCTCGCTCTCCGACCGCTACTGGATAAACGACGTCGACGCGCCACAGCGTTGGGAAGACGTCAACTTTTTTACCAACGACTTCTCGGACGATCTTGGCATCCTCACGCTGGGCCAGGATTCCAGTGCGTCGATGGAGCGTCCCGACTACGCGCGCGTCAACCTCACGTCGCCCAACTCCACCGTCGGCGGTGACCTGCGCAAGAAGTGGAAGATCATCGATGGCAGGCGCGTGCTCGTAAAGTCGGGCGTGGGCGCTTTCAACCAAGAGCCATACAACGAGGTCGTGGCAACCGAGCTGCATCGTCGGCTGCTGGAGCCGGGCACCTATACCGAATACTACCTGCTCATGGAAGATCGCCGCGTGTACAGCGCTTGCAACAACATCCTACGCGACGACGAGGAGCTAGTGAGCGCCTACGACCTCATTCGCCGCCGCAAGCAGAGCAACAACGAGAGTGACCTCATGTTCTATGTACGCTGTTGCGAGGAGCTTGGCATTCGTGATGTGATGGATGGCCTCGCGCGCATGTTTGCCTGCGACTACGTGCTGGCAAACCGCGACCGTCACTGGCGCAACTTTGGCGTCATGCGCGATGTGGAGACCCTGCGCGGCACCCGGCTTGCCCCCATATTCGACACGGGCTCGTGCCTGTGGTCGGACGTGCCGCAGCTGGAGCTGCCCATCGACTTCAAGTACACGGCAAAGCCCTTCAAGTACAATGGCATGCGCCCTTATCAGCAGCTGCGCCTCTTCGAGGGGCACCTTGGTTGGGTGAGCGAGCGGGCACTGACGGACTTTTGTGACTGCGTGGGGGACGTGCTGGGCAAAAACCCCAACATCGCACCCGCCCGCTTGGACGCCATCGTGTGTAAGGTCCGCTCCTTGGCGGATGACGTGGTGTTCGTCTCGCATCGGTCGTAATCCTCACCATGGAGGAACAGCCCGCGAGCAGTATCTCCTATGCCGAAATGATATCATAGTGCAAAATATAAAACTGGATATTTCAGATATGTTTGTGCTAGATTGAAGAAAGTGTAAATTGGTGGAAGCGGGTGTGCGATGCGAGCTCGAAGCATGCTGTGCCGTATGATTGCTGCGGCGCTCCTTGTTGTGATGGCCATGAATGCGAATGCGATTCAGGCGTTCGCCGACGACATGACCGTTGTGGAGCCTGTCGTGGAGGAGGCCGCGTTGCAGGAGGGCGGCGACTCGGTGGTGGCTACGGCTGCTCCTACGCCAAGCGATCAGGCGAATGCAGACGGTAATGACGAGGCCACGAACACAACCGAGGCCGTGCAGGACTCGGCGTCTCCAGACGCGGACGTTCAGGTGCAGTCCGACGAGGTCGAGGCGCAGGCAGCGGACCCAGCGAAGGACGACGGCGGCATCGCTGCCCTGAACGAGGACCTTGCGGCGAGTGGCGCGCTGGTAACGCAGGGCAACGCGAGTACCCTTGCCCCTCAGGCGATGCCCAGCCTAACGCTGGTGGGGCGTGCCCAGATTCAGCGCCGTGGCTGGATGGGCGTACAAAAGGGCAGCAGCATTTCGGTGGGCACCACGGGAAAGAGCCTCAGGCTCGAGACGTTGGAGCTCAGCCTCGACAAGCCTGGAGTCTCGGGGTCGATCGTCTATCAGGCGCACGTACAGCGCAAGGGCTGGATGCCCGAGTGTAGGGATGGCCAGATGGCGGGCACCGTGGGCAAGAGCCTGCGTCTGGAGGCGCTCAAGATTCGTCTTACCGACGACCTTGCGAGTGCCTACGACGTGTGGTATCGCGTCCACGTCTCTGGCATCGGCTGGCTTGCGTGGACCTGCAACGGCGAGGCCGCGGGAACGGAAGGGTTTAGCAAGCGCGTGGAATCGGTGGACGTGGCAATCGTTGCCAAAGGGCAGGGATGTCCCGCGGGCACTGCCGATGCCGACCTGCCGTTTGTAAAGGGTAGGGACATCTATCGTACTGGCGTTCAGGAGGTGAGCGGAGACGTCAAGCTCGACGTGATGCTCGATGCCTTCGTCAAGCAGAAGTGCGGCACGAACGGCGAGAAGTCTCTGCGTAAGGCCTATCAGATTATCTCCAGGTATCCGTACCGGGTCGAGAACGTCGAGCCCAAGGGTTCGTGGCAAAAGTGGTCGGTCCCGTTTGCCAAGGACATGTACTCGAACCGTTCCGGCAACTGCTATCGCTATGCGTCCCTCATGTGTTGGGTCGCACGCAGGCTTGGGTACGACGCCAAGACTGTTGCAGGTTACGTGTACACCAGCTCCCATGTGCCCGAGCCTCACGGCTGGTGCGAGGTCAACGTTAATGGAAAGGCGTACGTTATCGACCCCGACATGATGCACTTCCACGGGGAGAGAAACTGGTACATGGTGACGTACGCCAAGGCACCCATAGAATACCTGCGGCATAAGTAGCCCAAATCGGCAGGCTACGAACGCGCGGCGGCACGATCAGGGAGACGTCCTGTGGTATTTAGCTCGATAGTATTCTTGTGTGCTTTCTTGCCCATCACCCTCCTCATTGAGTGGGCGATGCCCCGTGTTGCGGCCAAGAACGCTGTCCTCATCGTTGCGAGCCTGTTGTTCTATGCCTACGGCGAGCCGGTCCTGGTCCTGTTGCTCCTTGCGAGCACGGTGGGAAACTGGGGCCTGGGGCTGTTGGTGGGTTCGCGTAAGGGAACGCACGGGAAGGCGTGGTTGATCTTTGCGGTAATCGCCAACCTGGCACTGCTGGCCGTGTTCAAGTACAGCGCCATGTTGGTGGAGACGGTCAACGCCCTGCTGTCCCTTTCGCTGCCTGTTCCGCGGATTCCTCTGCCCCTGGGCATCTCGTTCTACACGTTCCAGGCGCTGTCGTACGTGATCGACGTGTATCGTAAAGAGGTCGAGCCACAACGCAACTACGCGCACGTGCTGCTGTACGTGTCGCTGTTCCCGCAGCTCGTTGCGGGTCCAATCGTAAAGTACCACGACATCGAGCGGGAGCTCGTTGCGCGGGAGGCGACCATAACGGATCGCGCCGTCGGCCTGCGACGCTTTTGCATGGGCTTGGCAAAGAAGGTGCTCGTGGCAAACGTCATGGCGCCTGTGGTGGACGACCTGCTCGCGTCAACAGACGCCACCCTTGCGGCTCCGGGCGCGTGGCTGGTTGCCTTTGCCTACCTCATGCAGATCTACTTTGACTTTTCGGGTTACAGCGACATGGCGATTGGCTTGGGACGTGCGTTTGGGTTCCATTTTAAGGAGAACTTCGATCACCCTTATGCAGCATCGAGCGTGCGCGAGTTCTGGCGAAAATGGCACATGAGCCTTTCCACATGGTTTAGGGACTATCTCTACATCCCCCTTGGGGGCAATCGCCGGGGCAAAGGACGCGCGATGGTAAATCGCATAATCGTGTTTTTGCTCTGCGGCCTGTGGCATGGGGCGAGCTGGACGTTTGTGGTGTGGGGGTTGCTCCATGGGCTCGCGCTGCTGGCGGAGGGGATGCTTCCCATAAACAGGCTGCCCAAGGCAATCGGACGGGTGTGGACCGTGCTGTTTGTCATGCTCACCTTCGTGGTGTTTCGGTGCGAGACGCTCGCGCAGGCTGGCAGCGTTATGGGGAGCATGTTTGCGGGATGGCGCTTCGACGGAGCGGCGATGGTTGCGGTGACCAAGCATCTTACCCCGCTGTTTCTTGCAACGAGCGTCTGTGCGGTTGCGCTGAGCGGCCGTTTGCCCGAGCGTGCGCGTGGGTGGCTCGACGTCCGCCTTGGCGCTCGGGGCAGACTCGTTGCCGAGTCGTGCAGCTATGTGTGTGGCCTCGCCCTTTTGGTGCTCTGCGTGGCGAGTCTCGCGGGTGGTACGTATAACCCGTTTATCTACTTTAGGTTCTAGCGAGTGCCGGGAGGTGTGACCGTGCGGGAACAGTATGGGGTGGGTTCGTCGACGCCCGACTTTCCTTTGCGAGAAGGGGGCCTGGGCGTGCGGTGCGCCTTTGTGGTTGCGCTCCTGGTCGTGCTCCTGGCACCGCTGGTTCTCATGCCGTTGCTGCCCACGGCGGACGAGGTGTCATCTTCCGAGAAGCGCGAGCTTGCTCCCGCACCCCAACCCATGGCAAACGGTGCGCCCAACCCCAGGTTTCTGCTCGAGGCGGGTGATTACTTTGCCGACCACTTTGCCCTGCGTCCCGTACTCGTGGACCTCGACGCCATGCTCAAGCAGTCCCTGTTCCTTACGTCGGCGACCGACGGTGTCGTGGCCGGGCGTGATGGCTGGCTCTACTATTCGGGCGAGATGGGGGACTATCAGCGCACGGCAACCATGAGCGAACACGCCGTGAACAACGCCGCGCACAACTTGGCCTTGGTGCAAGAGGTTCTGGAGGCTCAAGGCAAGCGCTTTGTGCTGGCAATCGCGCCAAACAAAAGCACGCTCTATCCGGAGCACTTGCCGTATTACCGCCTTGAGGGAGCGGGCACGGACAACTATGCCATGTTGCTTCCTCGTCTCAAGGACCTGGGTGTGCACGTTGTGGACCTGCGCGACCGGTTTGGCCAGCTTGAGGGGGAATGGTACCTCAAGCGCGACTCTCACTGGAGTGACGAGGGAGCGCTTGTGGCCTATGGTGCCATTCGCGAGGCGCTGGGTCGTGATGCCACGCTGCCCGATGGGGAGGATGCGTCATCTGTGGCGCGCGAAGGCGATTTGGATGTCATGCTGCATCCTGCATTTGCGCAGCCTGAGGAGCAGACGCACCGCAACGGCGTGGACCAGTTTGTGTTCTCGGGGGGCGCAACTAGCGTGGAGGAGAACTACATCGTTACCAAGTCGACGAACGACGAGGCGCGGGGGAGTTTGCTCATGTACCGTGACTCGTTTGGCAACACGCTGCTCCCGCCCTTTGCGAGCGCATATCGTCAGGCTGCCTTTACCAAGTTGGTGCCCTACGACATGAGTGAGCGCATGTGCTCGTTTGCGAATGACGTCGTTATTGAGCGCGCCGAGCGCCACCTGCCCTTCTTTGCCAGCAATCCTCCCTACCTGCAGGCGCCACAGCGCCAGATTCTACGGGAGGACGAGCCGGCGGCGGGCAACACTACGGTTTGCTTGGGGGTAAGTGGCCCTTACCTGGTTGTGGAGGGGACGCTGGACGAGACGCAGTGCAACGCAGGCGAGCAGGTGTTTGTGGAGGTGAGCGCTCCGCAAGGCGATGTGCGAACCTACGAGGCGTTCCTGGTGTCGGAGCCCGACGCGGGAGCCACCGACTTCGAGGGACAGCAGACGCTGTCCTCCAACAACATTCGGGGCGATTGGGGCTACCGTGCGTATGTTTCGCTGGGACAACAGACAGAATCCGTGCCTCGGGGGTATGGCGTGCGCGTTTTGGCGGGATCCGTGGATGCCGCCTGCGAGGTTGGTTCTGCCACAAGCGCAGACTAGGCAGTGAGCCGGAAAGGAGAAGAGGTATGAAAACAACGGAATGGGTGCTGACCTGCGCGAAGGGTGCTTTGGCAATTGCCCTGAGCGCCTGCGTGATGGGATGTGGATGCGCGCAGCAGGCGTCTGCCCCCGTTGACGCGCAGGCCGCATCGCAGGAAACTGACGGCAGTGCCCAAAAGCAGGGCGATGCCGCGAGCGACAAGGCGGAAGACGCAAAGCAGACGGAAACGACCCAGACGTCCGACACGCGCCAGGTGTTGGGCGCGGAGTCTGCAGATGCGGTCGAGGTCGCACTCACCAACGGGCTCGGTGCCGACCTCACGGCCGTAAAGGTGCGCAAGACGGGCACGGATGCCTATGGCAAGAACATGGTTGGGTCTGGCAAGGTCGTCATCAGCAAGGAGGAGGTGCGCCTGCTGGTTGACGCGAAGAAGGATGGTACCGACGCGACCTACGACCTGATGGTGACCAAGAAGGCTGCGGACGGCAAGTCGGCAGACGTCGTGTTTGTGCAGGTGCCGCTCGCCAAGCTTGCCAGCGCCAAGCTCTTGGAGAAGGACGGGGTCGCATACGTGGAGTATACGACTGCTGATGGCAAGCAGGACTCAACCCTCAAGGCCGCGGAGGCGGCGAAGCAACAGGCGACGCAGCAGGAGCAGGCCCCTGCCGCCTCTGCGGCAGCCAGCGAGGTGGCGAGCGATACCGCCAGCGAGGACACAAGCTACTACGACAACTCCTCGGACTACAGTGACGAGGGTTACGCTTACGACGAGCCTGCCGAGGCTCCGCAGGAGGCGCCATCGGCTCCTGCACAGACCGGCGATGCCTGCACCGGAGACGTCGAGTTCCGATAACAGCCTGTCAAAGGGGATGACCCCCATTGATATGCCGCTTGCGGCAATCAGTGGGGGTCATCCCCTTTGATAGGCAGGGTCGTTAACGCGGGACGACGCCACCCTTCATCTGTCGCTTGTTCTCGTACATCACCTTGTCGGCGCGATGGAAGGTGGCGGCAACGTCGGAGTCGAGGCTGGGGTCGTAGCGTACGTAGCCGATTGCCGCCTCGACGCGCTCCCACGGCTCAAGTCCGTCTGCATGATTGAGCTCCTCGCTTTGCCGTTGGAACTCGACCACCAGCTCGTCGACCTTATCGTAGTCGTTGTTCTTAAGAATGACCACGAACTCGTCTCCGCCAATGCGGAATACCGGCGAGTGCGTGAATACCATGCAGATGAGGTTGCTCAGCGTGCGGAGGCTGACGTCGCCGCAGTCGTGTCCGTATCGGTCGTTTATAACCTTGAGGTCATTGATGTCGATTACGGCAATGCCGAATCTGGTCTCTCCCATGGTTCGGTCGTGCTCGAGCCGCAGCATCTCCTGCTCGTAGGCAAGTTTGTTGCGAATGCCCGTAAGTGCGTCTCGGTGGGCGAGGTCGTTCATCATGTCGGCCTCGAGGCGCGTGTCACGGAGCATTTCCTGGGTTTGCATGAGGTTGTTGATGTAGGTGTCGATGTCATGCTCCATACGGACCATGGACTGGTGGAGATTCTGGATTTCGTCGCGGGTGTGGATTTGGAGGTCCTCGAACGAGCCACGCTCATCCTCGTTGGGCGAGCAGTACCGCGTTGCCGCATCCGATAGCGTGTTGATTGGGCTCACGATTAAGTGCCGCACGGCGATGATTGCAACAATGCTGAGTATGGCGGTAAAACCAACGAGGCCCACGGCTAGCCCCGTGAGGTAGTTGGCCTCTTGTTGCCGGATGGCGTCCATGGAGATGTCGACACATGCGTAGCACAGGACGGTGCCGTCCGGGGCGTAGACGGGCGCGCCCGAAGTCACCAGCCAGCCATATTCTTCCGTATCGGTTATGTAGGCCGGAAAGCCTGCCGTGGGGTCGTCCAGCACCCGCCGGTTAAAGTAATAGAGTGTGTCTATGCAGCCGATGGGGCAGGGCTCCTCCTCCGCAGCGTCCAGCAGAATGAGGAAGAACTCGTTCTGCGGATCCACCATCGAAAGATACATGCAGTCCACGTCGTTGGATCCCTGGAGTTCGCGCAGCTGGGCCAAGAGCCTTTGGTACTCAGGCATCTGCTCGAGCTTCGAGAAGTTGCCCACGTATGCGTTGAACTCGGGAGTTCCCCAGTCATCGCTCATCACGCGGTTCTCGGTGGCGTCGTAGATAGCGACAAACGCTTCCCGCAGCTTGGCAATGTCTTGCGCGTTCACGATGACGGCCTCGGTCGCGGCAATCTCGTCGGCCTTGCTCATGTAGTGCTCGTTGTTCATGTTGTCTACGATGCGATAGCTTATGCCTATGGCAAGGCCGCTCAGCGCAACGGCAAAGACGATGAAGGCCAATGTGAGCTTGTTCCCCAGTGAGATTCTCAAAGCGTCCCCTTTCAAAATGCTTATAAGAGTATAGCGTTGCATATGCGGGTCTGCCAGTCGGCGGTCGACCAATGGGGGTTGCCCCATTGATAGGTCGGCGGCTACGCGCTAGCCGAGCGCGACGTCCAGCACCATCATGCAGGTAAACCCCAGCGCAAATGCGACGGTTCCCACGTTGGAGTGCTTGCCTTCGCTCATCTCGGGAACAAGCTCCTCCACCACCACATACATCATGGCACCCGCGGCGAAGGCCAGCAGGTAGGGGAGTATGGGGGTCACCGCGCTGGCAAAGAGTATGGTGAGCAGGGAGGCCACGGGCTCGACGGCACCCGACAGCACGCCCATGGCAAACGTCTTTCCCTTGGGCATGCCCTCCGCCCGCAGGGGCATGGACACGATCGCGCCCTCGGGGAAGTTTTGCAGCGCGATGCCAAGGGCAAGTGCGAGTGCGGCTGCGGCACTCACGCCCGTCTCGCCGCTCATCCAGCCGGCATATACCACGCCCACCGCCATGCCCTCGGGGATGTTATGCAGCGTTACGGCCAGGACGAGCTTGGTCGTGCGGGCAAGCCCGCTCTTTGGCCCCTCGTCCTGCAGGTCCATGTGCGTGTGCGGAGTGAGGACGTCGAGCAGTAGCAGGAAGCCCATGCCCGCAAGAAAGCCGACGGCAGCGGGGACGAAGGCCAGCTTGCCCATGGGGGTACTCGCGTCGAGTGCTGGTTGCAGCAGGCTCCAAAACGAGGCGGCCACCATCACGCCAGCGGCAAAGCCCGTCAATCCGCGGCGTACGCCCTGCCGCATCTCTCCCTTAAGGAGAAAGACCATGGCGGCGCCGAGGCTGGTTCCAAAGAAGGGGATAAGCACTCCCTGTATAACGGAAAGGGGCATCGTGGCCTCCTTTTGTGTCGTATGCTCGCGTGGTTGCAATGGGTAGATTATGACACGGGCCGTCTTGTCGCCCGCCTATCGAAAGGGGGCAACCCCCACTGATAGGTCGTGAGCGACCTTTCAATGGGGGTTACCCCTTTCGATAGGCTTTCGGGCAGCTTAGGCTACTCGGTGCCGAGCATCTCCTTGGTGCTGGAGGCAAACTGGGCCTCGGCGATCTCCCTGGCCTCGGCGGTTGCAGCCTTGCGGGCGGCGCGCTTGGCCTTGACCTCCTCGAAGTGGGCCTTCACCTTTGCGGCGCGCTCCTCGCGCTTGTCGGCACGCTCCGCCTTGCGCTCGGCGCGCAGCTGCTCGTGCATCTGGTTGGCAAGGTCGGCCTGAGCCTCGCGGGCAAGGTCGACCTCGTTGATAACGTCCACGGCAAAGTGGCGAACGATGGTGGTGTTGTAGCCCGCGAACACGGCGTCGAATGCGGGCTCGTCCTCCTGCACCAGCGCGACGATGGCGACCTCGCCGTCGTAGAGCTTGGCAGCGGTGACCTCCATCATCGAGAGGCTGTTAATGGTGTCGGCGGAGTCGAGCGAGTTGCCAATGAGGGCACCGGTCGCAGCGCCCAGCAGAACGCCAAACGGTCCACCCAGGATGCCCACGAGCGAGCCAATAACCATGCCGGCTGCGGTGTCGTCGGCGGTCACAGCCGCGGCGTCCAGGGCGTCTACCACGGTGATGGCGTCTCCCTCGCGCTTGAGCAGGGCGGCCTCGGCAACGCTGTAGCCCTCGCCAAAGGGCGCGGTGCGAATCTCGGAGAAGGCCTGATATGCCTCGCTCTCGACCTCAAATATGGTGGTTACCACGTTCTCCATAGTTGCTCCTCTCTACTGCAACAAAACGAATGACCCGTATACCTTAGTACGATAAAAGGGCTCACCCAACACACCTTGGCGCATCGCAACAGATTCCCCAAATTGGGCCATTGTTGTTTGCGGGTCGGCCAGAATGCGGCGGCCCCCATTGATAGGTCACCGCGACAGCCAGGCACACGTTACCATTTTCGTGTCATACGCTACACTGGTGATAAGGCTGTGAGGGAGGGGTTCATGAAGAGACGTGCCACAAAGTCGCTGTCCGTTCGGCTGCCGCTGCTGTTTGCGGCCAGCATGATACTTATTATGGGTGTCATGATTCCTGTGGTCTACATGCGCTTTTACAACCGCATGATTGACCAGTACACCCGCATGGCGCAGGGCGTTACGCAGCTTATGGTAAACGCCTTCGATGGCGACAAGGTCGACGAGTACCTGCAGCACGGCACGGAGCTCCCGGAGTACGTGGATACCGTGAACTACCTCACCACGCTGCGGGACAACTATCCCGACATCCTCTACATGTACATCTACCGCTTCGAGGAGGACGGCGGCCACGTGGTCGTGGACCTGGATGCGGACTGGTGGGTAAACGGCGAGGGCTATCCCGTTGGCTTCGTCTGGTCACTGGACGAGATGGAGGAACCCTTCTCGTCTCATCTGGCGGAGGTGATGGCGGGGGAGCAGATTGCCGGTTGCTCGGAGCTCACCAAGGAGGACGGCCACCTCTTTACCTACACCCGACCCATATTCCGCAGCGACGGCAGTTATGCCTGCACGGCGTGCGTCGACTTCTCCATGGACGATTTGCTGCAGATGGACATCGGCTTTACCCTCAGGCTCTCGGCCTTGCTGCTGGTCATCGGTGCGGCCGTGCTGGTGCTGGACATCTTTATTGTGCGCAAGCGCGTGACGCACCCCATTGACGAGCTGTCCCGGTGCGCGAGCAGCTTTGCGTACGACACCGAGGAGGACCGGAGGAACAACATCCAGCTGGTAGATGCGCTCGACATCCAAACCGGAGACGAGATCGAAGACGTGTATCGCATGCTGCAGTCCGTAACGCACGACAGCTATGAGGCCACGGCGAGCCTTGCGCAAGCGCTCTCCGACATACAGAGCCGCGACGGGCTCATTACGGCCATGGCGGCAGACTACCGCAGTGTGTACTACGCCAATCTAGACACCGACGAGTGCGTTTGCTACCGCGCGACGTCGGCGATGCCCAATAGGATGTGGGCCGGAAAGGTCTTCTCGTTTGGGCAGGGCTTTGCGGAGTATGCGCAGCACTGCGTGGCAAAAGAGGACCAAGACGCCTTCCTTCGCTTTATTGAGCCAGACAACATTCGCGCGGGGCTGGCAAGCGAGGCCATGCTCTCGTATCGCTACCTGTCGGTAATCGACGGCGTGGAGCGGTACGAGATGCTGCGCATCGCGGGCGTTCGCCGCATAGAGGAGCGTGAGGATCACATCGTACACGCCATCGGCGTGGGCTTCTCCGACGTAGACAAGGAGACGCGGGAGGCGATGGAGCAGAATCGCGCGCTTGCGGAGGCACTCACCCGTGCGGAGGAGGCGAACGCGGCGAAGACTGCCTTCCTCAGCTCCATGAGCCACGAGATCAGGACGCCCATGAACGCGATCATTGGGCTCGACAACATCGTGCTGCACGACACGAGCATCTCGCAGAGCACTCGCGAAGACCTGCAAAAGATCGGCTCCAGCGCGCAGCACCTGCTCTCGCTTATCAACGACATCCTGGACATGAGCCGCATCGAGTCGGGCCGCATGGAGCTCAAGGCGGAGGAGTTCTCCTTCCACGAGATGCTGGAGCAGATAAACACCATTATTGGAGGCCAGTGTGACGACAAGGGCTTGGCGTACCAGACCCAGGTGATTGGCGACACGGACGAGTACTTTGTTGGCGACGACCTGCGCCTGAGGCAGGTGGTAATCAATGTGCTTGGCAACGCCGTCAAGTTTACCGATGCGCCGGGAACCGTGACCTTTACCGTGGAACAGCGCGACCAAACCGACGAGAGCCGACTGCTGTGCTTTACCATGGCGGATACGGGCATTGGCATGGACGAGGCGTTTGTGCCCAAGTTGTTCGACCCCTTTGTGCAGGAGGATGCCACCACCACCAACCGGTATGGCGGCAGTGGCCTTGGCATGGCCCTTACCAAGAACATGGTGGACCTCATGGGCGGCACGATCGAGGTGCACAGCAAAAAGGGGTACGGCACGACATTCGTGGTTACGGTGCCGCTGGCGAGGGCGCATCATGTGGACGAGGCGGTGGCGTCAGACCAGTCCGAGTCGGGAGTGAGCGTCGCGGGCACCCACGTGCTTATTGTCGAGGACCAGGAGATGAACGCCGAGATCCTGGGCGAGCTGCTCGACATGGAGGAGATCACCTCAGAGTGGGCGCATAACGGCCAGGTCGCGGTGGAGCTGTTTGGGGACAGCGAGCCGGGGCGCTTCGACGCCATTCTTATGGACATGCGCATGCCGGTTATGGACGGGCTCACCGCCACGCGAGAGATTAGGAAGCTGGAGCGTGAGGGCGGGACCCACATACCGATTATTGCCCTTACGGCCAACGCCTTCGAGGAGGACGTGCGGCAGTGCCTTGAGGCGGGCATGGACGCGCACCTCTCCAAGCCCGTGGATATCGACCGCCTTGTTGCCCTGATGGGAACCCTGATCGCGCGGTAAAACTGAGAAAAGGGGCCAAACCCCTTTTCTCAGTTATCGCGCAATCAGGCTTGCATGCCGCTAACAGTTTTGTGGTTGACGCTCATCCGAAGTCCATAATATGCTCTTTTATATTGTTCGCATGGCGAAGGAGGCCTTATGAGAATGTCGTCGAAGAGCATGGACACGCGCGTGAGGATGGGCGCATGCGCACTGGCGCTTGCGTTGGCGTTTGGAAGCGCGGGGCTTGCGGGTTGTGGCTCGAGCGCCCCAAGCAGCTCTGGGGATGCCGGGTCGCAAAATGCCCAGACTCAGGGAGGCGAGCAGGCAAGTGCTCCTGCCGCCGTTGAGCACGACACGTGGGTTAGCACCAAGAGTACCCTGAGGGACGTGAGCACCCCTCCCGCAGACGCCACATGGCAGGGTTCCGACACGCAGACCGTTTCCACGACCGAGTACGACGAGCATGGCAACCTCACGAAGCGGCACAACGACACAACGTACAAGAGCGACAGTGCCAATCAAGCCCAGACTTCGGAGGAAGAGTTCACGCACGACGACAAGGGGTATTCGCTCTCCACCACCAGGACGTACAAGTTCAATAACGCGGGTGAACAGTTCGAGGACCAGCAGACGACTTCGTATAAGAACGAGTACGACGACCAGGGACGTCTGGCCAAGCAATCCGTAAACCCTGAGGTCAAAAGCAACTGGAGCAACCAGGTGTATACCTACGAGTACAACGAGGCGGGCTATATCTCTCGCGTGACTAACTCGTACACCGACACCTCGGAGGGTTCGCAGCCCTACGTGCACGACATCGTGACCGTCTCGGAGTACGACGAGAAGGGTGTGCTGCAAACGGAGACCACCACGATTACCAACAAGGAGGACGGAACCCAGCTTGAGCACTACGTCATTACCTATAAGTACGAGTACGACGACCAGGGCCGTCCCATAAGCGCAACCGCGACCTCCGACACGGACAGTTCGTACAGCTTCGAGTGGAAGGGCACCTACGACCAAACTGGTAACATCGCCACAGAGAAGATGACCAGAAAGTCCAACACGATTGGCGAGATGACCACCGAGGCCACTTCCGAATGGAAGAAGGTCGATGACCCCTCTATGGCCACGAAGCAGAACTACCACATCTACCGCTACCGCTAGCCAGACCTCTGCCGTATTCTGGGGACGGCCCCCTGGACAAAAGGGACAGTCCCCTGTG
>CACZFB010000024.1 GCA_902780305.1 uncultured Coriobacteriaceae bacterium | reverse complement strand
CATTTCCCTTAATGTTGACGCCGATGCCGGCGCGAAGGTCGTTCATACCAAGAGTGGCCATGAGTGCTCGCTTTCTTCCCGTGCGCAGGTGCGCCCGTTTCCTATACGGTTTGGCATTATAAGGCAAACTCCCGCGCTCGCAAAACGTCCATGTTCGGCGACCGCAGGGGACTCCGCCTACCAAAGGGGGTAACCCCCATTGATTGCCGCAAGCGGCATATCAATGGGGGTTACCCCCTTTGGTAGGTGTACGCAGATCAGCGGCCTACTCCGCCTTGTCCTTCCTGTGGAAGAGGTTCTGCACGCCCCGTTTGCACACGTCCAAGAAGCTCAGCGAACGCACCAGCTTCTCGTCACCCACGTAGGGGCGCATGGCACGCAGGGTCTTCTTGTTGTCGCGCGTGGAAAACGAGAAGTGCCCGCTCTGCTTGGTAAACACCGCGAAACGCGCGATGTATTTGCCCCTCGCCATAACAGAGGCGGCCACGTAGTCGATCTCCTCCCACGGAATCTGGATGTAGTCCTCAACGTTCTTCTCGTTGTAGAACTCAACTGCCTTGTCGCCAATCATCATGTCGCCGTATGTGGCGATGCCGTGGAATGACGTGGCCTTTATGGTGAGGTCCACCTTGGTGTTCATAGACTGAGCCATGCGCGTCCCTTTCTGGCAAAAAACAAACGCGGGGGCATGCCCGCAAAGAGACATGCCCCCGTGCACGAGCTAGGAAGCTCTATTTTACATGAAGCCGAAGAAACGACCCGCGATACCAACCGCAAAGAGTGCGAGGATGATGGCGATCGGGGAAATGCCCTTCTTGAGGAGCCTGCAGCACAGCAGCGTGAGCAGCACGGCGGCAAGGCCCGGGATGAGCTGGTCGAGGTTGCCCTGGAGCGTGGTGACCTTCTCGACGTTGAGGCCGTTGGGGCCAAGAGCGGCAAACTGCTCAAGGGCGCTCTTGATGCCCTCGGTGCCTGCAGGCAGGCTAGCCCAGTCGATGTAGGCGCCCTCGGCCTGGGTTACGGTCGAGACGACCGGGGTGAAGGTGATGGATACCCAGCGCTCAACCAGCGCGCCGATGATGAACATACCAAGGATGGAAGCACCCTCGGTGATCTTGCCCAGCAGGCCGCCCGAGAGGTCCTTGGCGATGGAGGCACCCACGCTGTAGCCGAACTCCTGGGTGTACCACAGGAAGGCCATGCGGATGATGTTCCACAGGAAGAAGAACAGGAGCGGGCCGACGATGGAGCCGCCCAAGGCCATGGAGGCACCAAGAGCGCCAAGAATGGGGCGCACGGTGAACCAGAACACGGGGTCGCCAACACCGGCGAGCGGGCCCATCATACCAACCTTAACACCCTGGATAGCGGTGTCGTCGACCGCTGCACCGTTTGCGCGCTCCTCCTCGAGGGCGAGCGTTACGCCGATAACGGGAGCAGACACGTAGGGGTGCGTGTTGTAGAACTCAAGGTGACGCTTGAGAGCCGCCGCCTGGTCCTCCTTGGAGGAGTACAGCTTCTTGATGGCGGGGATCATGGCGTAGCACCAACCACCGTTCTGCATACGCTCGTAGTTCCAGGAGCCCTGCAGGAACTGGTGACGCCAAGCAACCGACATGCGGTCTTTTTGAGATAGCTTGATTTCTGCCATTGATATTCACTCTCCCTTCGGCTTAGTAATCGTTGAGGATGTCGCCCAGCGGGTCGCCCGAGCCGCCGCCCGCGCCGCCGCCCTGCTTGGCGAGGTCCTTGAGGCCAAGGTAGATAAGAGCGAGTGCGATGCCGATGGCGCCGAGCGCGATGAGCGTGAGCTCGCCGATGGCTGCGAGGACGAAGCCGAGCACGAAGAACGGCCAGACCTCGGCGGTCGCCATCATGTTGATAACCATGGCGTAACCAACTGCGGCTACCATGCCGCCGCCGACTGCCATGCCGCCTGCCAGCCACTCGGGCATGGCCTGGAGCATAGCGGTTACGGCCTCAGCCGGAATCATGCAAAGCATCGCTGCCGGAATGGCAATACGGATGCCCTGCAGGCCGATGGCCAGAAGCTGCCAGATCTCAACGCCGCGGAAGTTGGCCTTCTCGGCGGCAGCGTCCATGAAGTGGACGATGGGGATTGCGATGGTACGGCAAAGCATGGTGAGGAACAGACCTGCGACCGACAGAGGCACGGCCAGTGCGATTGCGGTAGCGATGGCGGTCTGAGGATCGGTGCTGGTGCCGTCGCCAAGACCCTTAACCATGATGATGGCGGAGGCAACGGACGCGAGAGCCGCGTCGGGAGCCACGGCAGCGCCGACGTTCGCCCAACCAAGGGCGATCATCTGCAGGGAGCCACCGAGCATGATGCCCTCGGTGGGATGACCCGTCACCAGACCGATGAGGGTGCAGGCCACCAGTGGCTGGTGGAACTGGAACTCATCCAGGATGCCTTCCATACCAGCGAGGAAGGCCACAAGGATGACCAAGACGATTGCAATACCTGACATTTGTTCTTACCTCCCCTTACTTCTGTGCCGCGAGCTCGGACTTGGCCTTCTTCATGACGGCGTCAAACGGCTCCGGGTTGTCCGCCGGCACCTTGCGCACGTCGAACTTGACGCCCATGGCTGCGATCTTCTCGATGCAGTCGACGTCGTCCTGGTCCATTGCGACGGCGTTGGTAACAACGACCTTGCCCAGAGAGTGAGCCATGGACCCGAGGTTGACTTCCTTGATGTCCACGCCGCCCTCGAGCGCACGCAGCAGGTCCTGGGGGGTCTCGAACAAAAGCATGGCCTTGGTGTCGCCGAAGCGCGGGTCCTTGGATACCTCAATAATCTTGCTGATGGGCACCACGTGAACCTTGACTCCGGGAGGCGCAGCCTGAACGATCATGGTCTTGCGCAGCTCGTCGTGAGCGACGCCGTCGGAGCATACGATAATGCGGTCGGGGTTGACCATCTTGGTGACGGTCGTTGCGACCTGCCCGTGGAGCAGGCGCGTGTCGATGCGTGCAAACGCGATCTTGATGTGTCCGTCGCCCAGTACCGTTCCCGGCGGGATGGCACCGGTGGGGACGTTTGCCGCAGGGGCGGGTGCCGCAGCAGCCGCGCTCGCGGGTTGAATGCTCTCCGGCTTAATCTTTACGCCGCCCTGGGCCTCCGGAAAGATGGCCTTGGCGATGTCTGCCGCAGAGTCCACGTCGCCGAGTCGCTCGCCATAGGCGGCAACCAGCATGGGGAGGTTGAGGCCAGTGACCGCAACCCAGTTCTCGTGTCCCGGCTCCTCGAGAAGCAGGCTCACCTGATTGAACGGCGTGCCGCCCCACAGGTCGACCAAGAACAGCACCTGCTCCTGGTTCTCAAACGTCGAGATAGCCTTGAGCAGCTTGGCTCGTAGGTCCTCGGGCCCCATCTCAGGCGTAAGCACGACGGCCTCAACAGCCTCCTGCGGCCCAAAAATCATCTGGCCGGACTGCTTGATGCCCTCGGCAAACGCCCCGTGGCTTGCTAGGACAATACTTACCATACGTTCCCTCCTTTTCTGATGCATTCGAACTCCAAGAGGGACGTGGGATGCCGCCCATTTCCCCCCAGGGCCTCCATAGGCCCTTCACAATTGCAGGATTATATGTCGGGACTGTTTCAATCGCAACGGGATTTGGCCTCTTTTTTTCTTTTCGATGCGTTTTGACCCCTGAACGGAGTAAAAAACGCTCGACCATATATTTAATCATCTTATGAGAACGATTCCATATGGGTCATAGGCACATCAAACCGATTGGCTTGTCGCGATTGTTGGGAGAGCGTCTCCTACCGATCGTTGGGATGTTCGCCACGATACTTGGGGACAGCCCGCTGGACAAAAGGGACAGTCCCCTGTGTCCAGGGGACTGTCCCTTTTGTCCAGCGGGCTGTCCCCCGCGTATCACGAAGGGTGCTAGGCGATGCACACCAAGTCGTGCGTCGACTGGGTAAAGGGCTCGTAGCCATCGTTGGTCATGACCCCGAAGTCCTCCAGGCGAATACCGAACTTCCCTGGCAGGTAGATGCCGGGCTCAATGGTGAAGACCGACCCCACCTCGAGGACGTCGGCCGATCGGGCGCCCACGGAGGGGTGCTCGTGGATTTCCACACCCACGCCATGGCCCAGACCATGCTTGTAGTAGTCGCCGTACCCGGCCTCGGCAATGATGCGCTGTGACAGGGCGTGCAGCTCCCTGCCAGCCATGCCAGGCCGCGCTGCGCTGGCACACGTCTCGTGCGCCTTGCGCACGATGTCGTACACCTTGCGCTGCTCATCCGACGGCCTTCCCGCGCACACCGTCCTGGTCATGTCGGCATGGTAGTCCCCGAAGGAAGCGCCAAAGTCGATAACGACGAGGTCACCCGACTCAACTACGCGATCCGACGGACGCGCGTGCGGATTGGCGCCGTTTGGCCCCGCCGCAACGATGGAGTCGAACGAGAGCGCATGCGCACCATGGGCCAGCATGTACCCCTCGAGCTCGGCGCGAATCTGCAGCTCGGTAAGGCCTGGACGCACAAACGTGCAGATGTGGGCAAAGGCCTCGTCGGTTATCTCCTGCGAGCGCAGCAGCAGGGCAATCTCGTCCTTGTCCTTAACCGCTCGCATGGCCGCCACGTCACCATGCAGCTGGGCGAACAGGCATGCGAGCGACGCCTGATCCACAGCCGCAGAAAGCTTCCCAAAGAAGCCCAGCGAGAGCGTGTCCTCGACGGCGACGACACGGGCCCCCGTCTGTCCCACGCGCTGGGCGACCCAGGTGGGATGCGGCGTGTCCTCCATGTCCACCACAATCGGGGCCTGCTCCCCCATCGCGCTCACAAACGACCCGAAGTAGCGCGAGTCCGTGTGCAACCACGCCCCCTCTGACGAGACGAACACGGTGTGCGCCACCTCGTCGTCCAGAACTCGCGCGGCATTGGTGAGCCATCGCACGTCCGGCAGATTTCGCAGCACCACGGCATCGTAGCCGCGTGCCCTCATGAGTTCCCGAAGCCGTTGCAACCTCGCGTCCGTGCTTGCAGTCATTCGTTTCCTCCCTCGTCCTGCGCATGCGCGGCACACCAGGCGCGCGCATGCTCCAAGAGCAATTCCTCCTCCACCGTGGAAAAGCGCACCCTGCCCAACCCCAGGGGCAGAAGCAGCATAAACCGGTTCGTGCGCACAAAGCGCTCGTGCCTGATCGCATCCTTCAGCGCCAGCGGGTCGACGTCGCATGTTGCGCTGCCGGCGCCAATCGCCTCGAGCAGCTCGTCCTGGGCCAGCATGTCGTCCAGGGAGAGCTTGCCCTGCCCCACCGCAAGCCTGGCCGAGAAGCGCATGCCCTCGGCAAGCAGGGTCGAGGGCGTAAGCGCGCCTCTGGTCAGCGAACCCAAGGCATAGGCGAAGTCTTGCCCGTAGCAGAGGGACTGGCGAATCGCCGCGGCAGTCGAAGAGGCAATCCTCCCCCTCGACTTCGCGGCGTCGAGCAGGCGCCGCACGAACTCCTCATCGTCGTCACCCATCAGCTCGTCGACACCATCCCACAGCGTGGAGAAGTCGCGCTCCGACGAGCACATGGCGGCGGCCACCATAAGGGTCCGGGCATACGTTGAGGCCTCCGCCTGTCTGCCGGTGCACACCAGGTCGTAGTCGAGCAGCACGTGGCTCACGGCCGGCCGGACCATGAGCATACAACGCTCGTTCGCCACGTCGATGCCCCTCGGGCAGAGGGCCCCCTCCAAAAACGCGCCGGCATTGCTCGGTATGCCCACCAGCGACATGCCCTCACACCAGGAGCCACACACGTAGGAGGCCAGCGAGAGCACCCCGCTGCCGCCAAACGCACAGCATAAATCGTCGCTGGTCAGGCCATGCGCGCACAGGTTCTCGGCAAGCCGCGAAGCCTCGCCCAGCGTACAGGCTCGTTCCTCGTCCACCTCGTGCCAGAAGACCGTAAAGCCACTGGCCGCCAGCTGCCTGGATAGCTCGTCACAATGCGATGGCTCCACGCTGCGAGAGACAACCGCCATGCACAGGCGGGGACGGCCCACCGCACCCTTGAGCATGGGCTCAGCCTGGCCGAGCGCCCCCAGTCCCATGCGCACGTCGCACGATCCCCCGGCAATGGCAACCCACTGACGGGTGAGCAGATGCCTTGCGCCACTCATAGCAGCCCCTCCTCCCACAGCAGGCAGCCGGCGTCCTCCGCAACCTGCGCAAACGACTTGTCGCGTATGTCGATCACGTAGTCCGCTGTACGGCGGAACAGCGGACGCCTGTGGTCGTAGAGCTCCCTCACGTCGCAGATGCCCAAGTCCGGGCGCTTCTCGGGATGCTGCATCTGCCTGAGCGAGTCCTTGAGGTCGCCATCCAGATACACCACCACGCCCATCTCGCGCATGAGCTGGCAGTTTTGCGGCCGCTCGACGATGCCACCCCCACAACTCACCAACAAAGACTTTTGCGTTTGCAGATATTCGAGCACCTTGGTCTCGGCATCACGGAACGCGTCCTCCCCGTCCTGCTCAAAGCACTCTTTAACGCTCTTGCACAGCATGCGCTCGGCCATGCGGTCGGTGTCCACGTAGGTTCGATGATACAAGCGGCCCAAGTTGCGCGCGAGCGTCGATTTGCCCGCGCCCAAGAACCCTACGAAGAAGATGTGGTCACATCCTTCGTGGGTTACGTACCCATCTTTTTTCATGTTCTGCTCTTTCGCATTCGTCGTGTTCGAAAGAGATTCTACCACCGTTTTACAAAATGGCGATGCTCAACAGACGCTCTCGCGTGATGGGCAGATGCCTATTCGTCGTCGAACCGCACGTCACGCAACAGGACGCGCTCCACCTTCCTAAAGATCTGCGTGTACCACAGGTCCTCTTGCGACTGGGGCTTTACCAGTATGGTGCGCACGCCGGCGAGGTTGCCCGCAATCATGTCGGTGAGGAGCTGGTCACCAACCAAGACGGTGTGTTCGGCGGGAACCCCCATCGTTGCCAGAGCGACACGTATGGCGACGGGTGCCGGCTTCATGGCGTGATGCACCACCGCGCAACCGAGCTCCTCGGCAGAAGCGCACACCTCGCGCGTGTGGAAATTGTTGGAGACCATGCAGACCGCAATGCCGTGCGCATGCAGCGCTCGCAGCCAATCGCGCACCTCCGGCGGTGCCTGGCGCGTGTCGCGAGGCACAAGCGTGTTGTCACGATCGAGGAGCACACAGCGAACACCCTGCGACACCAGGTCGTCTATGCAAATGCGATCGACCGACGCGACGTAGCGGCTGGGACGAACAAGCGTCATAGCTATTCCTTCTGTTCGGCTTCTGCCTGTTCCTCGAGCGCCTTGGCATAGGCTTCGTCGTGCTCTTCGAAGGTCTCGGTAAACACGTGCTTCTGGTACTTGTCGTTGTGGATGATAAAGAAGAACAGGTAGTCGCTCTCGGCAGGTTTCATGGCCGCTTCGAGCGCCCACGAACTGGGAGAGCATATGGGCGTCGGCGGCAGCCCCTTGTTGAGGTACGTGTTATAGGGGCTTTCCTTCTTGAGGTCTTCCGCGGTTGCCGCACCGTTGGTCACATAGCCCATGGTCGCGTCGCTCTGCAGCATCATCCCCGAGTTGAGCCGGTTGTAGAACACCGACGAGACGAGTGGGCGGTCCTCCTCGGTAACCGCCTCCTTCTCGATGATCGAGGCGATCTTGAGCAGGTCGTAATCCGAGACCGTAACGTTGGAATAGCGCTTCGCGAGCTCCGCCCGCGCCGCCTCGGTGTCGTAGGAATGCATCTCGTTGGCATATTGCGTGAGCATGAGGCGAATTACCCGGTCGGCTGTGGGCGACTGTCCGGAAAGCTCATAGGTCTTGGGATAGAGGAACCCCTCAAGCGAGTCGTTTTGGGCCTCCTTGAGGAAGGGGTACTCGTTCGTGTAGTTGGAGGCCTTGGCTTGGGCTAGGAATTCCTTTTGCGGAATCCCCAGGCTCTCCTCCACGGTCTTGGCAACCTGGGTCACGGTGAGTCCCTCGGGAATCTGCAGCTTGCCCTCGCTGGAGGTAGACCCGGCGGCAAGCGCACGCACCACGTCAGCCGGGTCCATACCCGTGACGAAGGTGTACGTACCGCATTTGAGGCTGGTATCGGCGTTTTGCTCCTGCGCGGCCTTGCGGAAGTCCTTGCTGCTATGGATGACGCCAGCGTCCAGAAGGATTTGAATGATGTCCGACCCGGAGGACCCGTCGGGAATTACCACGGTAACCTGCTGACCGTCTTCCACCTTTGCGCCCTCATAGGGATGAATGATGTGACGAGCCAGGAAAAAACCGCCCACGCCCATGCCTGCCAGCACGATTACGACGATAAACGCCACGGCCCATCCAGGCATGCCGCGTCGCTTCTTTGGTGCGGCATGGCGCGCGTGGCGGGGCGTCGCACGCCTGCGAGACGAGCGCTTGCTCGCACGTGTGTTGTTCCGAGTGGCACCGCGCGCGGAAGACCCGTCGCGAGAGCTCTGGTGCGCGCCGTGTCGTCGATTCCGTCGAGTGGACATGAAGCCCTCAATTCTTTTGCGCGTCGAGCCACGTCTGCAGGAAAAGTGAGGCGGCGATCATGTCCACCTTGCCCCGCATTCGCCTTTCGTTTAATCCTTGCTCACGAAGGATACGCTTTGCTTCCTTGGAAGACAGCCTCTCGTCAACAAACTCCAAAGGAATACCGCAAGTATGCGAGATTTGACGCGCAAGACTCTCCACGCGCTCAGCCTGCGGCCCGTCTTCCCCGGCCAAGGTTTGCGGCCGACCGCACACGAGCACCTCCGGCTCCCAGTCCTGAAGTACGCGCCGCCAAGTGGTGGCATTGGCAGTCACCTCGGACGTGGGAAGCACGCACACGGGCGAGGCGATGGCGCCGGCGGCATCGCTTACGGCGATGCCGCACCGCACCTCACCTATGTCGAGCGCCAGCGCCCTCATGCACCCAAAAACGTCTTTGCGGCCTGCAGCGCCTCGTCGATGCCCGACGCGTCACGACCACCGGCCTGCGCCATCGTGGGACGTCCGCCGCCGCGCCCGCCCACGAGCGACGCGATCTCGCGAATCACGTTCCCCGCGGCAAAGCCCGCCTTCACCGCCGCGTCGGTGGCCGCCGCGAGCAGCGCGACCTTTCCGTCTGCGGTCGTGGATGCCAGGACGCATGCCGAGGCGACGCCCAGGCGGTCGCGAACCGTGTCCCACACCCCACGCAGGTCGTTTGCGCCCATGCCTTCGAGCTTGGCAACCACGAGCTTGTAGTCGCCCATGTTCAGGGCCTGGTCAATCGCGCCCGAGATGGCGCTCGAGGATCCGCCCGTAAGGGCCTCCTTGAGCTTTTTGAGCGACTCGTGCACCTCGCCCTGCAGCTGCTCCACACGAGTACCCACATCCGCCGGCCGGCACTTCAAAATCGCGGAGACGCCATCCAAGAGGGCGAGGCGCTCGTCCACGTATGCAATGGCACCTGCGGAGGTAACCGCCTCTATACGCCGCGTATTGGCTCCGACCGACCCCTCCGAGACGATCTTGAACAGGCCGACCTCGGCGGTGTTCGCCGCATGCGTTCCGCCGCACAGCTCGCGCGAGAAGGGCTTGTTGGAGTCACCGGTGGAGACGACGCGCACGACGTCGCCGTACTTCTCGCCAAACAGCGCGACGGCACCCGAAGCGCGCGCCTCGTCGATGCCCATGACCTGCGTAACCATGGGCTCGGCTGCAAACACCTCGGCGTTGACGAGTCCCTCCACGCGCTGCAGCTCCTCGCTGGTGAGCGCCTCGAAGTGCGTGAAGTCGAATCGCAGGCGCTCGGGCATAACCAGCGAACCCGCCTGGCTCACATGCTCGCCCAGAACCTGCTTGAGTGCGGCATCCAGGAGGTGTGTCGCCGTGTGGTTGCGCCGGATGAGCTGGCGCCTCCCCACGTCTATGCCAGCCTCAAGCACGTCGCCCACGCGGACCACGCCCTCCTCGACAAGGGACACGTGAGAGAAGAGGCCTCCCTCACGGCTCAGGGTGTCGCTCACCACGATGCGCACGCCCGGGGCCACGAGCTCGCCGGTGTCGCCCACCTGTCCGCCCATCTCGGCGTAGAAGGGGGTCTTGTCGAGCACGATCTCCACCTTTGCGCCCTGCTGTGCCACGCCAAGGCGCTCGCCGTCACCCACGATTGCGAGGACGCGAGCCCCCTCGATGCGGTCGTGGTCGTATCCGCAGAACTCGGTCGCGCGAATCTCGTCGGCGAGCAGGGTCCAGGCGTTGTTGTACGATCCCCACGCATCGCGGTTCGCCGACGCGCGGGCACGCTCGCGCTGCGCCTCCATGGCCTGGGCGAAGGCATCCATGTCCAGCCGCTTGCCACGGCTCTCGCACACCTCTCGGGTGAGGTCCACGGGGAAGCCGTACGTGTCGTGCAGGGTAAAGGCGACCTCTCCCGAGAGCACCTCGCGCTCACCGAGCTTCTTAATCTCGGCATCGAGCAGCTCCTCGCCCTTGTCCAGGGTCGCATTGAACCGCTCCTCCTCCGCAGAGATGATGCCGTCTATGAGCGCGGCGTTTTGGGTGAGTGCCGGATACACGTCGCCCATGACGCGCGTCACCTCGTGGGCGTACTCCACCATAAAGGCGTGGTCGATGCCCAGCAGGCGGCCGTGGTAGATGGCGCGACGAAGCAGGCGGCGCAGGATGTAGCCCCTTCCCTCGTTCGAGGGCAGGATGCCGTCACCGATCATAAAGGTAACCGCACGGGAGTGGTCGGCCATAATGCGCAGGGAGCGGTCGTCTCCCACGGCCTCCCCGTGGTAGGTCTTGCCCGAGAGCCGCTCCCCCACCGCGAGCAGGCCACGCAGCACGTCGCCCTCGTAGTTGGAATGCTGGCCCTGCATGATGGCCGTAATGCGCTCGAGGCCCATGCCGGTGTCCACGTTGCGGTGCGGCAGGTCGGGCATCGAGCCATCCTCCTGCCGGTCGTACTGGGTGAACACCAGGTTCCAGAACTCGAGGTAGCGGTCGCAGTCGCAGCCCGGCGCGCAGGTGGGACTGCCACACCCGTACTCCTCTCCCTGGTCGAAGTAGATCTCGGAGCACGGGCCGCAGGGGCCGGTCGGTCCCGCCGCCCAGAAGTTGTCCTCCTCGCCCAGGCGCGTTATGTGACTGGGGTCGGCGCCATACTTCTGCCAGAGCTCGATGGACTCGTCGTCGTCGCGGAACACCGTAAAGTACAGGCGCTCCATGGGCAGGCCCAAATACTCCGGGGACGTGCAGAACTCCTCCGCCCAGCGTATGGCGTCCTCCTTGGTATATCCGCCAAACGCGAAGTTGCCCAGCATCTCGAAGAACGACAGGTGCCTGGAGTCGCCAATGTTGTCGATGTCGTTCGTGCGCAGGCACTTTTGGCATGAGCAGGCGCCAATCTCGGGCATCGTCCTGAGTCCCTGGTAGTACTCCTTAAACTGGTTCATGCCCGCGTTGGACAGCAAAAGCGAGGGGTCGTCGGGGATGAGCGAGGAGGAGGGGTAGCGCTTGCACCCCTTGCCCTCAAAAAAGTCCAGGAAGCTGTCCCGAATCTGTGCACAGGTCATGTACTTGATCTCGTTGCTCATGAGTCTCCTTGATTCTGCTCGGCTTGGTTGTGCTCGGTTGGCAAGCTTATTTCGCGCCCGTGTGGGGCTCGATCTTGTCGTGAATGCGCGCCAGGGTCCTGCGCAGCAGGCGCGAGACCTGGACCTGCGATATTCCCAGGCGCTCGGCAATCTCCACTTGGGTAAGACCCTCCTCGAAGCGCATGCGAATGATGTCCTTCTCGCGTGTGGAGAAGTCCCGCACCGCCTCCTGCAGTAGGATGCGGTCGTCCGACGAGCTGAGGGCCGTGTCCTCCGACGCATACTGGTCGATAACGGAGGGGATGTCGTCGTCGCCGTCCATGCTTCCCTCCAGCGGGACCGAGCTGTATGCGCTGGACGACTCCATGGCCTCCAGGACGTCCTCCACGCTGGCTCCCACGCGCGAGGCGATCTCGTCGACCGAGGGCGAGCGCTGCAGCTCGTGCGTGAGCTCCTCGTTCGCCCGGTTGCACTTTGCCGAGAGCTCCTGCAGCCTTCGGGGCACGCGAACGGACCAGCCCTTGTCACGAAAGTGGCGCTTGATCTCGCCCATGATGGTGGGCGTGGCAAATGTGGTGAACTCCAGTCCCCGCGAGGGGTCGAACCGGTCGATGGCCTTGATGAGCCCTATCGTGCCCACTTGAACGAGGTCGTCCAGAGGCTCGCCGCGGTTCTTGAACTTGGAGGCGAGATACCGCACGAGGTTGAGGTGATTCACGACGAGCTGGTTGCGGGCCTCCTCGTCGCCCTCCTCCTTGAACCGCCGGAAGAGCTCGCGCGTGCGGGCCTTGTCCCAAGCCGGTCCCGACCTCCCAAGGCGACCTCTGGGCCTCGCGGTCGTCGGGTCAGCCTGCGTCATAGACGCCCCCAACGAGCTTCGCCACGCGCAGGACACGGCCGTCGCCCGCAATCTCGCACGAGTCGCTTACCGCCTCGAGCAAGAGTCTCGCGAGCTCGATGTCCCCTGCGATTGCGGGATCTTGCGAGGGATCCACGGCACCCAGGGAGAAGTTCATGTGCAGTCCGTCGTGTGCGACATCGAACGTTATCTCGCACATGTGGGGGCTCGTCGCGCAGGCATACACGAAGGCCTCCTCGGCAACCATGCGCGCATCCTCCACCTCCTCAACGTTCATCGAGCACACGACGGCAAGGTTTGCGGCCATCATGCGCACCGACCGCGCGTAGGTGGCCTCGGGCGGAACCGAGAGCCTTACTTGGGAATCGCTCATAATCGCCTACTCGTGCTGGTCGGTGGAGTCGTACGTCACGTACGTGTGCGTCTGCGACTCCTGAGAGGCATCGCTGGCCGAAGCCGGGGAAGCGGACTCGGCGGGCTCGGCCACATCGGCCTCGCGCGCATTTTCCGCGACAGACTTCTCGCCAAGCTTGCGACGGCGCGACCGCTTGCTACGACCGGTGAACTTGCCCACCACGCCGGCAACGCCACTCACGGCGCTGTTGGTTGCCTTCGAAACCGTGCTGGTCACGTTTGAGGCCGTGTCGGTTACCGAGGTAACGTCGACGAGGATGTCGTTGACTGAGGCGAGATCCACCGTCGCCACATCGATGGCAGTCTGGGCCTTCTCGAGTAGCGGGTCAATCTGCTTTGCGGCCGGCTCTAAGTCGGTGACCATGCCGTCGACCTTGGCAACGATGGGTTGAATCTGCTCTATGGTCTCGTTTGCCGACGTGGCGACGTCATCGAGCTGGCGCGTGATGGTGTCCACGCTCGAGCGTGCCTTGCGAATGGTGAGCGCAAGCTCTACGAGGGCCCAGATTCCCACAGCTATAAGTACTTCGAGAACGATGCGGAGGATGTTCATCTCCACCCATACCTTTCTGAATCGACGCCAAGCGCCTACCTGCGACGCATGATTGCTTACATTCTAGCCCATATTGGCCCGGTCGCGGGCCACAGCTTCCAAACGCCACGCTTCCCACCCACGAGAGCTCGGCACAAAGAAATCCCCTCGCTCCAATCCCTCGGGCAAGTAGCGCTGCTCGACCCACCCCGCAGGGTAGTCGTGCGGATAGAGATAGGCGCCATAGGACTCAGATCCGGGTCGGTGCCGGTCGCGCAGGTAGCTGGGCACCTCGCGGCGCGGGCCACTGCGCACCTCCTCGAGCGCGGCGTCTATGCCGGCCTCGGCCGCATTGCTCTTGGGCGCGAGGCACATGTACAGCGCCCCCTGGGCAAGGTTGATGCGGCACTCGGGATACCCGATCACCTCGCACGCCCTAAACACGGCGTCGGCGACGAGCAGGGCCTGGGGATCGGCGTTGCCGATGTCCTCGGATGCGAGGATGAAGATGCGCCGCGCTATAAACTTGGGATCCTCGCCCGCGTCTATCATCCGGGCCAGCCAATACAGCGCCGCGTCCGGGTCGGATCCCCGCATGGACTTGATAAACGCCGATATCACGTCGTAATGCATGTCGCCGTGCTTGTCGTAGGCCAGTCCGTGACGGGGATTGGCCTCCAGAACGTGCTCGAGCGCAATGCGAATCTTGCCGCCAGCTTCGCCTCGGGCTTGCGCTTCTGCGACATCGGCCCGGACGGGGGCGGCCATCTGACTGGCGAGCTCGAGCGACGTGAGCGCCGCGCGCGCGTCTCCTCCCGCCAGGGTCACGATTTGGTCGAGCGCCTCCGGCGTAAGGTCGAACCTGTTGCCAAGCCCCACCTCGGCCTCGAGCGCATGCAGGACTATGGTGCGAATCGCCTCGTCGCCAAGCGGTTGGAGCTCGACCACCCGCGAGCGCGAGATGAGCGCCGAATTCACCTCGAAGAAGGGGTTCTCGGTCGTTGCCCCAATGAGGACGACCGTGCGATTCTCTACCGCATGCAGCAGCGCGTCCTGCTGGGAGCGGTTGAACCGGTGAATCTCGTCGACGAACAGGATGGTGCGGCGCCCGCTGGACAGAAGCCTCGTGTCGGCGGCCTCGATCTCGCGCCGCAGGTCCTTGACCGTGCCCGTGATGGCCGAGACCTCAACGAACTCGGCATGCGTCGTGTTGGCGACGATGCGTGCCAACGTGGTCTTGCCCGTTCCCGCCGGCCCGTACAGCAGCACCGAGGACAGCGCGTCGTGCTCGATGGCCACGCGCAGCCACGAGCCGGGGCCAACGACCTCGTCCTGCCCCACGTAGTCCTCGAGCGTCTGCGGCCGCATGCGCGCGGCAAGTGGTGCGTTGAGCGTGCGCGTCTGACGCTCTATGTTGGTGAACAGCGTTTCCATGCCGTGCATATTAGCCCGTTTTTGGGCGTGGTGGCAAGCGGTGCCGCAAACCGACACGTTAACGCAGCGCATACCGTGACCGTTCACGTGCTGGCCAGAATGTGCCTGGCCTATCAAAGGGGGTAACCCCCATTGATAGGCCGCCTGCGGCAATCAATGGGGGTTACCCCCTTTGATAGGCCGCCGCCGACCATCAATCAGAAGTGCTCGCGACGCGGAAAGAGCGCGCTCGAACCGGGGAAGAGGTACTCGAGCAGGGCCATGCAATAGCTGTCGGTCATGGACGAGATGTAGTCCACCGCCGTAAGGTGGATGTCGCGCTCCCAATCGTAGGTATGACCGTAGTGGCCAAGCCATTGTGCGACGTGGCGCACGTGGTGCCGAAA
This sequence comes from uncultured Coriobacteriaceae bacterium, assembly GCA_902780305.1. Lineage (GTDB taxonomy): Bacteria > Actinomycetota > Coriobacteriia > Coriobacteriales > Atopobiaceae > RUG440. The sequence goes on along the minus strand of CACZFB010000024.1, from coordinate 14,053 downwards.
CACCGGCGCCTCGGTCCGCCCTGCCAACAGGTCGTCCACCACGCGCTCGTACAGACGCCAAAAGAGCTCGGCCATGCCCTTGTCCATGTCGCCGTCAACCTCTTGCGCCCCATAGATCTTTTGGTAGTTCTCGCGCTTGGCACGGCGCATCTCCAGGAAGGCCTCCTCGCTCATGGCAATGCGCTCACCGCCAAGGCTGTGCTCGACGACGTCGGCCACGAACGCCTTGAGCGCCCAGGCGTTGTATGCGCCACCCAGCCCGTCGTCAAAGGTGTCCTCGCTCGCGATGCCGGCACGAATCGCATCCTGCCGGTCCTTGCCAACGTAGGCAATGATGTCGCTCACCCGAACCACGCACCCCTCCAGCGTGGACGGGGCCAAATGACTGATGGCGGCCTCTCCCCTGCTCCAGCAGTCTTGCACCATCGTGTCGTACTCATCCATGGACGAGAGACTCGCGGTCCTGAGCACCTGCTGCTCGAACTCGCCGTTGTGGCATATAACACCATCAAGCGTCTGCATGCTCACGTTACGCCCATACAGCACATCCAGCACGCGCACGCTCTGCACGTTGTGGAAGAACCAACGGCCAGTCCGCGCATGAAACACCTCGTTAAGGAAGCGCTCCCCCGCATGGCCAAAGGGCGTGTGACCGATGTCGTGTCCCAGCGCTATGGCCTCGATAAGATCGAGGTTGAGCCCCAGCGCCCGTCCGATGTCTCGGGCGACACGTGCCACGAGCTGCACATGTAGGCCGCGTCGCGTGAGGTCATCGTTCGCATGAAACGAGAACACCTGCGTCTTGCCCGCCAGGCGGTTGTATGCGGGCATATGCATAATCTTCTCGGCATCGCGTACGAACGAGGGACGCAGGCTTGAGTCCCTGTCACGGTCGGATATGTCCCTGCGGATGGCCTGCGCGTCCGGCGTCGCATGCGGGTTTTTGATCGCTCCGGACGAGAGCAGGCGAACCTGCTCCAGCGCGTCGGGGGACAGCTGTCCCGTAAGGTGGGGCGCCAGGCGGTTGCGTAGGGAGCCCTGCGTGGTCATAGCAGCTCCTCCAGGACCTGGAGCACGCCGTCTTCGGTGCAGGCGGGGGCAACGCGATCGGCGGCATCCTTTACGTTTTGCGGTGCGTTGTCCATGGCGTAGCTCAGCCCCGCCATTTTGAGCATGGCAAGGTCGTTGTCGGAGTCGCCGAACGCCACGACCTCGCTCGGCTCGATCGACCACCGTTCGAGGAGTATGTCGAGCCCTGTGGCCTTGTTCACTCCCGGGCACACCACGTCGAAGTAGCCGTCGCCCGACCCCACCACGTCCATCAGCCCGCCCACGATGTGCCGAAAGCGGTCGATGCATCCCCGCACCTCGTTCGCGTCCACCACGGACGAGAACATGAACACCTGATCGTCGACGTCCGCAAACGAGTCGACCCAATACTGCCTGGTGCAGTAGCGGGCCATGTCGTCGAAGAACGCCTGGTCGGTACCGCGCTCAACATACGCCCCCGCCACGCCCAGCATGGAAAACGGGACGTTGGGCAGCTCGTGTATGGCATCGATCATACGCGAGCACGCCGCGTCGGACGCTCGGGCGGCATACACAGGCTCCATGCCGTCCAACACGTAGGCGCCGTTTGCCGACACGATTCCCATCTCCCCCACGTGTGTGGGGAACAGGCTCTGAACCTGATAGCACTGGTTGCCTGTCGCAACCACAAAGCGCACGCCCTGCTCGCGCATGGTCGCAAAGATGCGCTCGAAGCGCTCCCGGTCGTAGCGCACGTGGTCGCGCAGAAACGTGCCGTCCTCGTCGACCGCCACCAGGCGGATGCCCCGCTCTGCCATACTGCCTCCTCGTCTTCCGTCATCCACACAGATTGTACGCGAAGACCCGCCACAAAGCGGGATGTGGCTCTGTCACTTTCCACGGTGTCCGCCAGGGAAGAGGTACCCTTAGGACATCGGCTACGCCTGATGTCCTAAGGGTACCTCTTCCCTGGCGGACACCCATTCGTGCTCACACAGTCGAGCACGTGGCGCCCGGACCCAAGGACGCGAACCCCCGACGCAAGCTCTACCTCGGCAGTCATGCCCACGGGAACCGTAACCAGCAGGCACCACTGGCTGGCGGCGCGCTCCCATCGCAGCACGAGCAGTCCTCGGGACAGGAGCATGCTGCCCTGCACGAAGCACACGTCCTCCACGCCTGCGTCCCACGTTGGCAGCGCAATCCGCATGCGGTCGCCCACAACGCCCGCCAGCCCCAAAAGCGTCTTCCAGCGTGGATCGTCGGCCAAGACAACCCCATCTGGGGGAACAACACCCTCGGGGAAGCCCGATGCCCACAGGCATCCCTCGCACGGCGGATGCAGCGGACTTCGGGCCACGTCACCCGGCTCACCCCACGTAAACGAGGCGGGAGCGGAGTAAGCCAGCTCCCCCTGATCGTCGGTTAGGGTAACGAACCACACGCAGGGAACGCCAGCGCCAGGATTTGTGCCCGCGTAGCGCACCTCGTTGTTGCCCGTTCTTATGGTGCCGGAATCCCAGCAGGTAGTACCGTCGGCCATGGAGGTAACCCGCACCCTGCACGTTGCCTGGCATGCACCATCGCGGTCGGAACCCACCCGCCACGAGAGCGTGGGTGTGCCCGTCACGCCCATGGGCTCTTGCAGCCCCGCGCATGCGAGATGGTAGGCCGAGAGCAACGCGCTACTCGCCGTCCAGCACGGGTTCCAGGAACTCGACGCCATCGTCGAGGCGAACCATGGCCACAGAGCCCCATCCGGCACCGCCGGCGGCTCCACAGTCGATGGCCCAGCGGTCGGCGACTCCCCCGGTCGCCTCGCAGGCACCCAGATGCATAACGCGACAATGGCCGTCGTCGTCTCGCGCCGTCCTGTCGTACACGTCGGCGACTTCCTCCACGTAAGGCACGGGGGTGTGGCCGGCAATCACGATGGGTCCCTCGCCATGGTCGTTGATAAATCCGGTGGGACGACCCCAAAAATCCTCGCGAATCCACAGCACGTCCTCGACGCTCTGGTAGCGGATGAGGGCGTCAATGGTCGCGTCGGTCCAACGGCTGTGCGATGAGAACGAAAGCGGCCGCAGCCCGGCATGCACCATGATGTAGATGCGCTCGCCCACTTCCACGTGTGTTCCCAACCGGAGCTGTTGGGTCCATTCAAGCAGGTCCACGAGCTCGTGCTCAGAGAGCTCCTCGAGGCCGGCACGTGTGGTGTAGCCACCGTTGAGCTCCCACTGAAACACCGTGAGCTCGTCGCCAGGATGTCGTATGAGGGCGTCGAGCATCATGTCCTCGTGGTTGCCCATCAGCACACGGTCACCGCACAGATCGCGGCACACCCGCATAACCGAGACGGGGTCGGGTCCACGGTCCACCATGTCCCCCAGCGTCCACACCTCGTCGTCGCTCGCCGGCGACACACGCTCGAGCAGGCGATCGAGCGTTTTGTAGTGCCCATGAACGTCCGAAAAGACGTACGTTGCCATGCCAAGACCTCCCGCGGGCAACCGTACCCGCAAAACCTCACAACTCAACAGACGAATAGGATACACGATTGGCCCCTCGCGCGAAACTCTCGTTATCCGCGCCTGCACACGAGCCACAGGAAGCGTTGCTGTCGCGAGTGGTACTAAAGGGACAGTCCCCTGCATACCGGGGACTGTCCCCCGTATACCACGGTTACCAACGTGCCTACGAGCGAAACCGCCTCCATGCGACGCGATGCTGCCAGGCACTGAGGTAGCCAACCTCGACCAGGCGGCCATGCGGCAACAACCCCGTTTGAGAGAGCTCGATCTCGCGCACCAGGCGCGCCATCGTGGGCTCCAGGCGCTGCTTTTTGAGCGCACACTCCCATACGACCAAGACCGTCCACCCGCCAGAGACCAGCTCCTCGTAGTTGCGGGCGTCACGCTCCTGGTTGCGGGTGAACTTCGCCTCCCAAAACGACACGTTGCTCTTGGGCGTGGGCAGGTTGCAGTGCGGGCACCGATGCCAGAAGCAACCGTTTACAAAGATGGCGATCTTCCTACCCGGATAGCACACGTCCGGCCTGCCCGGGCACTTCTTCCAATGGAGCCGATATCCCGAAAGCCCCGCCTCGCGCAACCTACGGCGCACGACCAGCTCGGGCTTGGTATTCTTGCTCTTGTTCGCCTGCATCACATGGCGCGTTGCCACGCTTACCTGTGCCATGTTCCCAACTCGAGCGCCTCGATGTCGGCCACGATGTCCTCATCGGTAAAGTGGTAGATCTTAAAGAACTCCTCGGTGGGCACGCGATCCAAGAACTCCTTCTTGCCCCCGTAGCACATTACGCGCATGCTGGTCTTGCCATAGTAGCGCGCGACCTTCTCGCCAAAGCCACCGCACAAAATGCCCGGCTCAAGCGTGACCACCACCTCGTGCCGTTCGAGCAACTCGTCGAGCAGGGCCTCGTCGAAGCTGGAGTAGTTGAGCGCCTCGACCAGCGTGGCATGCACACCGTCTTTCTTGGACAAGAGCTCGGAGGCGCTCCGGGCAAGCTCGCAGGTGGCACCAATCGAGAGAAACGCGATGCGGCTTCCGGCCTGCGCCACGTGCCAACGCCCGGGATGGTCCGGGTCGAACACGCCGGCGCCGCCCTCGATCATGCGCTCGGGAACGCGAATCACCACCGGGCGCTCCCGCTGGTCGATGGACCATTCCAGCATGTCCACGTATTCCTCGCGTGTGGCGGGTGCCAAGCACGTGAGGCCCGGAACGTTGCCCGTCATCACGATGTCGAACGTACCGGCGTGCGTGGCGTCGATGTCGTAGAAACCAGCGCCAAACACCAACACCGTAACCGGGCTGTGGTTGAGGCCGAGCTCCTGAATAAACTGGTCGAACGCGCGCTGCGCAAACGTGGCCATAACCATGAACACCGGCTTGGCGCCGCCCTTGGCCATTCCGGCGCAAAAGGCGACGGCATGCTGCTCGGTAATGCCCGTATCGAAGAACTGATTGCCGCAGGCCGCGCGGAACTCGGGGGTGAGCCCGACGCCCGAAGGAGCGCCGGCATTTACCACGATGACGCTCGGGTCGCGCCGCATCTTGTTGTCCAGCACCGCGCGGGTGAGCTCCTGGTACGTTTGGGTGGTGGGGGCGATTGCAGAGGCTGCGGCCACGAAGTGCGTCGCCTCGGGGTTTTGCTCCGCTCGCTCGCATCCCTTGCCCTTGCGCGTGTGGATGTGCACCACGACGGGATGGTCGATGTCCTTTACCTGGGCAAAGGCGCGCACCAATGCCCGCACGTCGTTGCCGTCCTCCACGTAGCGATAGTCGAGCCCCATGGCCCTAAACAGGTTTTCCTGCGCCGCGCCGCCCGTTCGCCGAAGCTCCGCAAGGTGCTCGTAGATGCCTCCCGAGTTGGGGGCTATCGACATCTCGTTGTCGTTGAGCACCACGATGAGGTTCGTGCCCACGACCGCCGCGTTGTCGAGCCCCTCAAACGCCTCGCCACCGCTCAGCGAGCCGTCGCCGATAACGGCAACCACATTGTTGTGCTTTCCCAACAGGTCGCGGGCCTTGGCAAGGCCGCACGCGAGGCTGATTCCCTGGGAGGTGTGCCCCGCACGAAAGAGGTCGTGCTCGCTCTCGTCGGGATTGGTGAAGCCGGAGCAAACGCCGTATTGGGAGGGATCGGTATACGATGCGGCCCGGCCGGTAAGCATCTTGTGCGCATAGCACTGATGCGAGACGTCGAACACCAGCTGGTCGGTGGGCGTGTTAAACACGTAGTGAAGGGCGATCGTCGCCTCCACAAAGCCCAGGTTCGAAGCGAGGTGCCCACCGATTGTCCCTACGCACGTTACCAGCGCCGACCGAATCTCGTCCGCGAGCTCCTCGAGCTCGTCCAATCCAAGTCGACGCACATCCATGGGGCTCTCGATTTGTTCGAGATGGCCATGCATATGATTCCTCCCCCTTTGGCTACGCGCACAAGTATGAACGAAACCTGACAGACAAACGGCGACGCGCATAGAAAACGAGACAATCCCTACAATGGCATACGTTTATCGCCCCAAAGCGATGTTACTCGCGTCGTCGTGCCGCCCTCAGCGCTACTCCACCCGCTCGCCACAGAAGTTGATGCCGCCCGTTATCTCGTGTGCCAGGGGCTCGCTCAGCTCGTCGGCAAAGAACGCAGCCAACGTCTGGGGCACCTGCTCAAGCGCCTGCTGGTACAGGTCCCAAAAGGACTCCGTGCGCACCCCGTTGCCAAACGGGTCGCGCCAAGGCTTGTGCTCGCTGTTGTCGAAGTCGCTCGTGGCAACGTCGCGCACCCGGTGGGACATGGCCCGAACCAGCGAGTAGCGCGTATGGAACAGGGGGTGCTCCAAACGGCCCAACAAGGCCGCCTTGCGCTGCTTGGGGGACCAAAACAGCCGCTGAACAATGCGGAAGCACGAGACGGAGAGCGGGAACACGTGCGAGAGGGACGGCTCCTGCTCCCCCACCGCCTCGGACACCACGGGATAGTACAGGGTGCCTACCACGTCCAGCATCTGGTCGCTGCCCTTGAGCACGGACTCAAAGGGGCGATAGACCTCCACGGTCTGGTTGCGCTTGGCAAAGAGCACCATCTCGTCCAGGTCGCGCTCGACCTCGGCGTGCACCATGCCGGCGTCGCTGGAATCGAGGCCCTCCACGCCCGCGCCGCACAGGCCACGCTCCCAAAAGTACACGAACGGATGCACCGTGCGGTCCAGCAGGTAATGGCACAGAAAACCGGCAAGGTATGCCCTGCCCTGCGCCTGCTGCTCTGCCGGCAGGTCCACAAGTGCCTGCTTGAACGTGCAGAGCAAGGCCGACGGGGGAACGTGGTGCATGTCCGACCCCAGCTTCGCGAACTCGTCGAACGCGGGGACCAGCCGAATGTAGAACAGGGGGTCCGGACCCTGGTTCCCCAGCAAGAACGCGTCGCGCTCGTCGGGCGTGGACATCTCCACCACCTGGAGGGCGCTACCAAAGGCGTCCTGGCCAAAGAAGTCGTGGGTCATCATCGCAGGCATGGGATTCTCCTTGCTATAAGACTTGACGCGGTCCTCGTATCGCGCCACACAACGTTTTGTTTCCTAGCATAGCGTACTCGCCGAAAGACGGGCACACAACCATCGGCTTTCGCGTAACATGGACGAAAACAGGGAGGGGACCACATGGCAAGAACGAAGTTCACCAAAGCAGAAAAAAGCTGGATTCTTTATGATGTGGGAAACTCGGCGCTCGTGCTTCTGGCCACCAGCGTCATACCCATCTACTTTAACAGCCTCGCCGCGGCAGACCCTGCCGTGGAAAACGTGGCCGTGGGCGCGTGGGGCGCCGCCGAGACCATCGCGTCGCTTATCATCGCCCTGCTCATGCCCATACTGGGATCGATCGCCGACATGGAGGGCATGCGCAAGAAGTTTATTGTGGGCTGCGTGGGCACGGGTGCGGTGGCGACCGTGGCCATGGGGTTTCCCACCCACTGGCTCGCCTTTTTGGTGGTCTATGTGATCTCCAGCGTCATGCTCAACTCGTCGTTCGTCTTCTACGACGCGCTGCTGGTGGACGCGACCACCGACGAGCGCATGGACGAGGTGTCTAGCCAGGGCTTTGCGTGGGGCTACGTGGGGTCGTGCATCCCCTTTATCGCTTGTCTGCTCATCGTGCTCAACGCCAAGACGTTGGGCCTGAGCATGCAGCACGCCATGCTCATCGCATTTGTTATTACGTCTGCGTGGTGGGTAGCCTTTACCATCCCCATGATAAAGAACGTCGAGCAGAAGAGCTTTAAGCCACGCCAGCCCCACGCCCTGCGCGCGGCCATTGGCGGCATTGGCAAAACGCTGCGCTCCATCTGGCAGTACGAGGCCATGCGCTACTTCATCCTCGCGTACTTCTTCTACATCGACGGTGTGCACACCGTAATCAAGATGTCGACGAGCTACGGCTCCAACCTGGGCATAGAGGGCACGCAGCTGGTGCTCGCGCTGCTGGTAACCCAGTTCGTGGCTTGGCCGGCCTCCATCATCTATGGCAAGCTGGGCCACTCGGTGGGCACCAAGAAGATGATTCTGGTGGGGATCTTGGGCTACTTTGGCATCACGCTATTTGCCGCGTTCTTCCTGCGCACCGCCACCGAGTTCTGGATCCTGGCCATCTGCGTGGGCCTGTTCCAGGGAGGCATCCAGGCACTGAGCCGCTCGGAGTTTGGCAAGCTCTGCCCCAAGGACCACGTAAACGAGTACTTTGGGTTCTTCGACATCTTTGGCAAGTACGCCGCCATCCTGGGAACTGGCCTGGTCTCGGCGTTCACGTTCCTCACCGGCAACCCGTCGCTGGGCGTGCTCTCCATATCGCTGCTGTTTATCTTGGGATTCTTCATCATGCTCAAGGTGCCCGACCACGTACGGTAACGACACCGCACGCACGGCGGCGCTCAGGCACCGAAGCAAGGCTGCTGGCAGGTGGGGCCTCAGTAATCCAGGGCAGGGTCGCGCTTGAGGGCCAGGAGCAGGTCGTAGGAATCCTCTGGGCGAGCAACGGCCAGGCGGCGATCGATGTGGGCGCAGGCATCTGCGACCTGCGAGACAACCTGGTCCATCCGCTGGCACTGCTCGTCGTTGAGGTACTGTTCCAGACGCCCTCCCGTATATCGGCCGTCCTCGATACCCAAGAATTGCAGGGCGAGCGTGAGGTCGTACGCACCCGTGGCGCGCAGCAGCCCGTGCGCGTCCGCCGTGAGCTCGTCCCACACCGGCGGCGTGTCGTCGGGCATGAGCCTGCGGCAGGTGACGTGCGCCAGCTCGTGATACAGGCGAATGCCGCGCGAGACGCGCACCCATTCGTCCTCACCGTAGGGCGTGCGCTCCGCGGCCAGAGCGCTGTAGGGACCGTCGCTCAGCAGCACAAGCGTAATGCGGTACTGCGACTTGTCGGCCAGAAACGCCCCGAACTCCTCCTTGTCGCCCTCGAGCCAATGCGCTCGGCACGCAGCGTAGCATGCGCGCACGCGCTCCCAGTCGGCCAGTCCAATCAGGGTGTTCGCCCCGATAGCGGTCGGTATCGCATCTGGCCGGCAGCGATGCACGGTACATTGCAAGAACGTCTCGAAGTCCTTGCGCAGGGCGAGGAAGAGCACCTCCACCTCCCCCGCCGGAGTCTGCTCCGTGCGCAGCCAGTCGGCCTCGCTTCCGCAAAAGTGCGAGAGGTCTAACGGCTCGGGGGCAATCCCCTTGGCCGCAGCGCGCACGTAGGCCTCCTCGGCATCCTGTGCGGGACGCACGTACAATTGCGGAAAACGACGCGCCAGCTGTTCCACGACCATCTTTGCCCCTCTTTCTTGCTCCCATGGGTTCCCATTGTGGCACAAGGCACGTCGCAACGTCCCGGCCGTCGCGACCTATCGAAGGGGGTAACCCCCATTGATTGCCGCAAGCGGCATATCAATGGGGGTTACCCCCTTCGATAGGTCGGCACATTCTGGCCGGCCCGTGAAAAGTAACCTTTGATCGGCGCCCGTTCCCGCATTGTTACGCCCTCATACCAAAATTCGCACGAACGCCCATGCGTGATACCATCGAGCGTTGCAAACGCGCAACGAAGGGAGCACGGCATGATTGCGGTCGTAAAGCAAGCCGCCACCAAGGAGCAGCTGGGCCATCTTATTGAGTGGATAGAGGACCGGGGGTTTAAGACCCACGTGTCGCAGGGCGACAACGAGACGATCGTGGGCATCATTGGCGACACCACGCAAATCGACCCGTTCCTGCTTGAGTCCATGAGCATCGTGGAGCGCGTGCAACGCGTGTCCGAGCCGTTTAAGAAGGCGAATCGCAAGTTTCATCCCGAGGACACCGTGGTGGACTGCGGCCACGGTGTGCTGCTGGGCGGCGGCCACTTCCAGGTGATGGCCGGCCCGTGCTCGGTTGAGGGCAAGAATCTCCTGCACATCGCCCGGCTCGCCAAAAAGGCCGGTGCCACGATGCTGCGCGGCGGCGCATACAAGCCCCGTACCTCTCCCTACGCCTTCCAGGGCATGGGACCACAGGGCCTGGACCTGCTGCTCGAGGCCTCTGCCGAGCTCGACATGCCCGTGGTCACCGAGATCATGGATCCTCGTGACGTCGAGCTGTTCCTCGACAGAGGCGTGGACGTCATGCAGATTGGCGCCCGCAACGCCCAGAACTTTACCCTGCTCAAGGAGGTGGGCAAGACCTGCGTGCCTGTGCTGCTCAAGCGCGGGCTGGCGGGCACCATCGACGAGCTGCTGATGGCCGCCGAGTACATAATGAGCGAGGGCAACCCCAACGTGATCCTGTGCGAGCGCGGCATTCGCACCTTCGAGACCCGCACGCGCAACACCTTTGACGTTAACGCGATTCCCGTGCTCAAGCACCTCTCGCACCTTCCCGTCGTGGGCGACCCCAGCCATGCCACGGGCTACACGCGCTACGTGCGCTCGGCTGCCTATGCGGCAACCGCCGCCGGCGCCGACGGTCTGGAGATCGAGGTGCACGACGAGCCGTCCGCGGCGTGGTCCGACGGCGCACAGGCACTCACGCCCGAGCAGTTTGCCGACGCCATGCGCCGCATCCGGCTTATCCGTAAGGCCGTCACCGCCAACCTGGACGAGGAGTAGACCGTGCGACAGCCAACCTATGCGCCTGGCAAGCATCCCAGCATCTGTGCAGGCGCCACGTTCGTGCCCGGTCGCGTGGGCATCCTTGGCCTTGGCCTTATTGGGGGGTCGTTTGCCAAGGCGCTGCATGCCGGCGGCACCGAGGTGTTCGCCTGGAACCGAACGCATGCGACCGTGACGCTCGCCATGATCGATTGCGTGGACGGCGAGCTGGACGAGACCACCATCCCCACCTGCGAGCTCATCGTGCTCGCCGGATACCCGCAGGTTAGCATCGAGTGGCTGCGCAAGGCCGCCGACCTCATCTCGCCCGGCGCCATCGTAATAGACGTGGTAGGCGTCAAGCGCAGCATCTGCAAGACATGCTTCGCGCTGGCCGAGGAGCACGACTGGACGTTTGTGGGCTGCCACCCCATGGCCGGCACCCACAACTCCGGCTTCGCCTACACGCGCGCCGACATGTTTCGCGGTGCGCCCATGGTGGTCGTGCCGCCCGAGATTGATGACTTCGTGCGGCTCGACGTGCTTGAGCGCCTCACGTTCCTGCTCGAGCCCTGCGGCTTTGGCACGTACACGCTCTCGTCGGCGGAGCATCACGACGAGGTGATTGCCTTTACCTCGCAGCTGGCGCACGTCGTGTCCAACGCATACGTAAAGAGCCCTGCCGCAGGCACCCACCAGGGATTCTCGGCGGGAAGCTACCGGGACCTCACGCGCGTGGCCCAGCTCAACGCGCAAATGTGGACCGAGCTGTTTTTGGAGAACGGCGACTACCTCGCCAGAGAGCTGGACATCCTCATCGACAACCTGCAGGAGTATCGCGACGCGATCGTGGACCACGACGCAGAGCGCCTCAAGGGGCTGCTCGAGGACGGAGACCGGCGAAAGAGGGAGATCGATAGCAAATGACACAGACGCGACATGACGAGATGTCCCCAGGCGCGGCCACCATCGTGGACGTACACACGCCATCCCGCGCATACGAGGTACACGTGGGCGCTGGACTGCTGGATGACGCGGGCACGCTGGTAAGAAGGGCTGCCGGAGGGGAGGTCGCCGCCGTGGTGAGCGACTCCAACGTGGGACCGCTCTACGCCCAACGCGTGCGCGCGTCCCTGGAAGCGGCCGGCTACCGCACGGCATACCTGGAGTTCGACGCCGGGGAGCAGAACAAGCGATTCTTTACGTTGGTACCCCTGCTCGAGGGACTCGCCGAGGCCGAGCTCTCGCGCAGCGACGTGGTGGTCGCGCTGGGCGGTGGCGTTACCGGCGACATGGCCGGGCTGGCCGCGGCCCTCTACCTGAGGGGCATCCAGGTCGCCCAGATTCCCACCTCGTTGCTGGCCATGGTCGACTCGTCGGTGGGTGGCAAGACGGCCGTGGACTTGGAAGCGGGCAAGAACCTTGCCGGGGCGTTCTTCCAGCCCAGCGTCGTGATTGCCGACGTGGGCTGCTTGCGCACGTTGTCGCCGGAACTGCTCGCCGACTCGTGCGGCGAGGTAATCAAGCACGGCGTGCTGGCCGACCCGGAGCTCTTTGACGCGCTGGAGCGACGTCCCCTCACGTCGATGGACGTGGAGGACCCCGCGTTCGCGCAGGTGGTGGCAAGAAACGTCGCCATCAAGCGCGATGTGGTGAACGCCGACGAACGCGAGCAAGGCGTGCGCCAGACACTCAACCTGGGGCACACGCTCGGACACGCCATAGAGGCGGCCAGCGACTACGCACTGGGTCACGGCTCGTCCGTTGCGGCAGGGCTGTGCTGCGTGACGCGCGCCACCGAGCATCTGGGGTGGACCGAGCCGGGCACCGCGGCGCGCATCGAGCGCGTATGCGCGGCGCACGGGCTGCCCACCAACACTGATCTTGCGCACGACACGATCCTGCGCTATGCGACGCACGACAAGAAGCGCCATGGCCAGACGGTGAACCTCGTCGTGCCAAGCGCCATTGGCAGCGTGTGCGTAAGGAAGGTTGGCCTCGACGAGCTGGCCACCATCGTACGCCTTGGCTGCGGCGCCAGATAGGAGACGCGCATGAACGTGACCATTCACCCCTCGTCTTTGGGGGGCGCCATTCGGGCCGTAGCCTCCAAGTCCATGGCACATCGGCTGCTCATCCTCGCAGCCCTTGCGCCCACAACCTGCACGCTGCGCTGTTCCACGAGCTCCGCCGACATCGAGGCCACGGCTTCGTGCCTCGTGGCGCTCGGCCTGCGCGATGCCCGGCATCCCGGAACGGCGCCGCTCGAAGGGGCCACCCAGGCAGCGGCTTCGCCCGCGGACAAGACCACGCTCGACTGCGGGGAGTCGGGCTCCACGCTGCGCTTTATGCTGCCCGTGGTGGGTGCGTTGGGTCGCGAGGTGCGCATGCTTCGCCGCGGCAGGCTGTCGCAGCGGCCGATGCTTCCGTTTGCCGAGCAGCTCGAGCGGCATGGGATGCGCATAGCGGAGGATGGCGACGCGCTGGAGGTGAGCGGCGCGCTGCGGGGCGGAACGTTCGTGCTGCCTGGCGACGTGTCCTCTCAGTATGCCAGTGGCCTGTTGATGGCGGCCCCATTCCTAGGCGGTGACGAGCCCTTCGAGCTGCGACTGCGCCAACCCGTGCAGTCCCGACCATACCTAGACCTCACCCTGCACGCACTCGAGCTGTTTGGCGTGTCGTTCGCGTACACCAAGGAAGCGTCGCACGAGGTCTTCCGGCTCGACCAGTCCGCCAACACGGCCTCGTGGCAGGCTAACGCACCGTCGGAACTGGAGGTGGAGGGCGACTGGTCCAACGCCGCGTTCTGGCTCGCCGCGGGAGCGCTCGAGCGCGAGGGGCTCACCGTGTTCGGGCTCGACCTGGCCAGCCCCCAAGGTGACCGGGCGATTCTTGCGGCATTGGCTACGCTGGGCGCCCGCATCGCCCGCAAGGGCGACGCCGCACGCGCCACGGCCGACCGTCCACGCGCGGCACGCATCAACGTGGGTGCCATCCCCGACCTCGTTCCGCCGCTCGCGGCCGTGTGCGCCACGACCCCGGGCACGAGCGTCTTCTGCAACGCGGGGAGGTTGCGGCTCAAGGAGTCAGACCGTCTCGCATCGGTCTCCGGCGCAATCAACGCCCTGGGCGGCAAGGCGCGCGTCGACGGAGACGACCTCGTGGTCGAGGGCGTCGACCATCTTGCGGGCGGCGTCGTAGACACGCACAACGACCACCGCATCGCCATGATGGCCGCAGTGATGGCGACGCACGCCGCGGGCGAGGTCACCATTCGCCAGGCAGAGTGCGTCGCAAAGTCGTACCCGGGCTTCTTCGAGGACTACGAGCGCTTGGGCGGGATCACGACAAGAGAGGGGGCGTAGCATGTCGTCTTCGTTTGGCAACGCGTTG
>CACZFB010000023.1 GCA_902780305.1 uncultured Coriobacteriaceae bacterium | reverse complement strand
GAGCGACGGCGGCAACTCCGTCCAGGTGGTGCGCACCCCCGACGAGGGCGTGGGGCCCCAGGGCACGGCCAGCCACTGGCGCGAGATCTACGGCATCGCGAGGTACTAGCGAGCACGCCGCCCGAGGGCGGCGAAAGGACGGGACGGCCCGCGAGCAGGCGCTCGCGGGCCGTCCCTTTCTTACGTAAACTGGGGTTTTCGCACCTCGCGCTGAGTCACGGCATCACTCTTGGAATCTCCGCCGAAACGCGTCAACTGTGTTACGCGGTGGTCATCGCTCTGAGCGTGGCGACATGCGTGTGGGCCGGACAGGGCATCGAATGGGACTACGACGTGTTCCCAACACGGCACGCTCACATTACGAGCAAGAGCACCACGCCCGCAATAGTAAGAGGAATTCCAAGGGCGAGCGTAATAACACCGGCTTTCTTGAGCGTCGGTGCAACCGTAACGTTGGAGGCATGCTCCTCCGGCAGGATGAACTCAGCTGGTTTTTCCGGGTTGTACCGAATGGTCACGCGGGGTCCAGGAACGTCCTCGGACGTGCCATAGCCGTTCTCGTTTTCCACCTGCACACGCACGCCGTCCTGCGACACATACGTATAGACGCCATGGTAGGCAACGGTATTGTCATCCGAAAACTCGCTGCTCCGACACACTGTGTTGACGAGCTCCGCCTCCGTGAAAGCGGTGCATCCCTCGTCCAGCTCGATCCACTTCTTGGCAATATAGCGAACGGATACATTAAGAGAGACACCAATGATGACAAGTCCCACGCCAAAAGTAAGCACCACAAGCGACACCACTCCCATACCCAACCTCCTGTCTTCGCATTAGGATGATCCTCATTAGTCACAACAATTGGGTTTTCTAGGTAGGTTATACGAGTCTCGACACGACCTCAAGCGAGGTGTTGGGCCCGTCGAGGTGCCGCGGCATCACCTTAGTGGATGTGCTTCGGCTCATCCTCGATTTAGACCTTGGAGGGGTTCGCCCGCATCGCGGACGGGGCACCAGGCCGCGAGGCGGGCGAGCTCGGTTATTGGTTGTACGTCTCCATGTCCAATGCGTGCTCCTTCTTGGCAACAATCAAGCTTGCCACCACGTCGCCGGAGCAGTTACCCACGGTTCGGAACATGCCCACCAGAGCGTCTATTCCCATAACCAGGCCAATAGCCTCCACGGGAACGTTTATTTGGGCAAGCAGGACCGACAGGCATATAAGCCCGGAGCCCGGGATTCCCGGCGCTCCCATGGACAGCACGATAATGGAGACGATCATTCCCACAAGGGTTGCCTCCGATACCTGCACGCCGTACGTCTGTGCCAGGGCAAGGGCAAATACGGCAAGGTGAATGCAGGTGCCGTCCATGTTAAGCGTCGCCCCCAGCGGGATGGATAGGCTGTAAATCTTCTTGTCGATTCCCAGCTTTCCGCAGGCCTCCATATTGATGGGTATGGACGCGTTGGAAGACGCCATGGAAAACACCTGCAGCATTACCGGCGTGTACTTCTTGAGGAACGCTACCGGGTTTATACCTCCAAAGAGGAACATTATGAGGCAGTACAAGACCGTGAGCGCAACCAGCCCAAACAGGAACGTCCCGAATATTCCCAGGACAGAGCGGATGGAGTCTATGCCCATGGACAGCATCATGGAGCAGATGGAGCAGAACACCGCCAGGGGCATTACCGTAATGATGAGGGTGGTCATCTTTAAAAACAGGTCGTTGAAAGCCTCGAAAAGGTCCTTTACCATCTCTGAGTATTTGCCAATGAGGCCGGCGGCCACGCCGCACAGCACTGCCAGGAAGATGAGCTGCAGCATGTTCGACTCAAGAAACGCCTGCATAAAGTTGGACGGCACAACGTTTACGATCATGTCCTTAAGGGACACGTCCATCTTCTGGGACGTAATGCTGGTCGCGTCCGCCACCATCTGCCCCGGGTCCAGGGGCTGGCCGGGCCTAAACAGGTAGAAGGAGCCGATTCCCACCGCAACGGCGGCACACGTGGTTAGCAAAAACGCCACGATTACGCGGCCGCCTACCCGTCCGAGCTCGGCCAGGTCCGAAAAGCGGACGATGCACGACACGATGGAGAAGAACACCACTGGCGCCACTATCATCTTGAGCGCGTTCATGTACATCGTCTTTATGGGCACGAGCGCGTTTTGGTTAAGAAGGGAATTCACCTCTTCCGGCGCGAAGGACGAAAGGACAAGTCCCGCCACTACGCCTAAGGCCAGCGCCCCCAGGGTCTGGTACAAAAACGCCTTCTTGGAGCGGACTATGGTCATCCGTATTTGGTTGACGCCGTATTTGTGACGGTACTTCAGGTCGTCCACAGAGGACTTGAGTATGATGTTTCGCAGCATACTCTGGGCATCGCCGAGTGATTTGGCCTCAAGGGAATCCGCTATGTCCACTGTCTCCGACAGGTCGTATTCCTCTCCCTCGGAGGACAGCTCGATCGTTACCGTGCCCAAAAACGCGCTTATACGAATGTTGATATCGCTCCCCGCCTTCGCGTGCGCCACAAGGCTTCCCACAGACTCCTCCGTCGTGAGCACGGCACGAAGCAAGGCCTTTGTCTTTATCCCGTATTCGCTCAGGAAGCCCTCCACGAACTCTGTGGCCTCGCCTACGCCGGCGATGTTTGCCTTGACCGTTTTTGCCTCTCTCACGACGCCCTTCCTCCTGCCAAGACGACACGCGTCCGTTTGTTTTACACAAACGATATCACCAATGGACCGCGGGCGGCTCTGTGAGAAAAGGGGTTTGCGCGAGTAAGCATCGCAGGCAAGGAGGCCACGCGCTGTGTGGTCGCGTCGAGGCCGCGCTCCTCCGCCGAAGTCGCGAACTCGCTCGACGGGGGCCACCTTGTCGATGGGCTCAGCCTCAAGCCGTGGAACTACCGCGTGGACCTCGAGTTCGCGGACAACCTATACACGTCCGAGGAACTGGACGGCGAGAACGAGGTCCTAGCTCCCGTCCAGGTCGTCACGAGGGAGGAGCACCCCATAGCCCTCGTCTTTGGCAACTAGCACGGGAGCGCAATCAATGTCGAAAGCAGTCGCAAGCGTTCCGGTGATCATGCAGATGGAGGCGACCGAATGCGGCGCCGCCTCCCTGGCCATGGTGCTCGCAGTCCTTCGTGCCATCGGCTCCCTCCAGGAGATGCTTGGCAACACGCCGCTCTTCCGTGCACAGGCGTCAGTGCTCAAGCAGGAGCTTCTCCGCGACATAGCACAATGCCTTTGGGCAAACCCCCTCGTAGCTCCAGTTGCGTATGAACATGCACGCAGTGACTATATTAGCTAAACCGACCTGTAGAACCGTTCGCTGGCCGGTCGCAAGCCGTGCAGCTGTTGTTAGGCGGTTTGCATAGCTAATTGACAATATCCTGAGCAACTATGCATAATTATGCCGAGCGACTTCGCTGTATGTACGCTCCATCCAGCAGAGAGAGGACGATGTCATGAGACTCGAAGACTTGAGCCCCGAACAACTGGCGGAAGCCGCTGGCAAAAGTTCCGATGAGCTCGTAGAGCTTGCAGAGGAGCATGGGATTGAGCTTTCGCAAGAGCAGCTGGACCAGATATCGGGCGGCGGATGGCTTCCGGGCAGTGCCCTCGAAAACGGTTGCCCTGATTGCGGCAGCAAGAACGTCCACGTTTCCAGCATAGGCCAGACCATGCTCTATGAGTGCAAGGACTGCGGCAAGAAGTGGATGTAGGCGCGCAACTGAGAAAAGGGGCCTGACCCCTTTTCTCAGTTCTAGGTATTGTTGGCTTCGATAGTGGGTATACTTATCGTCGAAGACGACCTCGCAGGGACGCGAGGTCGCTAAAATAAAGAAAGCCCATCGAGAAGACGAGAGGCCCTGCGGGGCCTCTCGTGCTCTTCGGGCAGGAAGGGGGATGTGAACACATGCGTTTACGGAACGGACAGCCATGCTTCTTGTCGGATTCGTTCTATGAGGAGCATCCGCATGCGCTTTACCCCGAAATCGAATCGAAGCGCAATCGACCCCATGTCATGTACCTCGTTGAGATGGGTGACGGCATGTGGTTTGCCATTCCCCTTCGCTCCCATATACGCCACCGCTTCTGCTTCAGGACCACAGACGGCGGAGGACTTGACTATTCTAAGGCCATTCCCCTCCTCGACCCATCATTTGTGGACATGGAACGCAAGGCATTCGTTCGTCAGAGTGACTGGCCGATTCTCCAGTCAAACATAGCGCGTATTAAACATGGCATGGAGAATTTTGTTGGGCGCTACAAAAAGGCCAAGCAGAATCCCAGCCGACCAGGAAACTCCAACTTGCTTCGTTACTCAACGCTTCAATATTTCGAGAAAGAGCTGGGGCTGTAGCCGGCGGCCACGAGCAGCCTGCCCTACTCGAGGACCGGAACCCTATAGCTGGGCACCTCGTTGGCGGGAAGCGGACGGGAGAAGCAGTAGCCCTGAATGGCGTCGGCCTCAAGGTTCGTAAGCAGCTCGGCCTGCCAGAGCTCCTCCACGCCCTCTACGATAACGGTCTTGCCCAAACCATGGCTCATGCGCACGAGATTGCGCACGAATTCGTTGCCACGCGAGTCGGACCCTTCCTCTGCGGCATCCACTTCGCACACCAGGAACGCATCGACAATGGACTTGTCGAACTTAATGACGTCAACTGGAATGTATGCAAGGTAGTTGAGGGACGAATACCCCGTGCCAAAGTCGTCCATAAGAATCTTGATACCCGCCTGCTGAAGGCGGCCAAAGAATGCCGACGTTTCCTTCTCGTGACGCATAACGAGTCGCTCGGTTATCTCTATTTCGATGAGCGACGGGTCTATGCGGTACTCCTCCAGCAACTCAAAGAGATAGTCTATGTAGCCCGTGTCGGCCATCTGCATGCTTGAGTAGTTAATCGAAACGGGGCGAAGCTCCATGCCCTCGTCACGCCATGCGGCAAGCTGCTGCACCACAAGCTTGGTGGTAATGCGACCGATGCGCAGTATGAGGCCGTTGGACTCGGCGAGTGGGATAAACTCTCCCGGCGAAACGCCCCCATCTTTCATGCGCACGAGCGCCTCGTAACCGCCCACCGTATGGGTACCCAGATTGATCTGAGGCTGGTACACCATGTAGAAGAGCTCGTCTTCCACCGCCTGCTCAAGCAGCTCCTGCACCTCGTTGGAATGGCTCATCTGTTGGAGCAGCTCATTGGAGTATGCATAGATGCCACGTTCCTCGCCTTCGCGTGCGCGATCGAGCGCCATGTGGCAGTTGCGAATAACCTGCTCCGGGTCGTCGGATCCACTCGAAGTGGCAATGCCGAGGCTCGCGCGGAGGCGGAGGGCATCGGTGCCGGGGACGTCGCCTTTGGCGTCTCCCATTATCGCGTGGTCGGTAAGGGAAAGTGGCGTTTGGGCAATGCGTGCAATCTCCTGCACTTCGTTGGAGTCGCGTGTAAACAAAACCTCCTCGCATACGAGCAGGAACAAGCCCATGCCATAGCGGTAGACGGTACGCCGATCTGGAATCTCCTGAGCAAAACTGAGCAACCGCTTGCCCGTTTCCACCATTACGCGGTCGCCCATGTCGTGACCGTACGACTCGTTGATGGTGTGGAAGTTGTCGATACCCACAAACACCATGGAGTAGGGGCCGCTGGAAGCAAGGGCGGCCTTAAGGCGACGGATTGCGCCACGTCGGTTAATGAGGCCAGTAACCGCGTCGTGCTCGTAGGACCACAGCAGGTTTTCCTGCGCGTCAATGATCTCGCGGTTCTTGCGACGCATGTCGCGTTCGTGTATTACGCGCCCAACGCCATAGATACTGGCACCGAGCGCCACCACTATCGCGGTGAAGCCCGCAATGAGCCATGGCACGGGAAGTCGGTTGAAGACCGTCATCGTATCCACGCGCGGAGCAGTGTTTGCCACGGTAATGGTGCCGAGCGCAGTCTCGTCGGCTTGGGACGCTTTGGAAAGAATGGCTCCCAGCTCGGCGTTCTTGCTGGCAACGGCGCCATACTCGGGAAGGATCGACTCGCTTACGATCGCTTCCACAAACGTGCCCGCACGATGCTGGTTCATGAGCCACGTCGCACGCGCAGAAGACGTTACGAATACTTCCACCGCGCCGGTTTGCAGCGCCTTGTAGCAGTCGTCCAAGGACTTCATGGGCATAAGGTCGTAGTCGGTCTTTTGGGTGGCAAGATACACCGCGAGCGTATCGCGCTCGGACTCGAGCACAGCCGTGCGCACGCCCGTGCCGTTCTCGAACAGAAGGTTCTGGTTTTGGGGCATCGCAATACTGATAATGTTTTGCATCCCATACGAGCACGTGAGCGCCAATCCATGCTGCCCCGCCGTCGTGCTGTCGATGATGGTCATGCCAAGGACGTCTGCCTTGCCGCTGGCCACCGCCTCGATTGCCTCATCAAGGTTTGGATAGTCTGCGACTTCGAACGATATTGGCGCACCGCCCTCGCTTATAACCTCGGCAAGATGGTCGTAGTAATCCTTTACGATTCCATGTGTCGTGCCCGCTACATGGTCGTGATACGGGGGGTTGTCCGCAATCGCCGCAACGATAAGAGGCGCTTGTGAATGCTCCTCCAAAAAGTGCTTCTCGGCGGCAGTAAACGCAAGCGATGCAGCGCGCTTGGGTTTGTATGCGCCCTCCAAGTGCTCAAAGTACAGCACGTCCTCGTTGAGGATGCGATTCATGGCCGAGTCGACGGCGTTCTTAAGGTCCCGTTCGTTCTTGTTGAACACCACAAAGTAGTCAATTACGTCCAGAACCAGAATCTCGCGGCAGTCCGCAAGGACGCTCGAGTTTACAAACGCGCCATCGATCTCGCCCGAGGACAAAGCGTTCGTTAGCTCGCTTTCTCCGGCGTAGGTCTTTAGATTGAGCTCTATGGCAGCCTCTTGTGCCCATTCGAGTGCCTTGGTCGCCATAATGGAGCCCTCTATGGCACCTACCTTCATGTGGGCGATTTGGTCCACGTTGCCGTATTCGTAGCGATCGTCGTCAGGACGAACGCGAAGGTTAAGCTTTCCGCTGCCAATCTTGCGCTCCGCATACAAGAAGCGCTGCTCACGCTCGGGCGTCTTGGAAATGCCCGCAGCTGTTTGCACCTCGCCACGCTCCACGGCATTGAGAAGCTCGTCGAAGTCGGGATAGAAGGTGTACTCCATGGTGAAGCCAGCGTATTGCGCAATGCGGTTCATGTACTCGGCGTCAAAGCCGCGCAAAACGCCGTCGTCGTCGCGCTTTGCCGAGCCTGCCTGCTCCACGACGCCGACCTTAACCGTGCTGTTTTGCTGCCCACCGTCGAGGGTGGCAAAAGCCATGCTCGGCACAGACACAAGCGCACCCACAGCCACAAGACTTGCGGCCAAAATGCACGCCATTACCGCGCGCGCCAGTACCATACGTCGCCGTGCGTTAGGTGCCATAGCATATCCGATGTTCTTTGACAGACACTCCAATTACAGCATAGCAGAGGAATCTCGGAAATCTGGCCGAGGATGCGAGCCAAGGGCAAAACTCGGCGGCGGCGTGTTACTTTTACGAGCTGGCCACTCCGTTGGCGCCCACGGGTGTCGGTGTCCGTTTGGGAAGAGGTACCCTGTGGACATCGACCGATGTCCACAGGGTACCTCTTCCCAAACGGACACCCATTGTCACAGACCCCTGAACCAAGCATCAAGCTCGTTGAGCACCTCTTTGCTCTGCGGGAGTTCGGGGCGAAGGGAAGGGAACGCGTGCGTGAGTTCCTGGCCCTCTTCGTAGTAGATGAGTCGGTGGTCGTGACCCGCCCTCTCGAGTACCTCGTCGTAACGCAGCGTGTGGGACTTGAGGAAGTCGGTCCCACTCGTCACCTGCAGTACGGACGGCAGGCTCGATTCGACCCGGGAATCCTCGGGGTTCATGAGCTCCATGAAGTCCTTGTCGCGCAGGCGGTCACCGTACACGGCGCGATGGTACACGAGCCCAAACGGGTCGTCGCTGGTCGTGTAGAGCATCCCCCCGAAGCACGCGAGTCCGCGCACGTGCAGCTCGGGCACCTGAATGCCAAACGCTTCCTGCAGATGCGCCGAGCCAAGGACTGCGGTGGCGTAAAGCGCGGGGAACGAGCCGGCGCTCTCCGCGTTTATCAGGATGCGCGCGAGGTCGCCACCGAACTCGGAGGCATGGGACGCAAGATACGAGATGCCCGCGCAAACGTCCGCAATCGAGCCGATCCCATCAGTCTCTTCGAGAACGCGGTACTCAGGCACGAACACCACATATCCCCGCTCGGCCATGAGCTCGGCATATTCGCGATTGGTCTTGCGGCTGCCCACAAAGAGGCCACCCCCGTGCACGAACACCACGATGGGCAGCGGGTCCGCAGACGAGTCCTTGGGTCGGTAGACGTCAGCCACGAGCGGCGTCCCGTCTGGGCCCTCATAAGAGATGTCGTCAACGCAAACGAGGTCGACGGGCAGGGGACGCTCGCTCGCCTTTGTGGTCATCACCTTGTCAAAAATGTCTTTGCTCTTGGTGCCCAGCCATTGGACGGCAGGGCTCATGCGGCCAACCCCCTCATCCTGGACGAGGGCGCCAGACGCCCCCACCACAACGAGGGTTGCGGCGGCGGGAATCGCCGGATGTGCCTGTGCCACAGGCGGAACAGTCGGCAGGCGAGGCTCGGGGACGAGCCTCGGAAGAACCAACGCGCCTGGACGATCCTCGCCCTTCAGCACGTTGGATATCGGTAGACGGCGCAACGAAAGCCGTCCCACGTCGCGCCTGGTAGTCCTGTCGAACGGATTCACGCCACCACTTCCATGCCATCGTTTTGGATGGCGGTACATTATACGTTCGTAACGGCCCAAGGCGCAGGTTTTCGTCGCTTTGCCACAAATTGCCAACTGGACACCGACATCCGTCCAGCCCCACGCCTACCCGTTGAGCCTCTTAAAGCTGGCGGCATTCGCCTTATACAGCCCTTTGAACACCTTGTAGTTGCGCTCGTACACCGCCTTGTTTTTAGGGTTTGGCACGTAGGCGTGGCTGACATGTATAAGCTGTTGTGCGAGGTCGAGCACATCGACCCCACGAATTCCCGCGGCAACAACGAGCGCGGTCCCCATGGCTCCGGCCTCCCGACCACCGTCGATAGTCTCGATCGTGCGCCCCGTAATGTCGGCAAGCATCTGACAGGTAACAGGAGAGAGCGACCCGCCGCCAACAAACCGTATGGGGTCGGACGTCTTTACCTTGGCTGCCTGACATTCCAGCATCCAACGCAAGTGATAGCAGATGCCCTCGAGCACGGCGCGAATCATGCTGCGCTTGTCGGTATCGAGCCCCAGGTTAAAGAACATACCCCCCACCGACGAATCCTCAAACGGACAGCGGTTTCCTTGGAGCCACGGCGTAAAGATCACGCCGTTTGCCCCGGGAGCCACCTTGCCAGCTTCGACGGAAAGGCAGTCGTAGAGACTCGCATACTCGCTTTCGGGGTCATCTGTTGTCGTGGTCTTCTTTGAGTAAACGCCGAGCTCGTCAAGGGCGAGGTGATGCAACGCCCACTCAAGGCACTTCCCCGCCGTTTCCAACTCTGCGTAGTAGTTAAAATAGCCACGTTTGGCAGAGAGCACGCCCGTTATTCTTGCACCGAAATCCGCCTTTTGATGGTCGAGAAACGTTGACACCCATCCCGACGTCCCAACGTAGATGTGTGTATCTCCCACCTTCGTGCATCCTGCTCCGATGTTGACGAAGGTCATGTCTCCCCCGCCAAAAACGGAGGTACCCTCTTTGAGCCCGAGGTCATGGGCTGCCCGCTTTGTGAGGCCGCCAACGAGGTCCGTACAATCGATGATGGGAGGCAGATGCTCGGGCCGCACCCCATACATCTTAACGAGACCTTTGTTCCACCCCTCCTTGCCCTTGCGGGTGTCGTAGAGAAATGTGGCGAATGAGGAATCTGCGGTCTGCACAATCCTTCCCGTGCAGCGAGACACCAGATAATCGCCTACGTCCAGCCACTTGTACACCTTGGAGAATATCTCTGGCTCGTTGTTCTCGACCCACTTGTACTTCCAAACTGGGTCTTTTACGCTCACCGACCCGGCATAGTTTACCAACAGGTTGCGAGCGAGTTTGTACAGGCTGCAGCCATCGACCTTTATGACTCCCGTTCCCATGCATTCATTGAACTCACGTACGCCTCGATTGTCCACAAAGCACATGGGACGCCTCAACGCATTGCCGTGCTCATCCACGAGGACCACGCCCTGCATTTGCGCACAGAACGCTATTCCCGCTATTTGCTCGGGTGTGACATCCGTCTTTTTAAACAGCTCCTTCGTCGACGAGCAAACGGCCTGCCACCACTCATCGGCGTCCTGTTCGGCACCTCCGTTTTCAAGAATATAGAGGTTGTAGGAAGCGACCGAACGTGCCACGACTTGCATGGTTGAACCGATGTTAAAGAGGCAGGTCTTGAGGGCAGTAGTTCCAAAGTCATAGGCAATTACGTACACGAACGCACCTTACTCGAGATGAATCGACCAGCCGGTATCAATCTTCTTCTTGACCTTTTCTTTGGTGAGCGTGTCGAGCTTTGGCCAGTCAACCACGGTTGACGCCCCATCTTTTACCAGATGGGCTTTCTCGGCGCACAACGCCAGCGGCGTGTCCGCAAGGGAGTCCGAATAGAAGTTCTCGATAACGGGGAAGCCTTGGTCAATAATGTAGCGAGACTTCTCCTTTGCGTACATAAGGTTGTTTACGAGAGCCCCGATTTCGCGATCGTATTCTGTTGCCACACAGTTTACGCCAAGCCTGCCCGCAATACGCTCGATGATGCACAGGGGTGAGGCACTGATTATGAGGTCGTCGGGCCTTTTTTGTTCGAGGTACCAGGCGGATATCTTCTTTTCGTTTTTGTCCCAGTAGCGTTCTATTTGCACGTCGAAGTCGTCAACATGTTTAAGATAGCTAAACACTTCCATCTGGAGGCGATAGTTTTGGATTTTTCCCCTCTTGTATTGGACGAAAGCCTTGATGGCGCGGGGGAAATACGTAAACCACAGCTTTGGGTGGCGATTCATACACCAGACGGCAAAGCCGATAGAGCAGTCGGAGGGGTAGATCGTCCCATCAAAGTCATAAATGTTCATCCAGCGGGCTCCCGTATTGGTTTTCCTGCAGTATGCGTGGCACGGTATCTGACGTCAATCGCACATTATATCCTCGCTCGTGGGCGGCTCGCAACGCCCGCAGCGGTGGCCTATCAATGGGGGTTACCCCTTTGATAGGCCATTCGTCGCCGACCAGTTGGGCCTATTTGCGGAATACCTGCCAAGCTGAGGTAAGCTAGGTGGGATACTTAAAGACTGACAAGGGACGGGGCATAAGAGAGGGGTTGCGCACATGGATGCCATCGAGATCCAGCACGAGGACGACCTGCTCATTATCAACGATGTAGCGCGCGCAATAGACGAGAACGAGTTCGAGCCATACGTGCAGCCCTGCTTCGATCTGGTAGCGATGCGTCCCATGCTGGCCGAGACGCTCGCGCGATGGACCTTTCCCGAAGACGGCACGGTCATCCCGGCCGCTGCCTTTATCCCCGCGCTCGAACGCACAAACACCGTTTGCGGCTTGGACTGGTTTATCATCGACGCCATGTGCGCGTACCTTGGGGAGCAGCTCAAAACGCTGGTGGTACCGCCAATCGCCCTCAACATCTCGAATCAGCATGTATCCGACGAGCATTTTACCCAAAGGCTCTTGGCAACAACCGAATGGCGCGGCGTGGACCCCATATTCGTGAGCATCGAGTTTGGCCAAGACCTCATTGCAAGGGACGAGCGATTGACGCGCACGCTCATTCCCTCTTTGCTCGAGAGTGGCTTTAGCGTGGTCGCCGACAAGTTCAACGCGAGTACAGAGGCGCTTGTTCCGCTCATGCACATGGGAATCGTGACGGTTAAGGTGTCGCCCGTGCTCTGGCGCGATAGCCCTATCGCAAACCTAAGAGCGCTCACGCGTGCGGCCGACGAGCTGGGTATTGCCCTGATTGCCGAAGGTGTGGAAACGGCCGAGGAGCTCAAGATGCTCAGACACGAGGGATTCCTCTTTGCGCAGGGGTATCACTTGGCTCGTCCCATGAGTCTTGGGGAATACATCAAGCTCTGCTCGGACCGCACTATCTTCAACAAGAGACGCAACTCGAAGTAAGTGAGGCACATGCGGAAAGCTATCGTTTAATATGTTGGGAAACAGGAGTATGGAGGACATGATGATCGCTATGCCAAACTGGACACCCGTCGTACAAAACCCGATGCAAAACATGATTGTGGATGCGATACGCACCATTCTTCCCACCTTGCACACGCAGATGAACCAGGCACGCTTGAGCATGCTCCAGGTTCGTCAAGCCGCAATAACGGCTACAAAGCAGTCCATCGAGGCAAGCCTGGAAACGGACAAGCAGCTCTTCGAATTGGCGCAAGCCATGATTCCCATTGCTCACAAGCAGGCCATCCGGACGCGCCTGAGCTTGCTCGAGGTACAAGAGGCATCGATTTTGGCCATGAACCAGGCGATGGAACAGAGCATGAAGACCGACCAGCAGCTCTACGACGCATGCCTGGAGCTTCTCAACAAGAACAGCCAGCCAGAAGAGGCTGCAGCCGAGGACACGGAGACCGAAGTTGAGGTTGAGGTCGTTCCCGACGAGGAGATCTTTGGGGAATCGGCCGCAGCGGAGAACTAATCCCGAGGGCGTCAGGATTGCGATCTCCAAACTCGGGGGCACAGAGCTTGTTGCCTTGGGTGCCTCCTGAGCGGGGAGTTATGACGTGGAGCGAGGAGGCGATCGTCGTTTGGAACGCGTTTGCGAAACGGCCTACGGTAAGGTCACGGGCATACGGCACGGTGGCTGCACGGCATATTTGGGCATCCCCTTTGCAAAGCCACCCGTGGGAGAGCTTGCTTTTCGTCATCCGGTTCGCCCAGAACCTTGGGAAGACGTTTACCAGGCTGTGCGTGGGAAGGCCAATCCCCTACAATCGCCCGCACAGGATCCGTTTACTGCACGGTACACGAGCCAGGATTGCCTGTACCTAAACGTCTATGTGCCCGACGACATTCCCACGCCCGCACCCGTTATGGTATGGATTTACGGCGGCGCCTTTAGTGTGGGCGGTGCCGGCCTGCAAGACGACGGCACCCTGATGTACGACATGAGCCAGTTTGCCGTCGATGCCCAGGCAATCGTCGTCACCTTTAACTATCGACTGAATGTGTATGGGTTCCTCGACCTTCACGCCCTCTCCGATCGTTTTGACCAAAACTGCGGGCTGCACGACCAGGTTATGGCGTTGGAATTCGTTAAGGACAACATCGCCGCCTTTGGAGGAGACCCCCAGCAGATTACGGCCTTTGGAGAGTCGGCGGGAGCCGCGAGCGTTCTGGCCCTTCTTTGCATGCCCGCCGCTCAGGGCCTGTTCCAACGATGCATCGTGCAGTCGGCCGTTATTGAGCACTTCTTTACTGTGGATGAGGGTCGCGCGAACGCAGAGCTGTTTTTGGATCTTGTGGGCGCGACGAATCCCGAGGAGATTCTTACCATGCCCGAGGAGGACATTGAGCGGGCAGGAAAGACGCTCGAGGGAAACATCCTGCTTCAGGGCGAGATTCGCTGTGCGTACTCGCCCATCATCGACGGAGAGTACCTGCCCATCGCGCCCGTGGATGGCGTGAGGAAGAACCCGCTCCCTATGCTTATTGGCAACAACCTCCGAGAGGGCGACACCCTTATCAAGCAGTTCCCGTTCTTCCTGCTCCCCCTTATTACGACGTACATCAACGTCGACGTTCCCAGCGGTGGAGGCAGCATTCGAGACAAGGCAAGTGCCGGCATTACGCAGCACGTGTTCGTTAATCCCATGAAAGCCATGCTCCGCGACCGCGTTGGCCCCGTTTGGAAATACGAATATCGTCACGGAGAGAATCTGGGGCACATCGACGAGCTTCCTGTCCTCTTTGGCATGAAGGACGATCCGACGGGACTCAGCATGCGAAAGATCTGGGGGCGGTTTGCGAGCACCGGCGCGCTGAACTGGCAGCAGTACGGCAAACAACCGTGCAAATACGTTATTGAGTAGGGCCGGCACCGCTGACCTATCACAGGGGCAACCCCCATTGATCGCCGCAAGCGGCACTTCAATGGGGGCTGCCCCTGTGATTTAGGTCGTCAGTCAGCGCAGGGCCTAATTAACCATTCCTCCGCCTTGTCCGCCTCGAGCGGCGGAGAGTAGTAGTAGCCTTGGATGTAGTCAATCTCGAGCTTCTTTGCCAGCTCGATCTGGACCACGTCCTCAACACCCTCGGCCACCACGCGCTTGCCGAGGCCGTGGATAAAGCTCACCAGAGACTCGAGATAGTGCTCGTTGCCTGGCTGCAGGTGACTATCGTTAACGGACTTGTCCAACTTGATGTAGTCCATGGGATAGTCGCTTACGGCGTTTAGGGTGGAGTAGCCGGTGCCGTAGTCGTCGAGTGCCAGCTGCATCCCCGTCTCGTGAACCTCCTGGAAGAACTCCTGGGCCCACTTGCCATCGAAGGATCCACTCTCCGTGACCTCGAGCTTAATGAGGTTGGCTGGAATCTGCGCCTCGTCCAGAAGCCCCTTGAGCCAAGAGCAGTACTCGGTGTCCTTGAGCTGGATAGGCGAGTAGTTGATTGATATCGATGGGACCTCAAAGCCTGCGTCCCTCCAGGCCCGCATCTGTTCGACCGCCTTCTTGGTCACGACGCGGTCGACCTGAATAATAAGGCCAACGCTCTCTGCCACGGGGATGAACTCGTTCGGGTAGTAGAGATCGTCCTTAAAGCGGCAGAGGGCTTCGAATCCAAACAGCCTTCCGGTCGCCAAGTCAATTTGGGGCTGGTACACCACCCTAAAGCTCTCCTCGGCAATCGCACGGTCCAGCGAGCTAATAACCTGGCGCCTGTCGTCGATCTTCTTGCGCATCTGGGAGCTGTAGTATGCGTAGCGGCTGCGCCCGCTCGACTCCCTGGCCTCGTAGAGCGCCAAGTCGGCATCGGTCATGAGCTCCTCGAGGGTCTGATTCCCGTCGCGAACGACAAGGCCAGCCGAACAGGAGATCTCGATTGTTTGGTCGTCGGCCTCCACCGGCTCGTGTGTGAGCTTGACCACTTCGTCGAACAGCCCGCGCTCCTGTGAGATGTCGCCGTCGAACAGAACCAAGAACTCGTCCGCACCGTAGCGGACGCACCTGATCTCGGGCAGGCTGCGCAGGCGATCCGCCAGGGTCTTAATAACCACGTCTCCCCTGCCGTAGCCGTAGACCTCGTTAATAAAACGGAAGCCGTCGATGTCGATGAGGGCAACGGAGCCGACGGCACGTCTCCCATGCAACTGCTTGGCAGCGTTCCGGTTGGGCAGGTCGGTAAGAGAGTCGTGGTAGTGGCGATAGTAAAGGTCCCTCTCGCTTCGCCGCGACTTAAGGAACTCCAGCACGAGGAAGATGGTGAGGCAAGCGAAGCCCGCAAGGACGTAGAACAGAGGCTGCAAGATGGCCCCGTAGTTCTCCATGAGGTTTGAGTCGCCCAAGACGATGGAGTTATCCGGCAACTGGGAGGTCTTAATACCAAAACGCTTGAGCTGTTGGTAGTCGAAGACGTACTCCGTGGCGGACCCGGTGGCCAGGTCAATCTGGGAGGGCTTCTTGCCGTTAAGGATGTCGATGGCCATCAGCCCGGCATCGAATCCGAACTTCGTGAAGTCAAGAAAGCCGCTGCAAAGGGCACCGTTGCCCACCCCGCCCGTGCTCACCCTAAAGACCGGGCGCGAACAGTTGCTGGCCAGAAGCCGACACACGTCGTCAATCGTGTAGACCTTGCCGTCCCGGTCCTTAAAGGCATCGAGTTCGAAGACGATGGTGTTGTCCTTGAGCTCGCCCATCTGTTTGAGGAACTCCTCCTCGCTGAGGTGCGAGAGGTTAACAATCTCGAACTTGTGGTCGGGGAATTGGGGCATCACCTGCTCGAGGGACACGACGTCCGCTTTGCCTGTCTCGGTGTCGTCCACGATGCACACGAAGGTATCACAGGCGTTAAAGATGCTCGCCGCCTCCCTAAAGACGTCGGCCATGTTGGACTGCTCGGGAATGCCAGTTGCCCACCCCTCGTCGTGGACCTTGTGAGCGTGGTCGAAGTCGTTGATGCCAAGAAAGACGACGGGCAGTCCCTTAAAGAGGTCGTTGCGGTGCCCCTCGGCAAAGTTGAGCGCCGCGTCGTCCCCAACAATGAGCACGTCGTAGATATGCGATTCGAGCTTGTGGCTAAGAAGCTGCTCGAACATGGCCTGAGACTCATCGTCGGCATTGTTCTTCATGTCCATGTACTCGGTGTCAAGGAGGACCTCGGTCCCTTCGAACGCCTTGCTGATGCCGTCCCACTGCAAGGGCACCGAGAAGTGCGATTGGCTGTAGGACGACAGGAAGAGGACGGAGTGCTGCTTCTTGTCCCGAAGTGACGCGCGCGCCATGGTTCCGTCGTTTTCGGCAAGGTTCTTGTACAGGCCATAGAGACGGCTTACGCCCACGAGCATGAGCACGACGGAGAGCACGGCCAGGACACTCAACGCGACTCGGGACACAATGTTCGATCGCATCGTTTTATCCATGGACGGCCCTCCCAATTGCGCGGTAGATTACTTTTATATTACACGGGCAATGAGCGCTTTTGCCCTAACAAGGCGACAGGTAGGGGTTGTTCGGTGAAACGCGGGAAAAGGGGTTTGGCCCCTTTTCTCAGTTATCCTACGGGGTCGCAAACAGGTCCTCGGCAGTCACGACCGACTGAACAGCACTCGCGTATTGGTTACGGGCAAGCCCACCCGGCGTGACCAAAGTGGTGTGGAGCGCCTTGCGCGTTCTGGTACTTTGTGCGAAAACCTCCACCTTGCGCCTAAGGTCTTCGTTATATGCCTTGTCGATCACATACGGCACGCCAGAACCCACCCACTTCATCTCGCAAAGGTTCACGACGTTGTCCGCGCGGTCAAGCACAAGGTCAACTTGAGCGCCTGGTTCACGGTCACGGCCACTTCTCCATGAGCACGCACCTACCGATACGCCCCATACGCCCAAAGCCCGCAGAATCTGCGGCACATGCCACAGGCACAACAATTCGAAGGCACGCCCGCTCCATGCCCGTACGGCGCCTCCGTTACGGTTGGCGCTCCACCAGCGTGGGTCGTCAGCACTCTCCACGAACCGCAACCAGAAGAGCGCAAAGGGATCGATAAGCTGATACATTTCACCATTCACTTTGCGCGTGAAGTCCCTGTAGGAGCGAATGAACCCACACTGCTCAAGCTCGGCCAGGGTGACCGAGAGCGTCCCACCGTCCGAGAGGCCAGTGAGCTCCAGTATCTGCGCACGCTCGACTCCCGATTGACGTGTACTCAAGGCCCGTACGATGGCAATGTGTCGCTCGGCGTGGCGGAACAACGCGTGAAACAGGGCGTCGAACTCGTTCCTCAAGCGACCACCTCGAGCAAAGCAGAGCAAATCGACGTTTTGCGTAAGGCCATAGCGACGATTAAGAAGCCTGAGGTAGTAGGGAACGCCCCCAAAGACCATGTATGCCTCCATGACCTCCTGCCTCGTGAGGGCAAGTCCGTAACTCCTCAGGAGTTGCTCGGCTTCGACCAGGGTGAAGGGCGCAAGCTGGATAACGCCCGTTACTCGGTTGTGCAGACCGCCATGGTTGTCGAGAAGATTCTTTATAACCCAAGACGTGGCCGATCCGCATGCTATGAGCAGCAGGTCGTCGCGAGCCGACGCCCAGCTGTTCCAAAAGAATTCCAAAGCCTCAAGAAAACCGGAGCGAGCCGTATCCAGCCATGGCATCTCGTCGATGAACACGACCATCTTGCCTGTGGATTCATCGCGAGCCACCTCGTTGGACTCGAGCAGCTCTCGCACTTGTTCGA
This sequence comes from uncultured Coriobacteriaceae bacterium, assembly GCA_902780305.1. Classification (GTDB taxonomy): domain Bacteria; phylum Actinomycetota; class Coriobacteriia; order Coriobacteriales; family Atopobiaceae; genus RUG440. The sequence goes on along the minus strand of CACZFB010000023.1, from coordinate 11,715 downwards.
AAGCATCAATCCAGCTCTTAGCCGTGCCTTTTCCACCATGACGTCGAATGGTGGCGTTAAAACCCCTGAGCTGCGCCGCCTTGTTGGCGCCCGCGACACCCGTGGCGTAGAAGGCAAACCGCTCATCGAAGAATTTGCGGACGAGGTACGTCTTGCCAATGCGGCGTCGACCATAGATGACAACAAACTCGGCTTCGGAAGACTCGGCATAGCGCTGTAGCTCCCGCTGCTCTTCAATACGGCCAATGAGGCTCATTGCGTTCCTTTCCAGTTAATCAGCGTAAATCTATGTTATTATTTCTATTCCGCTGGTTATTGGACTATATTAGCATGATATTCAGCGTATTTTGTGAGAAAAGGGACCAGGCCTCTTTTCTCACAACAGGTGGAGAATGGCGAGCTTACGGATGAGCGTCCGCATACGAGCAGGTTATTTTCGATTTTAGGTTGTTTTGGAGGCTCAATGTGCCGTATGGGAAACAAACTGCCTCGCAAAACCGCTGGTAAACACTGCTGGTTTTGCAGCCCCGTTTTTTTCGAGACCAAAATACAACCAAAAAACGAAAAAAGTCTGCGCTTCTCTGATGGGTAATCCGTTAGCACAGGCATGAGAAAAGGGGCCAGGCCCCTTTTCTCACTACCTCCTTTTTTACGCCGCCGCGGCAAGCTCGGCATCGGCCGTGCTTGCGCCGGGCAGCTCCGTCTTCGTTACGCCCTCGCCGTAGATGGTGGCCCAGTCGTCCTTGCACATGTGGAAGAGCGTCCACCCCTCCTTTTGGGCTTCCTCGGTCTGCTCCTTTGCGCGCTCCAGGTCGCCGTACTCGCGCTCCACATCGTCGCACAGCACCAGCACGCCCATGCCCTTGTGGTCGGGATTGGACTGGGCATAGTTGAGCATGGAGTAGTCGCCCGAGCTGTTGCCAAAGGCAAGAATGGGGCGCTTGCCAATCTCGCGTGCGATGGCAATGGGCTTGCCGGCCTTTCCGGTCTCTTGTCCCAAAGGCTCGTCAAGCACGACGGTGTCTTTTTGCGTCATGTTGTACTCGTCGTACGGCTCGTCTCCCTGGTTGGTCGAAGCGTACGCCACGTCGGTGCCGATGATGTGGTCTGGCGCGATGTCGAGCTCCAGCGGCACGGCCGCGCGCACGAACTCGCGCTCGCATGCGCTCACCATCCACACGTCGAAGCCCTTGGCCTGCAGGTAGCGAACGACCTCGAGCATGGGCTGATAGAAGGACTTGGCGTAGGTCATGCCCTTGTAGCCCACGGCGTCGACGGACTGGAGGAAGTTGCGCACGAAGGCCTGGTACTGCTCGGGGGTGAGCCCGGCGAACTCGGAGGCGATGAGGCGCGCCTTGTCCGCGCTCATTTGCTTGGTCTTCTTCTCGCCCGCGTTAAGGGTGTCGCGGATCTCCTGGCATATTTCGACCGTCTCCTTGGAGGGCTTGTATTCCGGCTCGTTGTAGCTGGGGTTATCGAGCACGCGGTGAAGCAGCATGCAATAGTCAACGTAGTGAGGTGCCGTCTCGCAAATTATCGTTCCGTCCATGTCGAAGGTCGCAATGCGATCCTCGGGAGCAACGTAGTCGGGACTCGACTCGTCCGTAACGCTGTTTACGTAGTCAACGAGGGCCTTGAGTGACTGAGAGTCGGGGTTCCAGGAGGGAAAGGCCGTCGCCTCGTTTGCCGCATTCGTCGCATTCGCCGGCTCGGTGGCCTGAGGGGTGCTCGAGTCGTTCGAGGTGTTTGCGGCCGGAGCGCCACATCCAACAAGAACCAGCGCGCAAACAAACACAAAGGCTAGTGCGATGCTCCAAGCGGGCTGTGCTGTTCTATTTCGCATGACACTTCCCTCCGTTGCGGTTACCATCCATACCGACAATACTACTGAGAAAGAGGGACTGAGAAAAGGGGTCAGGCCCCTTTTCTCAGTCCCTCTTCCCAAACGGACACCGGGAAACCGGACGGGTGAGAAAAGGGGTTTGCCCCTTTTCTCATTTTTGCCCCAGTTACCACTTAGCGGGATTGCCACCCTTCATGAGCACCCTCCCGCCGTTAATCGCTTCGAGCTCTTCGTCGCTCAGGGCATAACCCTCGCTCTTCGCGAGCTCCAGAATATCCTCGGGCGTCTTGCAACCTTCCAGCTTTGCCTTCTGCTCATCGGTCAGGTCCTCGTACCTCATAATCTGCTCCCTTCATTGCATGCGCCATTATATTCTCTGAGCATTGCTGCAGATGTATCCGATTATACTCATTTATAACACAATCGCCAGTAGCACCTTGTGGACCCGAACCGAGTGTTTTCACGAATCGTTACTTTTCGCAGGCTGACCAGTGCATAACAGGACAAGAATGCTCAGAAGACTTATACTTAGCATTTGCACTGGGTACCGAATAGCACCTGGACACGAAGGGAAACCAATGAGAAGCCAAATGGGCAACGACGGAAGCCTTACGATCTTTTTGGACGGTCGCGTTGACTCCTCGAATGCGGCGCAGTTCGAGGACCGGTTGAGCGCCGAGCTTAAGAACGCCGGAGCCACCAAGCTGACGCTCGACTGCGCCGAATTTGAGTACGTCTCTAGCGCTGGGCTTCGCGTGCTTCTAAAACTCGCCAGGAGGCTCCAATCGCTGCGCGTGGATAACGTTTCGACCGACGTCTACGACATCTTTGATGTTACCGGCTTCACCCAGATTCTCGATGTGCACAAAGCCCTGCGCAAGGTGGACGTCTCGGGGCTCGAGCTCTTGGGCGAGGGCGCCAACGGCAAGGTGTACCGCCTTACTCCGGACGAGATGATCAAGGTGTTTAGGCCCGAGCTTTCGCTGGACGACATCGAGGCAGAGCGCGAGGCCTCGCGCCAGGCGTTCTTGCTGGGCGTTCCGTGCGCCATTCCGTTTGACACCGTTCGTTGCGGCAAGAGCTACGGCACCATATACGAGTTGCTCAATGCCGTAACGCTGTCGGAGCGCATCACTGCCGACCCCAGTACCGTAGGGGACTGCGCGGAGCAGTCAGCCAAGGTCCTCAGGAGCTTGCACGCCATCGATGTGTCCCAGGACATGCTGCCCAACGCCATGCACACGTTCTATGGCTTCCTAGACGGCATTGCGGACGATTTTGCCGAAGACGAGAACAGGGAGCTCCGCCGTCTGTTGGATGCCATTCCCCCCGCGAACCGCTTTGTCCACAATGACTACCACCCCAAAAACGTAATGTACACCAATGGCGAGCTCATGATCATCGACCTAGGCGGTGCCGGTTCAGGCAACCCGCTGCTCGATTGGATCCACACCTACAGCGTATTCAACCTCATTGGATCCGGGACGGGAGCGCGATCCGATAACGAGATGAGCTTTATTGGCATCACCTATGGGGACTGCGATCGCTTTTGGAAGGTCTTTGCCCAAACATACTTTGGCACCGCCGAACGTGCCGAGCGCATGAGTACCCTGCTTGAGCCATGGGGCTGGCTCAGATACCTCTCTGCCTCCATGTGGCATCCGAGGCTGCCCAAGGAGTATCACCCCATGTACGCCCAGCTGATGCGTAACAACGTGCTGGCACATGCCGACCAGATGGTTGCCGCTCTGGATGAGATGATGGAGCTGCTGGCCTTGTAGATGCAATCAGCGGTCGCCCGTGGCGCCTCTTCCCGAATGGACACCACGGGCGACCGGATACCTTGTGCCCGAACGCCTATACCAAGAACTTATCCTGCAGCTGCTCGATCTGCTCCTCGGTAACGCCCAGCTCCTTGGTAATGTAACCCTGCACCGAGCCATACTCCTTCTTGAGCCAGTCCAGCGCGTTGGTCATGATTTGAGGGAAGACCTGGTCCCTGGCAATCATAACGCTGTCGACGTCGCTCTCCTTGACGCCGGCGTCCAGCAGCTCCTGCCGCTCCTGGGCAATGAGCTCGGCGTTGAACTCGTTGGTGAGCAGATAGTCGTTCATGATGGTGTCCTCGTCCACGCCCAGCGCAGAGAGTATGAGCATAGCCGCGCAACCCGTGCGGTCCTTGCCCTGCGTGCAATGGAACAGCAGAGACTGTCCCTCGGGCAGGGCCAGCAGCTCCTTGAACATTTGCGCATAGCCCTGCTTGCCCGCATCGTGCGAGAGGAAGTTAACGTACATCTGGTCGCCCACGATGCCGAGCTTTTTGATGGACTCAATCTTTTGCACCGGATCGTCGGAGACCATCATCTCCAGATCTTCGGGCGTCAGCGACTCCCTCGCCTTCGCGAGGGCCTCCTCGTCGATGATGCGGATGTTGAGGTTCTTCACGCCGTCTATTTCGAGTTCGGGGTCGGCCTCAACCTCTTGGTCCATACGGAAGTCGATGTTCTCGGCCAAATGGTACGTTTCCGTAAGGCGCTTGACGTCCGCTTCGGTCGCATTACTGAGCACCGCGGTGCGCAGGAGCACCCCATCCTTAACGGTCTTGCCGCCCGCTCCCACATAGCCGCCGAGCTGACGTGCGTTGGCGACGCCCTCCAGCTTGATACTCTGCTTCTCGGCCGCTGCCGAGATTGACGACTTCGTCTGGTCTTGGGTCTCGGCCTGCGTGGTGGCTGTACCCTGATTCTGCGTGGTCGTGTTACCGCAAGCCCCCAGCCCCAAAAGCGCGGCCAGCGCCAAGGCGGCTATTGCTTTTCTCGATTGCATGTGCACCCGTTTCCTCTCGTCCCCATTGGCCGAAACATACCTGCTTAACTTTATCATGTACGACTGAGAAAAGGGGCCAAACCCCTTTTCTCGTTGGGCATAAGCACCTCCGCAGATGCACGGAGCCGCCCGAAGGCGGCTCCTTGTTACCACTCCCACTCACAGTAGGGATCACTGCTTTTACCACTCCCACTCACAGTAGGGATCACTGCTTTTACCACTCCCACTCACAGTAGGGATCACTGCTGTTGCGGCAACACCCGAAAGGCGTCCACCGTCAATTGCATTATACCCAACTATGACGGTCCCGAAACCTAAGCGGAGGGGCCAAACCCCTTTTCTCACTTTTGCGATGCAAAGCGAGAAGATGGGTTTGGCCCCTATTCCCAGGTTTTAGTCTGCCGGGTTACTCGGCGTCCTCAACGACCTCGACGTCCTCTGCCTCGACCTCAACCTCGACGGGCTCCTCTGCCGCCTCGGCAGCCTGCGGGGCGTCGGGAATCATGGTGATGGCCTTCTGCTGACCCTGGATAAAGAAGTCAACGCAGGAGTCTGCCTGCTCAACGATGTGATCGTTGGCCAGCACCTCGAACTCCTTCAGCGCATTGGCGATGCCCTTGGGGGAGATGGGCGGCACGGGGATGCCAGGCAGCGCTGCGGGCAGCTGCTCGGGGAGGGAGGCAGCGAAGCTGTCCTGCACGTCCATCATGTATGCGAAGAACTGGTTGAACTGCTCCTTGGTGCTGTCCATCGTAGCCTTCTGCATGTCGACGTTCTTCTCCCAGAACGACTTCACGCCGGCCGTGAACTCCTGCGCCTTCGCGTTGGGGTTCTGCTGCTGTTGCTGTTGGCCGTTGTTCGCGTTGAAGCCCCAGGGGAACGAGCTGGGCATCGGGGGCATGGGCGGCATCGGGGGCATGGGGGGCATACCGGGGAACATGGGCATGGTGCCGTTGGGGTTGCCGGTGGGCGTGGTCATCTTTCTGTCTCCTTTCACGATGGGCAATACATATTTGCGGAAAGCCATGTTGAACAGCTTGGGCATCGAGTTCAACATACTTCCCGAAATATCATGGATGTCGAAGCCGGTAAGCTTGATTACCAGCTCCCTCAAACCGGGAATGCGGAATATCTTAAAGTAGTTACCCTGATTGATGTCCGGGATAATGGCAAACAGCTCGGACAGGATGTTGTAGGGATCGTTCTCCAGCTCCTCCGGTATGCCGGCGCCCATAAGGGCGTTCTCGCCCTCCGCGGCGGGGACCAGCACGATGTCTACCACCTTGCCGTCCACCTTAACGGGCTTCACCGAGAAGCGCTTGCCCTTTATGGCACCAGCGGTCAGCCGCTTGGTGTCCACCTTGCCACCGGTGTTAAGGGGAATCTTGTCCACGAGCACGCACTGGCTGGGCATGTTCGTGTCGGCCAGCGTGTCGCCCTTAATAAAGACCTCAATGAGCGCCTGGCGAACGATGGTAAGGTCGCCCGCCCCGTGCTTGTCCGTCTCTACATAGAGCACCGGCACGTTGTCGTGCAGGGTCTTGTGGAACTCGGGCGCCAGACCGCAGGCCACAACGCCGGGCTGGGCGGTAATCGCGGTCTGCACCAAGCCCGCATCAAAGCGGACGCCTGCGTTGTTAATAAAGAACTGGTTGGACCTGCCAATGCAGGTAAGGCTACCGTCCTCGTTTACGCGCACGAGGTCGTTGGTGTTAAAGTAGAGCTCGCCGTCGATGTCGTCTAGCTCGAAGAACACCGTGCCATCCAGCTTGCCTGTGCTGATGGTTTGCGACGAGAGGAACAGGACGCCGGTGCGCGGACCGTCCTCCAAGTCGTAGAAGCGGTCCTCTTCCTCAACGTAGATCTTTACCTTATAGCCAGGCAGCGGGTAGCCAATGGCGTCGTCGTCCCTGGTGGAGGGCGAAATAACGCAGGCGCCACCCAGCTCGGAAAGCCCGTAGCCGTTAATGATTCGGGCAGACGACCCGCAGGACCGCAGGTAGTCGTTGAACTTCTGCTTGTACTCGGGAGACACGTAGGTGCCGCCCATAAAGACGACCTTGAGCTTGGACAGGTTCATCTCGGGCATGGTCTTGAGCCAGGAGTCCAAGATGTTCATGCTCGTAAACATTACGTTGAAGCCGTAGTGCTCGATGGCCTCGCCGTAGCGCGGGTTGGTTCCACCCCAAGGAATGCAAATCAGCTCCATGCCCAGACCCAACGGCATGTGCAGCATGTCCACCATTGAGTAGACCCACGACATGTTGAGCGTCAGGCAGCTAACGATGTGGTCGGGCAGGCCGTCGAAGTCCTCGTAGGTCTCCTTTGTCTTCATGGCAATGGGGATGAAGGCATTGAGGGCCTTGTCGGACATGGGAACCGGCTTGTGCATACCGTTTACGGTACCCGTGGTGTGCAGGATTACGGAGGAGTCGGAGGAACGCTTCCTGCCATAGGCAATGGGCGTGGCCTCGTACTTCGTGAGGAGGTCTTCCATTACAAGACCGCCCTCAAGCTCGCGGAACAGGTCCGTGTTCAGCTTGCGGACGACCTCCAGCGCGGGAATGGCAAACTCTCCACCCATCGGGCTTTCCAACACGATGATGTTACGCAGCCCCAGCATCTCGCGATCGCGGAGCAGGCGCTTCATCAGCTGCGGGAATGCCCAGACTTCCGAGACGACAAGATCCGTAATCTTCTCGCGCTCGATCATGCTGTGAATCTGCTTCTCGTCAAAGAGGTCGAGAGGATAGATGAGGGACACCGAGGCGCCCGTCATGTTGAGGCCGTAGAACGCGAAGATGGTTTCTGCCGTCGGCGTGCCGATGAGTGCCACGCGCGAGCGGTTCTTGCTTGTAAGACGCACGGCCGAGAATGCCTCGGCGTGCTTCTCCCACTGGCGGAACATCTGACGGTACGTGTACGTCCGGTACCCGTCCCGTATGGCCACGCTATCGAGGCGCTCGTTACTAAAGGAGTTCACTTCCTTAATAAAAGACCAGCAAGGCTGGTCCAGAATGGCTCCGGTCTCGAGCTGCTCCGTGAGCTTGGCGAGCTGTTCTCTTTCGCTTTTTCTCATAATGGGCGAAAGTCCTTCCTCCCGAAAAACCACTGGCTATGCTATCACTTACAATGCATCAACCCAGAGAACCAAACAACGTCCTTGTAACACTCATTCACTCTACCAAAACGCAGCGACAACATTCCCGAAAAATACGCGAGTGTTTGCATTTTTGTAAAGCATGCCGCACGGTCACCAACGGAGTAGTCAGCTCGAAGAAGCGTGACAGCTCTTGAGGGAGCTTCGCCCAATGGCTATAGTTCTAAAGAGATACCCACGACATAAGGAACAACCATGAACCCCGATACCCACCTGCTGTACGAATACATGAAGCGTGTGGGAGTCGACCAGAGCCAGAGCTACACGCTCGACCACAACGAGGCGCCCCTTGCGGTTTTGGTGAACGGTCTTGTTGAACACGTCAACAAGACCGCCAGTGCGACCCCTCCCACAAAGATTACGGCAAGCAGGATAATGAGAAGCCATCGTATGGCTTTATCTTGATGTTTGTATGGTATAGCAATTCCCCGCCAACGTTGACTTCACTTTGGCAGAATGGTGTCAGCGATTGGCCTATCAATAGGGGTTACCCCCTTTGATTGCCGCTAGCGGCAATCAAAGGGGGTAACCCCTATTGATAGGCCAGCCTGCGAGCAGTAACCCGGCGACCCAAGGAGACGCCTCTTCCCAAACGGACGCCGCTGCCACGGGCGGCAATCGTAATATAATGGGACCGAGGAGGCAGCCCAAATGAGCCAGAACCGGATTTCAAAACGAGGCCTACGCATGCGCATCGCGCTCATCGTGCTGGCCGCCTTGTCGGGCCTGGTCGTTCTGGCAACGTTTGGCAGGAACCTGCCCTTCCCCCCTTCTGCCCCCATCAACCTTGTTGGCCCCACCGTCGCCGACACCGATGGCAACCACACGGCCATCGTGACCTCGGAGTCGCGAGCCGTGCTCATCCTCAACAAGGACCACAGGCTCATGGGCATCGTGGATTGCGACAAGCTCAACGCTCCCATCGAAGCCATAACCGACGTATGCGTGGCAGAGGACGTGCTGTATGTGGCAGGCGTCCAGTATCAGGAGGATAGCGACATCATCGTGCGCGAGCGCGTGGTAGCCTACGACATGCACGGCAGATCCGAAGCCGTTGTGTACGAGATAACCGCAGAAAACCAGCTGTACCCGTCCATCAAGGGCATGGACAGCATGGGCTGCGACGTGGATGTTATCCTGGTTGTGCAGAGCACCGACGAGAAGAACGGCTATCGGCCCCAATCCACCATAAAGTCGGTGCGCGTAAATCGCAGCGAATACAAGGACGTGGACGAGATCACGCTACAACTGCCGTTTGTGCACGACGTGGGCTACAACCGAAAGTGCGATCTCGTTACGACGATCAGCATGCGGGGTGTTTTGTACGACACCTATGGATTCGACCCCATTGCGGCCGTGAACCAGGCTGAGAACACCGCAGCCGTAACCGAGACCGTAAGCGATGCCGCAAAACAGGAGTCCACGGAAGAGGAGACGCCGTTTTTGGGCGACCATCGGTTTACCTCGGTGGACATCGCCGACAACGGCGAGGTGTATTTGTACGACGACACCACCGAATCCCTCTGCATGCTGAGCGACGACGACACCGACCTCAAGGTGTTCAACATGGCCAAGGGCTATGGATGCATCCACTGCAACGGCGACCACATTGCCATGTGCAACAGCGAGGAGAACTCCGTCGTCGTGTCCAAGCTGGACGACATTTCGCTGGAGACGATTAACAGGGTGGAGATTGCCCCTTCGTTCGCCACCGTTATCAGCATTATTATCGCATGTCGCGTGTACCTGTGCCTGTTTTTTGCCGTCATCATCATACGCAAGGCGCGTTCCGTTATCGCGTCGGGCAACACCCAGCAGGTAGGCCCGCTGTTTGCCTCTTGCTCGGTCGTGCTCGTTCTGTCGATTGCCATTGGCTACATCTCCTACGGATCGTATCGATCCATGATGCAAACGCGCGAGCGGGAGATCGACACCTTTGCCGACTATCTGGACATTACGGCACCTCGCATAAGCGATAGCATGGAGGCCTGCAGCGATCGCGAAAAGTTCCGCAAGAACAACGAGACGCTTTTGGACGCATACGAGAACATGCTCGCCATCGCGTTGGAGGTGGGAAGCCTCGCGCGTGTTGCCACCGACAATGGCATCGGCACGTACGTTACGGTGTATGGAAGCGATGACAAGGGCGTGTTCTATCTGAGCGACAGCTCCAACGAGCACATTATGGGTAGCTCGTTTAACGACGAGAGCAAGAAGGACGTCGCGGAGGTCTTTAGAACCAACGAAACGGACGGCAAGGTTAGAACGGGAAGGACGCTGCGCGACGCCACGCAGTACCGCTTGGTGCGCATACCCACCAGCGACGGTACAGGCACGGCAGGTGTTATAGAGATTGGTAGCCGCACGCGCTCCTTCGAGTCGGCCGTCAACGCCGGCCTTGCGCAGCGCATTCTTGCGGTGCTGGTTATGGGCCTAGTCGTCTATCTTACGTATGCCGAGATGAGGGCCTGCACCAGATGCTTTATCTCGTATGGGGAGCTCGTCCATCACCACGACGCGATTGCGGTGCTCACGCGGCCCATCTCGTTTTGCGTGACCATGGTGTCGAGCATCGACGCGGTAATGACCACCCTTATTGCGCGTTCGCTCATCGGTTCCACGGGCATGGACGAGAACCGGGTACTTTTGGCGTTGCCTGCCGTCATGCTGGGCGTGGGCCTGGCCGTGGGCCAAGCGCTCTACGGCTTCTTCGGCTCACGGATCGTTATTCAAAAGATAATGGCACGCGGAACCCTGTGGCTGATTCCGGCGGCCCTGTTTGCCGCGGCAGCGGTTTGGGTGGGCAACTTCTGGCTCTACTGCCTCGCCAAGCTGCTCGTGGCCATTCCGTTTGGCCTGCTCTATACGCTCTGCTACTCCCTGCCGCGTCGCGCCGACACCGACGAGGTGCGCACGCTCGCCGCCGGCGGCGTAAAGCGCACCGACACCTCGGCCGCAGCCTTGGGCACGGTGCTTGGCGGTTTCGTTGCGCAGGCGTTTGGCAACGCATGGGTGTACGTGCTCGTGGCCGTGGTCGGCGCGATCCTGCTCGTTGTGGGGGCACGCGTGCTGCCGCACACCAAACACCCGCTTGAGCACGAGCCCCGCAGCGTGAGCACCCCCCGCGAGGCCGTAGTAAAGCTCCTCACGAGCAAGACCACCCTACCCATCATCTTCTTCGTGATGCTGCCCGCCATTCTGGCGGCCGGCTACAACTCGTTCCTCTTCCCGCTCTTCTCGGCGAACCTAGGCATCCCGACCGCGGCAATCAACAACCTGTTCGTGTTGGGACAACTGGTCGTGTATGTGAGTATCGGCACGCTGGAACGTCTGGAGGAGCGCTATGACAAGTGGCGCGTAGCCGGCGCTTCCATAGCGCTTTTGGCCGTGGTGTTCCTGCTGTTCTCGTTTAACACCGAACTGCTGTGGGCGGTGGTTACGATTGCGCTGGTGGGCGTCCTGTGCAAGGCCTCCGACGGCTGGAAGGCCATGTGGCCACGCTCGGCCAAGGCAAACCGGCTGGCCACGGGCATCGCCACAGGCTCGATGTTTGCCGTGCGCAGCGTGCTGCTCGTGGTGCAGCCGCTGCTTTTGGGCGCCCTGCTCTCGGCCGGCAACAACACGCCTATGATCGTGCTGGGGCTCATTTGCGCCGCATGCTCAGTGGCATTCTTCCTCACCACGCGCCACTCGGCCCTCGCTCCCCGCGACCAGCTCTCGCTGGAGGAGGAGCTCACGCGCGAAGACTTCCTGGTCTAACCCGCTCCGTGGTGTTTTGGGGACTGTCCCCTGTGTCCGGGGGACTGTCCCCTGTGTCCGGGGGACTGTCCCCTGTACACAGGGGACTGTCCCTGGCCCTAAAGATGAGTCAAGATGGGCGTTTTTC
>CACZFB010000022.1 GCA_902780305.1 uncultured Coriobacteriaceae bacterium | reverse complement strand
GGGAGGATAGCGAAACGTTAGACGGATCGTAATTCGTCGCGAACATGGTCCAATCGGAGCCGAGGCTCCACCGAACGAATGTAAGTAATGTTGTTTGACAGAAAGGACAAGCAATGAAGCACGTAAGAAAGATTTTTGCGTTTGCTGTGGCACTGTTCATGGCATTCGCGGTCGCGCTGCCTGCGTTTGCGCAGACCGTTGGCACCGCAGCAGAAGGCAAGGGCTCTATCACGATTAACAATGCGGCAAAGGGTGAGGAGTATAGCGTCGTAAAGATCTTCGACGCCAAGCTATCGGATGATAAATCCGGTATCTCCTACACCTACGACGGCGCCATTCCCGGAGCGTTGAGCACATACTTCGAGAAGGATTCCACCGGAAACGTCGTCAAGAAGTCTACCGCTACAAATGACGCCGCAATAGTGGCAGCCGTTCAGGAATATGCGAAGACGCAGAACGCCACAGCTACGGCAACAAGCGACGGCAGCTCCTTGACGTTCCAGGGTCTCCCTTATGGCTACTATGCCGTGATTTCGACCCAGGGAACCGTCGTAACCGTCGACTCCACGAATCCGAACGCGACTATCTACGATAAGAATACAAAGACAGTGTCCGCCGAAAAGACAGCGAATAACGGTACAAGCTATTCCATCGGTGACCAGGTTAACTTCACGGCAACGTTTAACGCCCCCAACTACCTGTCTCCAGAGGAGAATGCAAACGAGGATGGTTCAGACGCACGCCAGGTCGTTAAGTATGTGATTTCCGATACGCTGCCCGAGTTCTTGTCCGACGTACAGGTCGACAGCATCAAGGTCATTTATAAATCCGGCGATACTACCTCAGAGCTTGACGACGTAACGATTCAGTTCTCAAACAAATCTCTTACGATTCCGTGGGCCGATAAAGATCCAAACACGAATCCTGCTACCTACACCAGCAAGTACAAGAATGGCGCACAGATCGTCGTTTCCTACCACGGTACGTTGACCTCGACGGTAAACATCAACGCCGCAAACACGAACAAGGTCACGATTACTCCTCACGTTGTAAAGCCTGGTGGCACAACAGAAGAGCCGGAGCCTTGGAGCAAAACTTGGTCCGACACTGCGGAAATCAAGACCTATGGTGCGGCCCTGAAGAAGGTTGATGGCGAGACTCAGAATGCTCTGAAGGGCGCCAAGTTCAAGGTTAAAGGTCTGACTGTGGCAGCTGTCGAGGGTGAGGCCGGCGTCTACAAGGTCGTTGAGTACGATGCCACGTCCACCACGTTGGGCACTGAGATGAGCACCAATAATGATGGTCAGCTGTATATCATTGGTCTTGCCAACAACGTTACTCTCAAGGCGACCGAGACAGAGGCTCCTAACGGATACAACAAACTTCGGGAAGATGAGACCGTAGACATTACTTCGCAGGTACTGAACAATACGATTTATGAGACCTCTGGTACGAGATACTATGATGCGGATGGCAACCTCGTCAGCCAGTCCTCTAGTACCACCACAACGAAAAATGTGGAAAAGAACTATACGGATCTTATTACCAATGCAACTGTAGTCGAGAACAATAAGGGTACCGAGATGCCCTCCACCGGTGGCATCGGCACCACCATCTTCTATGTCGTCGGTGGCGTGATGGTTGCTGGCGCTGTTGTATTCCTGCTCACCAAGCGTCGCGTGAATGCCGAGTAGGTTACAGCACTAGGGTAGCAATACCTTTTGATCCTTAGATGGGTCCGGGCGGCATGCCCGCCCGGACCCATTGCCAAAAGGATACGGTCGTCTGATGGGTACATCGAAGATGGGGTATGCCCAACAAACGCTCGTATTCGTACAAGAAAGCGATGAGCAGAGAGACGATGGACGTATTGGCACGCATACGTAAGCCCAAAGAGGCTTCCGCACCGCAAGGTGGCGTTGTGCCCCAAGGCGAAGAGCCGCCAAAGGGTGGGCGTAAGCGTGGCGGCAAACGGAGGGTGTCCATCTCTACCGTTGTTATGACCATTGTGCTCGTGGTTGGTCTGGGAATTATCCTGTATCCCACCTTTAGCGATTGGTGGAACAGCTTTCACCAGTCCAGGGTAATTCAAAGCTATACCGAGGCTGTTGAGCAGACCGATAAGAAGACGATTGATTCGATGTTGAAAGCAGCGGCTGAATACAATAAGGGTTTAGTATCCGACGCTGGTCGCTTTACGATGAACGGCGAGGAGCGTGCAAGGTATCTTTCGCTGCTCAACCTCTCGGGCGACGGCGTTATGGGTTTTATCACCATCCCCTCCATCGGTGTGAACCTGCCCGTATATCATGGCGTGGACGAGACGCACTTGCAGGTGGCAGTCGGTCACATCGAGGGGTCAAGCCTGCCGGTGGGTGGCAAATCAACGCATACGGTGGTCAGCGCACACCGTGGCCTGCCGTCTGCCAAGCTCTTTACCGACCTGGACAAGGTTGTGGAGGGCGACATCTTTATGTTTACGGTGCTCGACGAGGTGCTGACCTACCAGGTCGATCAAATCCGCATCGTGGAACCCAACGACATGAGCGACCTTGCCATAGAGAAGGACAAGGACTACGCAACGCTCGTTACCTGCACGCCCTATGGCATCAACACGCACCGCATTCTGGTGCGCGGGCATCGCATAGAGAACATTTCCGAAGCCACTACTGTGGCGGCTGGCGCAATACAGATTCCTCCCTACGTTGCCGTCCCCGCAGTGGCAATACCGCTGCTCTTTATATATCTGCTCATTACACTCATACGCTATCGCTTGCGTCGACCCGAGCTGGACACGCAAAAGGCACTGGAGACCGTACGCAAAGAAGCGATGGGAGAGGACGTCTTGCAGGATGACGTCAACAAGGACGGGACTGATGAGTCTACTGGCGAGGAAGAATAGGTGACGATGGAAGGGAAAGGAGTGCCCATGAAACACAGGATCAGCAAACGCGTTGCTCTGGCGTTGGCCATGTGCGTAACATGCGTGCTCGCGTTTGGAGCCACATTCGTCCGGGCGGACGTTAACTCTAAACCGAAGGTAAGTAACTTGACGATAAAGTTAGCGGGTAGCGATTCCGGTGATTCCCAAGTAAAAGACTTGGGGACTGAGGCGGAGCTGTACCTTGTTGCTTACGCAAATCCGGATGATAACTATGACACGTACAACTATGACTTTGAGGGGACGCAGTTCGAGTCGCTCAAGAGTGATTTCAACCAGCAGACCTATACTTCTGATGATTGGAAAGAATTGGTCGGTAAGGTCAAGGCATTCGTAGACGACAAGGACAACAATATTCAACCAGACAAGACGGTTAAAGTCGGCGATCCTATTGATCTTCAAAACGGACTCTATTTGGTAATCATTCCTAACACGGCAAACGACAAGTACAGCTTTACTTTTGAGCCCGTGCTCGTCTCGCTTCCCGGCAAGACGATTGACCCGGCAACTCAACAGCCTTATACCACTACGGATAAGGGTGAGTGGACAAACGATGTTACGGCAACCTATAGAATCAACGTAAAGTGGTCCATGGAGCCGCGCAAGGGCGGCCTAAAGATCAACAAGACCGTTTCCAGCTTTAACGGTGAACCAGCAACGTTTACCTTCCTTATCGAGGGAAAGACTGACGCGGGAGATTACCAGAACTACGCGGCTGTGCAGTTTGACAGCGCCGGTGTGCATTCCACAACGGTGAACGGCATTCCCGCTGGATACGAATACACGGTTACTGAGATTGATAGTGGTGCGGGATACCAGACTGATGGGGCCAACGCGCAAAAGGTCACAGTTGTGGCGGACCAAACCGCCGATGTCCAAACCGCTGAGGTCAGCTTTAACAATGTGCCTAACGACTCCGGAAAACAAGGCTATGGCATCGAGAACCATTTCGTCTTCGACAGGGAAACCGGAAATTGGAATCCTGAGAAGCGCGAGATAAACAAGCCCAGCAATAGTTCCAACGAGTAGCAAGGAAGGCGGTGCAGCATGAGACGTAAACATATATTTCTTTCCTTACTTGTGGTGGTGCTCGTGCTTGGCTTGAGTGTGGGCCACGCATGGTCGTACTTCACCGACACAACTATGGCAGAAGGTTCTATCACCCTAAGCGTACAGCCCGATACCAGCATAACTGAGGAATACGATCCGAGTGACCAAAAAAAGGTCGTAACGATTCATAACGACAGTGATGTTGTGCCCGTACGGGTTCGCGCGAGGGCCTATGTACCGGCCATCCTTAACGGTAAGGTTTGGGGCGACAAATGGGTCGGTGAGGATGGTAGCTTGGCGGCAGACGATGCCAACCAATGGTTCGCTTACGAAGAAGTGCTGGCACCGGGTGCAGACACTAACCCAATAAACGTGAAGCTCAACTTCAAAGATGCGTTTAAGAACACGGAAGCTCATGACGGTGACGAGCTCAACGTCGTGGTTATATACGAGTGCCTTCCTGTAGGCCTCAACGAATAGGACGGAGGGAATAGCATGAAGAATTTTTTGAATTCCCCCAAAGCAACGATAGTGCTCTTTGCTCTTGCTGCGTTGCTCCTAGGTTTTGGTGGCATTAACGCCATCCAGGCCGCGCCGCGCATAGAGTCTGCAGACTACCGCGCGCAGGTACAGCTCACCAACATTAACGTCGCCGTTACCGAGAACGGTAATGTTGTGGAAGGCGACGGTGCCCTGCTCAAGGATCTTGAGGCAAGTGGCAACTTTAAGATTGGCCAGACCTACCCCGAGGTGCTTGCTGTGCGCAACACCAAGCACCCCAGCAGCCAGAACGAGGGTGCGGGCATCGACGAGTATGTTCGCGTAAGTGTGTATCGCTACTGGACGGATGGTAACGGCAAGGCCGTTAACCTCAACCCGGAATACATAGAGCTCAACTTCCGCGAAGACAATGGCTGGACCATCGACAAGAAAGCTTCCACGCCCGAGCGTACGGTGCTCTACTACAAGGATGTGGTGCCGGTGGATGGCAACACGAATCCCTTCGCAGACAAGATCACCATCAACAGCGCCGTTTCCACCGCCATGAACAGCGGAAACTACGCGTATGAGAACGTAAAATTCCATGTAAAGGTTACGGCGGACGCCGTGCAGACCCACAACGGTACCGAGGCCATGACCAGCGCCTGGGGCCGCACAAACGAGTAGGGGGTTAGGCGATGAAAAAGCTACTTGCCACAATCCTTGGCCTCGTGATGGCGCTCGCACTGCCTGCCACGGCTTTTGCGGACCACATCGAGGGCAGCACGGGCTGGTACGTTGAGTACAACGAGGCCGGCCAAATGGCGGACAACTACACGCAGCGCTCCTGGGCCGACAGCGTGAGTCAGCTCCAGCCGGGCGACGACATTACCCTTACGGTGGAGATTCGTCAGTCCAACGACACCACTGCAGACTGGTACCTCACCAACGAGGTGCTCAAGTCGCTGGAAGATGGCGACGCCACCGGCAGTGCCTACGGCTACACGCTCAAGTACGAGGGTCCGTCCAACTCGCGCACGCTGTACGAGAGCAAGAGCGTGGGCGGCACGGGTTCGGCCAACGGCCTTGGCGATGCGACCAATGCCATGGACGACTACTTCTTCCTCGGCACGCTTTCCAAGGGCGAGACCGCAAAGGTTACGCTCAACGTGGCCCTGGACGGCGAGACCGAGGGCAACACCTACTTTGACACGCTCGCACGGCTGAGCCTCAAGTTTGCCGTCGAGCCCAACGTGAATCCTGAGAACAAGACGGTAAACAAGACCGAGACCAAGAACCAGACGGTCGAGCAGCAGGGCGCGGGACAAAGCGTCGTAAACCGTACGGTCTCTGCCAGCCAGCAGAACTTGGCGAAGACCGGCGATCAAACAACCATGTTCCCCGTGTTCCTGGCCATTGCCGGCGCGGGTATCGTGTGCCTGGCGCTTGCCATCCGTAACGTACGGAACAAGAAGAACGAGGAAGAGGGGGATGCATGATGAAACGCCGTCCTTCGCTGTTCGTGGCGCTTGCCGCCCTGTTGTCTGCCGCATTCGTGGCGCTCGCCATGGTGACGCCTGCGCAGGCCGAAGACTACAAATACACGGTGCGCGTGTTCCCAGGCAACCGCGGTACGCTCTCGGCTGACCCTGTGGTACAGGAAGTCCCCAAGGGCGGAAGCGTGAACCTGTACGACATCGCGACCGCAAAGATCACCGATGCCAAGTACGTTCAGACGGGTTTCCGCGTGAGCGGTACCGACAAGCTCATTGGCGGCAATGGCCAGATCAACGGCATCTCCGAGGACATGGACTTCGTGGTTGCCTATGGCGTTGAGGCGAACATGGTGAGCTACACGCTCAAGTTCGTCGAATACCAAACGGGCAGGGAGCTCGCTGAGTCCAAGACCTACTACGGCAAGGCTGGCGAGAAGCCGGTTGCCGCCTACGAGTACATTGAGGGTTATCGTCCGCTCTACTTGTCCATAACGGGCACACTTCAGGCGGGCGAGGAGAACGTATGGACCTTCGAGTACGTTCCTCTTGCCGAGGGTGAGACCATCGTAACCACCACCACGAATACCAACACTACCGTTACGACAACACCTGGTCCCACGACCACCACAACCGAGACTGTGGGCGGTGGTGAGACCGTGCCCACAACCACCACCACGGGCGCCACGACCACAGGCGGTGCTGCTGCCACGACCGAGGGCGGTGCCGCTGCCGCTGGTACCGAGGGTGCCGCCGCTGGAGGCGCAGCTGCAACCGAGGGTCAGCCCGCTGGTACGGAGGGCGGCGAGAACGCACAGCCTGCCACCCAGGAGATCTTGGACCTCGACACGCCGTTGGCCGGACCTGACGCCGGTGCCGCAAGTGGCGCGAGCAAGGTTGGCAACGAGGCGTCGATGCTCACCTCTCCTGCCATCATTGCGGCCATCGCCGTTGTGGGCGCCGCTGCAACTGGGCTTATTCTCTACGTGACCAAGTTCAAGAAGGACAAGGCGGAGGATGAAGAAGAGGCCTAAGCACCTACCTGGAATCTGTCGTGTCCTGGGGATTGCGCTTTTGGTGATCGTCATCGGGCTCTGTGTGCCCATCACCGTGCCTCGAATCATGGGGTTCGAGATCTATGAGGTGGTGAGCGGGAGCATGGAGCCCGAGATTCCCGTGGGCAGTGTGCTGTACGTTAAGCCCACCGAGCTCACGGAAATAAAGGAGAACGAGATCATCGCGTATCAGGACGTCGATGCCGTGGTAGCCCACCGTGTCGTGCACAACAGAACGGGACTGGGCGAGTTCGTAACCAAAGGCGACGCCAACAACACCGAGGATCGCGAGCCCATTCCCTACGACGCCGTGGTAGGCCGCGTGGAGATGCACCTGCCGGTGTTCGGCATGGCCATGGCACTGTATTCGAGCGTTATGGGCAAGGTGTACCTGCTCCTCACCGCTGGCTGCGGCCTCATGTTGTGCATGCTGGCCAACCGCATGGAGGACGAAAAGCGGTAGCGCTGCGTTTGAACAGAGTTTGCCAATCAAAAGGGGTGACCCCCACTGATATGCCGTCTGCGGCAATCAGTGGGGGTCACCCCTTTCGATAGGCCCACAGATTGGAGTAATACAAGTGGTCTAAAGCCACATTGATTTCAGATTCCTCCTTGAAAAGGCGAGTCATTCGAGCGTAATATAAAGCCAAGTATGGTGTTTAATGGCCAAGCATCTGAGTTATTACGCATAAGGGTCGCCATTTAGCATTTTATATGTAATACTCCAGAAGGAGGGTGCCGTATGAGGTGGAAGAATCGCAGCAACGCAGCACTTGCTGGGGCATGTTTGGCCCTAGCCATCCTTATGGGGGTCGTACTCACCATTCGTCCTGCCCTGGCGGAGACGCCGCCGAGTGTCTCCGGGGCAGACCACGTGTACACCGACGAGACCAACGACGGTCAGGTGGACATCCTTACGGTAACCGGTAAGGCGGGTGAGACCGTCTACATAAACATGGGCAAGGGCCAGGAGGTATTGGCAAATCACCTTGCCTTTACGCTGGACGAGAACAACGCGCAGGCCGATGCCAACGGCGACATGGTTGGCGTGGTGAGCGTCGAGTTCGCCGCCGATTCCTTCTCACACGAGGACACGTACAGCATCCAGGTGTACGGCGAACGCGCAGAAACCACACAGCTCTACAACGGCACCGTCTCCACCTACTATGCCCAGTATAAAGACGTAAACACGACGGAGCCCCTGGTGGTTCGCACGCTTGAGGCAAACGAAAACCGTCCGTTTACTGCACCGCAGACGCGCACGTACAACGGCATAACGTACCAACTCGAGTCACCCGACCCACAGGACGTGGGCGGCAAGCAGTGCTATGTGTACGCCCCCGCGGCTGAGGTGGCCGATTCGGTGGAAGGGCACGTCACCTACTACGACATCGACGACACCTCCGATGCCATACGAGTCGACATCGTTGCCCTCGCCAAGGGGGAGTCCAAACAGGCGCCGATCCCCAGCGTCATCGAGTCCAAAAAGGATGGCGCGTTGTATCGAACGCTGCAGCTTTCCGACTCGGTGACGGTTGCCTATCCCGGCGCCTACGAGTACAGCGTGATGTGCAAGCGCCTGAGCGACGACTGGGGCAAGGTTGGCAAGTTCTACACGGCGACCATCAACTACGTCGACGAGAAGGACAATTGGCTGGGCCTTGCGGACACCGTGATCGTCAACAAGCCCTACACCTATACCGCGCCCACCCGCATCTACATAAAGGACGATAGCGGTACCGTGAGGCAATACCAGCTTAAGGATGCGGCTGTACACAAGCTGGAGCCTGGCGACACCGAGGAAGACAGTAAAACGTACAACATCACCTACGAGCCGATTTCCGACAAGGCCAAGCGCACATGGACCGTTGTATGCGAGAACGGCTCGGTTGCCCCCAACGATCCCAAGCGCATCATTCAGAGCGAGTGCAAAGACTACAGGGGTGAGCCAGGCACAACGGCCAAGCATGTTACCAAGCAAAAGATTAGCGTCGACGGCGTGGACTACGTCCCCTCCGCGGCCGCGCAGGACGTGTACGAGCACGAGTTCGGCGTCGCGGACATGGACGTGGAGCAGCACATCTACTACGTGCCCGACGGCTACGTGGCGCCGGAGGCGTACCAGGTGACGGTGAAATACGTGAACATCGCCACCAACGCCGAGATCGACTCGGCCTCCTATACCGCCTCGCCTAGCATGCGCTCGGACCTGGAGATGGAGGCGCCGGAATCCTTTAGCGCGAACGGCGTCGAGTGGATCCGGCTCAACGGCCAGGAGGCACCCATCCGCCACAGCTTCTACTCGCCCGTGCGCGAGTACGTGGTGTACTACCGCGACGTGAACGACGACCTGCACGCCGCCACGGTCATCCGCACCGTCCGCGTGGTGTACGAGGACGCCGAGGGCAACACGGTGAGGCGCCCCACCACCATCATTAACAACGGCACCAACGATACCGGCACCACGAACGAGGGCACCGCCAACGCCGGCACCGCCAACTCGGGTACCACCGACGCGGGAACCACCGACGAGGGCACCGCCGCCGCGGGCACCGCCGGCGGAGGCGCCGACGCGGTCCAGGCGGCGGGTGGAGGCGCGACGGGCAACGCGGCCGGCCAGACCACCGACACCGGCCTGCAGACGGGAACCGACCTCCGTACGGTCGATGGTCCCGACGGCAACGCCTTGGTGGACGAGGGCGGCAACGACCTGGCCACCACGCGCATCGAGGACGACGCCAACCCGTTGGCCGGTCCGTCCGCATCCAAGGGTGACGCATCGATTGCCGGCAAGAACGCCGCACTCATTGGTGGCATCGCGGCGGCGGCGGCCGTTGCCGCGGCACTCATATTCTTCTTCGTGTTCAAGCGTCGCAAGCAATGCCAAGACGAGTCGTCCGACGACGACCTTACGGCGTAGATGGTAGGGTGAGATAGAAGATGAAGATCAACAAGCACAGCAATCACACACCGCTGACCCTCAAGGAACTGGGCCGCAGGGCGCTCGTAGTGCTGCTCACCCTATCCATGGTGTCCATGAACTCTCCGCTCGCATATGCGGCGGAGCTCGGCGAGCCTACGGAGGGGACCACAACGCAAAGTGCCGCTCCGTCCGACCCGCAGGAGCATGTCACGTCGGCATCCGATGCGCAGAAGACGGAGGCGCCGGCGGAGGATTTGCCTGCTGCGGAGCGGCAAGAAGAGCAGGTGGTGCCATCCGAGAATCAGGAGAAAGATGCTGGTTCGGTTGTCGAACAGCCGGATGAGCGGACAACGGGTACGTTACAAACAGTGGACGTCATTACAGAGGATTCTTCTGATGTTGAGGCGGAGGAGACCGTAATCGCCCTGGCGCTAGACAACGCATACATTCACTATTTGAATCAGATCATCGCTCCACCCACGGACACCCTTGCGGTGCGAACGGGCCAGGAGATCGTCTTTGCAGCTTCGCCCAATCAAGGCTATGAGCTCCATGAGGTCAAGGCTCTCTATCAGGGTAGCGAGGTAGTGCTGGAACCGGATGACCAGGGGCTCTATACGGTGCCTGCCCAAATGGTGCAGACGGGCATGAAGCTCATCGTAGCCGCAACTGGCAATGCGACTGAGGATGGCGATGTGGCGATTCCCATCGACGAGGAGCGCAACACGCAGTCGACGTTTGAGTACGAAGACGCCGAGGTTAAGGTAACCGCAACAATCGACGATCCCAGCGTGCTGCCAGCACATGTCCAGTTTAAGGTTACACGCATCCTGCCCAACGCTACGGACTACAACTACGATGCCTATATGGAGGCGCTCAACAACAAGGCAAAGGATGAGGCCACTCAGGACAAGAAGCCGTTTGTGTACGACGATCAAAACACCATGCTCTACGACACCGCCTTTATGGACGGCGATGTAGAGGTAAAGCTCGACAGCACCCAAGTGCGCTTTACGTTCGAGTTTAAAAAGAACCAGCTGGCAGACAAGTTCGATGCCGAGCGTGGTGACAAGATAGACCTTTTGCATCTGCCACTCGTGGATGCTGTCCGCGATAGCGTGGATTCAACGGCAGACGCTACGGGTATCACGGCAGATGACGTAAAGGTCGAGGATGTTATCGCACCACGGGTCGATGCGGAGGGAGACACAACAAGCTTTGCGCTCAATAGCCTCTCGACCCATGCAGTTGTTTTGGAAAAGGGCAATCAACAGACCGCGCAGCCAAAACCCGTGAGCGCAACGGTAAAGCTTTACGACACCGATGGCACCACACCCTATCCATTGCATAATCACGAGCACACCTACTACATTCGGGTCAAAGCCAAGGATGCCGAGGGCCAGGAATACTACGCCCTCAAGGAGATCGATCTGAGGGATCGCAGCGAAGCGAGCGCCACGATTGATTACATCGCCAAAACCGATGAGGAGCTCGTGTTTGGTGAGACGCCGGACAGCATCGCGCTGACCACGGACTATACGATTGAAGAAGTACGTTTGGTCAACAATTCTTCGGGCGAGATTACCAGTTACGAAGGCGCGTTGGCGGCAAACGATAAGGTCCAGGGGTTTGAGTTCACGGGCACGGATTCCAATGACGACAAGACGCAAAACACCATTACGCTCAACCGCCTTGCACACGAAAAAGCCTATGGCATTCGACTACATTTTGATACCAACAACATCAGCGTGGCCGAAAACGACGGGTATGCCGTTTTGGCTACCGTAACCCACCACAGCCAAGACAAGACGTATTACTTCCAAAAGCTCAGCTTTACCAGCGACCAGCTTACAGGGCTTTCGGACGGAACCTACGCATACAATATTCCAGTAAACAAGTTTACGGATCAGAACGGTGCGGACAAAGATGGCTTTACCGGCAACGAGGTTGGCATCGAAGTTCGGATTGTCCAAGTATTCGAAGGTGCTGGACGTAATGAGGTCCTCACTGGCCAAAAGAGCCTAAAGCTTAATACGGATGCGGGTTTTAAGAACTATGTAATCAGGGGGTTCGAGAGAATCGTCGAGTCGAGTGATAATGGCTCCAAGGACACCACGTACGACACCATCAATCTTAGTGAGCTCCACGCGACCAACGACTACAACTATCAGTCGGTGCTTGGCGCCGCAATCAACTACGGCATCACGGCCAACCACGTGACCCAGGCCAACGATCTGCAAACCACCTTTGCCACCAACCTGTTCTCAAACACCGGACACAGCATTACACCCAACCTTGCAGCACATGCGGGCACGTTTGTGTTCGCTGATGCCGAATGGAAAGACAATAGGTGGGTCATTGACTTTGCGAGCCCACAAGACAAGCAGGGCAAAATCAACCTCATCTGGGGTGAGGACAAGAAGCCTTCGCAAGCGGATGCGAATACGCCGCTCAAAGATAACGGAGACTGGGGCTATACAACGCTCATTGGTATGCAGTCGACGGATATTAAGAACACTATCGTCAATCCAATGATTACGTATTGCACGACTAAGTCACAGGAGTTGGCGAGCCATGCGTCCACGATTCCCACACCTTCGGTGTTTAGCGGCAAGTCAGTGCTCGACGTAAGTGGGTTTGCCGGCGACGCGACCATATACGTGGACGCAGATAACTATATTAACGAAATTAGCGAGGGGCAGCTCCTAATCGTTAAAGCGAAGAACCAAACAATCGTGTTCAACTTTGACGATACGGAGAACCTGCAGATCCAACGCATACGAATCAGGTACAAAGGTGAGAGCAACGAGCATAGCTCCGCTGGCGACAAGAATCCTGGCGGCTCGAATGTCACGCTCGACGGAGATGCTAAGCATCTCATTTGGAACTGCAGAAGCGTAAAGCAACTCAACATCAAAGAGGGCGTGGGTATTTTCCTCGTACCAAAAACCGACTCAACAACAACCATCAACGCAACGAGTAGCGGATGGGTTGTGAGTGGCGGACACTTTATCAACCCCAACGGCGAGTGGCATGGCATCTACGCAGACCTGCCCGACAACGACACCGCAACGTTACATGCCTTCAAGACGGTTGATGGCAGTGCGGCGCAGGGCAACCAGAAGTTCGTCTTCAAGTTTGAAAAGTACGATGGCAATGGGCAGTACAGCGCGGCCAAGACGGCCGAGAGCGACGGCAGTGCGGTTTCGATAAACATCAATACCTTTAGCAAAGGGTGGAACGTCTACAGAATAGCCGAGGCTGGTAAGGCGGAGACGACCCAAGGGGAATACGAGTTCGATTCGAATGTCTACTATGCTGCCATTAAATACGAGCAGCGTAACCTTGGCGGAGACAAAGGCTCTGTCTTCATTGCGAGTCAGCCAAGGTACTTCAAGACGTTCCATGAGGATCAATTTAGTGCGAGCGCTGCCGATGCGACCGCCTTTATGGAAGAGCCGGTTAGCGGCGGCATACCGACGTTCGCCAACACGTCTAAGACATCGAGCCTTACCATAAAGAAGACCGTTGCCAATCAGCCGGCGAACATGGTAAACGACACATTCGAATTCGATGTCTTCCTGCGCGAGAATAACAAGAAGGTAAACGGTACCTTCGACGCAAAGGTATACACTGGCCAGGACGCGGCGGCGGAGCAGAGGACCGTAACCTTTACCGACGGAAAGACGACGGTATCGCTTAAGGGAAATCAAAACATGGTTATATCGGGCCTACGTGTTGGCATGCAATACGAGGTCAAGGAGCACAGGCCTGCCAACGCAGCATGGACCAATACGAGCGCAACCAATGCAAAGGGTTCGCTTACCACGGATTCCTCTGCTCCAGTGGCCGAGTTCGAGAATGAGTATGACACGACCATCGACCTCGAGACAACCGAGCACGTAAGAGCTAGCAAGCAGATGCGGAACAACTATTGGGGCGGTGCACATTCGTTCACCTTTACGCTCACCGCAGTAGAGGATGAGGCACCGATGCCTCAAGGTGCCCAAACGGTTGACGGTAAGCAAGTCGTGACCATGACCGCCAACAAGGGCGAATCCGGAGCACCCGTGGCCATTGACTTTGGCGAGATCACCTACACGGCCCCCGGAATCTATCATTACGAGATTCGCGAAAAGAACGATGGCGTAAGCTACGTGGTTTATGACGATAGCGTCTATACCGCGACGGTGAACGTGGAGCAGGTTGGCAACGAACTCGTGGCTACAACCACGTATGCAAAGAACAACACTACCGTTCAGGACAACAAGGCGACCTTTACCAACGAATACACGGTGGATAATGGCATCGATGTGCAGTTCGAGGCCAAGAAGATGCTCGAGGGCAAGAACCTTGAGGAAGGCGCGTACACGTTTGTGCTTCAAAGCACCCCAGGCACGCCTTCGGTCACTCAAACAAAGACCAATGGCGCAAAGTCTCAAAGCAACAATGCAGCACCGGTCACATTCGACAGCATTCACTATACGCTGGATAACCTGAGCAGAACTGACCAAACGACTGGTCTTAAGTACGACGTCTTTACCTACGACATCTACGAGCAGCAGGGTAGCGATAGCGACGTGCTGTTTGACGCTTCGCACTATACCGCGAGCGTAACGGTCTACGACAACGGCGACGGTACGCTGCGAAAGAGCGAGCCCGTCTACAAGCTCAACAACCAAGTCAAGGCCGAAGCGCTCTTTGTAAACCGGACCTTTGAGGACAGCGTTACCTTTGGTGGCAACAAGACGATTACAGGCCGTTCGTTCCATGGTGCGCGTGGCGGCGATCAGGATGCCGACAGCTTTACCTTTAGTGCGGAGGCAGTTGAGGTGGGTGCCGGCGGCACGAAGACGCCAATCAGCGCGGATTCGTACCTGGTGCCAGACGACGTTACCATTACTCCCACGTCTGGCGTAACGGCGTCATTCGAGTTCGCTCCCGTAACCTATAGCCATAAGGACGTGGGCCATACCTATGAGTACACCATCAGGGAAGTAGCGCCCGACAACAAGCGGGAAAAAGACCATCTTGCATACAGCGACGCAGCGTATACCGTAACGGTGCGGGTCGCCATGGGTAAGGACGAGGCCGGCAACGACAAGCTGCAGATAACCACTACGGGCAACCCGACCAACCTCAGCTTTACCAATGCCTATAGCGGGAGCGCCTCGGTTACCCTGCAGGCGCAAAAGACCCTTAACGGCACAAACCCGGGCAACGCAACCTACACCTTTGAGCTCTGGAGGGCAGAGCGGAACGTTAATGGCAACGAGGTGACGTTTAGCAAGATTGGGAATCAGCCAATCGCCACAACCACGAACCAAGGCCAGAACGTAACCTTTAAGGACATCCCCGAGCTCTCCTATACAGAAGAGACGCTTCACACGTCCGATGGCTTCTTCCAGGACAGCGGATACTCGCAGTCCCGTCAGCTCTACTACATCATTACCGAGACGCCGGGAACAAACACCGACTACGTTACGTACGATGCGAGCGAGAAGCACTATACCGTGGTCGTATCGAGTGCGCTGGAAGCCGATGGCAACCTGCGGGCGTACGTGCTCGAAGAGGGCGAGCAGTATACGTCGCAAGACAAGACCTTTGCCAACACGCAGGTTGAGGGTGCGTCCGTGCAGTTTAAGGCGCACAAGACCATGAAGAACGCCAACCTTTCCGACTTCGATCCGTTTACCATCGAGCTCTACGAAGTTAAGGATGGGGACACCAAGATTCAGTCAAAGACGACGGACACAAACGGATACGTAGACTTCGACGCAATAACGTATAAGAAGGCTGACGTTGGTACCCATGTCTATAAGATTAAGGAGAAAAGCGAAGACGGGCGTAAGGATTACATTACGTTCGACGATCACACCGAGACCGTTCGCGTGAAGGTGTCGGAGGATGCCACAAGCCATAAGCTGATAGCGCAGATTGTAGATGACAAGGGCCAGCCCCTGGTCGATAAAGAGGGAGAGCCCGTCGTCAGTCCCTACATGGTTGCATTCGAGAATACCTACAAAGCCAGCGTCGACATCAATCTCGACGCAACCAAGGCGTTCAAGTATTTTGATAAGGATGGGGCGGACAAGCAGTTTGACGATGACGATTTCTCGTTCGTGCTCACAGGCTATGGCATGGATGCAGATGGGGAGACCCAGGGCACAACGGGTGGCGTGGCCACGTTTGGCAAGCGAACCATCACGATGCAAGACATGTTTGACGCAACGAGAGGCACGTACCTCAGCCAGAAGACCTTTACCTACACCATCACCGAAACGGTGCCAGAGGATGCCGTGAATGCGAATGGCAAGAAGTACGGTGAGCTTGAGGGGGACGCGCGACACACGACCTTTGCGATTGACGGAATTACGTACACGGGCGTACCAAAGACAATCTCGGTAACGGTTACCGACGACCACCAGGGTCATCTGCGGGCTACCTATAACGGTGGTGCGTATCAGAGCCCCAGCTTTACCAACACCTATAACGCAACGGGCGAGTATGCGTTCGAGGCCACAAAGCTGCTCGATGGAACTCCGTATGCGGACCAGCAAGGCTCTTCCAAGTTTAGCTTCTCGCTGTATCGCGGAACGGATGCGCAGGGCGAGCCCATCCAAACCGTAACGACCGTTGGACAAAATGGCACGATCTCCTTTGCTCCGGTGAAGTTCTCGCTGGCGGAGCTCAAGAATGCGGACGGGAGCATAACACCCAAGACCTTTGACTTTACGATTGCGGAGAACAACACTGGCTCCGCGCATTACAACTACGACACTGCCAAAAAGCATGTGAAGCTTACGGTCTCCGATGGCGGCAACGGCAAACTGCGCTTCGAGCTTGCCGACGACAGTGACCAGGCGACGTTCGCCAACACCACACGCAACGTGGCTGACGGCGAGGTGCAGTTCGTGGCCAACAAGTTGCTCAACGGCAATCCGTCGGGCAAGGCATTCACGTTCTACCTGGAGCAAAAGCAGGCGGATAACACGTATGCAAAGATTCAGGAGAAGACTTCGCAGACGGATGGCGAGCAAAAGGGCATCGCCACCTTCGACAAGATTACCTACAACCTCGACCAGGTGGGAGACTACGAGTATCGTATCCATGAGTTCGTGCCCGAGGGTGCCGAGCCCGTAGGGGAGACCGATCAGTACCTCTTGGAGGGAATTACCTACGACGGCAAAAATGTCGACATTGTCGTTCACGTACGCGACAACAAGAACACGAACAAGCTGGACGTGACCTATCAGGTAAACGGAGCAGCAGAGACGGAGCAGCTCCCTGCAATTACGTTCAACAATACCTATAGCGCCACAAGTGTCTTTACCATCAATGCGACAAAGACGCTGGCTGGACGTGCCTTCCATGGCGCCGACGCACAAAAGGGTTTGGTCGCAGACCGAATCGAGTTCGCGGTGACCGGCGCAGAGCTCGACGAGGCTGGCAACGAGGTGGCAAACGCCGTGGTACCAATGCCCGCAAAGGCGACTGAGGTAATCGCGCCCACAAGTGGGACCACTGCCCCTGTTGACTTTGGCGCGATTCACTATACGCAGGACAATGCGGGAAAGAGATATCGCTACACGGTTACCGAGACGGTGAGCTCTGGCGACAACGTCTCAACGCGCACCACGGACGAGAATGGGGTGGTGCGCCAACTCAGGCACTACGTGGACGTACAGGTAACAGATGACGAAAAGGGCAATCTTACCGTTACGCCCACATACTTCAATGAGGGTGACGAGGGTAATACCAGTGCGTTGGCGTTCTATAACGACTACGATGCGACTGGCAAGCTCGAGCTAGAAGGCAAAAAGACAATCGAGGGACGTCCCATGAAGGACGACGACGTCTACACCTTCCAGGTTGAGGAACGGGACGAGATGGGCAATCCCACCGGTAGATCCTGGACTGCCATGAATGCTGACGCGTCTGGCAAGGCAACGGAGCGCATTGCCTTTGAGGACATCACCTATGGGCTTCGGGACAAGGACAAGACGTATTCGTACACCGTTACCGAGGTTGCGCAAAACAGCAACGGCATGTCGCTCAAGACACCCACGGATGGCTATACCTTTAGCGTAACGATTACGGACAACGGCGACGGTACGCTCAACGTAACACAGCCAGAACAGGCTAAGAAGCTCGACTTTGTAAATGAGTACACGGTCACGGGTGCCGACTATCAGTTCCATGGGCGAAAGGAGCTCAACGGTCGCGCCCTCAAGGATGAGGACGTGTTCACCTTTAACGTGGCCCAATACAACGGTACGGTGCAGGATGATGGCTCTGTCGTCTACGGCACTGAGGCCGCTCAAAGCTGGGAGGTTACCAACGAGGATCCTCAAACGCACAAAGCTACCTCGACCATCAACTTCCCCACGTTCTCGTTCGTCAAGAACAACGAGCGAGATGACACCGGCATCAAGAAGTACGTTATCTCGGAGGCGTCTCTTAATCAGGACTCTCCCATTACGGCCAAGACCGAACCGTATACCGTGGAACTCAAGGTATACGATGACGGCATGGGAAAGCTCAAGGTCGACGAGTTGAGCAACGATCTTCCCGATTCGTTCGACTTTGTCAACGAATACCAGGCGAGCAGGGAGGTCACGTTTGGCGGCGTAAAGGTCATTGAGGGGCGTCAGTTTATGACTGGCGACAGGTTTGATTTTGAGGTGCTCTCGGCCGACGGCGTTACTGCCAGTGGCGAGAAGGTTGCCAATGTCGCCGTTCCGAATGCAGTAACCATTAGGCCTCAATCGGACTCGGAGGCGCAAGTTCAATTCCAGACATCCTACGGTCTGGAAGATGTGGGAAACACCTATACCTATACATTCCACGAGAAGAGCTATGGGCTTGAGGACGAGAACTATATCCCAGGGATAACCTACGACACTACGATGTACCAAGCTTCCTTTACCGTGGTTAAGGACAACGGCGACGGAACGCTCGAAGTAACCGGACCCGTGTACAAGAATGCGGCAGGCACAGCCGAGATTCCGAGCGCTGACGTCAAGTTTACGAACAGCTATCAGGCCAAGCATACGAGCTACGTGTTGGAGGGCAGGAAGACGCTTTCGGTAGCATCGAATCTTTCCGCAGACCAAGGTGCGCCAACGCTTACCCGCGGTGCGTTTAAATTTGAGCTGCGTAATGCGGCGGGTGCCAAATTGCAAGAGGTTAAGAACGGGTATAAAATCAATGCGGATGGCAGCCAAACAGAAGTGGATCCAGGGACCTTTGCGTTCAAACCCATTGAAGCGTCTGTGGCGTCCAATGCACCGGGCATCACCTACTCAATCGTGGAGGTTATCGACAACCAAGCGGTCAATGCGGATGGCGTAACCTACGAAAACGCCAAGGCAGCTGCTGAAGCAGCCAACGACGAGGTAACCGGAACGTTCACGCTCGACGGCCTCACGTACGATACGACCGTACATTATGCCAGGGTGATTGTTACGGATGACTTTGCCGGGACGCTGACCCCCTCGGTGGTCTATGACAACGGTCAAAACGACGCCCCCAATGGCGAAAATCTCACCCCGACGTTCAACAACAGCATCTTTAGGGCACAGGCACACGTTGAGTTTGACAAATACTACCTTGGCAACAATAACCAGAACGAGCAGTTTAGCTTCTCGATGATTCCCGCCAGCGTCGACGAGGCAGGAAACTACGTAGAGAAGTCGGGTGTACCGGGAATCACGCTTACCCAGGGACAATTCGATGAGAACCACATAGCGCGAGTTGTCTCGGATAACATCACCTACACACAGCCAGGCGATTATTACTACGTTGTTCGGGAGCAGCCTGTTGATAAGGACAGAAAGGTATCCACGGATGACGCAAAGATTCTGGTCCACATAACGGTGGCTCAGGATGAGAACGACAAGCAAAAGGTAAACACCGATGTTGACTATGCGATGAGCTTCGACAACCAAGTGGTTCCCGTCATCGGCGAGAACGAACGGCCACTCCTGTACAACAACGGGCGTGTTTCCCTTACGTACCGTTCGGCTGCACTGCGAATGACGGCGGCCAGCGAGCACGCGGCAAGCTTTGAGCCTGCGGTCCGGAAGGTACTCCAGAGCGGCAAGCTTAAGGGCGGGGAGTTTGAGTTCTCGATCTATGCAGGGTCCGAGGTCTCTGGCGATGCGCTCGAGACGGTCACCAACGACGCAAACGGCATGGTTAAATTCAACCCCATGCAGTTTGGCACCAGTGATATTGGTCCGCATGAGTACACCATTGTGGAACGTGCGGGCAACGACGAGGCCATCCTGTACGACAAGGATCCCATCAAGCTTACCGTCACCGTGAGCGAGGGCGAGGGCGGCGAAATCGTCGCGAGTGGCGTGTACAAGGACAAGAACGACGAGGGTCAGTACGTTGAGACCGACGACCCGACCTTTGTCAACGCCTACGACAGCATCGTGATTCACACGGTCAAGCGCTCGCGCGAGGAACCCTACGACCCGCTGCCGGGGGCGCACTACGGGCTGTGGATGGTCAACCCCGACGGCCCAGACATCTACATGGGCCTTGGCCGCAACCAGCAGCAGCGCGAGGGCAGCGAGCTCGTCTCCAGTGACAGCGGCGACCTGTACTACGACATCCCCATGCTCGAGGGCGTGGCTTACTACTTCCTCGAGGAGTGGCCGCCACCGGCAGGCCACCTGGTAGACCCGTACCCGACCGACCTCTTTACGCTGGTTCACGACAAGACTGGCAACTTTAGGCTGGTCTACGAGCTGGACGATGACTTTGCCACCTATTGTCCAGGGGTGACATACGATATGGCCGACGGCGGAAAGGCGTAGCGGTTGAGCATGCATAACGGCAGGGCCATACGGAACGTGTTGGTGGGCGCAGTCATGGCGGTTGCGATAGCCGTCATGGCGGCCCTGCCCACGTTTGCCTATGGCGAGATCAAGCTTGAGGTGTACCCGACCGGCACGAAGACCAAGAATCCCGTGGCCGACAACATAACGCGCCTCAACGTGAACAAGCTCGAGAAGGGCGCTCGTGACGGCGTGGTGGGCGCAAAGCTCTGCATCATCAACAAGGAGACGGGCGAGATGGTGGGCGAGCCATGGATATCGGACGGCACGACCCACGAGATCGCGCGCAACAGCGACAATCCAAAGAGTGGTGCGCTCGACATCGACGTCGTCTACATACTGCGCGAGCTTGAGGCGCCCGAAGGGTACGCGAAGGCCGCGGACACCGAGTTCGTGATCCACTCCGACAACTTCAACACCACGGGCGAGATACTGAGTGGCCCGGACGCCGATTCCGAGGAGATACACGGCTCGGGACCCGAGCAGGCCTTCGTGATCAACCTGTACGACGAGGCGACGATGCACGTCACCGACGAGGAGCGCCGCACCCGCGAGCGCGAGACGCAGGAGCAACAGGAAGTGCAGCAGCAAACGGGCAACCGGCAGCAGGGCACCACCTCCGGGACGACGTCGGGCACGACGTCGAGCACGACCTCGAGCACGACGTCGAGCAGTACTTCGAGCACTACCACGTCCGAAGGTCTCACGCAAACTGGCGACAGCACCTCGTACGTGCCGGTCGTCGCGATCGCCGTCGTGGGTGCCGGCACCATCGGCTTTGCCCTGTACAAACGTCGCAGTTGAGGCTCAGCTCTCCACACCACCCACACATTAATGGAGTAACATAACGCTTCGTGTCTGTATGGGCACACATGGCTCTCGGCATGCCAAAACCGGGAGGTGCGAGGTTGGAAATCCCGCACGTCATCCATCCAAGAGTGAGGAGCTAACATGGCAGACAAGTACGTACCGCGTCTTAAGGAGCAGTACTACGCAACCGTTCGCGACGAGCTGCAAAAGCAGTTTGGCTACAAGAACGTAAACCAGATTCCCAAGTTCGAGAAGATCGTGGTTAACATGGGCGTTGGCGAGGCAGCCACCGACTCCAAGGCAATCGACGGCGCCGTTGCCGATCTGCGCACCATCACTGGTCAGCAGCCCATCGTTACCCACGCCCGTAAGTCCATCGCTACCTTCAAGCTGCGTCAGGGCATGCCCATCGGCGCCAAGGTCACCCTGCGTGGCGACCGCATGTGGGAGTTCCTGGATCGTCTCATCTCCGTGGCCATCCCGCGTATCCGCGACTTCCGTGGCATCTCTCCCAAGAGCTTCGACGGCCGTGGCAACTTCTCCATGGGCTTCAAGGAGCAGCTCGTGTTCCCCGAGATCGACTACGACAAGATCGATCGCACCCGTGGCATGGACATCACCATCGTTACCACCGCTCCCACCAACGAGGAGGGCAAGGCCCTGCTTTCGGCCTTCCACTTCCCGTTCAAGGCGGAGTAGCCGTTTTGGGAAAAGGGGCCAAACCCCTTTCCCCAAAAACCGAGAGAAGGGGCCAAACCCCTTTTCACAAAAAGCCGGTAGGCGCCCCGGACAGGCCGGGGCTCACCATAAGAAGGAGGAGTTTTGGCAAAGACATCGATGATCGTCAAGGCAGCGCGTGAGCCGAAGTTTTCGACGCGCAAGCAGAACCGTTGCCAGCGTTGTGGGCGTCCCCACTCCGTGTACCGCAAGTTTGGTCTCTGCCGTGTCTGCTTCCGCGAACTCGCGAGCAGGGGCGAGCTTCCTGGCGTCACCAAGGCAAGCTGGTAAGACGCAAGGGCTCTCGCGTACAGGCGTCTCCGCCAAGGGCGGACACGAACCATTCGCGCAGGTTCATCAGTAACGAAGGAGACAGTAAATGAAAATAACCGATCCGATTTCCGATATGCTCACGCGTATTCGCAACGGCAACGCGGCAAACAAGGACTCTGTGTCCATGCCCTCGAGCAAGGTGCTCGTTGAGGTTGCCCGCGTGATTTGCGAGGAGGGCTACATCGAGGGCTACACCGTTGAGGACACCAAGCCCCAGAAGACCCTTCACATTACGCTTAAGTATGGCCCCAAGCGCGCCAAGATCATTCGCGGCATCAAGCGCATCTCCAAGCCGGGCCTTCGCATTTATTCCAAGGCAGAGGACCTGCCCCGCGTCATCGGTGGTCTCGGCATTGCCGTCATCTCCACCTCCAAGGGCATGATGTGCGACCGCGACGCCCGCAAGCTCGGCGTTGGCGGCGAGGTCATCTGCTACGTTTGGTAACCACACGACAGGAAAGATAGGAGGAGACAATGTCTCGTATTGGTAAGCACCCTGTCCAGATTCCTGCCGGGGTAACCGCAACGGTAGAGGGCTCCACCGTTCACGTTAAGGGCCCCAAGGGCGAGCTGGAGCGCACCTTCTCGCCGCTCGTGGCAATCGAGCTCGAGGGTGACCTCATTACGGTTCGCGTGCCGCGCACCGAGGGCACCGAGGACCTCACCCACGAGGAGTTCAAGCAGACCAAGTCCTACAAGGCGGCCAACGCCATGCAGGGCCTCACCCGCACCCTCATCAGCAACATGGTGGAGGGCGTGAGCAAGGGCTTCTCCAAGCGTCTTGAGCTCACCGGCGTCGGCTATCGTGCCACGCTCAAGGGCAAGGACCTGGACCTCTCGCTCGGCTATTCTCACCCCGTGCTGTATACCTGCCCCGAGAACATCTCGTTCGAGGTGCCCGACAACACCCACATCGTGGTAAACGGCATCGCCAAGGAGCAGGTTGGCCAGGTGGCCGCCGAGATTCGCGCCAAGCGTCCGCCCGAGCCGTACAAGGGCAAGGGTATTCACTACGAGGGCGAGCACATCCGCCGCAAGCTCGGCAAGGCAGCCAAGTAGTAGCCGTTATATAAGCCCATCACCCCGTTAGGTGATGGCGAGCAGAGGAGAAGTAATGAACAAACAACAGGCAAAGAGGGCTGCCCTGCACAGGCGTGCACGCAGCGTGCGCCCCAAGGTATATGGCACGGCCGATCGTCCGCGCCTCACCGTACACCGTACCAACGCGCATATCTACGCGCAGGTGATTGACGACGCAGACAGCAAGACCATCTGCGCCGCCTCCACGCTCAGCCCCGAGTTCCGCGCCACGGGCAAGGTTGGCTCCAACAAGGAAGCCGCCGAGTTCGTGGGCAAGCTCATTGGCGAGCGCGCGCTCGAGAAGGGCGTAACCGCGGTTCGTTTTGACCGCAGCGGCTTCTTGTACCATGGCCGCATCAAGGCCCTTGCGGACGGTGCCCGTGCTGCGGGCCTTAAGTTCTAGGAGGAGTTACATGCCACGTGAACAGCGTAACAATAGGCGTCAGCAGCAGGAATCCGAGTACCAGGAGCGCGTAGTCTACATCCATCGCGTGTCCAAGGTCGTTAAGGGCGGCCGTCGTATGTCGCTCGTCGCACTCGTCGTCGTGGGCGACGGCAAGGGCAACGTGGGCATCGGCATGGGCAAGTCCACCGAAGTGCCCCTGGCCATCCAAAAGGGCGTCGACGATGCCAAGAAGAACCTCTTCCACGTGCCCGTTACCGAGAGCGGCACCATTCCGCACGAGGTCGAGGGTCACTACGGCGCAGGCCGCGTGCTCATCAAGCCGGCTATCGAGGGTACCGGCGTTATTGCCGGCGGCCCCGTGCGTCCGCTCTTCGAGCTGGCCGGCATCACCAACGTGCTCTCCAAGTCTTTGGGCACGAGCAACGCCCTCAACATCATCAAGGCCGCCGCAGAGGGCCTCAAGGAGCTTTCGAGCCCCGAGGAAGCTGCCGAGCGTCGCGGCATGACCGTTGCCGAGATGTTCGTTGGGAAGGAGAACTAGCGATGGCAGACAAGCTCAGGATTAAACTCGTGCGCAGCTGTGGTCCCGCCGTCAAGAAGGACCAGACCGCAACCTGCCGTGCTCTTGGCCTGCGCAAGATCAACAGCGTCGTAGAGCAGCCGGACAACCCGAGCATTCGTGGAATGATCTTCAAGGTGAAGCACCTTGTAGAAGTGGAAGAGATATAGGAGTCACCCAACATGCAGCTACATGATCTTCGCCCCGCGGAGGGCTCCACAAAGGCGCGCAAGCGCATTGGCCGTGGTAACTCGTCTGGTCACGGCACGACGGCTGGTCGCGGTACCAAGGGCCAGCTCTCCCGCTCCGGTGGCGGCAAGGGCGCCGGCTTCGAGGGCGGCCAGCAGCCGCTCGCCATGCGCCTGCCCAAGCTCCCCGGGTTCATCAATCACAACCGCGTTGAGTACGTGCCCGTAAACGTCGACCGCCTGGAGCAGATCTTTGCCGACGGCGACGTGGTGGACTGCGACTCCCTCGTGGCCAAGGGTGTTATCAAGCACGACTACATCCCCGTTAAGGTTCTTGGCAACGGCGAGCTCACCAAGAAGCTCACCGTTAAGGTGGACAAGGTCTCCGCGTCCGCCCAGGCCAAGATCGAAGCGGCTGGTGGAAAGGTTGAGCCGGCGTGCTAAAGGGAATCGCAAATGCGTTTCGCGTAAAGGAGCTCCGTGAGAAGATCCTCATCACCATGGGGATTCTCCTCATCTACCGCTTTGGAGCCTACCTGCCCGTGCCGGGCATCCCGTTTAGGGGCATGCTCAACTCGTTTGAGTCCTCGGCAGCGGGCACGGGGCCCCTTGCGGTGCTCAACCTGTTCTCGGGTGGCGCGCTCTCACGCGTTTCGGTCTTTGCGCTTGGCATTATGCCCTACATCACTGCTCAGATTATTTTCCAAATGATGCAGGCGGTCATTCCCAGCCTCCAGGCGCTCGCGCAGGAGGGTGAGTCTGGCCAGCGCAAGATTACGCAGTACACGCGCTACCTCACCGTCGTGCTGTCCACCATCAACGCGATCGGTTACCTGTTCCTCTTTAAGAGCAGCCAGTACAACCTGGACTTCTCGGGGCTTCCGTTCCCGGGTTGGATCGAGGACATCATTATTGTGGGCACCCTCGTGGTTGGCGCCATGATAATTATGTGGCTGGGCGAGGTTATGACGCAGCGTGGCATCGGCAACGGCATGTCCCTCATCATCTTCGCCAACATTATGAGCGGCCTGCCCATGGCGCTGATTCAGTCGGTTATGGGCACCGAGAACGGCATTGTGATCACGATTATTACGGTGCTCATCATTCTGGTGATCATCCCCGTAATCGTGTACATCGAGCGCGGCCAGCGCCGCATTCCCATCCAATACGCCAAGCGCGTGGTGGGACAGCGCATTATGGGCGCGCAGGCCACGTACCTGCCCATTAAGGTGAACACCGCCGGCGTCGTGCCCATCATCTTTGCGAGCGCGATCCTGTACTTCCCGGCGCAGATCTCGGTGTTCTTCCCCAATGTGGAGTGGATGCAGGCCTTTGCCAACGCCATAACCAGCGGCTGGGTCAACTGGCTGCTCTCGGTTGTGCTTATCGTCTTCTTTGCGTACTTCTACACCTCCATGGTGTTCAATCCCGAGGAGACGGCCGACCAGCTCCGCAAGGCGGGCGGCTTCATTCCGGGCGTTCGTCCCGGCAAGGCCACGGCCCGCTACATCCAGAACGTGCTCAACCACATCACGCTTCCGGGCGCCATCTTTATGGCCATCATCGCCGTGGTGCCGTCCATCGTGTTCGCGTTTACCAACAACGCGCTCATCCAGTCCTTTGGCGGAACCTCCATCCTCATTATGGTTGGCGTCGCCATGGACACCATCTCGCAGCTGGAGTCCCAGCTCAAGATGCACAACTACGAGGGCTTCTTCAAGTAGTCCCGCAGAGCAGAGTTAAGGGGTGGCCCCCACCGATTGCCGGGTGCGGCAGTCGGTGGGGGCCACCCCGTTTTGAGAAAAGGGGCCGAAGCACCTGAGGGGTTGAGACAAAAGAATAGGGCCGGCGTTGCAGCGCCATTGGCCCTAGTCAAAAAACCCAACGGCGTTGCCTAGCAAGAGATTTCAACGACTAGGCTGCCGTCAGCTGTATTGTACCCGATGAAGCCGGTTCCAATCACGGGGATTGCACTGTTTTCCGCTTGGCTGCCAAATGCAGTCGCGACAATAGTTATGAGTCCGCCTCCCAGTGGCTCGTAGTCGCTACAATGGGGGCGGAGGTGTGTGCATGAAAAGACGAATCATGTTTGGCGTAGCGTTGCTGCTGCTGGCGGTGGTCTCGACGGGCGCGCTGTTCGCGCCTTGCGCTCGGTGGACGCCCGGGCACGACCTGCCGTTTCACCTGGCGCGCATTCAGTCCATCGCGCAGGGGTTGCGCGCGGGCGTGATTCCCGTGCGGTTGTATGCGACGCAGGCGCATGGCTTTGGTTATCCCACTGGCCTGTGCTATCCCGACCTCTTCTTGTATCTGCCCGGCCTGCTCGTGGCCTGGGGCATGCACCCGTGGCCCGCGTATGTGGTGTTCGTGCTACTGGTGAACCTCGCGACGGCCGTTATCGCATACCACGTCTTCTCAACCGTGCTCCGGTCGCCCAGAGCTGGGCTCGTGTGCGCCACGCTCTGGACTCTGGCACCCTACAGGCTGTGCGACGTATTGCTGCGCGCCGCCGTGGGAGAATATCTTGCGCTCGTGTTCGCACCTCTCATTGTGCTGGGCCTGTGGCGCGTGTTTCTGGACGACACGACGCCTGAGGGCGCGGGCTGGATAACACTGGCGCTGGGTGCGAGCGGCATTCTTTACTCGCACATCCTCAGCGTCATCATGTTCCTTCCGGTGTCGCTTTTGGCCATGCTGCCGCTGGCTCGCCGGCGAAAGAAGGATGGCTGGGGGAGGGCCATTGCCAAGGCAGCCGTGCTCACGCTTTTGCTGTGCGCCGCGTTTCTGGTTCCTTTATTCGACTATTACCTGCATCACGACCTAGGCGTTAAGTACTTTGGCAATTCGGCATACGAGCACTCGCTGTATCCAGGCCAGTTTCTCATTCCGTTTTGGCCGTTCGACGGGTTGTCCCTCTCGCTCGACCAGGGTTTGCTGGGCGAGATGCCACTGCAGATTGGGTTGAGCCTTACCGCCGTGCTGGTGCTGGGCTTCGTGTGGCTGCGCGTGCCGTCCGTGCGCGCGGCGGACGCGGCGGCGGACGGCGAGGCCGACGGCGTAGAGAAGCTCGCCGACTGGGTCGGTCTGCTTGCCTGGGCGTCCCTGATCGTGCTGCTGCTCACCACCTGCCTGTTCCCCTGGGGGCTCGCCGGCCCGCTTGCCACGATTCAGTTTCCGTGGCGGCTGCTGGGCGTGGCGTCGTTGCTGCTGGTGGTGCTCGCCGGTGTGCTCGTGGGCTGCACTTCGTTGCGGCTGCGCACGTTTTGGATCGTCTGCCTTGCCGTGTGCCTGGTGGAGGGCGTGTACTGCGGCGTCAGCTTTGCCCTGCATGCGCAGCCGCTTGACGTTACCGCAACCACGGTCGAAGGCGACGACATCGGGATGGGGGAGTACGTACCCATCCAACAAAGCAAGGACTTTTTCGACGATTGGGACTCCGTCGAGCCGGTCGCGCCCGCAGGCGTGGAGGTGCGAGACTTCACGCGTGTCTCTGCGCAGGAGACGCGGGTGGCGCTGGTTAACACGACCGACCGCACTGTGCGCGTGCGCTTGCCACTGTTCTGGCACCAGCAGTTGCAGGTGGAGCCGCACGATGCGGGCGCCACGCTTGCCTGGGACGATGGCTACGCCGCGCTCGACCTCGCGCCGCATGCTGACGGAACGTACACGGTAACATTCGTCGAGCCCCTCGTGTGGCGTATCGCCGAGCTCGTCTCCGCCCTCACCCTGCTCGCCCTCGTCGCCGGCTTGATCCGTGCTCGGGGGACAGTTCCCCGAGCACGGATGCACGAACGCGGGTGATCTGCCGCAGCCTTATCCTTCTCAAACTGCTACCAACGATGGCAAAGTGGTAGTGTTTTGAGAAGGATAGCGGGCATAAACGGGACTATCCTTCTCAAAAAACTCCCAACGTCGGCAAGTGGTAGCAGTTTGAGAACGATGGAGTCCTGCTCTACACGTTTTACCCAGACGAGAACGTGCACGAACGCGGGTGACCTGCCGCAGCCCCGCATCCCAAGCATACACTTTTGCCAAATGCCCAATAGCAGCAACCTCGTGCGTTAATTGCGGTAAACTCAACCTAATGCAACGTTTTGCGAGAAAGGTGGATTCGTTATGAATATCGTATTGCTTGGTGCGCCCGGAGCGGGCAAGGGTACGCAGGGTCAGAAGCTCGTCGAGGAGTACGGCATCGCCCACATCTCCACCGGCGACCTTCTCCGCGCGGCGGTAAAGGCGCAGAGCGAGCTGGGCAAGAAGGCCAAGGAGTACATGGACGCCGGCCAGCTCGTGCCCGACCAGCTGGTCATTGACCTCGTTAAGGAGCGCTTGGCCCAGCCCGACGCGCAAAAGGGCTTTATGCTGGACGGCTTCCCGCGCAACATCGCCCAGGCCGAGACCCTTGACGGCGAGCTCAAGGACATGGGTGTGGAGCTCGACGCCGCCCTGCTCGTGGACGTGCCGTTCGACGTGATCGTCGAGCGCCTGAGCTCTCGCCGCACCTGCCGCGCCTGCGGCTACACCGCTCCCGCCGGCACCGACACCTGCCCGCGTTGCGGCGGCGAGATGTACCAGCGCGACGACGACAAGCCCGAGACGATCGCCAAGCGTCTGGACACCTACCAGAACCAGACGCAGCCCCTCATCGACTACTACAAGGGCCATGGCATCCTGAAGGCCGTCGACGGCAACCGCGCCGTGGACGAGGTGTATGTAGATGTAAAGAAGGTCCTCGGCGCATGATTCACATCAAGACACCTCAGGAGATTGAGGAGTTTAAGGTAGCCGGGGCGCTGTCCAAAACAGTGCTGCGCCGTGCGGGCCGTATGGTGCGCCCCGGCGTTACCACGCGCGAGATCGACCAGATGGTGGAGAGCTTCATCCGCCTGCATGGGGCGGTGCCGGGCTTCAAGGGCCTGTATGGTTTTCCCGCCAGCATCTGCGCGTCGGTAAACGAGGAGATCGTGCACGGCATCCCGTCGGACCGCATGCTTGTGGAGGGCGACATCCTGTCTATCGACACGGGCGCGACGGCCGGTGGCTGGGTGGGCGACAACGCCTGGACCTTCTATGTGGGCACGCCTCCCACCGAGACGCAGGCCCTGTGCGAGGTGACGCTCGACTGCCTTAAGGTGGGCATCGAGCAGGCCGTTCCGGGCAACCACATTGGTGACATTGGCCATGCCGTGCAAACCCTGGCCGAGAAGAACGGCTTCGGTGTGGTGCGCGAGTACGTGGGCCACGGCGTGGGGCGCGTGATGCACGAGGATCCAAACGTGCCCAACTTTGGCAAGAAGGGCAGGGGTGTGCGCCTGCAGGTGGGGATGGTAATCGCCATCGAGCCCATGATCTGCCAGGGCACGCACAAGAACCACACGCTGGCCAACGGCTGGACGGTGGTAACCAACGACGGCAAGCCCGCCGCGCACTACGAGAATACCGTGGCCATCACCAAGGACGGCCCCGTCATTCTTACTTTGATTGCCGCTGGCGGCATATCAAAGGGGGTAACCCCTATTGATAGGCTGACACATCCTGGCCGACCCGTGAACAGTAACGGCGACACGTGCCCAGATTATGTCGTTTCCATGCAACGTGGACATATGCGGCGCGTTTAGGTAGAGTATTTGGTTGCTGTCACTTTGGAAGAAAGGTGCCATAGGTTGAGTAAACAGGACGCAATCGAGCTTGAGGGCAAGGTAGTAGAGCCCCTTCCCAACGCCATGTTCAAGGTGGAACTCGAAAACGGCAAGACCATCCTCTGCACGATATCGGGTAAGATTCGCATGAATTACATCCGTATCCTTCCGGGAGACCGCGTGGTCGTGGAGATTTCTCCCTACGACCTCACCCGCGGGCGCATCACCTACCGCTACAAGTAGGCGCACCCCACAGCCGGCTATTCACGCCAGCGGCTGGGCGAGTATATAGCATGGGTAGCTTCCACCTGCCACATGCACCGCAAGCAAGTTCGTATGAGCAGTATCGGAAAGGACAGACGATGAAGGTACGCCCTTCTGTAAAGAAGATGTGCGACAAGTGCAAAGTCATCCGTCGCCACGGCAAGGTCTACGTCATCTGCGAGAACCCGCGCCACAAGCAGCGTCAGGGCTAAGAGAGGAGCTTCAAATTGGCCCGTATTAATGGCGTCGACCTGCCGCGCGACAAGCGCGTTGAGGTCGGACTCACGTACATTTTTGGTATTGGCGTTACCCGCGCCAAGGCAATTTGCGCAGCTGCCGACGTTAATCCCGACACCCGCGTAAAGGATCTTACCGAGGATGAGGTTACGCGCATGCGTGACTTTATCGACCAGAACTACACCACCGAGGGCGACCTCCGCCGCGAGGTTCGCCAGAACACCGCCCGCCTGATGGAGATCGGCTGCTACCGCGGCCTTCGCCACCGCAAGGGCCTCCCCGTCCATGGCCAGCGCACCCACACCAACGCGCGCACCCGCAAGGGCAAGCGTCGCCAGATCGGTGCCAGGAAGAAGGGCTAGGGAGTAGATTATGCCTAAGAGGAAGCAGCAGCAGGTCCAGCGCGTCCGCCGCGCCGACCGCAAGAACATCGCTGTGGGCCAGGCCCACATCAAGAGCACGTTCAACAACACGATCATCTCCATCACCGACCCGCAGGGCAACGTAATCGCCTGGCAGTCCGGTGGTACCGTGGGCTTTAAGGGCTCCCGCAAGTCCACGCCGTTCGCCGCTCAGATTGCGGCCGAGGCGTGCGCAAAGGCAGCCATGGAGCATGGCCTTCGCAAGGTGGCCGTCTTTGTCAAGGGTCCCGGCTCCGGCCGCGAGACCGCAATCCGCTCCCTGCAGGCCGCTGGCCTGGAGGTGTCGGGCATCCAGGACAAGACCCCCATTCCGCACAACGGTTGCCGTCCGGTCAAGCGTCGTCGCGTGTAGTAAGGAAGGGCAGTAGCAATGGCAGTTGATAGGACCCCTGTCCTCAAGCGGTGCCGCCAGCTCGGCATCGACCCCATCGTGATGGGCATCAATAAGGAATCCAAGCGCGAGCCCCGCCGTCGTCGTCGCCAGGAGAGCGAGTACGGCGCACAGCTCCGCGAGAAGCAAAAGGCCAAGTTCATCTATGGCGTGCTGGAGAAGCAGTTCCGCGGTTACTACGACAAGGCACTCAAGATCGAGGGCATCACGGGCG
The DNA here is from genome assembly GCA_902780305.1 of uncultured Coriobacteriaceae bacterium. Classification (GTDB taxonomy): domain Bacteria; phylum Actinomycetota; class Coriobacteriia; order Coriobacteriales; family Atopobiaceae; genus RUG440. Next base: position 18,899 of record CACZFB010000022.1, on the reverse strand, counting down.
ACAACCTGATGAGCATCCTCGAGTCCCGCCTGGACAACGTGGTGTTCCGTCTGGGCTTCGCTCGCACCCGCAAGGAGGCCCGCCAAACCGTGCGCCACGGCCACATTCAGGTTAACGGCCACCGCGTGGACATCCCCTCCTACCAGGTAAAGGCCGGCGACGTGGTTTCGGTTGCGCCCAAGTTCCGCGACCTCCTTCCCATTAAGGAGGCCCTCATCCGCACCGAGTCCATGGCAGTGCCCTCGTGGCTCGAGGTCGACATCGAGAAGCTCCGCGGCACCGTGCTGCAGCTTCCCACGCGCGACCAGATCGACCTGGAGATTGACGCGCAGCTTATCGTCGAGCTCTACTCCAAGTAGTAGCGCCCGCATCTTTGGAGGTATACATGTCCGAGTTCATCCGACCCCAAGTGTCGGTCGAAGAGATAAGCGAGACCTTGGCCCGCGTAAGCGCCGAGCCGCTGGAGCGTGGCTACGGCGACACGCTGGGTAACTCCCTGCGTCGCGTCTTGCTCTCCTCCCTGGAGGGTGCGGCCGTGCAGGCCATCCAGATCGATGGCGTGCAGCATGAGTTCACCACGGTCCCCGGCGTCTACGAGGACGTTACGGACATCGTCCTCAACGTAAAGGGGCTCGTGTTCCGCTCCATGGAGACGGGCGTGGAGGCGCAGGCCACCATCAACGTCGAGGGTCCCATGACCGTCACGGGTGGCGACTTTAGCATTCCGTCTCAGTTCGAGCTCGTTAACCCCGACCACGTGATTTGCACGCTGGGCGAGGGTGCCCGCCTGAGCATGGCCATGCGCATTGGCATTGGCCGTGGCTACGTGTCGGGCGAGAACAACGAGCGCAACGGCGACCCCATCGGGCTCATTCACGTGGACTCGCTCTACTCGCCCGTGCGGCGTTGCGCCAAGTCCGTCGAGCCCTGCCGCGTGGGTCAGCACACCGACTACGACCGTCTGGTGCTCGAGGTCGAGACCAACGGCTCCGTGGCTCCGCGCGACGCAGTCGTCGAGGCGGCAAACATCATCAACCAGCACATGAGTGCGTTTATGGGCTTGGCCGAGGAGGAGGAGCCCGTTGAGGACACCTCCATCTTTGCCGTGGGCGTCGAGGAGGACAACAGCGAGCTCGACAAGCAGATTGAGGACCTGGACCTCTCCGTCCGTTCCTACAACTGCCTCAAGCGTGCCGGCATCCACTCCGTCCGCCAGCTCGTTGAGTTCTCGGAGAACGACCTTCTGAATATTCGCAACTTTGGCGTCAAGTCCATCGAGGAAGTTAAGGACAAGCTCGAGACCATGAGCCTTGGCCTTAAGGCATAAGACGTCGCCTGAGTAGTTTCTAGGAGCAGCAACATGAGGCACAACAAGAAGAAGGGGATGAAGCTCGGCACCGACGCGAGCCACACCAAGGCCATGAAGCGCAGCCTGGTGGTATCCCTGTTTGAGCACGACCGCATTAAGACGCTGGAGTCTCGTGCCAAGGCCATCCGTCCCGACGTCGACCGCGTGATTACCTGGGCCAAGAAGGGCGACCTTGCGAGCCGCCGCCTTGCCATCGCCAAGCTGGGCGACAAGGAGATCGTGCGCGAGGTGTTCGAGAAGGCCGCGCAGGGCATGTGGGCCGACCGCAACGGCGGTTACACCCGCATTATGAAGCTCGGTCCGCGCAAGGGCGACAACGCCCCCGTGGTCATTATCGAGCTCGTTACCGACCCGGTGCAGCCCAAGGCCGCGCCTGCGGTGACCAAGGTCGACGAGGACTAGTCCGCGACCACACAGCGTTTGGTTTTGGCGGGGGACATGCCACGGCGTGTCCCCCGTTTTGCGGTACACGGGGACAGTCCGCTGGACAAAAGGGACAGTCCCCTGTGTTCAGGGGACTGTCCCTTTTGTCCAGGGGAGTGCGTGACGAGAGGAGCGGGAGTGGGGGAGAGCGAGAGGACCCTCGTGCTTAAGGTGGGTTACCGGGGCGCGGGCTTTTCGGGCTACGCGGCGCAGGACGGGGAACGGACCGTTCAGGGCGAGGTCGAGCGAGCGCTACAAACCCTGCTGCGGCGGCCATGCCAGACGACCTGCGCGGGCCGAACCGATGCGGGCGTCTCGGCGTTGGCGCAGTACGTGAGCCTTCCCGTGGACGTCGGAGAGCTGGCGGGACGAGAGCCGCGCAGGATGTGGCGTTCGCTTATGGCCATCACGCCCGAGGACGTATCCATTCGGGCGCTGTACCTCGCCCCTCAGGGCTTCTCGGCGCGTTTTGACGCATTGGGACGGCGTTACCGATATCGCATTGCCTGTGGCAACGCACAGCCCGTGCTGGCGTGGGATCACGCTTGGTGGCTGCGCTCAACGCTCGATGTGGAGGCCATGGACGAGGCGGCCCAAGCGCTCGTTGGAGAGCACGATTTTGTGAGCTTTTGCAAGGTGAGCTCGGCGCAGATGCTGCGCGAGGCGGGACGCTCCACGAGTCGCCTGCTGCGAGAGGTGCGCGTGCACATGGAGCGCGAGGCTGGGGAGGACCTGGTGATGGTGGACGTGGAGGGAAACGCCTTCCTGCACAACATGGTGCGCATTATGGTGGGCACGCTGGTGGAGGTTGGACGCGGCAATCGGTCGCCCGAGTGGGTGGCCCAGGCACTCGCGGCCCGCGACCGCCGCGCAGCCGGTCCCACCGCCCCCGCCCGCGGCCTGGTGCTCGAGGACGTGCGCTATCCCCCCGATCTCCTCACCCCCTGGACCTGTGTCGTATAACGGGGACTGTCCCCTGGACACAAGGGACAGTCCCCTGGACACAGGGGACTGTCCCTTTTGTCCAGCGGGGGTCCTCGCGTTCGAGCTGCTATAATAGCCCGACCCATAGGCAACGGAGAAAGGGGGGCCAGTGCGTAGCGCTAGGAAAATCGCAAAGTCCGGTTTTTACCACGTCGTCACTAAGGGAGAGGCAGACAAGACCCTCTTCTTCGACAACGCCGATCGCGAATTCTATCTCAACGAACTTGGCAGAGTTCGCGACGAACTTCCCCTGCTCATCCGCGCATACTGTTTTATGAGCAACCACGCGCACTTCCTGTTGGAGGACAAGCAGCTCTGTCTGGCCAAGGCCATGAAGCAGTTGAACGAGCGTTATGCCTGGTACTTTCAAAGAAGGATGAACCGTACTGGGCACGTGTTCAAGAACCGCTATTGGAGCGAGCCAGTAGAGAACGAGGCGTATCTCTTGTATGCCATGCGTTATATTCATGCCAATCCTGCTGCGGCGGGTATCTGCGAAGCGTTGGACTATCCGTGGAGCAGCGTGCAAGACTACTTGGGACACAAGGGCATAACGGACACCGACCTCATTTTGGATATGTTGGGCGGTCGCAAGGGGTTCATCGCATTCAGCTTGCAGGAGCCCCTGCGTGCCAATCCGTTTCCTGGCAGCCAGCTCACGCAGCATCAGACCACCGACGAGCTTGCGACCGTTGCTCAGTCGGTCATCGGGGATCCCGCCAAGCTCCGTACGCTGCCCTACGGAGAGAGAAGAAAGCGCGTGCGCCTCATGGAGCAGCGCGGTTTCTCAGCGACCGAGATCGCTCGTCTCAGTGGTGTCTCTCGCTCGACGGTATACAGCGACCTTACCGATGCGTAGTTAAGCATTCCAGACTGTAGTGGAGGGACAGTCCCCTGGACAAAGGGGACAGTCCCCTGGACACAAGGGACAGTCCCCTGGACAAAGGGGACTGTCCCTTTTGTCCAGCGGCGGGGCGCGGTTCGTGCCAACGTGTGATTCTGCTGAATTCCCGCGACCTCCACGGTCTCTCTACAAGCCCAACCGCGTCACCTGATATTGTGTTCTGTGGTCAGTTTGGTTTGGTGGAAGGCGCGCACGCATGCCGGTTGGAGTAAAGAGTTACCCCATGGTCTCGGTGATCATCCCCGCGTACAACGTGGAGGATTACGTGCAGCGTGCCGTGGAAAGCGTCCAGCGCCAAACCCTCACCGACATCGAGATTCTGGTGGTGGACGACGGCTCAACCGACCGCACGGGCGACGTCGTGCGCCGGCTTACCCGTCACGACTTGCGTATCGTGGACTTCCACCCGCAAAACGGCGGCGCCCCGGCGGCGCGTAACCTGGCGCTGAACCATGCGCGCGGCAAGTACGTGTTCTTTATGGACGCCGACGATTGGGCCGAGCCGTCCATGCTACTCGACCTGGTCGAGCTTGCCGAGAACAACTACTTGGACCTCGCCATCGCCGGCTTCTACATCGAGACCTACTTCGGCAAGAACGGCGAGCACTCAACCGAGAAGAAGAGCTGCCCGGCGGCCATATATCCCACGCAGCACGAGTTCCGCGTGGCCGCGGCCGAGCTGTTCGACCAGAACCTCCTCTACACCCCGTGGAACAAGCTCTTTGTGCGCGAGCGCATCGAGCGCCTTGGCATCCGCTTTCGCAACACGTTTTGGGACGACTTCCCGTTCGTGCTGGACTACATTCGCGATGTGGAGCGCGTGGGCGTTACCGACCAGGCGTACTACCACTTTATTCGCCAGCGCGAGGAGTCCGAGACGGCCCGTTGGCGCCCCGACATGTACGAGAAGCGCGAGGAGGAGCACGGCTGGATGCTGGACCTCTACCGCCACTGGGGTCTGGACGGGGATCCGGTGAGTATGGAGGTCGTGCAGCGCCGCTACGTGGAGCGCCTCATTGGCTGCATCGAGAACGTGTGCAACCCCTCCTGCGAGCTCTCGGCCTCCGAGAAGGTCTCGCTCATCGACAACATGATAAGCACCGATCGCGCCCAGCTGGCCGTGGAGCTGGCCCAGCCGCGCTCACGCATGATGCGCACCATGCTCATGCCCATAAAGAGCAAAAACGCCCAGCTCGCCTATCACGAGGGCCGGATTATATCGTTTGTAAAGTCGCACAACACCAAGATGTTCGCCACGCTCAAGGCGCGGCGCTAGCGCCCGCCAGCCCGCCAGCCCGTCACGACCGGCATCCGCCGCGACCTGCGCCCGCCAGCCCGCCAGCCCGTCGCTAGTCCTCCGCGCGCTCGGCACCTGCCGCCAGGCGCTCGTTGACGAACTTCAGCACGAAGCTGGCCAACAGCCACGTTGCCGCCATGCGCACGAACCCCGTGTTGACCACGGCCTTTACCACAAAGTTGAGGAAGAAACAGAAGCACAGGCCGTATCCCACGATGCCGTACACGAGCACCGACGTCTTGATGGCGCCGTTGCCCAGCACGCGCCGCGTGCACGACAGCAAGAAGCACAGTTCGCTGAGCGCGGCCAGCACCGCGGTGGCGACCAGCGCACCAGCATAGCCCCAGTCGAACGCAAACGTGTAGTAGATGGTGTACACATTGCCCAACTTGCGGCCGTTGAGCTCCTGGAACGGCTGCCAGTCGTTCCACTTTTTGCGTGCGTCGTGCCCGGCCCAGTGGTCCAGCGACGCGTAGGCCACCGCAAAGGTCTGCTCGCCCCAGCGCTCGGACTTCACGGTAATGGGGTGCGGCAGCTCGTCGTTGAGGTACATGTCTAGGTTCTTAACGGGCGCCCCCAGGTAGCGCGAGACGTACTCGGACAGTGAATACTTGTTGTCGTAGCCCCTGCCCATCAGCGCCAGCATGGGCCTAAAGGCGAGCATGCCCACCACGATAACGATCGCGATGGCCGCAAAGACGCGCACGTTGGGGCGACCCGTCGTGCGGCGACGCCGATACCAAAAGTTGAGGTACATAAAGGCAAACGCCAGAAGACGTAGGATAATGCCGTTTCGCTCGCCCGAGAGGAGCGTGTAGGCCATGGTGACGACCATAATGAGCAAGGCCGACCAGTTGATGGTGCGGCGTCGGGCGTTGAGGTTTTGCGCAAAGAGATACGCCCAAATATAGTATGCGCCGTCGCCGATGGCGATGATGTGCCCCGGAATGCCGCGGATGGAGACGTCCACGTCGCTGAACTTGGCGAGCTTGTCGTACTCCCGCATCACGCCCAGCAGGTCGGTGGGCCCGCCGTGCGCGATCGAGAGCTCGGTGTAGCTCTTGAGCATGACCCAGGCCGTGCCGCAGGCGAGCAAAAGCCCCAGCACGTAGAACACCACGGGAACGTGCAGCGGCTCGGCAATCAGCGGGTCGTCGTCCGCGTCGCCCTGAGCGCCGTCAATCGTTGCCGCGGCAATACGCTTGCGCCAGACCAGACGCACGCTCCATGCCACCGCTACAAAGATGGCCGCACCGCCGCCAATGAGCCCTACCGTGTTGGGATGCAGGTCGAACTCATAGGGCACGTAGTTGAGCAGCCCGCTGCCAATGGAGAGTGCGAAGAAGAGCACAAAGACGAAGGCGGGGCTGTCGATTCTGCGATCGAACAGCACGTAGCTGGCGCACAGCAGCCCAAGGAGCAGCGCGAACAGCAACACAGAACCCATGGTGACCTCCCGAACGACGGCGATGGACCCTCGTAAGGGTCAAACGACACCAGTATAACAATGTGCTGTGACTGCGGAGGGATGGCCAGTCGATGGGTGCTGTCCGCTTGGGAACCCGTGCCTTTTGGCCATCGGCTGCGCTAGATGGCCAAAAGGTACTTCTTCCCAAGCGGACAGCACACGGCCAACCCGTGAATAGTAACTTGGCTCCGTGTGGTACTCGTGTTGCCGTCCGGGTGCGTTTGACTACGCCGAGGGGTTATCATACGATACAAACACTGTTGAATGGACCATGCTGTGTTCTGGAGGATACGGGCCATATGATCGGTCATCGAGCTAGCGGCACACCATATTGCGTTTTTGCCGCCCATGCGCTGGGATGGCCCCGTGGCTAACCAAACGGCACTTGGACCTACCCATGCGCGCAAGGATCCGGGTGCCTACAAGTTCTTCAAGCGCGTCCTGGACATTCTTGCCTCCCTGTTCATCATCGTTATTGCCGCCATTCCCGTGTTCGTCGTGTGCATTGCCATCAGCATTGAGTCTCATGGCCTGCCCATGTTCCGTCAGGAGCGCGTGGGCAAGAACGGCAAGCCTTTTCGCATGCTCAAGCTGCGCACGATGTACGCCGATGCCGAGAATAACATGGAGCGCTACTTTACCCCCGAGCAGATGGCGGAGTGGAACACCGAGCACAAGGTGATGGACGACCCGCGCGTTACCAGGATCGGCCAGTTCCTGCGCAGAACCTCGCTCGACGAGCTGCCGCAGTTTATAAACGTGCTGCTTGGGCAGATGTCGGTGGTGGGCCCTCGCCCCGTAACCCGCGTCGAGCTCGAGTGGTATGGCGACGAGGTGGACGAGATTCTTTCGGTGCGGCAGGGCATTACGGGGTACTGGCAGGCGTTTGCCCGCAACGACGCCACGTGGGAGTCGGGGGAGCGTCAGGAGATGGAGCTGTACTACGTGCGCAACGTGAGCGCCTCGCTGGATGCCCGTATCTTCTTTGGCACGTTTGGCGCTATCGTTGGTCGCACGGGCCGGTAAGGTGCGTATGGCCTATAAGCGAGGGTAACTCCCTTCGATAGATCGCATGCGACCAGCCAATAGGGGTTACCCCCACTGATTGGCCCCATCGATCGCGCGCGCAACGGCACGCTTGGTAAACGCACCGTCCCGAAGCTCGGCGCCCACGTGGCATGCCCGCTCGCGCATCTGCCGATACTCAGACTCACTCACCGCGGCCAGACGCTCGGCGAGCTCGTCCAGGCTCGCGACGCATACGCCCACGCCACGCTCGCGCACCACGTCGGCGATGGCCGCCTGATCCCACACGACCACGGGCAGCCCCGAAGCCAGATAGAGCGACGTCTTGTGCGGGTTGTTGATCCGAAGGTATTCTCCGTAGGCATCGGTGCAGGTGACGGCACTCGGCCCGTCCCACACCAGACCGTACCGTCCGCCGAGTTGCGCGGGTAGGACGTCGGCCTCAAAAGAGCCGTGGTAGGCCACGTTGGCACCCACGCGTCCCTCTTCGAGCCCCAAGCCAAACAGGTCGAATCGCACGTCATCGGGAAGCTCGTACAGGTAGCCGGCCTTCTGCGCCGTAAGGTTGCCCGCCACGACCACGGTGTCGCGCTCGGGCATCTGCCGCTCGTCGGGCGCAAAGCCGGGCGCCAGGTAGTCGAACAGCTCCAGAGAGACCATTCGCTCCATCGGATACCCCAGTGCCTCGTGTATTGCCTTGGCCATATGCCGGTTGTGCACGATCGTGGCGGCGGCGTACGAGAAGGCCGTCGCCTCCTCACGCTGGATGCGCGTCCGCTCGCCCAGCGAGGCCTCCTGGCGCAGCGCCAGTCGCAGCGTGTCGAGGTCGTGCACCAGCAGGATCAGCGGTATGCGCCTGCGCCGCAGCGCTTTAATGACCCGGCCAAAGAACAGCGTGTGCCCCACGGCGGGAAGCTGCACGATGAGTCCGTCGCCCTCCGCAAGTCCCGAGACGGCCTCTTGCCAGCGCCCTGCCATGGCGTGGTGCGCGGCGAGCTTGGCCCTGGCACCGCCTTGGTCGCGGTTCGCGATCACAGGCACGTCGAGCGCACGCATGCCCATGCCCGCAAGGATGGCGCAAATGTCCGCGCGCGCCTTGCCGCCCGCGTTGCGCGCGCCCACGTCGCTCGGATCCTGCTCGTATGCGTAATACCAGGTCATAACGCTACTCCAACTCAGCCGTCTGCCATCTTGGCGCTAATGTTGGTTGCCCAGCCTGCCGCCCGTAACCTTGCGCGCGAGGAAGTTCGTGCCCTTCCTTAGCCAATGCTGGCTCTCCAGGTTGACCACGGGCAGCTCGACGTAGGGCAGCATGCGGGTTTGAATCCACGGGTCCATAAGGCGCTCACCCACAAAGCCGAACACGCGCCGGTCGTAGTCGCCGTAGGTGCTCATGTCCAGTCGCCGCTCCAACTCGAACAGCACGTCAAAGAGCCAGGCGCAATACTCGTCGGCATAGTCGCGGCGCATCACGAACATGTTAAACCGGTGTCCCGACCGGCGCCTCAAGCTCGCGTCGTAGGCGGCCAGGTAGTCGGGATGCGACTCAGCCAGAATGGCCCGGGTCGTCGTGAGGTCCTGCTCGTGATGGGCGTGCACGTACTGCGAGTAGTTTGTCTCTACATAGTAGTGGCGCCGTTTGGGCAGGATGATGGGCGCCTTCGCCAGCGTGTTGGCAAGATCGGCGCCCGTGGCCACGCGTCCGTGGACGTCGCGCGAGCGTGACGTGGCAAAGTGGCGGCGGTAGTGGGCGAGACCCAGCCAGTCCGCGTCGAGGTGCTTCCACGCCCAATATAGGGCCGTGAGCTCGCAGAAGCCGGCGTTCTTCTCGCTGATGTGGTCGCCCGCGCCGTCCGCCGCGCCCGCGCCGCCCGCGTCGTCGCGTGCCCAGCCGTCGGGCACGCTCGCGCCGTTGCGCGCGGCGTTCACCCAAACGGGGAGGTACGCGTCGTCACCGGGCATCCAATACGGCTTGTGCGCCGCGACCACGACCGTCAGCTTGCCATCCACGGGTGCCATCTCGCTTCTCATGGTGTTCGCACGCCCCTCGCTACGCCTACGCGCGCTGGGGAACATGCGAGAGATACACGTCCCTCAGCTCCGCGGCACTCTCGCGAACCATAAACCCGCTGCTCTGGAAGTCCTCCAGCTGGTGCGTGTTGCGCCGCCCGGCCTGGGTGAGGACCGCCTGCGCCCATGCCGTGGCCGGCTGCTGGAGCGAGAGCCACGTCACGTAGTCCGGCGCCACCTCCACCTCGTGGGGCACGGAGTCCGAGACAACACAGGGAACGCCAGCGGCCTGCGCCTCCAGCAGCGAGATGCCCAGGCCCTCCCACAGCGAGGGGAACAAAAACACGTCCATGCAGGCCAGCAGCCGCTCCACGTCGGACCGCACGCCCCACAGGCGCACCGAATCGCCCAGTCCGCACGCGGCGACCTTGGCCTCGATAGCCGCCTGTTCCTCTCCGCCGCCCACGAGCCACAGCATGGCATCGGGCCGCGCTGCGAGCACCTCGCGAAAGACGTCGATCACAAAGGTGTGGTTCTTCTCTTCGGCGAGGCGGCCCACGTTGCCAACCACCAGCGTGCCCGGGGCCACGCCCGCCTCCCGTCGCAGCTCGTCTTTGCGTGCCGCGGCGCTGGCAAAGCGCTCCACGTCGATGCCGTTCTTAAGGATTTTGACGTCCTGCTGGCGCGAAGGGGCAAACATCGACGTCGCGGCCTTCGACGAGCACGCGCACAGCAGGTTGGCCTTGCGCATCTCGTGCGACGCAACCAGCCGGACGGCGCGCTTCTTGGCCGTCATGTGGCGATGCGCGGAGTGCGTGTGCGCCATCACAAAGGGAACGCCTGCGTCGCTGGCCACCGCCGAGGCGATGGAGAGAACCGTGGTGCTGCCCGACTGCACGTGCACCACGTCGTAGGCATGCTGCGCCAAGAACTCCCGCAGCGGCTCGCGAATCAGCTCTCGGCTGGATCCCGGCCTAAACGGCAGTCCCAGCTCGAACACGGAGCCGCCCATGGACTCGAACCAGCTCCGCCAGTCCTCGTTTTCGCAGGTATAGGGCGTGAGGCAGTCGAAGCTCAGGCCATCTTGGTCCATGTGGGAGAGTTGGTTGAACACGTAGGACTCCTGCCCGCCGGACCCGATGGGCTCGCCAAAGAGCTCCAGCACGCGGGTCGTCTGCGCGCTGTCCCGGCGCGGATACTCGATGGGGGGATTGAACCCCAGGCCTGCCCGCGTGCCCCCTACGATGGACGCGAGGCGCTTCGGCTTACTGTCGTGCGACTGCAGCAGCACGCGCGCCGCATGGGTGGTGAGGCGCGCGGCCTCGTAGCAAAACCCGCCAGCGCCCTCTCGGCGGTACAGCACGACGTCGTTGCGGTACAGGTAGCGAAAGCGGTCCAGGCGCGAGGCGTCATCGGTCACGACGTTGGCGCCAATGTTGCAGGCAGACTTGTGGTTGACCACGCTGGTGGTCACCAGGTAACACGGCAGCTCGCGCGAGATGCGCCGCGTAAACTCCCAGTCGTCCGTCCACAGGAAGAACTCCTTTATGGGCAGGCCAAAGCGCCGCAGGATGGCGGTGGGCACAAACAGCGAGACGAAGCTGGCCATGGCCACGGGAACGAGGACCTCGTCGTCCGCTTGGTCCATGTCGAGGTTCTGGAAGGCGGTGCGTCGCGGCACGTTCATCACGCTTACGGACCCGTCGCGCCACAGCACCTTGCTGCACAGGTAGCCGTAGTCTCCCTCGAGCGCCTCGCTCGCCAGCAGCAGCTCCTGCAGCGCGGTCGGTTCCGGCATGCAGTCGTCGTCCATCACCCAAACGGAGCCGTAGCCCAGCTCCGCCGCGCGCTTCATGCCAAAGCTAAAGCCGCCGGCTCCGCCCAGGTTGGCGCCGGTGTTCACGTAGGAGATTTTGCCGCGTGCGACCAGCGGGGCCAGCGCCTCGCCGGTGCCGTCGCTGCTCGCGTTGTCGATTACCATGATGTCGCATGCCGCCCGCGCCGTCTGCTCGTCCAGACAGCGCAGGTTTTCCAGCAGCAGGTCCTTGCGGTTGTAGGTGACAATGACGGCTGCGGTCTTGTCGCTAAGCTGCATCATCTTTCCCATCGATCGTCTGTCCGGCCCGTGCTATTCTGCGGCACCGGTATACTCGGAGGCTAGCGCCTCCGGCTTGCTCTTTTGCAAGATGCGGATGGCGGTGAGGACTGCGGCCTCCGAGTGTCCGTCCTCGATTACCTGTTGCAGGCGCTTGGCCTCGGCCTCCTGGTGCTTCTTGGCCTCAGCTTGTCGGCGCTTGAGGAACCCGTCGGCCAACCGATGGATGTCGTCCTCGTTTTGGGGCAGCTCCTTGGTCATAAGGAACTCGTCGTAGGCGTCGCAGTACAGCTGCACGTCGTCGGTAAAGGCAATCTGGTTGCCGTGGTCGAGCCACAGAACCTTGTTGCACATCTCGCGAACCTGATCAATCGAATGGGAAACCAGCACACCTGTGGTGCCGCCAGCAAGGATCTCCTTCATGCGGTCGCCGCTCTTCTTTCTAAACGCGCCGTCGCCCACGCTTAAGACCTCGTCCAGGATGAGGATGTCGGGGTCCACCAGGCAGGCGATCGAGAAGGCCAGGCGGCTCTGCATGCCACTGGAGAGCTGCTTGAACATGTGGTCTTGGAAGTCCTCCAGCTCAGCAAACGCAATGATTTCCTTGTACTTCTCGTCCAAGAATTCGCGAGTGTAGCCCAGCATGGCACCGCGTAGGTAGGTGTTCTCCTTAACGGTCATTTGTGCGTCGAAGCCACTTGCCAGCTCCAGCAGGGCCGCCATCTTGCCGTTTACCTTAATGCTGCCGCCCGTAGGAATCATAATGCCGCTGATGGCTTTGAGTAGGGTGGACTTTCCCGCGCCGTTAGAGCCGATAATGCCCAGCATGTCGCCGCGCTCGATGCTAAAGGTCACGTGGCGGTCGGCCCAGAACTCGGTCACATGAAAGTTGTTGGTGAGCTTTCTCATAACGAACTCTTTGAGTCCAATGGACTTAAAGTCGCCCGTAATGTAGCGAATGCTCACGTCGTTGCATTCAATAACGCTCATGCGTGCCTCGCAAACTGGTCGATATCCTGTGGCGATTAGAAGTAGTACACGAAGCGGTGGTTAAACTTCTTGTAGAAGAGCGCGCCGATGGCCAAAAACACGATGGCGTCGAAGGCGAGCAGCAAATGGAAGCCCGCAGACGGCACCACACCCTCAAGCACGATGACGCGCCAATACTTGATGTTGGCATACACCGGGTTGAGCAAGAAGAGCCGCTGTACAAAGGGGCTAAAACTGTCAAGCGTGTAGAAGATGGCCGAGAGGTACGTGAGTAGCGTAAGAAAGACGCGATACAGGTACTGAATGTCTCGGAAGAACACGTACAGGGCGCTGAGGACCATGCCGATGCCTATGTTCATAAGCAGCAAACAGAGCACCGGGTACCACAGCATAAAGAAGGCGGGCGTAAAGGTGATGTGGTCGATGATGCAAAAGAAGAAGAAAATGCCAATGGTGAGTGCGTAGTTGATGAGCGCTGACACGTTTTGCGAGAGCAAAAACAGGTATTTGGGCACGTTGATCTTGCTCAGGATGCCCGCGTTTCCCATAAGGCTCGCCATGCCGTTGTTGGTGGACTCGCTGTAATACGAAAAAACAATGTTGCCCGCAAAGAGGTAGATCACGTAGTGCTCGACGTTGTGGCCAAACATACGGCTGAAGACGATCATCATTACCAGCAGCTGCAGCAGCGGCGAGAGCACGCTCCAGGCCATGCCCAGCACGGTACGCTTGTAGCGTTGCTGGAAGTCGCGGTTTACGAGCTCCTGGAACAGGAACGCATTCTTTTTCATGTTCGTGGTAAAACGTTGAAGCGTATTTGCTGCCATGGACTCACGTCCTCTTCCTGCATAGGCGCTCTTTGTATGCGTATAAGTCTGCCCACATACCTTAACACAGACCTTTTGCTATAGTTCTGGATTACGCGCACAAGCAGCTAAGCAACACATTGGGGAGCGGGATGAACAAGCGGGCCATAGCCGGACTCGTCAAGCACGGGGACTTTATCGTGCTCGACCTGCTGTGCCTGCAGCTGTGCTACACGGTGAGCTACTGGCTCAACGTGACGTTTGCCAACCCCTACGTGGCAGGTCGCTACCGCTACCAGGCGCTGGTGCTGCTGGCCGGGCAGCTGCTGGTGGTGCTCTTCTCCAACAACTACCACGGCATCATTCGGCGCTCGGTGTTCGACGAGGTCTTTGCGGTCATCCAGTATACGGTGTGGACCTTCGTGCTGGCGCTGGTGTATTTGTTCGTGGTGCACTGGATTGGCGAGGCATCGCGCCTGCAGATTGGCCTTACCGCCGCACTGTTTCCCGTGGTGGACCTCGCGCTGCGGCAGGCCAACAAGCGCCGGCTGCGCCGACGGCTCTCGGAACGGCAGCACAAGCGGTCGCTGGTGCTGGTGACCTCCTCTGCGCTTGCGCGCGACACCATGCGCGAGCTGCGCGAGAAGGGCGCGTTTACGGAGTACTTCGTGTGGAGCGTCGTGCTTATGGACGGCGGACGCACGTACGGGGACGTGCTGGACGGCGTGCCGGTTATGCCCATGGACCGCACGGCGATCACCGACATCACCCACGGCTGGGTGGATGAGGTGTTTATCCTGCAGCCCGACAACGTACCGTTTCCCGCAGAGTTCGTGGGCGACCTTACCGAGATGGGCCTTACCGTGAGCTACGCGATTGCGGGCACCCACGGGGCGGGCATCTCGGTTACCGACGTGGGCAAGATCGGTCCGTACGCGGTGCTTACCAGCAGCATCCAGGATGCGTCCACCGGCCAGCTTATGGTAAAGCGGCTGTTCGACATCCTTGGCGGCTTGGTGGGCTGTGTGCTTACGGGGCTCATCTTCCTGGTGGTGGGGCCCATGATCTACCTTAAGTCGCCGGGGCCCATCTTCTTCTCCCAGCAGCGCGTGGGACGCAACGGCAAGCCGTTTACCATGTACAAGTTCCGCAGCATGTATTTGGACGCCGAGGAGCGCAAGGCGGCGCTGGAGGCGCAGAATCGCGTGGAAGACGGCCTCATGTTTAAGCTGGACGACGACCCGCGCATTATTGGCAGCGAGAAGCGCGGCAAGGACGGCAGGCCGCGCGGCGTGGGACACTTTATTCGCCGCTATTCCATCGACGAGTTTCCGCAGTTCCTCAACGTGCTGCGCGGCGAGATGAGCCTGGTGGGCACGCGCCCGCCCACCATGGACGAGTGGGAGCGCTACGACTTGGAGCATCGCGTGCGCATGAGCATAAAGCCGGGCATCACGGGCCTGTGGCAGGTGAGCGGGCTCAGCAAGATTACCGACTTCAACCAGGTGGTGCGGGGCGCGGACCGCAACGGGCCCATTGCGGGCTACGCGTCGGATTGCGACGGCAACAACATCTGCCACAAGAACCCCCGCTATTGCGAGCTTACGGTGCTGTGGTGGGGTTGGCGCAACCTGGAGGCCGAGGCGTTGGGGCTGGTGCACTATCGGCGGCACTTTGCCGGGTCGGGGGAGCGCAAGGTCTTGTCGTCCGCGGAGGTGCGGGCGTTGCTGGAGCGCGTGCCGGTGGTGGTGCCGCGCCCACGTAACTACGTTATCGAGTCGGTGGCTTCTCACTATGCCCACACGCATGACGCGGCGCACTTGGAGGCGCTGCGCGCGGGGCTGAGCGCGGTGAGCCCATCGCGGGTATCGGCGTTCGACGCGGTTATGGAGTCGCCCAAGGCGCACATGTTCAACATGCTGCTCATGCGGCGCGAGGTGCTGGACCCGTACTGCACGTGGCTGTTTAGCGTGCTGGAGGCCACCGAGAAGCGCATCGACTTTACCGGCATGTCGGCGTTCGAGGAGCGCTGCGTGGGCCGGCTGGGCGAGTTCTGTCTGGACGTGTGGCTGCGCTCGGAGGACGTGCCGTACGCGGAGGTGCGCCTGCGCGAGCTGGAGGGCGTCAACTGGCTGCGCAAGGGCCGTTCGTTTTTGGGCGCTAAGTTTTTGGGCCGCCGCTACGAGCAGAGCTTCTAGGCCGTGCGTGGGCTTCTCGGCTCGGTGCCGTGCACGATTTAGCGTCGAATCGCATCCCTACCGTGCGCAATTCTCATCGGAAATCGTACACGGTAGGGATGCCAACCAACGTTGAATCGTGCACGGCACCGATGGCGATTAGCCC
Source organism: uncultured Coriobacteriaceae bacterium (assembly GCA_902780305.1). Classification (GTDB taxonomy): domain Bacteria; phylum Actinomycetota; class Coriobacteriia; order Coriobacteriales; family Atopobiaceae; genus RUG440. Next base: position 3,184 of record CACZFB010000022.1, on the reverse strand, counting down.
GACGACAAAATGTATAACCCGTTTTGGCATATCTCCCGCAAAGGCGCCAACATACCGCCTGCAGAGCCAAAACAACCGTTGCCACCTGACGATAGGCCACCCGACAAAAAAGTCGCAACACGTGCCGCCAATCGACCCCATTCCCGCCAAGACGCGTACCTGCTCGTTTAACGCTGGGCGGGCAATTGCTGCGATATATGCGTGCGCTTGCTGTATGCGCCATCAAAAAAAGTGGCCTGCCCGCCAAGCCAACGCCGCTACCCTTCTGCCATGGACCTCTTTCTTGATGACAAAACCTCGCTCAAACTGCTGCGTGTCACGCGATGGGACCACACTGTATCGCTACAACCGTGCGATGTGGTCGCACCCCAACCGCTTGGACTTACCACGGCCAAGCTCAACCGGCTCGCCATGCCGGGGCTTCTCAGCACGCTCCGTATTCCCGAGTCGGAACCCTTGGGTGTCCTGGTCCCCAACGCACGCAGTCGCATTCGCTCCCGTGATTTTGCCTGTACGGTACTCAAGCGGCCTCGTGGAGCGCATCCCTTCCTGCGACTCGTCTCGCGAGACAACAGGCTCCTCGGCCCGCTTGTGCCCGAGGACTCAAACGTCTATGCGCTTTCGGCCCCCAACATCGTACTGGGCATGGCAAAGCGTCTGCGCCAACGCGTGATTGACGGCAAACTCACCAAACGTGTGGCCGTGCTCATGCTGCTCAAGCTGTGCCTGGAGCTGTGCGGAACCTTCGCCCACAGCCCCCACGACCCAAAGAGAGGGGCCGTGGTGTATGGCGTAGAGCCGTCGCTTAACACCAAGGACCTTCTCTTGTTTTTATCCGATAGCGGCACCGAGCAAGGCCTCGCGCTTGCCCGAAAGGCTAGCGCGCTTGCATACGACCTGTCGGGATCGCCGCAGGAATCATTTATGGGCCCCGCATTGTTTGGAAGCGTTGACTCCGGTGGGCTTGCGCTTGCCCCGTTCGTTGCCAACAAGGCCCTCGTGCTTAACGCCGAGCAGCGGGCACTTATTGAGGGGCGAACCATCACTCCCGACTTTTACCTGTCCGACTACAACTCGGTCATCGAGTTTAAGGGCGACGTCCATAACACGGGCGACAACCCCAGAATCGATCACGTGCGTGACCTTGACTACCAAACGCTTGGTATCCGTGATTTCTCGTTCGTATACGACGACGTTAGGACGCAGGAGGCCTTTAACAAGAGTGCCGCTCGCATTGTTGTCGCGATTGCCCAAAGGGACGGACAGGAGGCCACCAACAGATTTATGCGACTCCTGAAAAATGGGTCATTTTTGCGCCGACAATACACGATGTTTGAAGTGTTTAGGCCATGGCTGCGGTAGGTCAGCCAGTGCGACCAAAGGTGGCGATTGTGCCGTGTACGATTCAACGTTGGATGACATCCCTACCGTGTACGATTTCCGATGAGAATTGCGCACGGTTGGGATGCCATTCGACGCGGAATCGTACACGGCGCCGAGCCGAGAGGCCCGGCCCGTCGAGACGGACGGAGCGGCCGCTAGTCCTCCAGCGCGTAGGGGCCCATGTCGAGCTCCAGGTAGGCGTGGTGCTCGCGCTCCTCAGGCTCGGGAATGCGCTGCCAGTCTCCGTAGCAGTCCTCCAAGTACGTCTCCACGTGCTTGGGAACCTTTACCGTGCGGCCCTCAAAGGTGGCGTCGCGGCTCTCGGCAAACACCTCGCGTGGGAACATCTCGCCATAATAGTGTCTGCGGCCGGCCGGCACCGCCACGAGTGTGCTGTTGTTGTCGTGGCACAGCGTGTAGACGTCCACGACCAGCTTGCTCCAGCGCTTTACCGAGATGGGCGCGCCAACCAGTCCCAGCAGCGCCTTGGCCTGGACCACCCGCTTGAACCTCTTGTTCTCTCCGGCAAACGCCAGGTAGAACTTGCGATCGCGCAAGAAGCGGCGGCACGAGTACAGCAGTCCCATCGAAAGGCACGCAAAGCCGTGCACATGCCGTGCCACGGGATTGTTGAACACGTTCTCGATGGGGAAGATGTCAATAAAGATGCCGCAGTCCTCAAGATTGCAGTCGTCGTGCATGCGCATAACGGTGTTGCGCAGGCGTACGCGCGAGATTACGGTGCCGACGTCGGGCGTGAGCTCGGGCGCCTGCACGGTGTACTTGTTGGCAAACCGCTGGGGGAACGTGGCAATAAAGCGGTCGTAGTCGGCGCGGGGCATGTCGATGTCGATGTCGTCGTCCCAGGGGATAAACCCCTCGTGACGCACGGCGCCCAACGCCGAGCCGCCGCTCAGTACATAGTTGATGCCCTCCTCGTCGCAAAACGTAATGATGTCGTCCAGGATGGTGAGCAGGATGGCCTGCAGCTGGTGCAAGGTCTTATCGTCGATCATCACCATGGAGGGGGTGATGATGGTCTTCATCTGGTCGACTGTGGAGAGGTCCATGGTCGCTCCTAACGTCGCGTTGGCGGTCCAAATAAGGGTATCATGGATAGTTGCCGCCACACGGCATCTTTGTAACCTTCGCAGGTGATGGGAGAAGCATGGGAACGACGGCTCGACACATAAAAAGTGCGCTCAAGACGCTGCTGTACTTTGGGGCCGATGGCGCGGCGTATCGGTTGCATGCGCTCTTGCCGGTGGATGGACGCAAGGCGGTGTTCGTGGAGATGCGCGATTCGGTGCCGTCTCATGACTTTGAGCTGATGATACGGGAGCTCACGTCGCGTGGGTTTGCGTGCGAGTTCGTGAGCTTGCACAAGGGGCAGGGTGTGCGCTACGTGGCGAGCTGCGTGGGCATGTCGTGGCGTGTGGCGCGGGCGCGGCTCATCTTTTTGTGCGACGCGAACATGCCCGTGGGCTGTTTGCCCGTACGTCCGCAGACGGGTGTGGTGCAGCTGTGGCACGCGTGCGGCGCGTTCAAGAAGTTCGGCCTGAGCACGGCCGAGAAGATCTTTGGGGTGGGGGATGCCGAGATGGAGCGGTTCCCGCACTACGGCAACACCTCGCTGGTGACGGTGAGCAGCCCCGAGGTCGTGTGGGCATACGAGGAGGCCATGGGCCTTGAGGGCACGGGCGCCGTGCGGGCGCTCGGCGTGAGCCGCACCGACGCGTTCTTCGACGGGGCGCGGCTCGAGGCGTGGCGCGAGCAGGCGGAGGCGGCGGTGCCGGCCATC
>CACZFB010000021.1 GCA_902780305.1 uncultured Coriobacteriaceae bacterium | reverse complement strand
GCGCTCACGGCGACGGCGCCGCCTATGGCGAGGGCCAGCGCGAGGCCGGCGACGACGGACTTGCGGGCGGTCTTGGTGCTCTTGGTCATGGTCTTTTCCCTTCTGCCGGGCCGCTCCCGTGCGGCCCCCGTCTTCCTGACTCACGCCCTTTACTACGCGCCGCCCGCGCGCCCGTCTCAAAGTTTTTTGCAGCCCGGCCATCCAGCTAGGGACCACGGACAACTGGAGCGCACATTTCTTGTGCCGGCCTCGGGAGTGAGGTTGCAAATCTTCATTACAATGACGACAAAACAGGATGAGTTGTTTTTTAAGCGACGGTGCTGTTGCGAGCGTGAAACAGGCGGCAAGGAGAGAGGGGCGTGTATGGCGGCTGTACGCAGGGAGTTGGCGCGGGGCGGGTCAAACGAGCAGCGAATTGTAACTGCCTATCTCGTGGTTCAGGTCGTGCTCCTGTTGCTCATAAAGGTTGGCGAGGCCTTCTCGCTCGGGCGCTTTACCAACGTCAGCATGTACGTGTCGGTGGTAACGGGTACCGCCGTGGCCCTGTACTTCTTTAGCCGCTATGGCAGTCGGCCTGGCAACGCGCACGCGAACATCATCGTGGCGGGTCTTTTTGCCACGGCGCTCGCCGACCTGTTCCTCACCTTTATCGACACGGAATGGGCGCGCCTGCCGGGTTTCGCGCTGTTCTGCGTCACTCAGGCAATCTACGGGGTGTATCTGGGCCTGAGCCCGCGCGCTCATTGCGCGGGCGTGCACGGCCGTGGTGCTCATCGTCCTCATGGGAATCGCGGGCAATCTTACCTTTGCCAATGCGATAGGCCTCATCAACATTTCGCTCGTCCTCTGCAATGCCGTGCAAGCGTGGATCGGACGCAACGCGGACGTGTCGCTGCTCTTCAAGATAGGCATAACGCTGTTCTTCCTCTGTGATGCCTCCATTGCGGTGCGCACGCTTACCAGCGGAACCGTTCACGTTGTGATGGCGTTCTTGGTGTGGGCGTTCTACGTGCCGGCGCAGACGCTCATCACGATGTCCTACGTACGGAGCGTGCGGCCAGATTAGGTTGGGACAGGAATAGCTCCTTCCATGTGCTTGGAGTCAAAATGCGGGCTTCGGTAAGAAATCATCCGAACGACTAAATATATTAAGCCGTTTGTGCTAGAATGCGAGAGAAGCAATTCGATCGTCATCCCACGAGCAGCGTTGGAGGTAGCCATGGCGAGAAAGCTTGCATCCGTTCAGTATGTGCACGACATCTGGCCCATAGAGGGCGCGGACCGCATCGAGTGCATTGGCGTCCTTGGTTGGCGCTGCGTAGCGAAGAAGGGCGAGTTCGAGGTCGGAGACCTCTGCGTGTACTTCGAGATAGACTCCTTCCTTCCCATGGACGAGCGGTTTGCCTTTCTCGGTTCTACGAGCCTCAAGCACAGCGAACTCTTGGGCGACGGGTACCGCCTGCGTACTCAACGGTTCCGAGGGCAGATATCGCAAGGACTCGCGCTGCCGCTTACGGTGCTGCCCGAGGGAGACTGGCGGATCGGGGACGACGTCACCGAGCTTTTGGGCGTGCGCAAGTGGGAGATAAGCCAGCGTGCGTCGAGCGGGGGCACAATTGTGGGAACGCTCCCGGCTTGGGTTCCTAAGACCGACGAGACGCGCGTTCAGTCCGAGCCTGGGCTCATCAATGAGTTCGCAGGTCTTCCGTACTACATAACCACGAAGATGGATGGGACCAGCGTAACCATGTATCGCGTCGAGGGACGCTTCGGTATTTGCGGGCACAATTACGAGCTGGCCGACGACGGAAAGTGCTCGTTTTGGAAGTGGGCGCACGAACACGAGATTGAGCAGCGCCTCGTAAGCGTTGGTCTCGATAACGTGGTGCTGCAGGGAGAGTTCTGCGCTGCGGGAATCCAAGGCAACCCGCTCACGCTTAAGCGGCCGGAATGGTACGTCTTTACCGTGCGCGATGCCAGCCGTGAGGAGCGGCTCGGACTGGACGAGACCAGAGCGATTTGCGAGCGGTTGGGCCTGACCATGGTTCCCGTCGAGGAGCGTGGGGAGGACCTTCCGTATCGAAGCGTCGAGGAACTTCTGGAACGCGCCCGTGGGCTTTACGAAAACGGTCGCACGAAGGAAGGCATCGTCATCCGACCACAAACGCCCGTCTACTCGCCAACGGTGGGAGCGAGCCTCTCCATGAAGGTGATAAACAACGATTACTTGGTAAGGAAGGCAAGGAAGGGGAAGCGGGGTTCCACTGCTCGGTGGTTCGAGTTCGATACTGCGTCCTATTTGACGTGCTGCTCCACTATCCCTACCTGCCGTCATACTCCACAACGATTCTGCCGGAGTTGTCCGCAAGGTTGTGCGCGACGTTCTTGGGGACGATGACAATCTCGTAACCGCAGGCCTCGGCCACCCTCGCTAGGGTGTCGGCTCGAGGGCACACACCTTGGGCGAGCGTGGAGCTCACAAAGGATTCCGACCTTCCGATCTCTCGCGCAACCTGTCGGCCCGACTTTCCGCTCGCCTCTATCATTGCGCGCATGGCGTCGTTCGCGTTCACGGGATCTCCTCCTACGGACTGCTGCGTGCTACCTGCCCCCAGTGTAGCGCACATGGGCATTGGGGCCGTTCGGACAGAACCCATGCCGACATCTTGGATACCCTGAGCCTCTGAGTTACCACTATCCCGCGACGCATCGTTTTGATGAGAAGCGAACAATGGTATGCCTTAGCATCAAATCTGAGTACACAAAGAGCATTATTGTTCTGTATGGGAAGGGGTCAGAATGACGTACTACGCTATTGAGGACAAGAATGTCTATACAGGGTTTCATCGCGGTGCGCTCGGTGGATTGGATGCCAACGAGCGTGAAGAAGCAAGGCTGAAGAGGTATCGCTCTTATTCGTGGAGTTCTTACACACGGCTTCTGGACCGGATTCCCAACGTGGACGTTCGCAATCGAGAAGAGAGGCGGGTGTGCAAAGCAAGCCTAGGCTCGTCTTTGAGGGACTGTTTGCTGGGTAGTACCGTTTGCGATTTGCGGAACATCGCAGATGGCGCAAGGATTGCGCTATCACGTGTAAGCAGAAAGGCCGATATTGCGGAGATTCTCGTCAATGAGCTGCCAAAGCAGGTGGATAGGTTCGATGAGGTTGTTTCTGGCCTTGGGTTGGAGGCACTTTCCGTGGTTGGGCGCCTGCTCGAGGGAGAGTTCGTTGGGGAGAAACAATACCCATATGCTTACGGGATTGACTCGTTCCCCTTTGCATTCTTGTGCAAAGGGGAAGGCAATCCTACATGGTTTATGCCGCGAGAGCTTCGCGAAGCCTTCTCAGAGGTGGATGTGCACAAATACACGAAACGTCAGGGGACGTACACCGGCGTTGCAAGGCTCCTTTCGACCTATGTGGTGCTCGGCGGCATCGTGCCGGTACAGGAGCTGCTTGATGCGTACCAGCAATCGATTGCAGAGGATTCATTTAGTGAGGAAGAAGCCATGCAGGCCGTGCACGAGCTTACGAGTGGTTTTCGGCGTCCGTTTTATCGGTGGGAACATGAGGGGGTTGCCTACGTTGCCTTGGCCGCATATCCCATACGTGCCAACGATCGCGAGCATTGCGACTTCACAGATAGCGCTTCGCGAAACTATTGCTTGGAGTCAATGAGGGATGACGAGCTATATGCTTCCCTGGTGTCGTGTCATCAACAGGTTTTGCCTCGAGCAGGGATGGATGACTTGCGATACAAGTCGGTGAGTGAGTACGTGTACGGCTTGCCCTGCGTCCAATCGCTCGTGAGCTATTTTGACTTGCATGTGCCCAGAGAACAGAATGAATACACGTTTGCCGATCGCATGGTGGACGAGCTGATTTGCAACTTCTTGTTTAGGCGCCACACGTTGCTTGCGGAGCTTGAGCGGCTCACCCGGCAGGGGTGGTTTATGAGTGAGGGCTTCAACGCGGCGCCGATGCTCACATCGCTCGTCGTAGGGTTGTATAGGGGGCTTCCTCGGTGGGAGTTCAACGGTTGGTCAGAGGTGGAGTATATAGACATGCAGGGATATCCCTGTTTGATAGGGGAGACGTTGCTCGTGCCAAACGAGTTCGTGCTGGCATCGTAACACCGATGCCTCGGGAGAAGAACGGCGAGGAGGCCGGAACCCAGGCCTACGGGAGGGCGTTCACCAAGAAGTAGGCCACCCGGGGCAGAGCCAACCGAAGGGGGTAACCCCCATTGATATGCCGCTTGCGGCAATCAATTGGGGGTTACCCCCTTCGGTTGGCCGGCATCGCAGGCAGGGGCGCCCCAACCTGTACAGGCAAGGGGGACCTAAACTGCAGATTCGCGAGGGCGCGCTGTCTACCTGCGCCTTTGCAACGACGCCGCAGGCAAGGGCGCCCCAGCCTGTACAGTTAGCCCCACCCTTGCCTGCGTGACCTTCGGGACGCGCCCCTGAGAAAAGGGGTTTGGCCCGTTTTCTCAGTCGCGTGGCCGTGTCCGTTTTCCAGCCGACGATAGGGGGATTTTCGTCGCTGGTGTCCGTTTTGGCGCCAGTGATTGCGCGGCTGGTGTCCGTAAGCCCGTGAGCGTTTGTAAAAAACTTGTCCGTGAAGCTTGACAGCTACAAAAATGTAAAAGCTACGTACAAGAATCCTCCTGAAAATGTAAAAGCTATGCACTATAATCCTCTTAAAAATGTAAAAAAGAGCAGGAGGCTCCATGCTTGAACGAAAGATCATGCGCGATCTGGAAGCTTGGAAGAACCGTCCACATCACCCGCTGGTCTTGAGCGGTTTGCGGCAGACGGGCAAAACGTTTATCGTGCGCGAGTTCGGCGCGCGCAGATATCCCAATGTCGCATACCTCGACCTTCGTGCCAATACGGCGGTGCACGCGGCCTTTGCGGGGTCGTTCGACGTCGATCACATGGTCCTCTCCATAACGGCGGCAGTCCCTGACGTTCGGTTTGTGCCCAACCAGACGCTCGTGGTTCTTGACGAGATCCAGGATTGTCCCAACGCCCGTAGCTCACTCAAGTACTGGGACCTTGACGGGCGCTACGATGTTGTCGCGACGGGCAGCTTCCTTGGCGTCAAGGGATTTCGGGACCCGTATCCACGCGGCATTCCGGTTGGCTACGAAGAGCGACTGACCATGCACCCACTTAGCTTTCGCGAGTTCGTGCGAAACGCCGGCATCTCTCAGGAGGTGCTCGAGTACGCGCAGCGGGCGCTGAGCGCCAAGGAGTCGCTCCTCCCTGCGGTGCATGAAGGCCTGAGGTCGCTCTACCTGCAGTATCTCGTGGTGGGCGGCATGCCCGAGGCCGTATGCACGTTCCTCGACACGCATGACGTGAATGCGGTCCGCGACGTTCAGCAGAACATCCTGCAATCCATTCGGGACGACTTTGGCCGCTACAAGAACGCGAGGGGCGAGGAGGCCGTTAACGAGGTCCTCAAGCTGAGGGCCGAGGCCTGCTTGGAATCGCTTCCTGCTCAGCTCGCAAAGGAGTACAAGAAGTTCCAGTACAGCAAGGTCAACGCGCGCGGCAACAGCCCCCAGAAGGCCGATGGCCTGCAATACCTCGTGGATGTCGGTCTCGTAATGAGGGCATATAACCTGCGAGAGATTTCGTCTCCGCTCGAGGGCGCGAAGATTCCCAGCGAGTTCAAGGCGTTTTTCGTCGACACAGGCCTACTTGCGTCGCAGCTTGAGCACGGTACGGTCTCGAGTATCCTCTCCGGGAACCTGAGCGCCTACAAGGGCGCCATGGCCGAAAACATGGTTGCGGCGGCCTTTGCAAACGACGGGCAGAACCTGTATTACTTCCACGCCCCGAGCGGGTCTCCCGAGCTCGACTTCGTTGCCAACCTCTTTGGAGAGCCGACCATCGTGGAATGCAAGTCCAACAACGGTCGCGCCACGAGCATGAGGTACGTCCTGGCCAACACAAAGAAGTATGGTGTGCACCCTGCCGTGAAGTTCGCGGATACGAACGTCGGGGGCGGAAAGGGATTCGTTACGCTGCCACTGTACGCGTTGGGGTTTTTGCCGACGCCCGAGGAGCGGCTGATCGTTCCGGAGGTGAGCATCGAGCTGCCAAGAGAGGGGCTGCCGGTCGATTGAGGGATGCGGGCTCCCGATGCCGGCAACTGGTACCCGTCTTGGAGAAGTTTGTCAGGAAGGCCGAGCTCGTGAGCGCCATACGCCGCGGGCTCGCCAAACGCGATTGCCTGCAATTTGGCCGTCATATATGCTGCAATCTGCCCACCTCAAACATAAGGAGGGTTCGATGGCCAGGAGCACCTTCCCCGAATCGCGGACGCGCTGCTTACGCAGCGATGAGGCCGACGCGGTCGCCGGTGCGCGGACCCACGGCAGTGCGCCCGAGGCACAGACGCGTGCCACCCTTGCGCGAAACTGGGAAGAGGGGCCAAACCCTCCTTTCCCGCAGGCAGGGCCGGGCCAACCTGTACAGGCAAGGGGGACCTAAACTGCAGATTCGCGAGGGCGTGCCGTCTACCTGCGCCTTTGTAATGCCGCCGCAGAAAAGGGCATCCCAGCCTGTACAGTTAGCCCCACCCTTGCCTGCGTGACCTTCGGGACGCGCCCCTGAGAAAAGGGGCCAAACCCCTTTTCTCAGTTCAGGTGGTCCTCGTGGCTAAGGACGCCCCCGCGCCCGTGGCCGACTTCCAGGGTGTCACGCAGTCCTACGGCAAGGCATTTGCGAGGAAGTAACCGACCAATCAATGGGGGTGACCCCTTTCGATTGGCGAGCAAACTGGGAACCGCGTACCACCCTGCACCCTCTCAGTGGGCGGCTGAGGGCGGCGTCCGTTTGGGCAGGGGAAAAAGGTCTGCGATCAACGAATAGCAAGCAATCATAACTATCACGGCTGCGCAGTTGTACCCCCTCTGGATCGGCGGCGTACAGGTGACGAGTGCGAACGCGGAGGACGCCGATGGCACCCGCGGCTGGAGCTACACCCCCGCGTCACGGGAGAGGCGACGTTTACCTACACCTTCACCGTGCCCGAGCCGGAGCCCGCGCCCGCCGAGGTCCCGCCCGTGAGCGTGACCGCCCACGTCCAGCGCAAGGGCTGGGAGAAGTCCTGGGCCCGCGACGGCGCCATGGCCGGCACCCAGGGCAAGAGCCGCCGCGCCGAGGCCATTCAGGTGGTCCTCGTGGCCAAGGACGCCCCCGCGCCCGTGGCGGTCCATAAGCTCCGGCAAAAGTTTTTTGGGACAGATTCGCTTGGGAAGCGTATAACTAATTCGAAAGCATCTAACGAGATACGAGAGGATCACATCATGAGATTCGAGAACGCAACACCTGAGCAGACGAAGAAGCACGAGGTCGCAGAGGAGCGCGTCTCGTTCGAGAGCGAGAACATTGTCGAGCTCTCCAACGAGCAGCTGAATGACCTCGCAGGAGGAGCGGGCGGGTCTTACTCCAGCGACGACGTGTGCCCGGTAACGGGAAAGAGCCACTACTGGTATGACACGTGCGAAACGCGCCCGAGCAAGTTTGGGGAAAGCAATCCACCCGACAGGAAGATGTGCTGCAAGAGGTGCGGCAAGATTGTCTGGCAAAGAGTGCTCATGGCCTAGAATACCCTGAGCCATTACCTAGGCTCTATTGTGCCGGCACATGTCTAGGCCGACAGGGTCCTCACCGGCACCGATGTCAAGGCGTACACCGTGTGGTACAAGGTGGCGGGCGACGCCAACCACAACGACACCGAGGCCCGGAAGGTGACCTCGACCATCTCGATGCGGGCCGCACCCGCGCCCGCCGAGGTCCCGTCCGTGAGCGTGACCGCCCACGTGCAGAGGAAGGGTACCCTTGCGGCCGTGTCCGGCGGCTCGATCGCCGGCACGACCGGCAAGCGCCTGCGCATGGAGTCCATCCGCCTCGCCGTCGACGGCGCCCCTGCTTCCGCAGCGAACTTCCAGGGCGCCAAGCAGGCCTACGGCAAGGCCTTCGCCAAAAAGTAGCCAATTCGGGGCAGAGCCAATCAAAAGGGACGATCCCTTTTGATTGGCGGCCATCGCAAACTGGGAACCGCGTATCACCCTCCCACTCTCTCGGTTGACAGCCGAGCGTGGCGTCCGTTTGGGAAGAGGTGCCCTGTGTACATCGGCCGATGTCCGCAGAGCACCTCTTCCCAAACGGACGCCATGAGCAACAGGGACTCATGAGAAAAGGGGGCAAACCACTTTCCCGCAGGCAGGGCCAGGCCAACCTGTACAGACAAGGGGGACCCTAACTGCAGATTCGCGAGGGCGTGCCGTCTACCTGCACCTTTGCAACGACGCTGCAGAAAAGGGCGTCCCTGTCTGTACAGTTAGCCCCACCCTTGCCTGTGAGAAAAGGCACCAAACCCCTCTTCTCAGTGTGCCGCGGCTCGCAAACGGCAAACGGCGCGGGGAGCCTCCCGTGTGCTTGTCATGCGCGGGTGACAATTTGTCCCATGGGTTGGGTATGATGTACATCCTGCAATCTCGTAGCTTGGAGGCGCGCATGTCCATCGATCTTTCTGGCCTCAATCCCGCACAACGCGAGGCGGTGCTGTGCACCGAGGGTCCCCTGCTCGTGCTTGCCGGAGCTGGGTCGGGAAAGACGCGCGTGCTCACGCAGCGCATCGCGCACCTCCTGGCCGACTGCGACGTGCGTCCCTGGCAGGTGCTGGCCATCACCTTTACCAACAAGGCCGCCGCCGAGATGCGCGAGCGCATTGCCGCGGCCGTTCCCAGCACGAGGGGCATGTGGGTGTGCACCTTCCACGCCATGTGCGTGCGCATGCTGCGAGACGACGCGGATGCCGTGGGCTTTAGCCCCAACTTTTCCATCTACGACGACGATGACTCAAAGCGCCTGGTGCGCCAAATCATGACGGACCTGGGCATCGACCAAAAGCGTTTCCCGGTAGCGGCCATCCGATCGCGCATCTCTACGGCCAAGAACGCCATGGTCTCGCCCGACCAGATGACGGCCCAGGCCGACAACCCCTACGACCGTGCCGCGGCGCGCGTGTACATGGAGCTGCAGCGGCAGCTGGCGCGCTCGAACGCCATGGACTTCGACGACCTGCTGGTAAAGGCGTACGAGCTGCTGGCAAAGAACCCCGCCATCCTGGACGCGTACCAGGAGCGGTTCCGGCACATTAGCGTGGACGAGTATCAGGACACCAACCACGTGCAGTACGCCATTACCAACCTATTGGCAAAGAAGTATCAAAACCTCATGGTGGTGGGTGACGACGACCAGTCCATCTACTCGTGGCGCGGTGCCGACATCAAGAACATCCTCGCCTTCCACGACGACTATCCGCAGGCCCGCGTGGTAAAGCTTGAGCAGAACTATCGCTCTACGGGGCACATCCTGGCTGCGGCCAACGCCGTGGTGGCCAACAACTCCCGCCGCACCTCAAAGCGGCTCTTCACCGAGTCGGGAGACGGCGAGCTCGTCCACGTGTTCCAGGCGTCCGACGAGCGCGACGAGGGGCGCTGGATTGGCTCGCAAATCGAGAAGCTGCACGATGCGGGCACGAGCTACGACGAGATGGCCGTGTTCTACCGCACCAACGCGCAGTCGCGCATACTGGAAGACATGCTGTTGCGCGCCGGCGTGCCCTACAAGCTGGTGGGCGGCACGCGCTTCTTCGACCGTGCCGAGATTCGCGACGTGATGGCCTACCTCAAGTTGGTGGTGAATCCCAACGACGACGTGAGCGCCCATCGCGTGGTAAACACGCCGCGACGCGGCATCGGTGCCACGAGCATTGCCAAGATCGACAACTACGCTGCCGTCAACGGCCTCTCGTTCTTCAGCGCGGCACAGGCATGCGTGGCGGAGCAGGGGCTGCTGGGTGCCAAGGCACGGAACTCCCTGGCCGAGTGGGTGGGCACCATCGAGCATGCCCGTCACTTCTCGGGCGAGCTCATCCAGGTGGTGCAGGCCATCGTGGACCGCTCCGGGCTCATGCAGGCGCTGGAGGCGGAGCACACCATGGAAGCGGACAGCCGTTTGGAGAACATCCGCGAGTTCTTTGGCGTCGCGGCCGAGTTCGACGAGACACACGACGACGCGACGGCCACGCTGGAGAGCCTGCGGCAGCTGCGCGAGGCGGGTGAGCTAGGTGAGGCCGCCACGGCACCGGCCGCCGCGCCCGGTGAGGTGGCCCTGCCCGACGTGGCGTCGCAAAAGCTGCCGGCCTTTATGGAATGGCTGGCCCTGCGCAGCGACCTGGACACGCTTGCCGGCCAGACGCACGCCATAACCATGATGACGGTGCACGCGGCAAAGGGCTTGGAGTTCCCCGTGGTGTTCGTGGCCGGCATGGAGGAGGGCATCTTCCCCCACAGCAGCGGACACGACGAGCCGGGCCACATGGAGGAGGAGCGCCGCCTCGCCTACGTTGCCATCACCCGTGCCGAGCGGAGCTTGTATCTTACGTACGCGTCTACCCGCCGCATGTACGGCTCAACGCAGGCCTATCCGCGCAGCCGCTTCGTGGACGAGATTCCCAGCGAGCACGTGGACGCCATCGGCGTGGGTTCCTCGGGCTTTACCGGCGTCGGCTGGGAGAAGCGCGGCGACCGGCACGGGACCTTTGGTTCGGGTCGTGGCTCGGAGGTGTATGGCGGCCGCGTGTTCGGGCAGCGCACGCGCTCCACGGGAGGCAGCGCCTTTGGCTCCAGGCAGCAGGAGCGTCCCGCGCCCATTCGTCGCGACGAGACCAAGGCAAAGGAGGCCTTCGCGGTGGGGGACAGCGTCTCTCACAAGACCTTTGGCCCCGGCAAGGTCGTGGGGGTATCGGGCGACATCATCGAGGTGCATTTCAGCCGCACGGGCGCGCGCAAGAAGCTCATGCGTGGCTTTGCGCCAATCGTAAAGGTGGGGTAGGGGGCAAGGCATGGACGTTACGTTTATCAGCGAGTTCTTGTATGAGGCCTTGGGTCTTTCCGTGCCCAACTGGGTGTTGCGGGCTGCCATCCTCAGCGTCGTGCTGGTTGGCGCGTTCGTGCTCAGCCGCATCACCGCGCGCATGGCGTCGCGGGTGTTGGACAAGTCGGAGGTGCCCTCGGCCTCGATCTTCGTTAACATCTGCCGCGTTGTCGTTTGGTCGCTGGCACTGCTGCTCATACTCCGACCAGTTTTTGGCATCGAACCAACGGCCTTCGTGGCCACACTGGGCATTGCCTCGGTGGCGCTGTCCCTGGGCCTGCAGGATACCGTGTCCAACGTATTTGGCGGGCTGTCGCTCATGCTGAGCAAGGTGATCGTGCCGGGTGACGTGGTGTGCGTGAGCGGCATCACGGGCGTGGTCACCGACATCGACTGGCGCTCCACCACGGTACGTCAGTTCAACGGGGACCTGCACATCATCCCCAACTCGGTGCTCTCGAAAACCGACCTCAACAAGCTGGCGCCGTACCAGGCTAACGAGTACGTCCTGCCGGTGATGCTTGCCAAGGACGCCGACCTGGTGCAGGTGCGGGCCGAGGTGGACCAGATGGCGCGCGAGGCACTGGGCGAGCATTACGACGAGGAGTTCGGCACGTTCGTCTTTGTGACGGAGTTCAGCAACTTTGGCATTGCTGCCAACATCTCGCTGCATACTAAGGGGGGCATCGCGCCAGGCCGCGCGCGCACGGCGATGGCCGAGCTCATGGTGGGCAAGCCCTGGCTCATCTAGGACGCAGTGGTCGGGGCGGACCTAAGGCTGGGACGGGCGGTGGCGTCGGGTGTGCTCGGCGTTCCCTGGCCCTAGGCCGGCTGAATGCCCAAGCCAACAAGGTCGGGACCGGTGTGCACGATGAGGTCGGCCGTAAGGCCAGATCGCACGACCTCGGCGATGTTGTCTATCTCGGAGCGTAGGCTGGTCTCGAGCTGCTCGAACAGGTCCTGGTTGTTGGTGCAGCAAATGCCCACGCGCACGGCGGGGTAGCGTTGCGCGCGCTCGCGAACCAGCCGGATCTCGGCGGCAATGGCGCGGTCCCATCCACGGGCCTTCTTGGCCACCACGTACTTGCCCTCCGCATCGCAGGTGATTACCGGCTTGATGTTGAGGATGCTGCCCAGTCGGTAGGTCACCGCGTTGATGCGACCGCCGTGGTACAGGTAGTCGAGCGTCTGGGTAGTAAAGAACACGTCGCTTTGCTGGGCAAGATCGCTCAGCCGGGCGTTGAGCTCGCCAAAGGGCACGCCGTCCTCCACCATGCGCACCGCCTGCATCACCACCATGCCGGCAACGACGCCAATGCTCTTGGTATCGATGACGATCAGCGGAAAGTCGTCCACCAGGCGCGAGACCATGCACACCGTTTGGTGCGTGGCCGAGAGCGCGCTGGAGATGGTAACGAACACGCCGCATGAATACCCGTCGTCGCGGGCCTGCTCCAGCGCGGTCTTAATCTGTTGCGGGGAGGGAAGCGACGTGGTGGGAATCTCGGTGGCAAAACGGTCTATGACCTCCTGCGTGCTGATGTCCACCCCGCTCCTGTAGGTGCTGCCGTCCTTGTAGTTAATGAGGAGGGGGACGATGCGCACGTCGTGCTCGCGCGCAAACCCCAGGGGCGTGTTGGTGCCCGAGTCGGTAAGTATTGCTATGCGTTGGCTGTTCATGCTACCTCCGCTTGTTGTGTTCGCGTCGCCTTGCAGCGCGTTCGGTCTCATCTGGCTCCGTATGCGCAAATGACAAAAGCGCAGTATAGCGCTTGCGGTACTATGATGTTTCCGAGGAGGTGGCCATGAGCATACTGAGTCATGAGAAATACGAAGAAGAGGTTCCGGAGGTACTGGAGCTTGATGATACCAGCAGCATGCGCAGGTTCATCTTCGATGAGCCTGCGGTAATACGACGACTCGAGCAGCGGTCGGTGTTCGAGGGCATCACCTCGAACGGCACCATAGCTGCGGCCGCCATGGTGTTCGCGGCCATCTTAGCCGTCGTGGTGGCAAACTCCCCGGCACACCACGTGGTGGAGGAGGTGCTGGGGTACACGATCGGGTTCCAGTTCGGTCCCATCGTGGCCGGCATGACCCTCGAGTCGTTTATCAACGACGGCCTTATGTCCATCTTCTTCTTTTTGGTGGGCATCGAGCTCAAGTACGAGATGACCGTGGGACAGCTCAGGCGCCCGCGCCAGGCGGCGCTTCCCATGCTTGCCGCAGTGGGTGGCGTGGTGTTCCCGGCACTCATCTTCCTGCTGCTCAACCATGGCGAGACGTCAAGCGGGTGGGCGATACCCATCGCGACCGACATTGCCTTTGCCCTGGGCGTGATGTCGCTTCTGGGCGACCGCATAGCGCCCGAGACCAAGGTCTTCTTCCAGACGCTGGCCATCGCCGACGACATCCTCGCCATCGTGGTGCTCGCGCTCTGCTATGGGCAGACCCCCAGCATCGCGTGGTGCGCCGCCTCCGTTGGCGTGCTGCTCGTCCTGGCAATGCTGAGCGGTGCGAAGGTCTACTCGGTTAAGCCATACATCGTCGTGGGGGCCATCCTGTGGTTTTGCGTGCTCATGTCGGGCCTGCATGCCACGCTTGCCGGTGTTGCGCTCGCGTTCTTCCTGCCGGCACAGTCCGACGTACGGCTCTCGTCACTGCACGAATGGCTGGACGGATGGGCCACCGAGCTGGACGATCGCTACGACGACGAGTCCCATGTGCTGGGACAGCACGACTTTACCGACGACGCGCGCATCGTGGAGCGCGTGATGCACCACGTGACGCCTCCCTTGCTGCGCGCCGAGCACGTTATTGCGGTGTTCGTCAACTTCTTCGTGCTGCCGCTGTTTGCCTTCGCCAACGCACAGGTGCGTCTGGTGGGCGTGAACATTGCGGACATCGTTGCCAACCCGGTAACGCAGGGCGCCTACCTTGGGGCAGTGCTGGGCAAGCCCATCGGGATCATACTGGTTACGGCATTGCTGGTGCGCGTTGGGTTTGCCAAGCTTCCGCGCCACGTGGACTGGATGCAGGTCGTTGCGGTGGGCATCATGGGCGGCCTGGGCTTTACCATGTCCATTCTTATCTCGGGACTCGCCTATGCCGATCCCGACCTGGTGATGGCGGCAAAGTGCGCGGTTTTGGCTGGATCCGTCACGTCGGCATTGCTGGGCATTGCGTACGTGCATGGTGCGGAGGCGGCCAGGGGCCTCCGCCGTCGCGAAAGGACAGGGCAGTGATCTCTCCATCCCACCCCGCCGAGGAGTACGGCGAGCTGCAGCAGCTGGTGGACGACCTGTACGAGGTCAATCCCTCGCAGGCCGTGCGGCGCGTGGACGTGCTGGTGCGTGCGGAGGTAAATGACCTCTCGCCCGACCTCATGGAGGTGGTGGAGCTGCTGCCTGCCGGCTCCTACAAACGCTATCGTCTGTGCGACCAGCTCAATTCCATCATCACCGCCCACGGTTGGGCATATCTGTACGGTACGGTCGAGTAGCGCCCGAATCGCGCTCTCGTGGTACGCGGGGGACAGTCCCCTGAACACAGGGGACTGTCCCCTTTGTCCAGGGGGCCGGCCCCGCGCGTCACGAGCGCGGAAGCGGTGTGCCGCCGGTCCGTGTTTTATTGCCGTTAGGCGCCGGCCAGCCGTTATACTAGTGCGCGACGTAACAGCGGTGAGGAGGAGACAGTGCCGTCCGTATACCAAAACATGAGCGTAGCAGAACTCGACAACACGATTTCCCAACTAGAGGCGCAGGCCGCAGAGGTTCGGGCCCGTGGGCTTAAGCTGGACATGGCTCGCGGCAAGCCCAGCGTGGAGCAGACCGACCTTTCGCGTCCCATGCTGGACCTGCTCACCAGCGAGTCGGTCCTTGTGGACGAGGGCGTGCCCGCCGACAACTACGGCTTTCCCGACGGCCTGCCCTCCGCCCGGCGCCTGGCGGCTGACCTGCTTGGCGTCGACGTCGCCAACGTGGTGGTAAGCGGCTCCTCGAGTCTCAACCTCATGCACGACACCGTGGTGAATGCCTACACCCATGGCATTGGCGGCAACGAGCCGTGGTGCCGACAGGGCGAGATCAAGTTCCTGTGCCCAAGCCCCGGCTACGATCGCCACTTTGCGGTTACCGAGCACTACGGTATCGTCAACGTGCCCATTAGCATGAACGACGACGGTCCCAACATGGACGAGGTGGAGCGCCTGGTCCAGACGGATGCCTCCGTAAAGGGCATCTGGTGCGTGCCCAAATACGCCAACCCCACGGGCATCACGTATTCCAGCGAGGTCGTGCGCCGCTTTGCCGCGCTCAAGCCCGCGGCGCCGGACTTCCGCATCTTCTGGGACAACGCCTACGTCGTGCACGACCTCGACGAGAACGGCGATGCGCTGCTCAACATCTTCGAGGCACTCGACGAGGTGGGCGCGACCAACCTGGTGTACGAGTTCGCCTCCACGGCAAAGGTCACCTTCCCGAGCTCGGGCATGGCGTTCGTCACGGCAAGTCCGGACGACATCGCCGAGCTGCGTGCCGCCTTCGCCGTCGAACGCGTGAGCCCCGAGAAGATCTCGCAGCTCGCGCACGTGCGATTCCTGCGTGACGTCGACGGCATCCGTGCCCACATGGCCAAGCACGCGGCCATCCTACGCCCGCGCTTTGCCCTGGTGCAGGACAAGCTGGAGACGGGCCTTGGGGATCTGGGCATCGCGTCGTGGACCAAACCGCGCGGTGGCTACTTCGTGTCGTTCGACGGACCCGTGGGCTCGGCCAAGGCGATCGTCTCGCTCATGGCGGAGCTGGGCGTGACGCTTACGAGTGCCGGTGCCACCTGGCCGTATGGCAAAGATCCCAACGACTCCAACATCCGCATCGCGCCCACGTTCCCGCCGCTTGCCGACCTTGACGCGGCGCTCGACGTGTTCGTGTTGGTCGTAAAGCTCGTCTCGGCGCGTCTGGAGCGGGCACAGCGGCAAAACTGAGAAAAGGGGTTTGGCCCCTTTTCTCGGCTGTCCGTCGACAACGATGGCGTGGCCACATTCGTATTTTTTGGGATTTGCCCCACAGGGCGCTAAGTTATGTAGAATGGGCAAACGTGTCTGCCGTCACTTGACGGCCGATGCGCTCTAGGCATAACTCTAAAGATTGCACCACGACACCCGTGGCGTCTGCAGTTGGAAGGCGGGACAAGCATGGCAAGCAAGCCAAAGAAGGAACTCGACAGCAGGAGCAACATGTCCACCGGCACCAAGGTGGTAATCGGCGTGTTTGCGGCAATCATGGCGCTGTCCATGATGCTTCCCTCGCTCACGTCCATCTTCGCCCGCAACGACGCCGCCAAGGAGTCCACCGAGCAGCAGGACGAGTCGGCCGACCAAAAGTCCGACGACCAAAAGTCCGAGGACGAGAAGAGCGACGAGGCCAAGGACGAGAGCAAAGACGAGGACAAGGACAAGGACGCCAAGAAGGACGATGGCATCAGCAACGTCCCCGACAACGAGAGCCTCAAGTCCCTGGCAGACAACAACAAGGAGAAGGTGGAGAGCCTTACCAAGCGCTACGAGGAGGACCCGAAGAACCTCGCCACGCTGCTCAACCTTGCCAACACTTACATGAACTGGGGCTACAGCGCCAAGTCCAGCAGCAGCACCGACGAGGAGAAGGAGTACTCCAAGGGTCTGCTCGAGAAGGCCGTCTCGTACTACGATAGCTATCTTGACCTGCGTGACTCCAACGCGGCCAAGGTGGATCGCGCACTGTGCCAGTACTACATGGACAACACCGACAAGGCCATCGAGTCGCTGGAGACGATTGCCAAGGACAACCCCGACTACGCCCTGGTGTGGGCGAACCTCGGCATGCTGTACGAGCAGCAGGGCGAGAGCGAGAAGGCCAGCGACGCATACAAGAAGGCCGTCGAGACCGACCCGAACGACGAGTACGGCGCCAAGTCCTACGGCAACTCTCGCCTGATCGCGCTCAACTCCAAGGTGGAGTCGCCCAGTGACGCTGGTGACGCGGGTGCCGACAAGCTCTCCACGAAGACCGAGAGCGGCCTTACCAGCACGCTCAACAACTCGACGGGCCTCAACCTGTAGAAACGGAGGAGCTCCATGTCCTTGCAGGTACGCACATCCATACAAGACGCATCCGTTTTTGTGAGCGTCGAGGGCGAGGTGGACGTCTCCAACGCGGGCGAGCTGCGCGACGCCCTCAACGCCGCTGCTGCTGGCGAGGGCCCTGCCAAGCCCATAACGGTCGATCTGGCGGACGTCTCGTACATAGACTCGACGGGCATCGGCGTATTGGTTGGCGCGAAGAACCGCGCCACCCAGGCCGGCACGTCGCTTGTCGTCACGAACCCGCAGCGCAACGTCGCCCGCGTGCTCTCGCTGCTTGGCGTCAACAAGGAGCTTGGCCTGGAGTAGGCCAAGGCGAATCTGGAAGGTTCACGGGAGGGGAATAGCGCGTGTTTGGCATTGGCGAGACCGAGCTCGTAATCATCGTGGTGTTTGCCTTCCTGCTCTTTGGCCCGGACAAGCTGCCGGGAATGGGCAGGACGTTGGGCAGGGTGCTGCGTCAGTTCCGCGAGGCGTCCGACGGGTTTACCGAGGTCGTGCAAACCAACATTATGGATCCTGCGTCGGAGGAGCTGGAAAAGTCCCCCAAGCAGCGCGCGCGTGACGCCGCCCAGGCCACGTTCGAAGAGGACGCGGACGTCGAGGTGGAGGGCGAGGTACCGGAGCCGCCAAAGCGCGAGACCTTTGCCCAGCGCAGGGAGCGCCTCAAGGCAGAGCGCGAGGCCGCGCAGGCACAGGCCGCGCAGGACGGCGTGCCCACAGAGGACCACGATGGCCCGGCGCCCCAGCCCGAGGCGGTCGAGGCGCCCGCCAACACGGACGCGGCGCCCGAGGAGGCGCCTACCAGCGCAGCCGACCTGTACGCCCTCACCAATCGCAAGAGTTCGCGCGCCCTGGCCGACGAGGCCAAGCGACAGGAGGCCGCCGCCAGCGAGGCTGCCGCATCCGAGGCTGGAGAGGAGGACGGGAGCGAGGAGGCCTAAGGGCCCACGCACCCACAACGCCATGCCCATAGGACCAGCACGCATGCCCCTGTTCGACCACCTGGCCGAATTCCGCCGCCGCCTCACCATCGTGGTGGTGTCGGTTATTGCCGCGGCACTCGTGGTGTACTTTGCCACGCCCACGCTCATCGACATCATGCTCGACCCCGTAAAGGCCGTGCTGCCGGAGGGCTCCCAGCTCACCGTGCTCACAGTGCTGGGCGGCTTCTCCATCCGCTTTAAGGTATCGCTCTTCTTTGGCATGATTATGTGCACGCCGGTAATCCTGTGGCAGGTCCTGGGGTTCTTCCTTCCCGCGCTCACCGAGAAGGAGCGCAGGTGGGTGACGCCCACGCTCGCCGCCATGGTGGCGCTGTTCTTCCTGGGCATGGTCTTCTGCTATCTGGTAATCCAAAAGGCGGCGTTTGGCTGGCTCATCGAGCAGATTACCGAGTTCGCCACGGCTACGGTCAATGCGGAGGACTACCTCTCCATAATGATGCTGCTGGAGGTGGGCTTTGGCATTGCCTTCCAGCTGCCGCTTATCATCTTCTACCTCTCCATACTGCACGTGGTGCCCTACCGCACGTTTCGCGGCCAGTGGCGCTATGTGTACGTGGTCCTGCTGGTGGTGTGCGGCGTGGTCACGCCGGACGCGTCTCCCATAACCATGATCCTCATGTACGCCGTGATGCTCTCCCTCTACGAGATCTCGCTTGCCGTCGCGCGGCGTGTCATCGTGATGCGGGACGGCAAGGAGGCCCTGTATTGGACGCGCGAGCAGTACGCCGAACGGGAGCTGGAAAAGGCCTAGCGCAGCGACCCGCATCTCATCCAGAACACTAAACGCAACGAGGAGATACACGTGAAGCTTGTCGTAACCGAGAAGAACGACGCCGCCACGCAGATTGGTCGTCTGCTGTGCGACGTGGGTCGGCCCAAGGCCGACAAGGTTTACAACACGCCCATATACCGCTTCCAGCACGAGGGAGAGGAGTGGGTGACGATTGGCCTGCGCGGCCACATCCTGGCCCCCGACTTTCCCAAGGAGCTCAAGTTTAGCAAGGACCAGGGTTGGTATGGCGTCTCGGCCGATGGCGAGGTGCTGCCTGCCAACGTTCCCGACGCGCTCGCTCGACCGCCCTTCTCTACCAAGCGCAAGCCCTATCTGGCCGACGGCATCGACATCAAGGGCTGGAAGGTGCCCAGCCTGCCCTACCTCGTGTGGGCTCCCATCGAGAAGCTCCCCGCCGAGAAGGAGATTATTCGCGCGCTCAAAAACCTGGCGGCCAAGGCCGACGAGATTGTGATCGGCACCGACTTCGACCGCGAGGGCGAGCTCATCGGCTCGGACGCCCTGCGGCAGATTCGTATGGTCGCGCCCAACACACCCGTGAGCCGTGCCCGCTACTCCGCCTTCACCAAGGCCGAGATCGACCATGCGTTCGCGAACCTGGTCGAGCTGGACCAGGACCTGGCCGATGCCGGCGAGAGCCGCCAGTACATCGACCTGGTGTGGGGTGCGGTGCTCACGCGCTACCTCACGCTGGCGCGTCGCGGCGGCTTTGGCAACGTGCGCTCTGCCGGTCGCGTGCAGACGCCCACGCTGGCGCTGGTGGTAGAGAAGGAGGAGGAGCGCGAGCGGTTTGTGCCCGAGGACTATTGGGTTATATCGGGCGAGCTCACCCACAATGGCTCCGACCCGTTTAAGACCACGCATGCCACCGCGCGCTTTAAGGAGAAGGATGCGGCCGAGCTGGCCTTCTCGCACGTGCGCGACGCCAAGACGGCGCAGGTGACGGACGTGGCCAAGAAGGCGCGCACCCAGCGTCCGCCGGCGCCGTTTAACACCACGTCGCTTCAGGCGGCCGCGGCCAGCGAGGGTCTCTCGCCTGCGCGCACCATGCGGCTTGCCGAGTCGCTGTACATGAGCGGCCTCATCTCGTATCCGCGCGTGGACAACACCGTGTATCCGCGCTCGCTGGACCTGCGCGAGTGCGTAAAGACGCTCTCTGCCGTCCCGCAGTACGCCCCGGTGTGTGGCGAGTTGTTAAAGAAGGACAAGCTCACGGCCACGCGTGGCAAGCAGGAGACCACCGACCACCCGCCCATCTATCCCACGGCGCCGGCCGACCCGCACAAGCTGCAGCCGGCGGAGTGGAAGCTGTACAACCTCGTTGCCCGGCGCTTCTTGGCCACGCTCATGGACTCCTCGGTGAGCGAGGGGACCAAGGTGAGCCTCTCCATTGGTGGCGAGCCGTTCGTCACGTCCGGATCGGTGCTGGTAAAGCCTGGCTTTAGGGCAATCTACCCGTTTGGCCTCAAGAAGGACGACCAGTTGCCGCCGCTGGAGGTGGGCGACGTGTGCGACGTCGAGGCCATGCGGCTGGATGCCAAGCAGACCGAGCCGCCCGCCCGCTACAGCCAGGGTCGTCTTATCCAGGAGATGGAGCGCCGCGGCCTGGGCACCAAGTCCACGCGTGCCAGCATCATACAGCGTCTGTACGACGTGAAGTACCTTAAGAACGACCCCGTCGAGCCCAGCCAGTTGGGCATGGCGGTAATCAAGGCGCTGCACGAGTTCGCCCCGCCCATTACCACGCCCGAGATGACGGCCGAGCTCGAGCAGAGCATGACGCGCGTGAGCGAGGGCGCCGACACCCAGGACAGGGTGGTGGAGCAGTCGCGCGCGGTGCTTGCCGAGTGGATCGACAAGCTCATCGAGCACAAGGACGACCTGGGCAACGAGATCGCCGACGCCGTGACCGCCGACGCCAAGGTGGGCGTGTGCCCCAAGTGCGGCAAGGACCTGGTTATGAAGTCGTCGGCAAAGACCCGTGGCTCGTTTGTGGGCTGCATGGGTTGGCCGGACTGCGACGTGACGTATCCGGTGCCGCAGGGTCGCATCTCCCCGCTGGAGGGTGCTTGCCCGGAGTGCGGCGCGCCGCGCGTCAAGGTGCAGCCGTTCCGCCAGCGCGCGTACGAGACCTGCGTCAATCCTGCTTGTCCCACGAACTTCGAGCCCGACCTCAAGGTGGGGGAGTGCCAGGCGTGCGCGGCTGCGGGCCGTCACGGGGACCTCATCGCGCACAAGAGCGAGCGCACGGGCAAGCGATTTATTCGCTGCGAGCACTACGACGAGTGCGGCACGAGCTATCCGCTGCCGGCGCGCGGCGAGCTCCATGCCCTGGGAGAGACCTGCCCGGACTGCGGGGCGCCCATGGTGGAGGTCGTAACGCAGCGGGGTCCATGGCGCATCTGCGTCAACATGGACTGCCCCAGCAAAGAGAAGAAGGCTGCGCCCAAGCGGCGTGGAAGAAAGAAGCAGTGACCACCGAAGTGAGAAAAGGGGCCAAACCCCTTTTCTCACTTTTGGCGAAAATGAGAAAAGGGGTTTTGGCCCCTCTTCTCAGGAAGGGAGGGTGCGATGTCGAGCACGGGACTGTTCGTGACGCTTGAGGGTGTTGACGGCTGCGGAAAGACCACGCAGGCTACGCTGTTGGTGGAGGACTTCCAGAACAAGGGACGCGAGGTCGTGCGCCTGCGCGAGCCCGGTGGCACGCGCATCTCCGAGAAGATCCGCCTGTTCGTCCTCGATCCCCAGTACGACGAGATGTGCGACGAGTGCGAGTTGCTCCTGTACGAGGCCGCCCGCGCGCAGCTCGTGCGCGAGGTGGTGCAGCCGGCGCTCGAGCGCGGTGCCGTGGTGGTGTGCGACCGCTTTTACGACTCCACCTTTGCCTACCAGGCCGCAGCTCGCGGCTTGCCGGCAAACGTGGTGAGCATGGCCAACAGCTTGGGAAGCTGTGGTTTGGCGCCTGACCTCACCCTGGTGTTCGACCTCGATCCCGACGAGGCCCTGGAGCGGGCAACGCACGAGGCCACCGACCGCGTGGAGGGTGAGGGCACGGAGTTCCAGCGCAAGGTGCGCAACGGCTACCTCAAGCTCTCGCAGGACGATCCCAACCGTGTGCACGTCGTGGACGCCGTGGGCTCGGTGGAAGTCGTCCACGCTCGCGTGCGCAAGGTGCTGGCCGAATGCCTGGGCGGTAGCTGGAGCTAGCCGTGGCCAACGTCTCGATCGTGCCCAACGCGCTCAAGCGCCTGCAACACCAGCCCCTCGTGCGCGACTTCTTTGCCGCCGCGCTCGTGGAGGGACGACTCTCGCACGCCTACCTGTTTGTGGGCGTGCCGGGCGCTGGCATGCTGGAGGCGGCCGACGCGGTCGCGCAGTGCATCGTGTGCCCCAACGGCGGCGATGGCTCGTGCGACGAGTGCATTCGCGTGGCACACCACACTCATCCAGACGTGCGGCACCTCTCGCCAGGTGGCGTCTCGGGCTATTTGGTGGATCAGGTACGCGAGCTGGTGGAGGACGTCTCTATGGCGCCGGTGCGCGCCTCGGCAAAGGTGTACATTCTGGACGGAGCCGACCGCCTTCGGGGCCGGTCGGCAAACGCCCTGCTCAAGACCATTGAGGAGCCGCCGCCCAACGTGGTGTTCATCCTCATCGCGCGCTCGGCCGACGCGGTGCTCTCCACCATCGTGTCGCGCTGCCAGCAGGTGCCCTTTAGGGTGGTCGCGCCGCAGGTTGCCGTGGCGTCCGTCGAGCGCAGGACGGGGGCGAGCGAGGAGGAGGCGCGCATTGCGCTCTCGGTTACCGGATCTCCCAGTCGCGCTGCGGAGTTCCTCTCGTCGCCGGGACGTCGGGAGGTGCGCCGCGCTATGGTGCGCGTGCTGTGCGAGCTGGAGGACGACGACGCGTGGGACGTGTTGACCTCGGCCAAGGACCTGTGCGAGAAGATTCGCTCTCCGCTCGAGGAGGTTCGGCGCCAGCAGGAGCGGGCGTCGTCGGACGATGAGGAGTTCTTGTCGGCGCGGGCTCTTCGACAGATTGAGGAGATGCACAAGCGCGAACTCACGGCGCGGGAACGTTCGAGTATTATGGAAGCGCTCGCAGCCGCGGAGTCGTTTTTGCGCGACGTGCTCATGCGCTGCGAGGGGGCGACCGAACCCATGGTAAACGCCGACGTGGAGGATGCCGTAGAGCGCATCGCGCGCACGACCACAACCGCGGGCGTGCTTGGCGCACTCGAGGCGTGCCGCACCGCCGCGAGCAACGTTGCCCACAACGTAACACCACAGCTGGCCCTCGAGGTCATGCTTTTAGCAATCAAGGAGGCACTCGCATGCCCGCCGTTATACCGGTAAGGTTCTCTCATGCCGTTCGCGACCTTTGGTTCGACGTTGGTGCCACGGGCGCCCTGGAAGGCGACCACGTGGTGTGCTCCACGGAGCGTGGCACCGAGATTGGCCTGGCCACGTCCAACCCGCGCGAGATGAGCCGCGAGGAGCTGGGCAAGACCATTGGCAACGCAACCCTCAAGCCCGTGCTGCGCGTTGCCACGGAGGGCGACCTCGCCGTGGCCGACCGTCTGGCACGCAAGGGCGACGAGGCGTTTCCCGTCTTTCGCAGGCTGGTGGTCGAGAGCGGCCTGGACATGAAGCCCGTCGCCGTCGAGTACCTGTTTGGCGGCGAGAAGGTGGTGTGCTACTTTGCCGCGGAGGAGCGCGTGGACTTTAGGCAGCTGGTGCGCGAGCTCTCGCGCGAGCTGCACGAGCGCATCGACATGCGTCAGATTGGCGTGCGCGAGGAGGCGGCGGTCGTGGGCGGCTTTGGTCACTGCGGCCAGGAGCTGTGCTGCGCCCGGTTCGGGCTCTCGTTCGAGCCCGTCTCCATACGCATGGCCAAGGAGCAGGACCTCCCGCTGACGTCCAACAAGATCAGCGGCGCCTGTGGCAGGCTCATGTGCTGCCTGCGTTACGAGTTCGAGGCGTATCGCGACTTCAAGGGTCGCGCACCCAAGCGCAACGCCGTAATCGACACGCCGCTGGGCAAGGCCAAGATCGTGGAGTACGACACGCCCAAGGAAGAGATCTGCATGCGCATCGAAAACGGCAAGGTCGTGCGCATTCCCCTGGCCGAGATGGAGACGTCGGAGGCCGCAATAAAGAAGTCCGAAGAGCTGCATTGCCCCTGCAGGCCCGACACCGTGGTGCGGGCGTCGCTGGAAAAGCTCAGCTCTCCCGACGTGCAGATGGCGCTGGCGGAGCTGGACCGCAAGAACGGCGTGGTTCCGGTCGAAACGTTTGACGAGTCGGACCTGTTTGTGGAGACCAAGCCGCGCAAGCGTCGCAAGCGCAAGGGTGGCGCGCAGGGACAGGCGGGCCAAGAGTCCGCGGCAACCCAAGGCCAGGCTCAGGGCGAGCAGGGCCAGCCGAGCCGTCGGCGTCGGCGTCGCAAGAAGAACGCGGACGCGCCCAAGGACGCCGCACCCAGGACGAAGGCAGAGGCACAGCGCGCGGCGGCGGCAGCAGCGCCCGCCGCTGAGGGCGAGTCGCTCGAGAAGCGCACGCGCAGGCGCCGTCGTCGGCGCTCGGGCGTGAACGGCTCTGGCGAGGCAACGGCACAGGCCCAGGCCCAGCCGTCCGCGAAGACGCCGGCGCCGAGCGCGAGCGGCGAGAAGGGTGCCGAGAAGGGCACCGAGAGGCGGCGCCACCGCCAGGCGAAGCGTCGTCCCGGGGACCGTGCGGGGCAGAAGGCCGAACAGCAGCAGAGCGCTCCGCCTTCGAGCGAGACGCCGGCGCCCAAGCGTCGCCGTCGCCGTCGCAGGACCCGCAAGCCGGAGCAGGGCGAACAGCAGTAGACGACGGGCTCCAAGTGCTCGGTGGCGCGGGGGACGCGTTTTCCAACTTGCTCAGCATGGCGGGTGTGGACCAGTCCTCGATCGTTCCCCTGAGTGATGAGGAATACGAGGATGCCGCTTTTGAGCAGTACTTGCGCGAGAGCGAGGAATACGTGTATGAGTGACGCACTGCAGTCCGCTATCGTGGACACCAATGTGTGGCTTGATATTTTCTTGCCAAACAGGCCAGGAAGGCCTGGGTCAATGGCGTTCTTTAAGGTGGCTATCCGCAAGGACGTAAACCTCCTCTTTGCCCCGCAAACCCTCTGTGACCAGTCTGTGCCCGCCTATCAAGGGGTAACCTCCTTTGATGGGCTGGTAGCTCATGAAAAGTAGGCATTGTTGTCCTACGGTGGGGCTATACTGTAAAAGGTTTTAGCTGTATGAATGTGCGGGGGGTTGTTCGTGATGGTGGAGCGTCGGGCCTTTCATGGGGTGAATCTTACGGGGTGGCTGAGCCTTGAGTCCTGGGTCACGCCAGACCTGTTTGCCGGTACGGGTGCGCTGGGGGAGCGCGGCGTTGCCGAGACGCTCGGGCGGGCCCTGTATCGCGACCTTGTGCGCGAGCATCGCGACACGTTTATTACCTGCGAGGACTTCGAGCAGATTGCCCGCAGGGGCTTCAATGCCGTTCGCCTGCCCGTTCCCTGGTACGTGTTTGGGAAGGACGGTCCCGAGCCCAGCTTTAACGTGGGGTGCATCGAGTACGTGGACGCCGCCATGCAGTGGGCACACGACAACGGCATCAACGTCCTGCTGGTTCTTTCCATCAACCCCGGCAAGCCCAACGAGGAGAACGAGATTTCCAGCACGGGGCGCAACCAGCGCGAGTCCATGCTCGACGTGCTGTCCCGTCTGGCGCAGCGCTACGCGCAGGCACCTGCGCTCATGGGGATTGAGGTGGCTGACGAGCCAGTGCTCCAGCATCGTAAGGGCCTGTTTGGCATAACCGAGGGCGTCTCTCCGCACGCGCTGCGCAACTACTATCGCGAGGCGTACGCGGTCGTGCGCGCTGCGGTGGGAGACGAGCCGCGCGTGGTGCTGCCCGATGCGGGAATGCCTCAGGCATGGCGTGGCTTTATGATGTCCGGGCGCTATAAGAACGTATGGCTGGACTGCCATCTGTACCACTACGCCGACAAGATTGACGCCACCGGCCCCGCCGGTGCCTCTCAGCTGGTGTCGGAGTCCAAGGAGGTGCTGGCCAAGGCATACCGCAGCGGCTTGCCCGTTATGGTGGGTGCGTGGTCTGCGGCGCTGCCCTTCGCCGACTCCCTGATGACCCCCGAGGGCCGCATTGCGCTCGAGCGCGTGTACTGCTCCGAACAGATTGCCGCGTTCGAGGACCTTCCGGGCTGGTTCTTCCAAACGTGGAAGACCGGGTCGCAGCTCTCGGGATGGGACTCTCGCATCGCCTTGGCCGTCTTTGAGCGAAGCATGCTGGAGTAGGCGGTGCACTTGGTGGGAGCTGGGCAAACCGGCATGCTCTCTATGGTGGGCACGCCCATTGGCAATCTGGACGATCTGTCCCCGCGTGCGTTGGACACGCTGCGCCGGGCAGACGTGCTGCTGTGCGAGGACACGCGCGTTACGGCAAAGCTGCTGGCAAGGTTTAACGTCCGGGTTCCGCTGGAGCGATGCGATGAGCATGTAATCCGCTCGCGCGTGCCCTGCGTGCTGGAGCGTGTGGGTGCCGGCGAACGCGTGGCGTTCGTATCGGATGCGGGCATGCCGGGCGTCTCGGATCCAGGCCGGCACCTGGTGGATGCGGCGCTCGACGCCGGACTGCCCACGGAGGTGATACCCGGACCGAGCGCCGTGGTGTGTGCCCTGGTGGCCTCGGGCCTGCCCATGGAGCACTTCTTCTTCGAGGGGTTCCTGCCACGCAAGTCGGGTCAGCAGCTCAGGCGTCTGGGTGAGCTGCAGGCCGTGCCGGGCGCGCTCGTGCTCTACGAGTCTCCGCACCGGGTCGCCCGTACGCTTGCGTCGATTGCGCAGGTCATGCCGTTGCGTCGCGTGGCGCTGGTGCGCGAGCTCACCAAGGTCCACGAGGAGGTCGTGCGTGACGTGGCACCCGCCTTGGCCGAGCGCATTGCCGCCGGACCCGAGGTGCGCGGCGAGTGCGTGATCGTGGTCGAGGGTCCCGTCGAGGGGGAGGCGCCGCAGGGGACCGACCCCGCAATGTCGCTGGAGGACGCGATTGTCGCAGGGCTTGCGGCCGGCGAGTCCAAGAGCCAGCTTGCCAAGCGCCTCGCCAAGGAGCACGGCCTCTCTCGCTCGCAGGTCTACGATGCCATCCTTGCCTCGTCGTGAGAAAAGGGGTTTGGCCCCTTTTCTCAACACTTCGGTTGGGTGGTTACACGTTTCGGGTCGAAAAGAGCCACTTTTTTGACGATATGTGTCGTTTTTTGGTGTCGCAAAATACGGGGCTGCATTTTTGAGCCTCCTACCTGCGGCGATGGTGGGCCGCTTTGGCGACGGTGGGCGTTTGAGACTAAAAAACGACACATATCGCCGATTTCTTGGCTCTTTTCGACCCAAAACGTGTAACCGGTCACAAGCCGGTCACAAGCCACGCTCATTGTAGGCTGGCACTTCGACCAGTGCCTTGAAGACATCGTAGAATAATAGTAGAATAATGCTAGAATACTGTGTTTTTGGAGGCGTGTAATGAACATACAGTCGTCTACGAAGCTGAGAAATGAATACGGGGCCATTTCAAAAATGGCGCATGAGTCTGGTGAGCCCATCTACATCACCCGGAATGGCGAGGGCGATGTTGTGCTTATGAGCAACGAGGCTTTCGAAGAGCGTGAGCGAGCCCTCAACGAGCGCGCGGCCGTACTGGAGGCCGAAGCCCGGCGGCTTTCGGGTGAGCCTACCTTTACCACAGACGAGGTCCGCAACATGCTGCGCAAAAGGCGTGTACATGACGTCGCCTGAATTGCCCCTCGTTCAGCTCTCGGCGTACGAGGACATCGTTGGCATCGCGAATCGTTTGGAGCGCTACGCCGGAGAGGCGGCGGCAGATAAGGCGGCCGACAAGATCCTTGCAGGAATAGAATTGCTTGCCACATCACCGTACTTGGGACCATTGCACCAAGACCCCATGCTCGCCCGTTCGGGATATCGAAAGCTTGTTGTTGGCAAGTACGTTGTTGTATATCGCGTCTATGATGGCCGCGCGACAGTCCTTCGCGTCTTCCATGGGTCGAGTAATTACGTGCCTCAGGTAGATTGATGGCAAAGCGTGGGCAAATGCCAGCGGGATGGCGTTGTCCGTTTGGCTCAGTCCGTCGGCAGGCTGATACAATGGGGTGCTAAGGAATGCGGTCGTTCGAGAGGACTCACGATGCTCACAGACAACAAGATCTGGATCGCCCAGGGTGAGAACCCCTGCTACCTGCTGCTCAACCAGGCGAATCGCCATGGAATCATTGCCGGCGCAAGCGGAACGGGCAAGACCGTTACGCTTAAGGTGATGGCCGAGGGTTTCTCGGATGCGGGCGTGCCGGTGTTTATGGCCGACGTAAAGGGCGACGTTACGGGCATGGCCCAGGCGGGCGAGATAACGGACAGCCTGCGCAGCCGCATGGAGGCGTTTGGCATCGACGAGCGTGCGTTTGCGTTCCAGGGCACGCCCTGCCACATTTGGGACATGCTGGGTGACGCGGGCATACCCGTGCGCGTGACCATAAGCGACATGGGCCCGCAGCTGCTCAGTCGTCTGCTGGGCCTTACCGAGGTGCAGCAGGGTGTCCTCAACATCGTGTTCCGTGTTGCCGATGACCAGCAGATGCTGCTCATCGACCTCAAGGACCTGCGTGCCATGCTGGCGTACGTCGCCGAGCACGCAAAGGAGTACGAGACGACCTACGGCCGCGTGTCCAGCCAGTCGGTTGGCGCCATCCAGCGCGCGCTGATTGCGGTGGAGGACCAGGGGGGCGACGTGTTCTTTGGCGAGCCCAACCTCGACATCATGGACTGGTTTGGCTGCGACGCCAACGGTCGTGGCTACGTAAACATCCTCAATGCCGCCAAGCTGGTAAATACGCCGCTCGTCTACTCCATGTTCCTGCTGTGGATGCTGTCCACGCTGTTCGAGACGCTGCCTGAGGTGGGCGACCCCGACAAGCCCCGCCTCGTGTTCTTCTTCGACGAGGCCCACCTGCTCTTTAACGGCATGCCCAAACAGCTCGTGGAGAAGGTCGTGCAGGTGGTGAAGCTCATTCGCTCCAAGGGCGTGGGCGTGTACTTTATTACCCAGTCGCCCTCCGACGTGCCTGGCGAGGTACTGGCGCAGCTCTCCAACCGCGTACAGCATGGCCTGCGCGCATACACGCCGGCCGAGCAGCGGGCCATCAAGGCCGCGGCGGCCAGCTTCCGCACCAACCCCGCGTTCGACACGGCCGAGGCACTGCAGGACGTCGCGACGGGCGAAGCGCTGGTGAGCTTTTTGGACGAGGGCGGCCGCCCGAGTGTGGTCGAGCGCGCAAAGGTGCTGTTCCCCGGATGCCGCATGGCAGCTGCCGACGCGGGCATCGTGTCCAGCGTGATTGCCAACGACTACGAGCTCATGGGCAAGTACGGGGAGGCAATCGATCGCGAGTCGGCGTTCGAGCTCATCGAGCAGGCGCGCGCCGAGGCCGACGAGGCTGCAAAGCTCGCTGCCGAGCGTGCCGCCTTCGAGAAGGAGAAGGCGGAGTTCGAGGCGCGCAAGGCCAAGGAGGAGGCAGCTGCCGAGGCCCAAGCCCAGAAGGAGGCCGAGCGCAAGCGTATTGCCGAGGAGAAGGAGGCGGAGCGCTTGCGGCTGAAGGCCGAGAAGGAGGCGGACCGCCTACGGCTCAAGGAGGAGAAAGAAGCAGAGCGTCTGCGCCTCAAGGCCGAGAAGGACGCCGAGCGGGCGGAGGCCGAGGCCAAGCGTGCGCGCGACCGCGTGGTGGGCAACATCTTTAACAGCGTGGTGGGGAGCATCGGCCGAGAGGCGGGTCGTCAGATAACCCGCGGCATCTTTGGCACGAGGCGCTAGTGCGACGGCAGTCTTTGCGGTAACCTGTGTCATACTATTACGGTGATGTAATATACGGGCGGGAGACAACATGGCACATGAGTATCCTCTTGGTGTAAAGCACGTGGGCAGCTCCAGGACCATCGCCACGCGCATGCTGCGCCACGAAGACATGAACGGCTCCGATCGCTTGTTTGGCGGCCGGCTCATGGAGTGGATCGACGATGCCGCGGGCATTGCCGCGCGCCGGCACGCGGGCACGGCCATCACCACGGTTGCCGTGGACACGCTGGAGTTTCATCACCCGGCGTTTCTCAACGACATCGTGACCATAGAGGCGTGGGTTACGCACGTTGAGCGCACCTCCATGGAGGTGCGCGCCGACACGTACGTGGAGAACACCGTTACCGGCGAGCGCCGTATGATAAACCACGCATACCTTACCGAGGTGTGTATCGACGAGGAAGGTAGGCCCACGCCCGTTCCGTGGGGGCTAGTGGCCAACACGCCGGAAGAGCACGAGGAGTGTGCGGCCTCCAAGAAGCGTGCCGAGCTGCGCAAGCTACGCCGCGCGCAGGGAATCTAGCGGAACATGTGTCTGCCTGATTGCGGTGCCGACCTATCAGAGGGGGTGACCCCCATTGATAGGTCGGCACCGTTGTCGTTGAAAGGACCCCTCTCGTGTCCGTTCCCATATAATGGTAGTGCGTAGCGTCTGTTCACGTGCTTACCCATGGGGGGCGACCATGCATTGTCCTAACTGCGGTACCGAACTTCCCAACAACGCCTCGTTTTGCACGGAGTGCGGCAAGCCGATTGCACAGCCGGCCCCAGAGCCCGCGCCGGAGCCCGCGCCCGCGCCAACGCCGCAGCCCGCGCCAACGCCG
>CACZFB010000020.1 GCA_902780305.1 uncultured Coriobacteriaceae bacterium | reverse complement strand
AAGCACCACTCCCGCCGCTCCGAGCGCCTTGCCAAGGTAGTTCAATCCCTTTGCCATCTTCACCGCTCCCCAAGGCTTCAGCCTTATTCCCAGCTTTCTGGAAGCCTCACGGAAAAACAGGTGTGCATCGCTTGCCCGATACATCTTCAGCCCGTTTTCGGCCGCATCTCCAATTGAAAGGGCTATGAGCTTGTTACTGCCCTTTTCGAGAGCACCCTCTCGCACCAATTGGTCGAGAACCGCACGCGTAAAACCTCGCTGGTCTTGTCCATACTCCACTTTCACATCAAGGCCCCGTTGCAGTGCCGCGAAAAGGTTCTCTATCGAAACCTCCAGCTTTTCAGCTCCTTCTTGGAGCAACTTGTCGATTTGATCCATGCACCCAGTCTCTAACTCCAAGACTCTTTGCGATGCAGCGGCAATCTCGGCCTCTGAATCGCTTTCCGATTCGCAGTCATTTATGACGTCTGCGAGTCTTCTGCCTTCCTCCTTTATCCTTGACGACGCCTCCGTGTACTCGCTTTGAGCACGGGAGAATATGTCCGACCTCATGTTGGCTATGGAGGCGTGTTCTGTTCTCAGCTCCCTCTTGAGCAATAATACCTTTTCGTCGCCGAGGTCGTCCAAATCGTCAATTGCCTTGTCAATCTCGCCAATCGTCCGATAGAGGGGTGTGGTTAGCCGTGCGATGACACCGCGCTTTCGCGCAACCATATCAAGCGCGGTCCTTAAGTCACCCATGTTTGAGTCCTCGCGAAGAATTGCCGACATCCGTGGGTTCTCTTCCTCGCAATCGATGCTGTCAAGGTATGACCGAGCGTCAATATATACTGCATGAAGCTCATCGGGGGAATACGGGGCCGTAGTGGTAGCAATGTCGCTGGAAATAATGGCGCGTTGTTCTGGCGTGTTCCCGTCGGCACATTCCATCATCTTGTTGACCACCAGTATCGTCTCGTCAGCCTTGTCCCCATCGATAATGAGGTTCCTGAACTCCTCGGCAATGGCCTTCTCGAAGCCGTCGCTGGTAACGACGTATACCAATACGTCTGATCGGTTAATTGCGTCGAGCGACTTCACGTCGTGCTCCTTGTAGGAGCCGAGGCCGGTGCCGATTCCTGGGGTATCGATAATCAGCATGCCGTGCCACGGGTATTCCGTGACGACCTGCGTTGTGACCGTCTGGCCGATCTCGATTTCCTCGTTGCCGGTAAGCGCCTTTACTATTGACGACTTGCCGGCACTGTACTGCCCTGCGAACACGATGCTGATTGGCCCGTCCTGCGTGGTGGCGTCGCCTGGCAGACCGCTCGTATCGCGCCCCATCTCTTCGAATACCTGGTGAGCACGGGCAATCAGGGCGTCTCCCTCGTCAACCATCTGTGACAACGAGAACTCCTCGTGCTTCATGAACGTCCTCCTTAGCTGATTTCTACGATACTGTTTAGCTGCATTGATAGCCTGGTCATGATGAGTTCGCCTCCATGAGTGGTCGGATTGTACGCAATCAGGTGCTCACCGGGAGACGCGAACTCGACCAGGATTCCGCTTCCCCCCGTGTTCTCAACCAGGTCTGAGAGCGAGACTTTCCCAGAATCGCCCACCTCGATGGTGGTGGCATCCTCTAGGAGCTTCGTGAGCCGATCCAGAACCTCGGACGGGACAAACGCATGCTTCTTGGTGACGAGCAGCAGCGAGTCGCCTGGAATCCTTGCTACGCGCATTATGCTCGATGCATAGCAGCCGTTTCCATCGTAGTCGAGTGCCTCTCCCACCAGATTGAGTCCAAGGTTGTTTATCTGGTACTCAATCTGCGACGCTAGCCCGAGCTGTGTGGTTGCGAGCGAAGCGATTCCCTCGTACAAAGAGCGCATGGTTCCGGCGAACGCATCGAGGCGAGCCTCGATGATCCCAGTCCGCACAGACTCACTTATCTGTGTGCTCAGTCGGTTGCCGTATGACGTGATGCTCTCATCGAGGCGTCTTCTGAATTCTCTGATAGCGTCAGAACGTTCCCGTTCCCCGTCTTTGAATACTAGGTTGCCAACGGCGTGTGCACCCGCAGCCACGAGCCCTGCCGTGATGACTACGGGAGCCTGAGTTGCCATTGCGGCAACGCCGAGGACGACCTCCGCCGCCGTCATCGCCCTATTCCAGATGAGGTTCTTGTCTATGAACATCTGGGGGTTGACGCTCTCTTGTCCTTGCTTCAAGCTAAGGAAGCTGATCTCGAAGCTGATTTCTCTGCCAAGGGTCCTGAGTTTCTCCGTGGCTTCGTCCTGAAACTCTGACAGCAGTTTGTTGGCCTTCTTTTCACATCTGCACTTCGTGACGATTGCGTTCCAGGTCTCGTTTGCATGCTTATCTTCGTAATGGTCTTCGGCGAACGTATCTGCCTCGGCTTTTAGGTCTTCGCATATGCCCCTAACGAGCGTTCGCGCTCGGCGATCGCAGCTCTCTTTGAATTCATCAATCCATTCCTCGTATTGCCTGATTCTCGTGTTGAGCAGGCGGAGCTGCATGAGGCTGTCCACGCCCTGGCGCGCGAGTCCTTCGTATGCCTCGATCATATAGCCCGATGTGACATTGACATACGATTTTAGCCTCATGAAGCAGCCCGCACGGCGAATCCCATCCGAGATATGTCCAATCGCATCCTGAAATCGAGAGGCCTCCATCAGTCGGGCCGACCATGGCGTCCCCCTCATCTGCTGTGCGAGAAACGCGGACCTGAGGTGGGCGTAAGCGAAGGGCATCGGCCCCCATTTCTGGCTAAACTCATTGTCATAAGCGAGCACGGCATCCCTGATGCCGCTCAGCCTCGGTTTGTCGGAGAAGGCGCGATCTATGCGCCAGCAGAGCGTCTCCACGTCATCCTCTTCGTGGCCCGTGCGAATCTCGCGGCCCTCCTTGATGTTCACGAGACACATCACGGGCTTTCCGAGCGCCTTGACGCGGGCGAGATGGGTTGCCGTCTCCTTTTGAAAACTGTCGCTCCCCACGACGAAGATGATGAGATCGCTCGGTCGCGCCGCCTTAAGCGCCTCCTCCGCATCCTTCCCTCCATCGTCACCCGCGGCGGACACCCCTGGCACATCGAAGACCTTGAGACCTTCCCAGAAGAACGGCCTTACCTTAAGGGTTGTCCGCTGCCTCCCTTTCCCTATGATGCTGTCGTCACCCTCCGTCAGAATGGATACTAGGGTCGACTTGCCAGCCTTCGTCCTTCCGAACAGGGATATGGTGAACGTTTCGTCTGGCAGGGTATCAAGCTCCTCGGCTATTTGGTAGGGCAACAAGCTGATCTCGCGACTGATTTGGCCGAGCTGTTCCGCGAGATAACCGCCAATCTGCTCGTCTTCCAAATCGCTGGACTCGAGCCAATCGATTGTGCCTCGTATCTCCTTCGTAGCTTTCTTCGCCACGGAATCCAGCACCTCAATTGATTGCCAGGCCAGCCGCTCGCCTTTAGCCGTATAATCGGCGAGCCTCGCTAAAGACGATGCAAATGCTTTGCGTTGATAAGACTCGTATGAGCTCATGCTAGACCACTGATTCTATGTTGGGTGCACGCAGACATTGTCGCCATGACAGATGGAAGACCGTGAATGCCATAAGACCTCTATATCCTTCCCAAGCGAACCTGCATTGCCAATTCGTCCAACAGCTCACTCCAACCCGCGATGGGCAACCCGCCGCCCATGTTGAGACGCATCGATTCGTCAATCTCGCAAATGGGCGCTCGAACCTTTCGCAAAACGTCCCTCGCGTCATAGAAGTGGTTCGGGACGTACTGTGCCACGATGGTCGCATACATGAGCGCGAAGGGTCTCGTCGACGGAATACGTGCAAGCACCAGCAAACTCATCCTCCATACTTGGCTGCTTGCGAGATCTTCCGATGACCACTTGAACCCTCCACCCGCCACACAGAGCGAGCGCAAGTCCGACCGTACATCCATGAGCGTCCTGCCAAGGAGATTATTTCCATACCAGTTGGCGGGGTCCTCCAGCTTCGGGTCTCCCTTTGCATAGCCTACGCCCCACTTGGTGTCTTTCTGGCCGGCGGCCTCACCAAGCACTGCAGAACCAGTTGATAGAAGATTGTTGAGCAGGCGGTTGTTCTGAACGAACTTATACCGCAGTCCCACGCGCATGAGTTGCTGGTTAACGGCGTTCCAGACCCCGTCAGAATAGCCATGCACTTGCTTTCCGAGGTACTTGACCGTGCCTTGGTCGGTCGCCGCGATGTTTTTTGCTGCCATGTCTGGATCGCGAAAGACCTGCGCCTTTTGCCACATCATCCAGTGCTCGCCCGTGGGGAACATGGTGCCACGGAACTCGAATGGTGACCCGTACCAGTTGCTGAGGTAGCCGTCCTTCTCATACTCGTGGTAGAAGGTGACCACGTTGGGCCGCTTCCAGGTGCCGTCAAGCTCGGCAAGACGACGAAGCGTCCTCGTGAGATAGCCGATTTTCAGAGACTGCGCCAACGAGCCATCCGCGAAGTGGTCGGCCCTCAGGATGAAGGTGAGGAGCGCGACGGTGGTCTTGAGGTCCAATGACTCAACGTTTGCTGTCCAGGCACGCTTGCCAGACAGGCCGCTCTCGTCGAGCGTTCGATCGTATTGGTGGTCGGTGATGTCCGGCTCGTAGCACGCCGGCATGAACTCTCGGTAGAGCACCGACTCGGCCTCTCTTGATGATGCTCTCTCGAGCTGCGGCAAGTACGTTGTCACGCGCTCGTAAACTGGCCTTTTTCCATCCCTCATGGCAATTCACCTTTCGCCGAGCGCCGCGCCAAATCCCTCAACCACGTCCTCGCCGTCGAGGTTGCTGACGGGCTTGCCCATAGCATCAGAAATGAGCTTGATGAGCCCCTTTGCCCGCTCCACGAAGTAGCCATCAAAGTCGTCCGTTCTGAGCAGGTCCACGTCAACCACGTGGGTGGCCATGTACCTGTCGAAGTCATCGGAGTCCACGTGTCTGTCCTTGATGATCTTGGCCGCGTAGGCGCTTGGCGCTACACCCTTTACCACACGATTGGTGCGCGAGGACACTGGAGTCTTGTTGACGACAGAGTTCCACTTCCTCCGGGGCAAACCTTGCTTTTGGCAGTAGTCCTGCGGGAAGATATGGTGGATGTCCACGCTCTCCTCGTCGTAGAAGGTGAAGTCCATAGGCTTGCCACTCATGAAGTCGCGGGCACCGTGCTTGAGGATAAGGGCGACAACGCCCTTGTAGGCCGCACTAAGCCTGGTCTGCAGCGTAAGCAGGCGCATCGGCTGGAAGTACGAGCGCGCGACTGTGTCGGGCTCGTCATCAGCGCCCTCCGCCCACGCGACCACACCCGTCACGTCGTTTGCGTAGCGTGTCTCGTTTGCGCCTCCGTACATCTCGCCCATCACTCCACACCAGTACCAGCGGGAAATCTTCTTGCGAACAACCGAGTCGTGCGCTTTGGTTCCTAGGATTGCGTAGATGGCGGACAGGGGCACGAGTTGCGTGGTATACGGGATGTCTCTCGTTGAGAAGATGCGCTGCTCCCCGAGGAAGTGGGCAGCTTTCACAAACCCGTCCTCGACGAGGTCTGCATACTTCTTGTAGTCGTCCAGCTCGAGCGAAAGGACGTCCTTTTTCTTGCAGCTTACGGCAGGCCCATTCGCCTTCCACTGCCAGTAGCGCGACACGAGAGTTATTGCCTGCAGGAAGTCGGTTGCCGACACACCCGCAAGGAGCCGGGACGCTTTGCGCATCCTACCACGTCTCCCGACGGAGCCCTTCTTCTCGTCGCCCTCCCAGTCCTCGCGCAAGCCGAAGTCGTCGGCCGCGAATGACGCGGTCACGAGCTCGAAGACCGTGAGCGAGACGCCGCCCGTGTTCACGTTCTCGAAGACCTGGCAGACAGCCTCCTTGGGGGTGTCCTTGTCGAGTGATATGACGGGGACCTTGTACATCTGGATAGAGACCAGCACCTGCGAGGTGAACGAGTCAATGAGCTGCATGGCCTCGGCATTTTCGTAGCCGTGGTACTGCTTGCAGCCGTTCGTCCACTCGATCCATGCCGGCGCGTCAAACACGATGTTGAGCGGGAACATGAGCTTAGCGTACTCGCGCTCCCGCATGGAGAGGTCGAGGTCAACGACGCGGCCGAAGTTCGACTTCAGCATGTGGTCCTCCGGCATTGAGAGGATAGCGTCCACGGTGTCGGTGACCCCGTCGAGGCACTTTCTGATGTCGAGATAGTAGTACCGCTTGATCGGCTGCCCCTTGTCGGTACGCGTTGGCACGGCAGTAGAGCAGTACATGGCGTTGTAGATGGAGGTCAGCCGCTGCTGCCCATCGAGCACGAGCACATCGGGCGTCGCGTCTTTCGTCGCGCCGGTGAAGAGCCTGCGCCTGAACCTCACGGTGTCGCCCCCGTACTCGAGGAACATGAGCGCCCCGACGGGATACGAGCTCATAATGCTCGCGATGAGCGCCTTGATGCGGTGGTCGTCCCAGACCCATCCGCGCTGGAAGTCGGGAAGCTGGACGGAACCCGAGTCAATTTGCCTCAGGATGTCAGCTATCGAAGTATCGTTTGACTTGAATGTCGCAGCCATGTGATGCTCCTAGAAGTTGGAAACATCTTGATTGTACGGCAACGATTTAGGACTCCAAATGACCTGTAGGCTAAAGGTAGCTGATGCCTAGGGACATGCCCAACAATGGCAAGGCATTGTTGGGCATGTCCGCTTTTTCCACATACAAATTTCGAGCCTACGTCTTATACCTTTTGCCTGCGTTCAATCACTGGCACATGAGGCAATGCCAAGCCTATTCCCCGCTCGAACCGCCAGGCTTGGCCTCAACCGGTTTCTCTCCTTGAGCTTCCGCAGATCCGTCTTCGGTGTTGTCCGATTCGGCATTCGCTTCCACAAATTCAACTGTGTAATTCTCTCCCAAGGCTTCGCCAACATTGAGCACGTATTCCTTGAGAAGCCTCATTGCGTGTTCTTTTGCCTGCTCCCGTAGAGCCTCGTCGTCCTCTGCATCCTTTGTCATTGTCGCCTGGGCGACTGCAAGGGCGTCGGTCTGCTCGCGTAGGTTAATGGAGAATAAGGGGTTCTCCGTGTAAATCTCGGAGAACGAAGTCTCGTCCACTCTCGGCGTACCAAGCACCTCCACTGGTGGTATAGCAATCGTAACCACATTGTTAGCATCTGGCTCAGAAATAGTAACTTTGCTCGCGTCTATTCCCATGGCAACCGAGCCGCGATATTCGAACCATCCCCTATTCGCCCCCCATTTCGTGAATCCCCAAAACACATCGTTGCCATCCATGCTTATTACGCCGACATTGTGGTAATAGCAATCCAGCGTCGCAAGCTCCGCCACGCTCCGGTAGTTCGAGAAGTCCGGTTGACGCATTGACTCCTCACGTTGGCACGAACTCAATGCAATGGCACATACTGTCGCCATTATTGCAAGACCAAGGCCTTTTATGCACTTCATTCTGCCTCACCTCCCAGCGACGTGCCATCAGCCTTCAGCCATATGAATTCGTACTCCTCGCCAACTAGAGGAAAGGTCAGCGCCCGAATCGTCGTCCGTATGTTGGCATAAGCTTTCTCCAAGATGAGGTCTTCTTCTTTTACCTCATGGGCCACGTCCTCCTTGCATAAAGCAATTGCCTCCGCAATATGCCCAGGATGGTTCTCTGGCATATAGTCTAAGGATTGCTCGTCGACCTCCGGTGCTTCAATGATGGGATCAGGGATGGTAACGGAGATGGTCTTCTTTTCCTCATCAATGTCAAATACTATATTGTTCATATCAAAATTGGCACGTACATGCGCTGTGTATCGAATGCGATAGTCAACATGCTTGCCGAAGATATCGGCTGCCCACTTCTCGGCGATACCCTTGTACACATAGTCGACAGCCGAGATGTTGCTGACGCTAATGACCTTTTCCAAATCGGACTCAGCGAGATAAGTTGGCTCCGGCTTTGGAGACATGGCAGGGATGATGAAGGCTTGGAGAAAGATCACCGCAGCCGCTATCACGGCTACAGCAATAAGCACCATCTTGATGGGCACCCGCTTTATGAGCTTGAGCTTCGCCTTTGATTTGCGCTCCTTCTCCTTTTGCTCTGAGTTCCTCCTCTCGGCGTCATATGCCGCCCTCTTTGCGTTTTCCAAGCGTATCTGCTCGTCGATGGACGGTTCATCACGCTTGCCCTGATTTGAGTTTCCGTCCGAGCTTGATGCGTCCAACCAGAATCACCTCGTTAAATGGCGTATCGTACAGTATTAGTAAGACATTTCAGCACGCTTGGCGCAAGCAAATTTAGGCGGAAGGGCAAGCTGAAAACCAGATGCTTGGCCAAGACACGTCAACGATTACTCGCATATTCATCTCATCGTTGTTTACGGCAGATGATTTCCCTTATGATTGATTCGTCAAATGTTGACCGTCCTTCAAAATTCGTACGTGATCGCGCCGGTCTTGTATCCGACGTTTCGGGTGTAGTCGCCGAGGCCTGTTACGGAGATCTTCGGGATGAGGATCTCCTTGGCGTTGTGCCCGGCGCGCACCATGCGCCGGCCGCTGTTAAGGCAGCCGAACACGGAGGCGCGCTGGTAAACCTCGTCGATCACCGAG
This sequence comes from uncultured Coriobacteriaceae bacterium, assembly GCA_902780305.1. Taxonomy (GTDB): domain Bacteria; phylum Actinomycetota; class Coriobacteriia; order Coriobacteriales; family Atopobiaceae; genus RUG440. The sequence continues at coordinate 22,805 of CACZFB010000020.1, read as the reverse complement.
GTGTAGTTGCGTGCGAATGCGATGCTGTTTGGCATTTCTTACTCCTTCTTCTCGTCGTCGGTGAGTCCCGCGATCTCTCGCCAGTGCCTGAGCGTCTTGCCCTCGTCGGACGCGGCGCCCGCGTTGGGAAGCCCGGTCGTCCCGGATCCTCCGGCGCTGCCGCCCTTGACGTGCCTGCCAGTCGCCTCGAAGAGCCAGGGCTCGGCCTCCTTGAGCCTGTCCACATCGTTGTCGTGGTCGGAAAGAAGCGCGCGTGCCGCCTTCACGTTGCGCACACCCGCGAGCCGTAGCTTGAAGTCGATTCGGTCGGACTCTCCCTGGGCCTTGAGTTCGGCGATCTCGCCACGCAGCCGCTCGGCCGTCTCGGCGTTCTTGGCGGCCTCGGCCACCTGGCCCTCGAGTTCGACGATGCGTACGTCACGGTCCGCGTCTGCTTCTCGTAGTCGGGGGCGGATGCGCCGCCTACCTCCTGTTGGCCCTGCGCCACTTGCTGCTGACCTTCCTACCCGTTCGTCTGAGCTGCCCGCTGCGCCCGCGTCTCCTGCTGGCCACCATTGGTCTCACCGTCCATGTGACACTCCTTCGTCTCGTACGCGGGCAGAGACGAACAATGCCCACACCGGTTACCGGTATGGGCATTATTGCGGGACATCACAAACCCATTGGAATACCGTCTACTTTGGATGCCCTTATTGTAATATGCACGTCGATAGCATAAGCATCTGACCCACGCATTAGCTGACAGCATAAAAGCCGCTTACCGTCTACGAATGGCTTCTCGTTGTATAAGTCCACACCTGAGGGTAAAAAATCCATGAAGCAGTTAAGCAAGTGAAATCGGACTGTTAGAAAGGAGCTGGTATGCCCAGCATTCAAACCATGCCCTCCGAAACGGGTGCCGCCAACGAATCTGCTGTCGGGTACTCCGTTGAGCTCAGCGAGGAACAGCGCAGTTTTATCGAGGAAGCAGCATCCTCAAAGCGATACAAGGACAGGCTCGTACCGCAAGAGTTCATCGACGAGTTCGAACCGAGGTTGGAGGACTTTGCCTCCCTTCTGCCAGTTAGTCGCAGTAATCTAACGAGCTTCTATCCAGTGTCATCACGAGCGCTGGACTTTCTTCAGGCAGATTGGGAATTCGCCCTGTCCAAAAGAGCCTTCTACGTGTACGAGGGAAGCAAGATCAACTTTGCTACGCGAAGGAGGTTGTCAGACGGACGCATAGCAGAGATTTCCATAACCAAGAACAATCGGCCCGATGATGGGTCAGGCAGATGGAGGCCTTGGGTGGTCATCCGCGTGCCTTTTCCGAACCAGTTGGCAAGAGACGACTCAGAGCATGAAGGCGTCTCTCCTGTCCAAACGGAGGCGCCAATCGAGCCGATACCCGTGATGCTAGAGGAAAAGATGCTCGCAATGCGCTCGACCAAGGACTACCTGCACTACAGGGTGCCAGAGGACCTGCTTGCGGAGCTCAAGTCGTTCGATGGACCCCTGTCGTCGTTTGCATTTCTCCCTCGGGACATGAGAGCGAGAATCATCAAACTTGCGGGCTACAACTTCGATGTTCCTTCGATGCTGGACCGAGACTTCCAGGCCGACTTGGACAGCGGCTCGTTGCGCTGCTACCAAGGTAAGATCCTGTTTCCAATCAGCATATTGCGATCCGACGACACGACCCCTGTTGAAATAACAATTAGACACCAGTTTAACTCGAGCGAAGGCCCTGCTGGGGAATTTACGTGGAGAGTGAACTACGTCGATGACTACGTGAGAGAGACGGCCCAGGCTCGGTTCGCGTTTGAGAAGTGGGCAACAATCACCAGCTGGGAGGGCATGCTCCGTTCTCTTGCTGAGACAGCGTTGCCAGAGATGTGGGACTTTGAGGAGGACGCGATCGCTGAGCATGGCCGCTATTCCATACTCAAAAGCTATCTCAAGTACACGTTCTACCATCTGCAAGTCGAAGGCAAGATATGCGAGGATACCAACCTCGATATCGCGGCGTTTAACACCGGCCTGGTCAACGAGGTGTACGAGCCGCTCTACGCGTGTTTCTCGAAGAAGGACGGCACCGATAGGCCATGGGTCTTCGCGGGCTTTTGCCAAGCTGGGTCCAGGACACTTGGAAAGAAGCTGGTACGGGCATTCAACCCTCTCCCCGAAAGAGCTAAGTACTTCACGAAGAAGGAGGACCTGCTCTTCAATACCGCACAACCCCTAGAGCTCGACACCAACCACATCCTGCTGGATAACATCAGCAGGCTGCCCCTCGACTTCCTTGAGGACGAGCTGGACGGTAACGGGGATGCGAGGGCCATTATAGCCGAGCTGCGACAGTGCGAGGACAACGAGCGGCGCGCCAGTCTCTTCGGAGAGCTGAAGGTGGTGGTCGGGGACAACCCACGACTGCTCCGTCGCATGATGCACAGGCTGGATGACGCGAAGGAGCTTGCGTTGAAGCGAGTGGAGTGGAACTTCAGGACGGCCGTACCGGCGTTCTACCCCCGTCGCAACACGATGAGTCTTCTGCTTCCGCTGGACCTCACGGAAGACGATGCGCCAGACATCGCCCTCGTCGTCGAACCCACTGAGTCGGGGGCTTATCTTGGCCAAACGATTCTCACGATGCGCATGGCATACAACAATGCGCGACTCGTATGCAGGCCAGACAGCGACTGGCTCAATACGTCCGTGAATATCGCGATTGACGAGGATCCAGAGGGTGAAGAGGAAGAGTGGTGAGTGGTGCCGCACCGTCAATCGAAGCTTCGCGAACAACGATTCCGCACAATTTCAAAGTGTCAGCAGAGATAAGGACCTACAAGTCCTTGCGTATGGAGGTTGGGTCCATATAGAACCTCTATTTGGACCATTGGTGATAAACGTTAGGAAAGGGGTAAGCCATGCCGAAGTACAACCACAGTTACGAGGAGATTGACGGAGCGGTCTATGAGCATTGGACCGACCGGAGTGGCCACGAGCACACGTATATCGAAATAGGCTATACGGATGATGATGACGACGACGGCGATGAGGGCTGCGACGCCTGTGGAAATCCCGCATACCCTTATTGCAAAGACTCCTGTCCGCTGTTTGATGACTAGCGTATCTCAGCCATAGTATGTCGGCCGTCGATATTCAATCTGGTTTGGGCATTCGTATATCCATTGCTTTGGAATCACGGGTTCTTTCCCCTACGGGTTGCAGCATCATTACATAGTGTGACAAAGGCAACTGCCAAGTCCAAATTGAGTAGTAACCGCTTCTGGTACCAACAGTCAGCTTAGTTGGTACCAGAAGTCGGGAAAAAGCGGTACCGCCAGTAAGGTCAGGTGGTACCGGCGCTAGCGTGCGCGTGAGCTCACGCGTTCTTGCGATTCGCGAGGTACTTGCGCATGTTCGGTCCCTCCAGGTCGACGTAGCGCGCCGCCGTGGCGATGCGGTTGAGGATGGAGTCGGCCATCAGTTCGCCCTCGATGCGCAGGTACCACTCGTTTGGCTCGAGCTGCGACGCTATGAGCGTCGAGCGGCGCCCCTCGCGGGCCTCCATGATCTCGAACAGGTCGATCGCGTTCTGCGTGCCGATCGGCGTGGTCATGAAGTCGTCCACGATGAGCATCTGGACGCCCTTGTAGTGGTCCATGAGCTCGAAGTAGCTGCCGTCGTCCGCCGCACGCGCGCGGTTGAGGTCCTCGCATATGCCGGCAAGCCTGGCGTAGCGCACGGGTATGAGCCTCCTGCACGCGGCGTTGCCGAGCGCCTGCACCAGGAACGACTTCCCACAACCAGATTTGGAGATCACGACCATGACCTCGCAGTCCTCGACCCATCCGCACTCGGCCCAGCGGAGCACCCGGTCCTTGTTGAGCTTGCGCTTGGGTAGGTACAGCACCTCCTCGACGCAGGCCGACGGGTCCTTGAACCTCGCGCCGCGCACGAGCTTGGCGACCTTGCGGTCGCGGCGGGCCGTGGCCTCAGCGTCAAGCAGCACCTTCACCCTCTCCTCGAAGGTCATCTCGTCGTAGGAGGGGTCGTCCACCATCTCGCGCAGCTTGTCGCCCATGGCCTTTATCCTGAACTGCCGGAACAGGTCGAAGTCCTCCTCCGTCAGCATTGCTCCTCGCCTCCCTCCGGCTCGTCCCTGCGGTACGCGTCGGCGCCGTTCGTGCGGCCGGCGCCCTTGGCGTGGTCCACGACGTCGGTGCCTCCGGAGGACGGCGCTCGGCCGTTCGACCTGGCCCTCGCGTCGGAGGCCCTGATGGCAAGGATGGAGTTCTTCAGGCCCGTGTAGCTGGGCGTCGCCTGCAGCTCGTTGCAGCGCCCGCAGGCCCGCTCCAGCAGCTCCGGGGAGTACGTCTTGGAGAGGCCGAGTATGTTTCGGCACTTCACGAACGACTGCTCGACTATCGCGTGGCTCGCGATCAGGCGCGCAAGGGCGGCGCCGGTCTCGGGTCCGATCCTTCGCGCCCACGAGAGGAACCGCTCCGCCGACCAGGGCGACTCCTGCAGCCTGTGGTTGTCCGGCATGTGGTCGACGACGGTGGAGTACTGGCCCTTGCGGCCGCGCAGGCGCGGGTGCTCGGCGACGACCTCGCCGTCGGCGAGCACCGCCACCGCCGTGGAGGTCATGCGCACGTCCACCTGGCTTCCGATCAGCGCGTGCGGCACCGAGCAGTGCATGTAGTCAACGGTCACGTGGAATGGACACCTATCCATTTTGAGTGGTCGTTCCCGTCAGGTATGTCGTCAATCCAGTTGCCCTCCTTGTCGCGCTCGAACTCCTTGAGCGTGAACTCGGAGAAGGTCAGCGGGCACCGGTTGGAGTCGATAACGATCTCACGGAGGCCCGCCAGCCACTCATAAGACAAACGCCTCATCCTGGCCTTCCTGGCCGCATGCACGCGGATCCCGAGCTCGCGCCTCCAGACGTTCATCTGCACCTTCGAGTCGGGCGTGTCGTCGCAGAAGACGATCTGGTCATGGAAGTATGGCTCACCGTTGGCGTCATCCGCGTAGGTGAGAGAATCGACCACGATTTTGCCCGTGTCCGCCGGCATGGTCTTGTTAGCGCTGTGCTCTTCGAATATGAGAAGGCGCCTGGCGGACGGCTCCCAACCACACCTCACGAACCGCCAGGGATCCGGAAACCATCCCCAGTCCACGCCGTTGCGGACACGCTCAATCCCGCGAATACGAGCATCAGACAAGGTCGCGTTTTACTCGTTGCCGAACACCACACCGTAGTGAGTTGAGGATTGGCGCCAGATGCCGATGTGACCAAACAGTCTTTCAAAGGTATGTCTACACTCTCAAACTGATGCACAAGCTTAGCAAAAGCTATCATAGCCACTACGGAGAACAACGTCATGGATATAGCCATATTGCACGAGGGTGGTCGTAAGGTGAGGATTACGGCCAAGGAATACTCATCCAGATTTGGTGCGAGAGGCGGGCGCAGCACATGGTTGACCTGCCCGGAGTGCGGACAACCGGTGGTCACGCGCGCCATGACGAAGCACAGCATGATCAGCCCCTATTTCAAACACGAGAACGACAACCCCGTAGCTTGGGGGTGTCCGAACTACAGGGCTGGCAGCGAATCGTACACATGGGCTGAATCATTGCCATTGGGAGAACCGGTTGACTTATAGATCGAGCGCACAAGTTATGAGGAGTTTTCTCTCCTCACGCTATTTCCGCCTTTGGAATCTTGGGTACTTGAGGACCTTGAGGCTCAGGGTGCAACAATCAGTTTTGGCGCCGAAGAACATGTGGTGAACCATGGGAACTTTTCTACCAGCAGTTTTCTCTACTTCTATTACGAACCCGAAGATCCTTCATTCGGGCTTGGGATAGAGCTACACGGAGCAACGTGGCCTTGCAACACACCGCTTCCCAATATCGAACACACGCTAAACGGATGCATGCTCTTCGAAACTCTTGGGAAAGGCAATCTCGCCGAAAGGCTCAATGCCACCAAACTAGATTCTTACAAAAGCAATTCGTACATTCTGGTCTATTCAACCATAGACGGCATGAACACTGCGCTCATGATTGAGGGCATTTCGACTCGATTTCAGGTGATGGGATCAATCACCGGCTCAGAAGAGAACGACGGAAACGAGCTGCGCGTCGCCACATTCACCGCAACAGCTCGCGAAAGCCTCAAAGCTATCTTCCCCTAAGACAAACCATAGCAGTATCACACTTATGTTGAGCACCGAGTAGATTCGTTGCATCAAAGCCAATAGTGGCATACAGTAATTGTCTTAAGGTAAGCGTGCACAAATTGGAGGTGGTTGTGATGTAGGTACCCTAGTGAGAGGAGAACCTATGTCAAGATCGTACCGAAAGACCCCCAGCATGAACGTGGTCAAGCCAGCCAGTTATATGAAGGCCAAGTTCAACCGGGCGTTCCGCCACAACCAGGCGTTGGATTTTCCAAGCGGCAGCGCTTATCGCAAGGCTTACGAGAGCCGGAACATACATGACTGGCGTGTTGTGGGAGTATCCTACAAGAGCTTCCGCAACGATCTGTTCAAGAGCGGCAATTACATCAACGAGGAGTCGTGCCGTCAGCTCTACGATCGCTGGTATACAAGAAAATAGGATTTGAAAAGCGGCAATCCCGTCTACTCGCGGTTTGTGGGTGGACGGGATGCTACTACCAGGCTAAACATTAAAAGAAACTCGACAGCATCATCGACAATCCACTGGCTCATCCCTCAAAATAATCCAGGTCCACACGTTTCACCTTCACGACACGCTCCACTGTCACGCCCAGCTCATATTTGATCATGAGCTGGGTGAGCCGCTTGCCATCTATGAGCACCACGGTGGCATGAGGATAGAGCCTGGCCGCCTCCACGGCCTCCTTGGTAAAGGTGGACGTCGTAATATAAACGCCATCGTGAATGCTCCCCAAGGCTCCAAAGAACGCCTGAACCATCTGACGACCGATCTTGTTGTCTGCCTTGTATCGCTTCGCCTGGGTGTAGATTGGCCTGAAACCCAACTCGTCGGTCGTCACCATGCCGTCGATTCCGCCGTCACCCGAGTACCGCGTAACGCGTCCGCGTCTGTATCCCATACGCTCAATGAGGTCTACCACCAGCTTTTCGAAGAAGGCGGGGTCCTTGTCCATAACCATTTGCAGGAGCTCGTCGGCAAGCGACTCATCCAACTCAGCAGCCGCTTCGTCTATGCGCTCATCGGGCGACATGGAATCAACTTGACAAGTTTGGGCTTCGTCAGTGACCTGTTCCTCGGATGCGTCTTTGTCCTTTGTTTTTTCCGCAATGCTCCACGGGTTGTTCTTCGCTATGAGGGTGTTCAACAGGCGAAGCATATCGGAACCGTCGGTGCCGTCCGCATAGGTCTGACGCCCAAGTTCGGTGATGCGGTAAACGCCACGTGTAACCCGCTCAAGAAGCCCTGCCCTCTGGAGGTACTGGACAGCCCAACCGATTCGACTGTCCCACACCATCACACCGGACGAGGTCACCTCCGACTCCTCCTCAGAGGTCATGCCAAGGGTCGGCCTCACCACCGCTTTGATCTGCTTAGGGCTTCTCTGCGCACCGTCAAGCATAGCCCCCAGAGCTATACGGAACGCTTCACTTTGCGTCGGTGTGGGCATGCTACAAACTCCTTTGTCGGTTTAACTTGCATAGTTTGAGCGTGGGGATCCCTCAGCACACGTTCTCGGTCGGGAACATTTTGCCACAAGAGATTGCGGTTACATGGCCAGCGGCTGCGTTTTTATCTGCTCATTTACCTGCTCATTTACATGCTCATTTACCTGCTCATTTACCTGCTCATTTACCTGCTCACCAGGCGCATTCGCCTTCTGTCACAGCACGTTCTGCGACTTGCCATGCCCGCGAAACAATGTCGCCCCACGTGGCATCAAGCGTGCCAGCTTGGATGTCCAGGCAAACTTATCGGGCTGCGCTGCCGCAGCGTATCCTGGAAGCTCCGCCTGTGCTAATCGGACTCGCTCTCGAAGTCGGACACATGCCAAACGTCTATCCTCGCCCCCTTCGGCACGGCAAGCCGCTTCGCCATCGCAAAGGGCTCCTTCTCGACGTCGCAGCGAAGCGCGAGCTTGTAGCGCGCGTCCAGCGGCGCTTAGAGTCCATGCGTTCATCCTCCTGCTTCACGCCTTAAGCAAGTCAACCAAACCCAACTGATCATTCTTATTGCCACCAAGCTTAGAATGAGCCTCTCGGATGCATCGGATAAGCCGATCGGCATCATTCCAATAATCCAAAAGGAACTCTTCCGACTTGACGTCTGTCATTCCAAGCTTTTGAACGCACCAGTCGCTTGCATTGAGCTGACGATCGTGGCCACGTCGTCCACGGAATCTATCCAGCTCCCCTTCACGCGCAAGCACGAGCGACTCAATTTCGGGACGCGTAATAAAATCAAAAATCTTTATGTCTAGCAGCGTATATGGACGAGCCAATCTGAATGCCCCGGGATTCACATCCACTATTCGAGCGATCATCAGTCCAGCAGGATAGTCAACCCCTAAGAACTCTCTCTGAATGTCCTTCGCCTTGCGGAGCAGCGTGCATGGCCTACCGTCCATGTCTCGGACTACATTGGCCTTCGGAACAATTAGCAAATCGTCCTCAACAAGTCTCTCGACTATCACCCGCTCTGCCTTGCCCTCGCAGCTAAAGAGCACGGATCTTGATTTGAGTTCGCGAATTGCCTCCGCCCTTCTACTGTTCACGCACGAACTCCCTCACATACGCTCGCATGCCTTCAACTTCTGGATAACTAGGCATAGCTCCCTTAATAGCGTTGGCGAGCACAACCTCACTCTTCTTGTTTTCTATACGCTTGATGCGGTCGGAATACTTAATGACCTCGGCATTGAATTCATGGTTCCTCACGAGCAGATACACGTTATCCTTTCGTGGGAGGTAGTCGAGAAGCTCTATGTAGTGGGTCGTAAAAATCAATTGGGCGCCCTTTGGATTGCTAGCATGCGATTGAAAGAGCTCGATGATGGATTTGACGAGGGTCTTGTTGAGTCCCGCTTCAATCTCGTCAATAAGCATGTAGCCACCCGCTTGCAGTTGGACGAGGGCACGCTCAACCAAACCGATTCCCATCACCGTTCCATCGGATAGCATATCCAGCACCGTTTCGGAGCTCACAATGCGTTCTTCCTCGCCGTAGTACTTAAGACGAAAGACGTCCGCGTTCGTATCCCACTCAAGAAGCTCGACACTATTATCAAAGGCATGAACTATTGAGGTGGCATGTGTCGTCCTCAGGATGTCGCCTGGATCGAACTGTTCGCCACCATCTTCAGACATGCTCAAAGCAACCGCTATGCTGATGTCACTCCTCAAAAAGCGCCTAGCCTCAGCGGGAACCGACTTGCCCCTGCCATCATTCTGATTCCTGCGTAGGTATACCTCAGCATTGTGCTTAAACTCGTCCACATCGCCAATCATGCTTTTGCGCGGACGAGTCGCGGTGAGCCGCCATAGCGTCTCGTCGTCGATGCGGAACCAATTCGGACTGTCACCCTCCTCCGCTGCCTTGGAAACATGTAGCTCGGATTCGAGCAGGTAATATGAACCCCCTTGCCAAAAGACGACCTGCGAGACGAGATGCCTTCTTGCCCTTGCCGGCACATGGCGACGCGAGTATCCCCGACGAATAAAATAGGGTGCGTAGACAAGATCAAGGGCAAGCTGTACGAGCTTGAGGGCTGTCGATTTTCCCGACGCATTGACGCCAGATATCCCCACGACATTCTGAGAATAGATGCTACCGTTTTCCGACACTCTGAATACATGGCTGTACGTCGGCCCGTCCTTTCCAGATACGCGATCGGTGGCATAGAAGTCCATGGCGAAGGTGTCATCGACGAAAAGTCCCGCTCCCTTCACTACAACCCTGAGCAATCTCATTGACGACCTCTCCTCAAATTGCAATAAAAACAGAATATTTGTTTTTATTGTACATCAGATCGCGGAAAGAGTGGAGGATATCTGCCGTACAAACTCCTCCTAGTCAACGTCTCTCCCCTTGTCTCCACCTTGAATTCTTCGTTGAAGCCACAACCGGAGCGCCGGCGGGCTCCGTTGCACTATGCTCTTTGTGACACGCAGCGGCTTCGACACATGTGGAGCGACCATGCAGAACAGGTACACAGGTGACATTGGCGACTTCAGCAAGCTGGGTCTGCTCAGGGTGTTGCGTGCGGCTGGCCTCTCGATTGGACTCAACTGGTACCTCACGCCGGACGAGACGCACAACGGCGACGGACGCCATATCGGCTACCTCGACCAGGAGGAGTACCGCGAATGCGACCCGCACCTGTGGCTTGGGCTGAGGGACATCGTCAAGTCGGGCCAGCGAGAGGTTCGTCGCATGGAGAACAACAGCATCCTGCAGGCGACGTTCTTCTCCGACTGTCTGGACTTTGCGGGCAAGACAAAGGCGCAGAGGGTCGCATGCCGCTCCGAGTGGTTCGCGAGGTCGCTCGATGCCGTATCCGGCTGCGATGTCGTGTGCGTGGACCCCGACAACGGCCTGATCGTGCCATCTGCCATGGAAAGCCCAAAGGAGAACAAGTACGTTCTGCCACAAGAAATCGCAAGCTACTACGCGCAGGGCTCGACGGTCGTCTACTACCAGCACAAGGCCCGGAGGAAGGACCCCTTCTACACGCGCCAGCTCGATGAGCTGCTAGGACGGGCGGACCTTCCCGGCGCGTCGGGCCTTGCCCTCAAGTTCAATAAGGTCTCGCAGCGCTACTACCTGTTCGCCGTCCAGCCGCAGCACAGGAAAACGATCGAGATGGCCGTGCACGACATGCTCTCGACTGCCTGGGGCGATCACTTCCGCCTGCTCTAGCCCACCGCCATCATCCCGCACGTGCCATAAAATGTTGATGCCAAGAGCCACGAGAGGAGATGCGCCATGCAGCACGAATGCAAGATCACCGTCCTAGAGACGAAGTGCTTCGAGGGATATCAGCAAAAGTACCTGGCCGACCCCAAGTCCGGCCCGTGCCCGTTCTTCAAGCTGGGCGACGAGTTCGTTTTAAAAAGGACGCCGAAGCAGGACGACTTCTATCACCTGATGGACGGGCGGTTCTGCGGCGAGGCGTGGGACGCCGTCAGTCGCTACGTCTACGTCGCTCTCCAAGGCGGATCCATCATGAAGGGCTGGACCAACGACGACCGCGTGATGATCGCCTGCTGCAACGACGGCACGCGCCCGGTCATCTTCAAGATCGAGCGCATCGACATCCCCGAGAGCAAAGCAGAGGTGGAGTGGCTCGCAAGGCAGGACTTCACCAACTCCGCCGAGGATGCCTACACCGGCTAGCGTGATGCCACCCAGGCGTCACGCGTCCAAGAGCTCTCCCACCTGCGCCTCGTCCTGGCCGAGCTTCCCAGCCATTCAGATTTGAAAAGGGCGGCGGAGCGGCTTGAGCGCTCCGGTTTCACCATGATGTAGGACGAGGGCGAAAGAGTTTCCCTCAACCTCAGCTACACGAAGGACGGCTTTGTCAAAAAGGTCTACCACGTCCATCTGAGGCTCGTCGGGGACAACGGACAGTCGCATGTCCCGCCTCGGCCGGGTCGGGTCTCACCCGACGAGGACCTCCTTGCCACGGAAGGCGATGCCGTAGGTTCGGATGCGCTCCGGCGCGATGCCGCGCTCGACGAGGCCGGCGACGTAGCGCCTCTCCTCGATCTGCTGGTGCGCGCTGGCGACGGTGTCCTCGAGCGTCTGCTCGCGGCGTGGGTTGAAGACCTTGAACTCAATCACCACGGCGGGGTCGGAGCCCGCGGCGCCGTCGGTGGGCACGAGTGCCACGTCGTAGCGCCCGAAGCCGCTCTCGCGGTTGGACTCCACGGAGTAGCGGCCGCGAAGCCGCACGAGCAGCCCCAGCACCAGCCCGTGGTAGAAGCGCTCGGGCTCCGATCGCTCGGAGGGGCGGGTGGCGGAGTCGAACGACGACGCGCAGGCGAGGACGACCTCCCCGAGGTAGTCTCCCATGGCCTCGGCGTCGCCGACGAGCAGGGCGTCGGCGAACTCCCCGTAGTCGGCCTCGGCCTCGCCGAACCAGCCCTCCACCATGCGGTCGAAGCTGAGCTCGACCTCCCTGTTGGTGAGGCGCAGCCGGCGCGGCGTCGTCGCCACGAACTCGGGCACGGGGCCGGGGCTCGTCACGTAGCCTGCCGCCAGCAGCAGCGCCCACGCGGCGTCGGGGCGCCCGGCGAGCTCGTAGAAGACCACCTGCTCGTCGATGACCTTGGCCACCTCGCCGCCGGAGAGCAGCTCCTCGAAGTCGGCCTTGAGCCGCCGGTCCCCGCGGCGCACGACCTCGGAGACGAGGCCGTTGCCGCTCGTGTTCGCCCAGTAGGCCTCGAAGAGGCCGCCGCTCTCCAGGAGCTTGGTCACCGACCAGGGGTTGTAGACGTGCCCGACGCCGCCGAAGGTGAACCCGTCGTACCAGTCGCGCACCGCGTCGCGCTTGGAGGAGAGCCCGTACTCGGCGAGCGCCTCGTCCACCTCCCCCTGGGTGAAGCCGAAGGCGGCCTGGTACTTGGGGGTCGACGTCGTGACGATGTTCAGGTTGTTGAGGTCGCTGAATATCGACTCGCGGCTGACGCGCGTGACGCCGGTGATGAGGCCGCGGCCGAGCGCCGGGTTGGTCTTGAAGGTGGAGTTCATCAGGTCTCGCATGAAGCCAGAGGCCTCGTCCCAGTAGCCCCCCGTCCAGGCGACCTCCATGGGCGCGTCGTACTCGTCGAGCAGCACCACTGGCATCGTCCCGTGGTACGCCTCCAGGAGCCTGCAGAGCAGGTTAGGGACGTCGGCGCACGTGGTGGGAGACATGTCCGCGGTCACCCGCGCGAGCGCGTCCCGGTCCGCGTCGGTGAGCCCCTCCCAGCCGCGCAGGTAGCCGTGCGACTGCACCGCCGCGACCATGATCGCGTTGACGCGCGCCCGCATCGCCTCGAAGTCGCTCTGCTTCACCCGCGCGAAGCTCAGCGCCACCACGGGCACCGTGCCCTGCAGCGCCCGCATGGCGGGGTCGTCCCACACCTCCAGCCCGCCGAAGAGCTCCTCGCCGCGACCGGCGAGATCGGTGGACAGGAAGCAGCGCACGGTGTCCAGGTTGAGGGTCTTGCCGAAGCGGCGCGGCCTGCAGACGAGGGTGACGTCGTCCTGCGCGAGCCACCAGTCCCGCACGAAGCCGGTCTTGTCCACGTAGAAGCTCCCGGTCTCCCGGATCCCCTCGAAACCCTGCGCCCCTATCTTTATCGTGCGTGCCATGCGCGGCCCCCTTGGTTGCGTTGCCTAGCCCCCAGTGTAGCACGCAGTGCCAGCCGCGTGCCAAAGCGCACAGCACCGGAGCCACGTGCTACCCTACCGTTATGAACGAACGGCGAGGGGCGGACAGATGGACAAGACGCAGCAGGAGAAGATCAGGTTTGGGGGCACCATACGCGCCGTGCAGGTGGTACCCCAGGACGGTACCCTATAAGGGGATGGGCAGCGTCTACGACGAGGGCTGGCTCGATTCCGACATGACCGCGCACCGCGACTGGGACGAGTAGCGCGACACACGTATCCGCAAAGGGACGTAAAGGTCCGAGTTGCCCCGCTTGAACGGGAGACGAGTTCACATCTACGCCGTTTTTGGCACCCGCGCGGCAAAAGTCCAGCTCACAGCGGTGCCTCTCCGCGTCTTTTTGTAGATGTGAACTCCAAGCGCGCGCAGGGAGTTCACATCTACAAATCTGGCACATCAAATGTGGTAAAACACCAGTTGACGCGGGTGGCCTTGTAAGCTTTTTTGCAGATGTGAACTCCGATTCCCCCGAACCGAGTTCACATCTACAAAGCGGCGCTCCAAGAGCCGCAGTTCCTTCGGTTCCTGCCCGCCCAAAGGCCCGCGGGCAGCTTTGCGCGTAGAAAAGGAAGCACGAAAAACGAGGCCTCGAGCAAATGGCGCCTCCCGAACCCAATCCGCGCAACTGCTATACTATATTCATCATATACAACGAAGCCGCGCTGACCCTTCACGGCTGGTTGCTCGCCGCGGTTGGCGACGCAGGGGTATTTCGAGCGCCGCCGAATACCGACCTTAGACCGCCTGAGTGCCACCTGGCCGGCGCCGCACCTGCTTGGACTGGGCCATCAGCCACTCGTCGGAGCTCTTGGGCCTAAACACGTACCCGCAATTCTGGCCGTATCGCACAACATGCTCATCCACCGTGTATTCGTAGCCACAATTCTTGCAGGAGATGACGCCGATTTTCTCGTCGGTGCCTGCGTGCAGGTGGTAGCTTGCGTCCTCGAGGTCGTGCAGGTGGCCGTCCGGGCAGAAGTAGTCCTCAAGGTCGATGGCAATCGCCGGCTCCACGACTGCTTTCCCCTCGAGCTTCCGCAGGATCTCTGTCGGCTGCTCGGCCGTGTCGAGCCACTGCACGACGACCGCCTTAAGGAAGTCGGCATCGTCGATGGTGGCCAACATCGCCGGCACGTTGTCGGCACTCTGCGCGACGTCGGCACCGAGCGCAAGCACGCAGACTTCGCAATCCTCGTGCTGCCTGCCCAAATCAAAGAGCACCGGCGCCGGCAGCGCGTCACAACCCTCCCGCTCGCTCAGGCTCCGCAGCGTATCCGTGCTCTTTACCCTGCCCAATGCCTCGGTTGCAACGCGCGTCTTTACGGCCTTCCTCGTGTCGAAATCCTCGAAGCACCAGGCATTCGGCTCGCTGTCGACAATCCATTTGCTCGCCTTGCAGGCGATTTCGGCCAGCAGATCGTCGTCTTGGATCATGGAGAGGGCCTTGACGGCCACCGCCTCCGTGTTGGAGTTGAGGGCAATATGGGCAAGAGACTGGTCCCGGCCGCCCCAGTCGACCTCGTCGAGGGCGTCAAGACACGCTGCCTCGTCTGGGTCGTGGAGGGCTATCTCGATTTGAGCCTCGTGACGGCGCCCCAGCTTTTCCAAGGCGATCGATCGTGCGCGGTGCGACTTTGCCTCGCGCGCGGCCTCTTCGAGCTTGTTCTTATCCTGCTCCTTGGATACGGCCGCTATCGCAGCATCCTCATCGTCCTTGAGCCACGCTGGAGCAGCGAGTGCGGCGCATTTCGCGTACAGCACTTTGCCCAACCACGAGCCTATTGCGCTGATGAAGAGTCCCATAACGATGGTGGTGCCGAGCGCCCCGTGCAAGACGAGGTCTCCAATGGTCCGCTCGCCAAAGTAGTCCCAGTGGTTTGCCATAAACGCACCGACCAGGCCAACGAGGCACGTAAAGACGTACGTGACCTTCCCGCCGTTTCCACGCGCGATGGCCTCCACGACAAGCGCAACGATTGCACAGACGCCGATGGTTAAAAGGGGTATGAGAAAAAACGGCACGTTTATGTAGGTTCCTTCCATGGCGCATCCTCTCTTTGCGTGGCCGCCGGCGACCGTCAACCCACTCCCCCACGACGTTCTCGGTTCAGTTATACCACGTAGAAGATAGCGGCGTCGCGGTTGTTGAACTCAATGGTCACCCCGCGCGCGGCAAGTAATGAGGCACATCACCTTTGAATGGTGGGCTCTATGAGAGTATTATTCATACGTGTTAATGCTACGAACGAGGGGGACTGATGGCAACAAACAGCAAGACACAAAAGGGGATGCTCGTTACCCTCGTACTGGTTTCCATGCTCAACATTATGGGTGGCGCCGCCGTTGCGCCGGCGCTTCCGGCCATGACGGAGGCCTTTCCGGAGGCCGGAGAGACCATGGTGTCACTGGTATTAACGCTTCCACCGCTCGCGATTGCGTTGTCTGGCCTGTTTATCGGGGCATTGGCTGATCGCGTGGGCAAGGCGCGCACGCTCACGGTCTCCATAGTCGTCTTTACCATAGCAGGGCTGTCGGGTCTCTTCCTGCCAAGCCTGGAGGCCATACTGGTGTCACGATTTATAATGGGCATTGCCATCGCGGGCATCACCACCTCGACGGGAGCGCTTGTCTCGGAGTGCTTCGATGCCCAGATGCGCGCCAAGGTCTTTGGGTGGCAGAATGCGGCCACGGGTGCGAGCATACTCGCGCTTGACACCTGCGGGGGCTTTCTCTCGATGCGGGGATGGCGTGCTCCGTTTTTGGTGTACAGCGTTGGAATCCTGTTTGCGATTCTGGTGCTCCTGTTCATCCGCGAACCGCAAAACGGAGCGGCAAAGGGCCAAGTCCCGCTGGGAGAGACCGATGCCCGGGGCAATTCCAAAGTCTTGCAATCCGCACCGATGGTCGTCGCAATCTGCCTTGGCGGAGCTTTTGTTACACCAACTCTCTCGTACCTCGTCCCCTCCAAGATGCCGTATCTTCTGGCGGGATTCGGGGTTAGCCCGGCGGTAACCGGTCTGTTTTTGGGTGGCTTTGGCATTGCCGGCATCGTGGGATCGTTCGTCAGCGCTCCACTACAGGCTCGCATGCGCCGCCTGTGGCTCGTAGCCGCCTGCTTTGCCGCACTTGCCTGCGGATGCCTTACGATGACGTTCGCTTCGAACATGTGGATGGTGCTTGTCGGCGTCGTATTTATGGGGGCTGGTGCTGGCTGCATGAGTCCGGTGCTCATGAGCTGGCTCGCGTCGCAGTCCACGGCGGAGAACTCGGGCAAGCACATGGGCGCTTACGCCACCGCCTTGAACCTTGGCCAGTTTGCCTGCTCTCCCCTCACCGGTGCCACGCTCGCTGTCTTTGGGACGCATCAGGCGGTATTCGCGGTTGGCGCGTGCATAGGCTTTGCCGCCTCATGCGTGTCGCTCGCGCTCGACAGGCGATTGGGGCGGCAATAGCCACAGAAGGCAACGGTTTTCCTCTATCTGTGGGTGGGCTCCCAGCGATATGCAGGAATTAGTGGGAACAATTTGCGGGCAAAAACAAGCAATCCTGCGGATATGCCAAAACAGAATCACTCGATTTCCCACTGTCTATTTTAGCTAGTGGGAAATCGTGCAACTCCGTCTGGACATTTGCCCAGTTGAGGGCAAAATCACCCCAATTTTCTTCCCACTAATCGACCGCCCAGGGCCGGCGGGCTGTCACCAAGGGGCTGTCGTGAGTCCCGAGTCGAACGTGCGAATGAAACGAGGCCTTCTCACGGGCTAACATCGGCCCTGCGCGGGCGGTGTATGCGGGGGACTGTCCCCTGTGTCCGGGGGACTGTCCCCTTTGTCCGGGGGACTTAGGCTCCCGGCACCGTAAGATGTCCCCTATCCCCCGCGCTCCGCTCCATCCGGACTCTAACGTACACCGTGAGCCCATCAAATAGGGTGACCCCCATTGATTGCCAGGCGGCATATCAATGGGGGCCACCCCCTTCGATAAACTGTTACAGGTCGTTAGTCCAGGTCCTCACCGTTGCTGGCAATAACCTTCTTGAACCAGTGGTACGAGTCCTTGAGCGAGCGCTTCATCGTGCCTTGGCCATAGTTGTCGGCGTCAACGTAGATCTGGCCGTAGCGCTTGGCCATCTCGCCCTCGCCGTTGCTCACCATGTCCACGCAGCCCCAGTACAGGTAGCCCATCAGCGGAATGCCGTCGAGCTCGACCGCGTCCTTCATGCTCTGAATGTTGGCGCGCATGTAGGCGATGCGATAGTCATCGTGCACGGTGCCGTCCACGAACTCGTCGTTCCAGCCAATGCCGCTCTCCACGCACCACAGGTCGCAGTGATAGCGGTTGTACAGCATGTTGAGCGTAATGCGCTGCGTCTGCGGGTCGGTGGCCCATCCCCAGGCGTTCGTCTCCAGGTAGGGGTTGGCGACCATGCCTGCGGCGCCACCATTGCCCTCGCCCGCCTCGAGGTCGTCTTCGGTGTGCGTGGTTATCACGCTGCTGCCGTACAGCGAGAAGCTCAGGTAGTCGCAGGTGCCCTCCTTAAGAATCTCAAGGTCTCCCGGCAGGATCGGCAGCTTCACGCCCTCGCGCTCGTACTCGGCGAGCTTGTACTTGGGATAGAAGCCCAGCATCTGAACGTCGGAGTAGAACAGCTTCACGTCGTTGGCCTTCATCGCGGCGACCTGGTCGGTGGGGTCGCAGGTGTAGGCGTACACGGGACCGGCCGCGAGCATCATGCCAATGCGCAGGTCGGGCCAGTACTTGTGGGCGGCAATCACCGTCTTCGCCGAAGCGAGGAACTGGTGGTACGTGGCGTTGGCGATCTGCTGCGGCTTGTCTCCATGAATGAGGCCGGCGGTGACGAACGGCGCCTCCTCGATGCAGTTGATCTCGTTGAAGGTGAGGTAGTACTTTACCAGGCCGTCGAACGCCTCGAAGCAGGTGGTGGCGTAGCGCACGAAGCAGTCCACCAGGTAGCGACTGTCAAACCCGTTGAAGCGGTTCGCGAGGCTCAAGGGGTTCTCGTAGTGGTCGAGCGTCACCAAGGGCTCGATGTCGTACTTGCGGCACTCCTCGAACACGCTGCGATAGAAGTCGATGCCTTCCTGGTTGGGCTCGGGATCGTCGCCGTTGGGGAAGATGCGGCTCCACTTAAGCGAGAAGCGCAGGCAGTTGAAGCCCTCCTCGGCGCACAGGCGGATGTCCTCCTTGTAGTGATGGTAGAAGTCACTCGCGATGTGACTGGGATAGTAGATGTCCGGATCATCCACCAAACAGACCTGGGCGCCCTCGGGCAGCGTGCGCACCGGACTGTGGAAGCAGAGCGGAAGCTTGTCGATCGATCCGTCTGGCATGCGGAAGGTCACCTGACGGGGCACCTTGTGCGCGCCGTTGGTCATGCAGTCCGCGGTCGAGAGGCCCGCACCGCCCTCGAAGACACCGCCCTCGTACTGGTTGGACGCTGTCGCCCCGCCCCAAAAGAAGTCCTTGCTAAAGCCCATGTGCAGCTCCTCTCTGTGTTCTACTTAAGATAATGGTATGCGAGAGAAGAGCGCGTACGGCCAAGACTTCGGCCCAACGACTCATGTGAATCGGCTCGCGGTGTTGCCAGCACCTACCAAAGGGGGTGACCCCCATTGATATGACTGGCGGCAATCGATGGGGGTCACCCCCTTTGGTAGGTGTACGCCGAACGCTAGTACAGGATGAGCGCGATGAACTCCAGCGGCTCGCTGCCGGTGTTTACCAGACCGTGCAGCTCGCCGTCGTTGCACACGGTGGTGTCGCCGGGGCCCACCTGCACGATGGTGCCGTTGTCGTTGTACTCGCCGGTACCCGAGAGGAAGTAGAAGATCTCGTTGTCCCCCTCGTGCTTGTGCTCGCCAATGCTGTTGCCCGGGGCGACTACCATGCGATTGAAGAGCCTGCCCTTGCCGTACAGCTCATCGACGCTCTCGCAGATCTTGTGCATCTCGACCTCGCCGATGCCGTCTCGAATGCACTTGCTCTCTACGACCTGGTCTGCCTGCTTGCGAATCATGTGCGTTCCTCTTTCTCGTAGTGACTACTTTACGAACATACTATCGAGCATCTGGTGGATCATGTCCACCGAGACGTCGGTAATCGTATTGCGCACCGAGCCGTTGCCGTCCCAGCGCGGAAGCGCCTCGAGTATCTCCCGCTCGTCCATGCGCACCGTCTGCTTGGGCAGGCAACGCTTAACCAGGTCAAGGTACTCCTCTTGGTCCATGCCAATCTGTCCGTAGAACTCCCGCGCGTAGTCGGGATGGCTCTGGCCGGCCCACACGAGCATCTGGGGCAGGAAGGTTGCGCTGGCAAACCCGTGCGGAACGTGGTAGTTCTCGGTGAGGTAGTACCCCACGTTGTGCGGGAAGCACGTACCGGTGGTGTTGATGGCAAGGCCGCCCAGGATGGAGGCCTCGTAGAGCGCGTCGCGCTGCTCGTCCGTGAGCTGGGCGCCCTCGGCGGCTGCGGACAGCGGGGCAGCGGCGAGCCGTATGGCACCCACCGCCACCGCACGAGAGATCTGGTCCGCCTTGCGGCTAAAGTAGCTCTCGGTTGCATGCGCGAGCACGTCCACGCCACACGAGAGCGTTACGGCGCTCGGGCAGGTGTGCGTGTACGCGCTGTCGCCGAGGGAGATCGTGGCAAACAGGCGGTCGTCGTGGATGCTGTGCTTGCGCTTGCTCGCGTCGGTGAGCACCGACACCTTGGTCACCTCGCTACCGGTCCCCGCCGTGGTGCCCACCAGCACGATGGGAAGCGGGTCCCGCTGCCAGTCGAAGGCATAGAACCCCGCCTCGTCGAGCCCCGGGTTTGCCGCGAACACCGCGATGGCCTTGGCGGCATCGAGCGCCGACCCGCCACCGATGCCCAGGATAAACTGCGCGTTGAGGGCCGCCGCCTCGCGTCCGGCCTCCATGCACGCCAGGACGGGCGGATTCTCGCTCACCCCGTCCCACACCGTGCCATCGATTCCGGCGGCTTCGAGCGTATGCCGCACGTCCTCTAGGGCACCACTGGCCTTTGCCGCCGTGCCGTCTGTTACCACGAGGCAGCGACGTCCCAGCGACAGCAGCTCGTCCTTGTGCTGCGCCACACAACCCGACCCCACAAAAAGACGCGTGGGCATGTAGAAGTTCATAACGAAACCTCCCCTACCTATAACGGTTTACGATGCGGCATACAGGCGAGCTATTGGGGCTCCCCCGTGCCGCCCTCTATTATCTGGAACAGCTGCGACGCGAAGGCGCCGGTGGAGAGACCCTCCTCGTTGATGCCGGCTGCCGCAAACGCGAATGCCCCGCACACGGCAATGGCCGTGAGGTCGGTGTCGATCTCCTTGCGTATGCTTCCCTCCGCCTTGCCCCGCTCGAGCAGGTCGGCAATCACGCCCACGATGTATTGCAGGCGCATCACACCCTCGTCGTCCGAGAACTCGTGCGAGCGGATGAGCTCGTACATGAGCGCCAGCGAAAGGGGGCTGCCCTCGCGCACGCGGCTCGCGTACTCGCTGCACACCGACATGAGCACCTCTTTTGCCGTCCCGGATTCGGCGACGATCTTGTCTATTGCCACCACCAGGTCATCCAGCGCATCGTCGAAGATCGCCTGGATGAGGTCCTCCTTGTCAGCGAAATAGTAGTAGAGGGCACCCTTGGACATGTTGCAGCCGCGCGACACCTCGCTCATCTGGAAGGAGGTGTTGCCCCGCGCCACCATAATCTGGGTCGCCACCGACATGATTCTCTTGCGCGTCTGCATGCTCTTGCGCGTCTTGTCGCCAGCACGCTTGCGATACCGCTCGTGCATGTCGCTGCGCGCGCGACGCATGCCGCCCACGACCTCCACGGACACGTCGTTGGCATCTCTCATGGGAATCACTCCCCCAATATGCGGAGTCCATTACCCAACTGAGTCTAGCACGGCAAAAATGGAGCGGAAGCCCACGGTGTGCGAGCGGCACAAAATGGAGGGTGAGACCGTTGCTTCTTGCGATCTGGCGGGCGGACCTACAGATCCAGCAAATCCTCGACAAAGCCCACGCGATAGTCCCTAAACACGGCGCTGCCCGAATCCTGCGTGGCGTCCAGGTCCACGTCGGCGGCAATGCCAAAGTCCCGGTCGCCCTCGGGGTCGCAGAACGTCTGGCGCACGTGCCACACGTGCTCGCTCTTCTCGTCGCCTTGGTCTATGTCCAAATAGGCGATGGAGCGCGCGTCGGCGGTGAGCAGCACCTCCTCGTGCTGTTCGAAATAGGCGTCGAGCGCCGCCTTCCAGCGCGGCATGCGCCAACCCCACTCCGCGTCGAGCTCCCCCAGCGCCTTCGCGTCGTCGTGCGCGGCCAGCCGCACGCGCGCGAAGAGCGCGTTGCGCACCAGCAGCGTGACGGCACGTCGGTCGCGCACCACCTCGTCGGCGGGAACCGGCGGCGCACCCGCCTCGTCGCTGAGCTCCCCCGTGCGCGACCACTCGTCCACCAGGCTCGAGTCCACCGAACGGACCACCAGGCCGAGCCAGGCGACGATGTCCTCCAGGCGATCGTCTCGCTTGTCGTAGGGCAGGGTGCGATCCAGCGCGCGGTACGCCTCCGAGAGGTAGCGCAGCAGGATGCCCTCGGCACGCGCGATCGCACAGCGCTGAATGTATCCCTTGAAGTCGGAGGCCGTCTCCAGCATGTCGCGCAGCACGGACTTGGGATGCGGCTCGTAGTCGTTGGCCCAGGGCACCTTTTGGCAGTACTGCGCGAACGCCGCCTCGATGAGCTCCTCCAGCGGCTTGGGGTACGTGACCTCCTGCAGGCGATCCATGCGCTCGTCGTAGTCCATGCCCTCCGCCTTCCAGCGTGCCATGGCCTCGTTGCGCGCCGCCCGCTCCTGCGCGCGCAGAATCTGGTAGGGGTCCTCCAGCGTCGCCTCCACCAGCGAGATGGCGTCGAGCGCGTAGGTATCGCTCTCGCGGTCCAGCAGCTCCAGTGCCGCAAGCAAGAA
Source organism: uncultured Coriobacteriaceae bacterium (assembly GCA_902780305.1). Lineage (GTDB taxonomy): Bacteria > Actinomycetota > Coriobacteriia > Coriobacteriales > Atopobiaceae > RUG440. Next base: position 389 of record CACZFB010000020.1, on the reverse strand, counting down.
CGGCGAGAGGGGCTGGTCGAGCGCAAAGTCGTCGGGGACGTCCACGGTCGTGTAGTACTCCGCGTTGCCCGACTCGTCCTCCTCCCGCACCACCACGCCGGCATCCATGAGCGTGGCAAAGATCTCGTTGGCGCGCGTGCGCAGTGCCTCCTTCTGTTCGTCGGTCTGCGCCGACGCGTCCACCAGCTCGATTACGCGCGCATGCGCGTCGCCGCCCTGTCCCACCTCGGCAAGCACCATAGAGTGCGTTATCTTCATGCGGGGGCGCAGGGGCTCCGGCTCGGCGCCGACAAGCCGCTCGAACGTTTGCCGGTTCCAGCCGACGAAGCCCTCGGGTGGCTTGCTCACACGAATCCTGCGGACCTTCTTTGGGTCGCCGCCGTAGCGGG
>CACZFB010000019.1 GCA_902780305.1 uncultured Coriobacteriaceae bacterium | reverse complement strand
CCCGTGCATCAGGTAGGCATAGCTCGTAAGCAGACCCAGTATGTGGAAGAGTGGCACCGAAACGCACACGGATGGCCCCATGGTACCCTCCAGACCATCCGCAAGGGCCAAGGCATCGACCGTAAGCGCGCGCTGCGAGATGCATACGGCCTTCGGCCTCGATGTCGTGCCGCTGGTAAAAATCACCAGGGCGGTGTCCCCTGCCTCATCGGCACGACGTTGCTCGGGAAGGTTCGCGCTCTTGTCAACCTGCACAAGGTCACATGCCTCGCTACGTATGTCCACACAATGCGTCAGATCGATTTCCGCCATCTTGGCGAGCGTCGCCATCGCGTTGTCCCAGCGTTTGGTCTGACCGTTGTCCCCGCAGACGATAAACCGCGTGCCAGACATGCAGAGCAAGTCTGCCGCGTCGTCAATTTCCGTACTGTAATTCACAAGTACGGCCACACCTCCCGCGCGCACGATGGCAAAGAACGCAATGAGCCAGTTAACGGAGTTGTAGCCCCAGAGCGCCACGCGGTCGTCTTTGCGCACACCCATACCGTGCAGATGCGCAGCAAACCCTGCAACGGCGTCTTGAAATGCCTGGTACGAGACGCTCGCACAATCGGTGACGATGGCCAGCGCATCGTCACCGCTATAACACAAATTGCTGGAAAACAACATGACACCCACCATCCCTATCCCGCATAGAGTATAGGGGTAATCCCATTGAGGAATACACAGTGTTGCGTGTTCTTTACGTCCATACCATAACCGAGCCACGCTCTCCGAGGAGCTTGGGTGACCTATCAAGGGGGGTTCCTCCATTCGATAGGTCTCTATTACAACCGTGGCATGAATCCTTGGGCCACGATACAATACAAATCGTTGTGGCCATTCCAATTATTGCAAGGGAAAGCTTTCATGAGGCGTACTTCCAAAAGTGGCGCGATTCTTGCATTGCTTGCAATCGCCACGCTCTTGCTCGTTGCGTTGGGGCCAGCTCCTAGGGCCTTGGCGCAATCCGCCAGCAGTTCGTCAGACACGGGGCAGTCCGCGACTCCCGAGTTTAAAAACGTCAGCGACCTAGCAAACAAGAAGGTTGCCGTAATCGCTGGCGCAATGCTCGACAAGTTTGCGCTAGAGCACATTCCGGGTCTTAAAGAGAACGACCTTCTGTATTTCAACACCAACGCTGAATGCGTCGGTGCGGTCCTTGCAGGAAAGGCCGATGCCTTCGTTACCGACTCGCCCATTGCGGAGCTGGCCGTGAGCAAAAATGAGGGTTTGGCCATTATGCCCGAAAAACTCATGGAAGATAAGTATGGTTTTGTACTGCCAAAGGGCAGCCCGCACACCCAGGAGCTCAACGAGCGTCTGCAGGCGTACCGGGAGGACGGAACGCTCGACAAGCTCAGGAAAAAATGGGTCAGTTCGGACGATACGGGAAAGACCATGCCTGAACAGGGGTGGGATGCCCCTAAGGGCAAACTTGTCGTTGCCACGTCCACCGACAACGAGCCCATGAACTATATCGTTGGAGACAGCATCTGTGGTATGAGCATCGAGATCCTGGAGATGGCTGCGCGCGATCTTGGCTATGAGCTCGAGTATCGAGTCACGAACCCCGGGTCGATTATTGCTGAAGTACAGTCCAACAAGTCGGACGTTGGGGCACACAGCTTCTCCATCACCGAAGAACGCAAAAAAATGATGGATATGACCGACTCGTATTACGATGGCGGCGTAACCGTTCTTGTGCGTGAAGAGGGATTTGGAGCCAACAAGAGCGGAAGCTTTTTCGATGGCATTGCAAAGAGCTTCGAGCGTACCTTTATTACCGAGAACCGTTGGCAGCTCATCCTCGACGGTCTTGGTGTCACCTTACTCATCTCGGTGCTGTCGGGAGCCCTCGGCTTCATGCTTGGGTTTGCTTTCGTGCTGCTGCGTCGCAAGAAGGAAGGGGGCGTTGCCGACAAGCTCATCCACGCTTTGGAAAGCCTCTTGGGCGGCCTCCCCGTAGCCGTGGTGCTCATGCTGCTCTACTACGCGATCTTCGGTGCTATCGACATTCCGGGCACCGTTGTGGCCATTCTTGCATTTACACTCATGTATGGCGCCACGAGCGGGTCGATTATGTGGAATGCGGTGCGAGCCGTGGATCCTGGCCAGGCTGAGGCGGGCCGGGCTCTTGGCTTTGGCGACAGCGACACCTTTTTCCTTGTAGTGCTACCGCAGGCCGCGCGGCAGTTCGCTCCGCTTTTGATTGGGCAGTTCGTGAGTCTGGTAAAAGATACGTCGGTTGTAGGTTTTATTGCGGTGCAAGACCTCACGCGCGTGGGTGACATCATCCGCGCCCGTACCATGGAGGCATTCTTCCCGCTCATCGCCATAGCGATCATTTACTTCGCGCTGTGTCGGCTTTTGGCGTGGCTATTGAAAAAGTTCGCGGTGCGCAGATTCGAACCCAAGGATGGTCCGCGCACGATAGAGGGGGTCGATTTGCGATGAGCCTCATAGAAGTCAAGCACCTTCGCAAGGAGTATCCAAACATAACTCCCCTCAAGGACGTAAACGCCTACGTGGACCGCGGAGAGGTCATCTCCATAATCGGTCCCTCCGGAACGGGGAAGTCGACGTTTTTGCGCTGCCTCAATCGCCTGGAGGACCCCACGAGCGGGCAGATTCTTGTCGATGGACAAGACGTATGTGCACCGGGCGTGGACCTCGACCTCATGCGCCGCAAGATGGGCATGGTGTTCCAGAGCTTCAACCTCTTTGATCACCTGCTCGTGGCCGAGAACATCATGCTCGGACCCACGCGCCTCTTGGGTATGGGAAAGCAGGAGGCCTACGATCGGGCACTCGAGCTGCTCAAGCAGGTTGGGCTCAAGGACAAGGCGCTCAACTACCCAAGCGAGCTTTCGGGTGGGCAGAAGCAGCGCGTGGCAATAGCGCGCGGTCTCGCCATGGACCCCGACATCCTGCTCTTCGACGAGCCCACGAGCGCACTCGACCCTTCAATGGTGTCGGAGGTCCTCTCGGTCATGAAGGTCCTTGCGTCGAGGGGTCTTACCATGCTGGTGGTCACCCACGAGATGCGCTTTGCGCGTGAGGCCAGCTCGCGCGTGTTCTACATGGACCGCGGCGAGCTCTGGGAGGCTGGACCGCCCGAGCAAATCTTCGAGCACCCGCAGCGCAAGGAGACCTACGACTTTATATTCCGCGTGCGCAGCTGGAAGTGGGAGATTCACGACGTGGATCCCGACTTCTTTGCCATGATGGGCTCGCTGGAGTCCTTCTGCGCTCGACAGTTTTTGGGCAACCGCGCTGCCAATGCGTGCCAAATGGTGGTGGAGGAGATCGTGTCGCAACAGCTCATTCCCGTCGCGCGGGAGCGGGGGCTCGCAGACCCAGGCCTCAAGCTTTCGTTGTCGATTGCCGAGGGTGGCAACACCGCTCAGCTCGAAGTGGACTGCGACGCGTTCGCTGCCGCAGGCATATCGGCTGAATACGTGCTGGATCATGCTGACGCAATCTCGGTCGTCATGCTCGAGTCCACAACCTCCGGGCACACCTGGGAAGGCAACGTCCTGCACTGCACGATAGGGTAATGGTGGCCGGCATAAGTGTCCGCTAGGGAAGAGGCCCCTTTGTGACATGCACACATGTCACAAAGGGGCCTCTTCCCTAGCGGACACCCCGAGCGGCCAGGCATATTGCCTTGAACAGCAAACCCCTAGATGTCCAAAGCTGCGTGGTAGCCCCAGTACACGGCGTTGGTGATGGTACCCACACGGGCGGCGTCGCCGATCACGCGCACGAACGGAGCGGCATCCCGCAGCGACTCGACCGTGGCCGTACGAGAGCGCTGACCCAGCGCACAAATCACCGTGGCGCCAGGGACGAGGACCTCGTCCTCCCCCACCTTGCACGTGACGCCGCCCTCGCCCACCGAGAGCGCCTGGTGCCCAAGCCGCACGTCGACGCCCAGCTGTTCGATCTGTGCCATGAGCAGGGGGCGATGACGCACGTTGGCATCGGGCGCTAGGGCGTCGCGCATCTCTACGAGGCTCACACGCTTGCCCTCCTGGGCCAGGTGCACGGCGCATTCGCAGCCGGCAAGGCCACCACCCATGACCACCACGTCGTCGGCAACCTCGTCGGCATGCCGGTAGTACTCGTTGACCACAATGACGTTTGGCCCGTTGAGCCCTGGGATGGGCGGAACGAGCGGCTCCGACCCCACAGCCACGATGAGCGCGTCGGCGCCGAGCTCCTCCACGAGCTCGGGAGTCGCCTCGGTGGAAAGACGAATGTCCACGCCTGCCGCACGGCAAAAACGCTCGTAGGTACCCGTAAGCTCGTACATCTCGTGCTTGAAGGGCAGCGCCTGCTCGCTCTTGAGGATGCCGCCGAGCTGGTCCTCCTTCTCGAGCAGGACCACGTCGTGCCCCCTGCGGGCTGCCGTCCACGCCGCGTAAAGCCCGCCTGGGCCGCCACCTGCCACCACGACCTTGCGACGACGCACGGCCGCCACGGGTACGACCTCATCGCCCTCCATCTCGCGTCCGATGATGGGGTTGACGGTGCAGCGGCGCGTGCTCGTGGCAGCGCGCTCGGCCATGCAGGTAAAGCAGCGTAGGCACCGAACGATGTCCTCGGTGCGGTTCTCCACCACCTTGCGCGGCAGGTACGGATCGGCGAGCAGCGCGCGGCCCATGTACACCACGTCAGCCTTGCCACTGGCGATGATCTCCTCCATCTGCGCGGGGTCATTGAGCCCGCCGATAGTCGCCACGGGTACATCCACATGCTTCTTTATTTCGGCAGCAAGAAAGACGTTGCGGCCGTGCTCCTCAAACATGGAGGGATGCGTGATGCCAAAGGTCTTCTGATAGGTGCCAGCGCTCACGTGCAGCAGGTCGATGTAGGGCTCGAGCTGCTGGGCGATGCGTGCCCCCTCGGCCACGTCGTAGCCGCCCTCGCAGAACTCGGCCCCGCTCAGGCGGAACTCTATCGGGAAGAACGGCCCCACGGCCTCGCGCACCGCCGTAAGCACGCGGACGGCAAAGCGACAGCGATTCTCCAGGCTGCCGCCGTACTCATCGGTGCGATGGTTGAAGAGGGGGCTCAGGAACTGGTTAATCAGCCAGCCATGCCCCCCGTGGATCATGAGCATCTCGAAGCCGGCGCGCTTGGCAAGCCCCGCCACGTGCCCATAGGAGGCGACGATGTCGTCAATCATCTCGTGCGTGAGGGCGCGTACAGGCACGCCGTCGGCGCGCATGCCGTCGCAGGGACCCCACTGCGCGAGGCCATGCTGCTTGGACTTGTCAGTCATGTAGGTTCCCGCAAACTGCCCCGAGTGCGAGAGCTCGAGCGACGGAATGGCACCGTGCCTGCGGATGGCGTCCGCGGTGTAGGTGGCACAGGCGAGCGAATTGAGGATGCTCTCGTCCAGATGGTAGGCGTGGCTGCCGTCGGTTTCTGGATGCACCATGAGCTCGGACACCGTGACTGCCGCCGCACCGCCCTTGCCGCGAAGCTCGTAGAACGCCGTGGACTTCGGCCCAATGCAGCCGTCATTGGCAATGTCGGTGCCACCCATGGGCGCCGAGAACATGCGGTTGCGGAAGGTGGTCCGGCCCAGCGTAATGGGACTGCTCAGATGCGGATACTGCCTCTCCATGACTTTTCCTCTCTCCTTGGTTTCAATTGTCATATCGTATGCCTCTAGGGTACACCCCACAAACGCCTGGGGCCATCCACGTGTCGGCGTACGTCAGTACAAGGAGCGGGCTGTTGGTCTGTTCACGGGTCGGCCATAAGCCACGTAAATCGATAACCGGCGGTGGCCTATCAAAGGGGGTAACCCCTATTGATAGGCTGACACATTCATCCTCCGTGCCACCATATATGCTAGCATGCTAGCTAATAGCCAATTAAGGAGGCGGCGCATGTCCACGCCATCAGTAAGCCAAATGAACGTGCGAATTAACTCGCAAGTCAAGAACAAAGGCGACGGCATCCTGGCCGAAGCGGGAATTACGCCAACCCAAATCATACGAGCGCTCTGGGAAAAAATCTCGCTTGGCATTGCAGACCTGCGACAAGTGGAAGAGGTCCTCAATCTTCCTACAGCGGCAACAGAAACCCAAATGGTGGATACGAACAAAGTAGACGCCATGCTATGCGGTAGGAGCCTCTTTGCCAAGGGGCTAGAACGGTGGGGCATCTCCGAGGAAGACGTGGCGCCTCCAGAAGCAGGCAGCAACAGTGAACTCTACACAGAAGCACTTGTCGACCGGTTGAGGGAGCGAGATTTATGGTAAGCAGCCCACGCATAATCTTGGTCGACACCAACGTGTGGCTGGACCAATACCTCCCCGCCCGACCACACAAGGAAGAATCGCAGGCGTTTTTGGACTCCGCGCTTGCCCAAGGCATCGAGCTTGCGTATCCCGCATCCATCATCAAGGATGTGTTCTATATCGTGGTCAACGAATTCAAGCGAATTGTGCGAAGCGAGACCGGCAGCCTTACGGAGTCGGACATTCGAGCGATCCAACAGCTTGCGTGGGGCGTGGTCGACAACATGCAGGAAATCGCAACGCCCGTGGGCATGGACCTTTCCGACGTCTGGCTTGCGTCCAAGTGGCGACAATTGGACGCCGACCTCGAAGACAACCTCGTGCGTGCGGCAGCAAAGAGGGCCAAGGCAGACCTGCTTGTTACGTGGGACAAGGGCATGTTATCGAAGGCAGTCATCCCTACGCTTACCCCCACCGACGCCGTAAACGAAATGGGCACGTGGCAATAGACCCTGTTCCATACCGCTTGTGCGACCGTGTGCGAGCTCCCTGTTTGCGCTACAACCAACGTTACAAAAAGTGGCGATGCCCCACGTTTCAGTATTTGAAACGCGGGGCATCAGACGCGTGACACACCCGTGGTACACGTCTACTCAAACTCAGCAGCGACCTCCGTCAGCAGCTCGCGGATGGGCAGGCCCTGCGGGCACTCTCGCTCGCACTTGCCGCAGCGGATGCATTCGCTCGGATTGGCATGCCCGTCGGCGGTGTGCACGTTGGAGAAGTACCAGCTCGGATTCCAGCCACCAAACACGCGCTTCGTGTTGAGGTCGCTAAAGAGCTCGGGAATCATGATGCGCTTAGGGCAGCCGTCGGTGCAGTAGTGGCAGGCGGTGCAGGCAATCATCCCCAGGCTCGTGAAGGCCTCGTGCACGTTGCGCAGCGCCTGAAGCTGCTCCTCGGTAAGCGGCGCGGGGTCTCCTGCCATGGAGCGCAGGTTGTCCTCCACCTGCTCCATGGCGCTCATGCCGCTGAGCACCATGGCAACGTTGGGCTGTGTCGCGCAGAAGCGCAGCGCGAAGCCCGCGTTGGAGAGGCCCCCGGGATTGGGCGCGGCGTCGAGCGCCGCCTGCGCCACCTCGGGGAGGTTGACGAGCTGGCCACCCTTGCAGGGCTCCATCACGATGACGGGGACGCCGTGCGCCGTGGCCACCTCGTAGACGCGGCGGCTCTGGACGCTGGGGCTCTCCCAGTCCTCGTAGTTGATCTGCAGCTGGACGGCCTCGATCTCGGGGTGCTCGGTGAGGATGCGCTGCAACAGTTCGGGGGCGTCGTGGTAGCTGATTCCAAAGTGGCGCGCATGACCCTCGGCCACGAGCTCCTTGGCCACCTCGAAGACGCCCTGACGAGTGTACATCTCGTAATGAGCGGAGTTCACCGCATGGGCCAGCAGCAGGTCGAAGTACTCCACGCCACAGGCGTCGAGCTCGTCCTGGAACACCCTGCGGATGGAGGCGGGGTCGCGGAACGTGCCGTGCGTGAGCTTGTCCACCAGGAAGAAGCTCTCGCGCGGATGGCGTCTGACGAGGCTCTCACGCAGCGCAACCTCGCTCTTGCCGCCCAGGTACACGTGTGCCGTGTCGAAGTAGTTGAGTCCCGCCTCGAGGAAGCGGTCGAACATCCGATTGCAGAGCTCGTAGTCGGGCTCGCCGCCCGCCATGGGAAGGCGCATTGCGCCGAAGCCGAAGCGCCCCTTGAACTCGCTGGTACAAAGAGCCATTTTCCTCTCCTCTCCGAATGTCTCGCCAAGCCCATGGCAGAGCCTGCCGAGACTTGAAGACCTAGTACATCGATGCGACGGAGCGCGTCATGAGCCAGCGACCATCGCGCTTGACCAAGGTTATCTCTTGCTCGAGACGCCACGTGGACCGCCTCGTACCAAAGGGGGAAGCATCCACGAGGCTTTTTCCCACCAGCTGCGCCACATCGCCGTCCACGCACACCGGGCAGGACTCCTCCACCTCGTCGTAGTAGGCCAGTGTCCCATCGGCCACGCAGCGAAGGAACTCCTGCTTGCCCTGGCGGCGCCCGGTCATGTGCACCAGCACGAACGACTCGTCGAGCAGGGTTCCCAGCCGCTCCACGTCACGCTCTATCATAAAGCGGTACATGCTGTGGTACATCGCGTGGATGACCTGTGCGTCATTGCTTGCCACGCCAACCTCCTACGGACGCGAGCGGCCAAGGCACTCCAAGCGCCTTGGCCGTCCTTGCCATGACTACGACTTGGACCAGTTCTCCTGCAGGTACTGCAGGTCTCCGTACCAGTATGCCGCCGTGCAGCCGCCGTCGCACAGGATGTCGGTGCCGGTGACGAAGGTCGCCTCGGGGCCCATGAGGAAGGCCACGAGCGCGCCCATCTCGTCCACGGTGCCGGCGCGCTTGGCGGGCATGAGGTCGAGCATCTTGCGGTATCCCTCGCCGCGCGGACCATTGAGCTCGTCGAACGCAAGTGGCGTCATGATGATGCCCGGGCTGATGGAGAAGACTCGGGCGCCACGCTTGCCCCACTCGCACGCCTGGCTCTGCATGCGTAGCAAGTTGCAGCGCTTGGCGTACTGGTAGGCGCGCAGGGTGGTGCCTATGGTCTCCTCGGAGAGGAAGCCGAGGCCGAGCAGCTCCTCAGTGGGAGTCATGGCCAGCGCCCAATCCTCCTCGAGCGTCAGAGCGAGCAGGCGGTGACCCGACTGGCTGGAGACGACAACGCATGAACCACCGGGAGCGATGACTTTGCCGAACTCCTCGAGCAGGACACTGGTCCCGTAGAGGTCCACACGTAGAATCTGGGCGATGGACGCCTGGCTGGGGCTCACGCCGCCCGCGCAGATAACGTTGGTGATGGGACCAAACTGCTGCGCATGCTCGATAACTGCCACGATGTCAGCACGGCTGCTCAAGTCGCAGGCGACGCCCGTGACATCGAAGCCGTCCTTCTTCAGTCGCTCGACGACGCGATCGGTCTCCTCCTGCGTGAGACTCGTCACCACGAGATGCTTGCCTTGTGCAACCCTGCGCGCAATCGCGATGCCAATACCACCCGCACCGACAAGGGCTACGACATCTTTCTGCACGTTGTTCTCCGTCATTGTTTCCTCCCCTACAGTTTGTTGCGCCATGCTGCCAATCTCTTACCTAAAGCCATACTGTGCATGCGGCACATAGGGCTCTTCGAGGTAGCACATCTCCTCGGTGGTGAGCTTGAGATCGAGCGCCGCGACGGCATCGTCGATGTAGGCGGTCTTGCTCGCGCCGATCAGCGGGCTCGTGACGACAGGCTTGCTGAGGTTCCATGCCTGAGCGATGACGCTCGTGGACACACCATAGCGCCCGGCCAGCTCCCACACGCGACGGATGATCTCGGCGTCGGCAGAAAGGACGTACTCGTTTTGCAGCTTGGCCACCCCGTCCGTGCGCTCGTCCTCTGGACGCTTGGCGAAGACACCGTGCGCGAGCGAACTGAAGGGCGTGCAGGCGACACCCTGGTCGAGCAGCATCGGGTGCATCTCCTTTTCCTCTTCGCGGTACACCAGGTTGTACATGTCCTGCATGGAGACGAACTTGGCCCAGCCGTGGCTCTCGGCGATCATGTTCATCTTGAGGAACTGCCACGCGTACATAGCCGATGCGCCGATATAGAGCACCTTGCCGGAGCGTACGAGGTCGTTGAGCGCCTCCATCTGCTCCTCCATGGGGGTATCGTGGTCGAGGCGGTGCGGTACGTAGAGGTCGATGTAGTCGGTGCCCAGGCGCTCGAGGCTCGCGTCCACCTCGCGGAAGAGCGTCTTGCGGTTGACGCCCTTGGCGTTGGTGCCCTCGTACATGGGATAGTAGCTCTTGGTGGCAATCACCGCGTCGTCGCGGACGCCCATCTCTTTGATGACCTTGCCAAGGATCTCCTCGCTCGCACCCAAGCTGTAGTAGTTGGCCGTGTCGAAGAAGTTGATGCCCTGCTCCCAGGCATAGCGGATGACCTCGCGCGCCTGGTCCTCTCCAAAGCGTACGTCGATGCCGCCGTTTCCTGGCTTGCCGAACCACATGCAACCGAAGCAGATGCGGCTCACGTTGAGGCCGGTATTGCCAAGTCTCGTGTACTCCATCAGGTGTCCCCTCTCGCTATGCTTGCGATAATCTTGCGCCACTCCTTTTTCGTCACATTACCGGTGCGCTCCAGCGCGGAGCCGTTATGCCCAGCGCCCGTTCCATCGCACGGAGGATAATCTCGTGATCGAGCCCGTTATGGTAACCACTCACCGCGATGGTGGCCATCCACTCGTCTTGCACGCGAATCGGGAAGGCGCCGCAGGCGGGAACCTCTGCGGGGGCGTTGTCCCACACATGGGACGTATCACCGTCGATTGCCGCCTGGAGCTGGGCCCAGGGACCAGCATGTCCCGCCTTGCGCGCCGCGGCCCGCTTTCCCTCGGCGAAGAGCAGGTTGCGCTCGCTCTTGTCGTCGGCCACCCATTGGAACATCTTCACGCCATCGGACTCACGCGTGATGGTAACGCTCACTCCCTCATCGAAGTCCGAGGTGAGCGAGGCGACGATGCCTCCCAGCCGCAGCGCCTCATCAGCGCCGAAGCGCTCGTAACGCAGGATGCACTCCTGCTCCAGAAGCACGTCTTGTGCGGATCTTGCCTCGTCAGGCGTCAGCGACGGATTCGGAATACCCTGTACCATGATTACAACCTCCCCGGGCTCGTTATGCAATGGCTTTCTTTGCCCACGCGACAGCCTTGCGCGTGGAGGATTTGGCATCGGTCCCGCGAACGGAGAGGCCCTCGACCACGTTGGCCGCCGGGTAGCTGCGGCGCAGGTCGCCGACGCTGCCGCCTAGGCCGGAGCCCTCGTTGGTGCAGAGCGGGGCAATGGTGACACCGTCCAGGTCGATCGCGTCGAGGAAGGTCTTCACCGCCATGGGGACGGTCCCCCACCAGTTGGGATAGCCCAGCACGATGGCGTCGACGCCTGCCATGCTGGGAAGTGGCCCCTTGATGGCCGGGCGCGCCTTCTCGCGCAGCTCGCGTTTTGCTTGGTCGGTGGTGGCGTAGTAGTCGACCGGATACGGCTCACGGTGTCGATCTGGAAGAGCGGGGCGCCAAGGTCGGCGGCTATGGCCTCTGCAAGTATTTCGGTGTTGCCCCTGGGCAGGTCGATAACGCCGCCGTGGCCGTAGTTCTGGCCGGCACGCGAGAAGTAGGCAACGAGGGTGGACATAGGAAGCTCCTTTCGATCGTTTTGGACAACACGATCGTATCTTCTTGCATGCTGATGCACAATTCCGTTTGCTTGTGCCATCCATTAGCTCTGCTTATCTGTGAAAAGGGGCATATCTGAGAAAAGGGGCCAAACCCCTTTTCTCAGGGAGCGTCCTGAAGGCCGCGCAGGCAAGGGTGGGGTCAACTGTACAGACTAGGATGCCCTTACCTGCGACCTCGTTGCAAAGGCGCAGGTAGACGGCGCGCCCTCGCGAATCGGCAGTTAAGGTCCCCCTCATCTGTACAGTTTGGCCCGGCCCTGTCTGCGATGCCGGACAATCTGAGAAAAGGGGCCAAACCCCTTCTCTCAGATTCTCCTCGGGCTAGGCCTCCTCGATGCGGCAGACGTGGCGCTTGGACTTGCGGTCGTAGGTTATGCCGACGAGCAGGATCGGCCCGCCCCATCCGCGCAGGACGGCCGGGTAGTCGCGGTTGCGCGCCTGGGCGATGGCGGCCTCCGGCGCGCGGTCCCACTTGAGCTCGACCAGCAGCGCCGGCGACGGGTCGCCGCGCTTGGGGAGGTAGACGACGTCTGCGAGGCCGCGGCCGCTTGGCAGCTCCTCGATCGTCGCGTAGTGGTCGGCCGCCGCTATGTAGGCGGACTTCACCACCGCGCGCAGCGCCTGCTCGTCGTTGTAGAACACCGGCGCGCAGCCGTCGTCGTGGGCGCGCGCGACGCCTGCGGCCACGGCCTCCTCGTCCAGGTCCCACGTGGCGCGCAGCAGCGCGTCGCTCTCGCGCACGATGCGCGCGACCTCGGGGTGGCGGCTCTCGGAGACGGCGTCGGCGAGCTCTGCTCGCACCTCCTCGTTGGGCACGCGGGCGGTGGAGGTGACCGCGTCGTAGCAGAGGTGGCCCAGGTGGCACAGCAGCGTGAGGGCGTCGTCGGCGCTCGCCACGTCGTGGATGCTGTTCTCGAACTTGCCCGTGCGCACCCGCACACTCGCGCCGCCGAGGGCCTGAACGACGGCCTGCTGCAGGCCGTCGAAGTCCAGGTCGACGTAGGTGCGCAACGCGACGAACGCCTCCGAGCTCGTCCAGTACGGCCCGACGTCCCCGTTCGCGCACGCGCTCATCACCGAGAAGGGCGCGTAGACCCTCTCGACCCTGCGCTCATGGGTGCGCTGGTCCACCCACGGCAGCTCGTAGCCGTCGTACCAGCGGCGCAGCTCCTCCATGTCCATGTGGTGCCGCTCTGCCAGCGCCTCCACCTCTTCCTCCGTGAGCCCAACATAGGGGGCGTAGGCGTGCGGGCGCAGGAAGGTGAACTCGCGGAAGTCGGACAGCGCCGACTGCGTTCCGTAGCGGACGATGGGAAGTATTCCCGTCATGTAGCAGGCGGCCACCGCGTCCGCGGTGAAGGTCGCGTTCTTGAACAGCAGCCTGAGGAAGTAGACCCAGTCCTCCTGCGACGCCCTGGAGCGCCGCTCTCGGAGCGGCGCGTCCCACTCGTCGATCACGAACACGATCTTGCGGCCCGTGGCGGCCACGAAGTCCGCGAGGGCGAGCTCTATGGCGCCCGCGCGCAGCGGCGCGTCGGGCAGCTCGCGCCGCATGTCCTCGACCAGGCGCTCCGTCACCGCCACCGCCACGTCCGGCGATCCGCGGAACGCCGTCATGTCCAAGTGCACCACGTTGTAGGCGTTGAGGTGCTCCTCGAAGCCCGGGTCGCGGCTGATGTCCAACCCCTCGAAGAGGCCCCGCGAGTCGGCGCCGCAGGTGTAGTAGGCCACCAGGGACTCCGCGGCGAAGGTCTTGCCGAAGCGGCGCGGGCGCGTGGAGCATACCAGCTTGTTCGGCGTGCCGATGACGGCGTTCACGAGGGCGATGAGCCCGGTCTTGTCGACGTACTCCCCAGAGAGTATACCGGCGAACCCCGCGTTGCCCGGGTTCACGTACATGCCCATGGCACCCTCCTTCCCTCGTCCTTGTCTCTCCCATGGTAGCACGGGAGGGCCCAGCCGCCAGCAAGACGGTCTCTAACTGAGAAAAGGGGCCAAACCCCTTTTCTCAGTTAGAATCTTTAACGTAAGCGGTCGTGAGGGGGCTACATGGAGCTGCGTCAAATCCAGTACTTCTGCGCGGTGGTGGAGACCAGGTCATTCACCCGCGCCGCCGAGGCGTGCCACGTGAGCCAGTCGGCCATATCGCAGCAGGTCAAGTCCTTGGAGATGGAGCTGGGCTTCGAGCTGCTGCGCCGCCACGGGCGCAGCTTCGATGTCACGCCTGCGGGCGAACTCTTTGCACGCAAGGCCCGCACGCTCATCGACCAGCTCGAGGACCTGCGCTACGAGGCCGAGGGCGTGGCCAACGGCTGGGCGACCACGCTGGCCGTGGGCTACCTCAAACCGCTACGAGGGCTGGGAGGTGCAGGCGGCCGTCACCGCCTTCGCCGCGCGCCACCCCCACATCCCCGTGCACGCCACGGCCGGAAGCCACGACACGTTGTACCGCCTCATCCTAGACCACGAGGTGGACATGCTCTTCTCGGACCGCCGTCGCGCCCTCTCCGATACATTCGTTAACCGGCACCTCTTCGACGGGTGGCAGTACGTAGAGGTCTCCGAGGCCTCCCCCGTCGCATGGTCCAACGAGCTCACCGTGGCCGAGCTCTCCCACGTCCCCTGCATCCTCATCGCCGCGCCCGACCAAGAGGGCGTCGAGCGGGACTACCACCGTGACGTGCTGGGCTTTCGCTCCGACTTCATCTTTGCCCGCTCGCGCGAGGAGGGCCGCATGATGGTGGCGGGCAACCGCGGTTTTATGCCCGTGGAGACACGCACACAGACAGGCCGAACGGGATCGGCCATCCGCCGCATCCCCCTGGTCGGCCAACATGGCCAGCTCAAGAGCGAGTACTACTGTTACTGGCCCAAAAACCGCACAAACAGGCTCATCGAGGAGTTCGCGGACATCCTCACCGGCCTATTCGAAAGTGACCCCGCCATCTAGCGGACGCCATCAGCGGTTCGCCGCCACGCCCTCCGCCTCAAGTGCCTGGCACAGACGCTCGTAGTGCAGGAAAATGCCCTGGTCGGCGAGCTCGGTAATCTCCTCCCAGCTCGCCAGACGAAAGTCCACTGCCTCGCCGTCCAAGAGGCGCACGTCGGACTCGTCGAAGTCCAGACGTAGGTGATAGATGTCAACGAAGTAGTTGTCGCCACGCTTGAGGTCGACGTTCTCGTAACTATAGATCGGTGCAGGCACCGCTCCGGTCACCTCAAGACCAACCTCCTCGGGAACCTCGCGCCGCACTGCCTGTGCCGACGTCTCGCCCGCGCGGACGCCGCCACCGGTCACCTCCCACCATCCGGCAGCCCAATGCTTGTCGAGCGAGCGCTGCGTGATGAGGAACCGTCCCCGCGCGTCCTCGATGAGCGCCAGCACGTAAAGCATGTACTGCCCCTCGCGCAAAAAGGCCCCTTCGCGGGCTATGGTCTCGCCCGTGAGCTGTTTGCTGCTGTCGTATAGGTCGATCATCTCTTGCATGACAGTGCCCCTTCGTTTTTCGCCGACCGCCATTTTAGGCGGTGTGCGCATGGCACGGCAAATATTGTTCGGGTTCGTTACATCATCGTGACTTGGCGAGGAGTCGCCATCTCCACACGCACCTCATCAGGCAGGGCCTATCAATGGGTTACTCCCATTGATAGGCCGACACCAACCATCAATGTGCGTGGCGCAGTTGGAACAAAAACCCGTCCCCCTGTTCCACTACCCTCCTGTTCGGGTATGGTCTTGTCGCCATCATCGCCAGCGGTCACTTGTCCCAGAGCTTGTCGGCTGTGCCATCCTCGCACAGCCGATCAGCAATCTTGCTGAACTTCGATGTTAGGTCGCTGCCTTTGCCAAAGGCGATGCCTATGTCGTACGCACCAAGTATTTCCGGAAAAAGCGCGAGGTCAGAGTATCTGTTTACGGCAAGCGTCCCCACAGCCGTGCTGTTTACAAAGGCGTCTATTTTGTTTGCCTGCAATGCGGCAATGAGGTCCGACGTCGAGGAATAGTACACGACTTCGCCGAGGCTGGGGCACTTCTCGCGAAGCACGGTCTCGAAAGTCGCCCCTGTAACCATGCCGACCGTCTTTCCCGAAAGATCGTTCCATGTGCTGTATTCGGGCGTGGGCAAATCACTGTTGGAGTCAGTGTCCCGTGCATACGCACGTGTGGGGATAAGCGTGGCCAGCAGCGACACCGCCACGAGCAGCACCACAAGCGTGAGGTAGCGATGCCTTCGCAACAACGGTTGCCCGTTTTTTTGCGCTGGTCATATCGACTCCGATCGACGCAAAGTTGGACATGGCGAGGGGAGGTGGCCTTCCTTGATGAGCCTTCCATACGAGGAGACGCAGGCCGCGGCAAACGCGCCCACCGTCGCCGCGAACGCCGCGTTCGCGGCACGCTCGCTGAGCTTGCTCATCCCCTTGCAAAACAGCGGGTAGGCCAGCCATATGTGCACCACTGCAACCGCCCCCATAACCAAGTCGTTGACCAGCCAGGCCTGCCGTAAGATGTTAAGCGGTAGCTTGGAGTTGTCCCAATATGGGTAGTTGCCCTGTTCGTCGGGCTGGTTCACCAAAAGGCCGAAGCCCAACTCCATCCCCATGGCGGCAAGCACGGCAATCGCGTAGGTCTCGAGCATCGCGCCGGGCAGCGACCCGTGCCGCGCGAGGATCTTCTCCTTAATGGGCTCGAAGATGAGCGTCATCGCCTCTCCGCCAAGCCCGTATACCCAGTAGGGGTGATACCAGGGGTCGAACTTCACGGCGTAGTCGTCGTCGATGATGCCAAAGCATCTGTCCATGACCTTGCAGTAGAGGCTCTCCAGGCAGTGCCCCAAAACGTTGTTCACGCAAAAGCACATGATGTTGTTGCGCCAAAACGCCCAGGTCTTCGGGGCGAACAGGATGGGCCTCTCCTGTGCGGACAATCGGCGAACCATACGGCCAAGCTCCTGCCGGCCGTAGGATGCATGGATCAAAGCCATCTGCCGTGCCTCCCCTTCTCGACCAAACCGTGCCTTAATCCTAACCGAAAAAAAGAGAAAAGGGGCCAAACCCCTTTTCTCATTCACGTCCTACCCTATAATATTCTGCACTATACCGCTAGCCCGAGAGGAAGCAACATGAGAGCAGAGTCCAAAGAAGGCATCCTGACCCTGTATCCCGAGGGACACATCGACTCAAACAATGCGGCCGACTTCGAGAAGGAGGCGATGGCTGCGGCCGATGCGGCGCAGGTCGCGCAGATTGTCGCGGACGTGGACGGGCTGGAGTACGTTTCCAGCGCGGGGCTGAGGGTCTTTATGAAGCTCGCGAGGCGCACCAAGGACAAGCTCTCCGTTATCAACGCCAGCCCCGAGGTATACGACATCTTTGAGGTCACGGGCTTCACCGAGATAATGGACGTGAGCAAGCGCCTGCGCGAGGTGTCCGTGGAGGGCTGCGAGGTCGTGGGCCAAGGCGGCAACGGCACGGTGTACCGTCTGGACGACGACACCATCGTCAAGGTGTACAAGCCGTGGATGGAGCTTCCCACCATCCAGCGCGAGCGCGACTTCGCCCGCACGGCCTTTATCAACGGCGTTCCCTCGGTAATCGCCTACGACGTGGTAAAGGTCGGCGACTGCCTTGGCGTGGTGTTCGAGATGATAAAGTCCGACACGCTGGGCCACACCATGCGCGACCATCCAGAGAAGCTCGACGAGTACGTGGACAAGTACGTGGAGCTTGCCAAGACGCTCCACAACACGCACGTGGCCGAGGGCACCTTCTCGGACATTCACGACATCCTGCACGAGCGCACCGACAATCTGGACGAGTGGTGCTCGGCGGAGGAGATCGCGCTCCTGCACGACATCGTGGACGCCATCCCACATGCCGACACCCTCACGCACAACGACCTGCATCCCGGCAACATCATGGTGCAGGACGGCGAGCTCCTGCTCATCGACATGCCCGAGGTCACCATGGCGCCGCCCGTGTGCGACCTGACCTCGGTCTTCCGCGACATGATAAGCGCTCCCCAGTCCTCGGCGTCGGTCATCGAAAAGAGCGTTGGCATGCCCGCGCAGCAGATCATGCAGGTGGGCAACATGTTCTTCGCGAGGTACACCGGCATCACCGATCCCGCTGAGCTCGAGGCATACTTCAAGAAGCTCGGTCTCCTCTATGCCTTCAACGTCACGCTCGTACCGGGCTCGGGCAGCGCGAACGCCCGCAGGATGGCCGACCAAATTATGAACAACCTCCTACGGCGGGTCGTGGTACCCAACGCGGAGACGATAAAAGCCCTGTACCAGACGATGTAGGGCGCCGGTCTCCTGTCCCCTCCTTGCGACCGGGGACCCGCCACAACGCACGACGTCCAAGGGAATCGGAAGGGAGCGCCACGCATGGTTCACGAGGTTAGAGGTGCCGAGGGCACAATCGACGAGACACGCGTGCACAGGCAGTACGCACAGCTGACGCATCTGCTCATCGAGCGCGGCGTTCGCATAACGACGATGGAGAGCTGCACGTCGGGGCTCATCGCGTCGCTGATTACGGATGCCGAGGGCTCGTCGGCCGTCTTCGAGGGGGCGTTCGTCACCTACAGCAACGAGGCCAAGGTCATGCAGGGCGTGCCGGCGCAGGTGATAGAGACCCACGGCGTGTATTCCGCCCAGACGGCCTCGGCCATGGCCAAGGCATGCCGCGCCGCATATGCCGCAGACATCGGGGTTGGGGTTACGGGAAGCTTTGGCAACGTGGATCCAAACAACGCCGACAGCGTGCCCGGCGAGGTCTTCTTCGCGATTGCCGCGGCCAACGGGCTCGACTGCTATCACTGCACTGTACCCGAGCAGACCTCGCGCCTGGCATACAAGCTGTATATGGCGGATGTTATCGCAGGACCGCTCCTGCAGCTCCTTCAGGCCTGAGTGCCCGCTGGGGAGACGCGTTTGTTATCATGCCCTTACAGCTGAGCGTTGGAAGGCGGGTGCATGGAGGAATTCGGACACTTCTACCTCGACAAGGAGAAGGACCTCGTCGTCGACCTCCTTCGCGAGGGAGACGAGCTGCACTACGTGCTTAGGACACCCAATCACGGGACGGGCAACCTCATTGCCAACCTCGCCGCCTTATGCGACCTGGAGCTTGGAATCGACGAGAACGGCCTCAAGGTGATTCGCGGCACGCTGCCCTGTTACATCGACGGCAGCAACCGCATGGTCTACGTCTTCCGCCTGCTCGACACAAAGGTCGCAAACATCTACCCAGACGGCAGGATCGAGCGGAAGGCATCCATACCCGCCATCGCCAAGACCCTGATGAGCCAGACCAAGGACTACCGGCAGGACTTCCGCAAGACCGTCGTAAAGTCCTACATCCTGCGCGAGTGCAAGTTCCGCACCGACCTGCACACCCACATGAACGCCAACCTGGACCCGGACGTCCTCATCGCCCTGGGCATCCACCACCAGATCCGCTACCCGCTCTACTACATCCGCAAGCTGGGGCTTCGGCTGACGTCAGAGCAGGAGCGGCTGCTCGCGACGCGGCGAGCCAAGACGGCGACGGTGCTGCGCGACTCCCCGCTTAAGGGCAAGTACCTGGAGCGCAGGATCAATGACGGGACGTTTTTGAACCTCGCCTCCCTCGTGCTGGAGAACCTGGAGAACGCGGCATACAACATCCCCCGGATTCGGGCATCGCTGGCCATCATGAAGGACGGCCAGGCCGTCTTCACCAACCTCGAGAAGGTCTATCTGTACCGCTACGTCTTTTGCAAGGGCGTGCCTGCCGACGACCCCATCCACATCGATGGCATCGAGCGCATCCCCGACCGCGAGATCGTCCAGACCCTGACCACGATGGAGGCGGACCGCAGCCACCCGGTGTTCGGCGCGAATAGCGTCTTCCAGGACAAGCTGCTGTGGGTCGCGCGGGGCTACGCGGCATGTGGCATCGACTACGCAGAGATCTCCGACACGACCCTGGCGAAACCCGAGGGTGCGCCACGCATGCTGGCCGAGGTCCATGCGGTGATGCCGGCCATCAGGCAGGAGACCGGAGTCACGCTGCGCTTTTTGGCGGCCGTCCGGCGGACGCCACTCACCATCGTCAAAGACAGAATCGCCTCCGACGACGTGATGCGCCATAATCTGCAGGCCATACGGGCGGTGGCCAGAGACCCATACGTGGCAGGCGCCGATATCGTCGGCGAGGAGATCAACGACATCCGCGATCTGGCGCCACTGCTGGCGGAGCTCGATCGAGTTGCCGCCGACCATCCCAGCTTTACGATTCGCATCCACGCCGGAGAGAACGACGGCCTGCGGGACAACGTGGCCAACGCGATCAAGTGCGTCCAAGATGGGCTTGCCCCCGGCCAGCCCATGCCCCTCGTCCGAATCGGCCACGGGCTTTACACCAGAAACCTCAGCTCGAACAAGGGCCGGCAGCTGCTGGAGGACCTGAGGGAGAGCGGCGCCGTGCTGGAGTTTCAGATTACCTCCAACGTCCGGCTCAACAACCTAAGCCAGCTGGATCGCCATCCCCTGCGCCAGTACTTGGCCGCGGGCGTGCCCTGCGTACAGGGAACGGACGGCGGGGCTATATACGGGACGGACTCAATCGACGAGCAGCTCGCGCTTCAAAAGACGCTGAACCTTTCGGATGCCGAGCTCGTCGCCATGCACCACGCGGAGGATGCGGTTCGACGCGAGGGCCTTCTCGCCCTCGAGGAGAAGCTGCGCGAATTCGCGCAGGAGGTGGGCGCGGAAGACGTTGCGGCCTTCTACGCCGCGCGAATGCAGGCACAACAGCCTCCGGAGGAGACTCTGTTGGACCTCCCGGATACCAAGGACAGCACCGAGGTCTTCGCGGGTAGCATCGAGGAGCTGCCCTGCGACCGCGTGCCGGTGATCCTCGTGGGCGGATCGTTTAACAACGACCGCCATGTGACCAGACGCCGCCGTGACGTCTGCGCCTTGTTGGACGACCTTCTTGCCAAGGGTGACCCCAACAAGATGTTCCTGGTAATAGGCCACAGCCTCTCGGGCTACGAACGATACCTAGTCGAGCGGAATCGGGGAAGGTTCGACATCTTCGCCTTCGTGCCGGCTCGGATCGGACCAAAGGAGGCCGAGGCCCTCCTGCGATCCAAGGTTCGCATACGTGTCTCAATCGAGCCCAGCTCCATGGGCATCTACAAGAGCGTCGCCTATGAGGTCTTCAAACGTAGGCCTTCAGTCCTCATCGCTCTCGACGGCAACTCATCTGGCGCGAACATGGTCCAGGACGCCAAGAACGGGAAGCGCAGGTGCCACATCTTCGTCCTGAACAGGCGGGGGATGCTGCGCGAGAAGGCCAAGGGGCTCGAGGGCTACGCAACGCTGTTCGATGCCGACGACGACCTGGCGGGCCTCGTCTGCAACGCCGTGGAGATCTGCTATCCGGAGCGGTGGCTCCGGCAGGAGTAGCGGGGCATAACGGACAACGTACTTACCAGTACCACACCGTGGAGAGTTCGGTAACAGATGCAACAATAGCCCAGATGGTTACGAGCAATGCGACGAGCATCGTTATTACGAGTATGGTTACCTTCGTCTTGCCACGCATGCCTACCCCCTGTTTGGCATATGGGACGCTCGTTAGAAGTCTTGTACGCACAGAAACTGCATCCCATTATAGTGCAGACGCTCCCAGCACGTTCCTCACATCGGCCTCCGTGATGGCAACATCAGGCAAATGCGTTCAAGGACTCGCCAGAAAGTGTCGACCCCTCGATGTGTGCCGTGGCTCTTGGCAACGTTTTGTAGATGTGAACTCGGCTTGCCAACATATGAGTTCACATCTACAACAATGAAATACCCCTCAAGCGTTCTAGCTGGCATTTTGCAAAACGCACGCACCACGTTTTTGTAGATGTGAACTCTTGAATCGCTCCACGAGTTCACGTCTACAATATGCAAAATAGTAGAGCCTCGATGAGCTGGGGTTATGTTTAAACATTATGGCTTTATCAGGAGATGTGAACTGGCGTTGCCTTCGATGCCACGTCTCTTTTTCCGCGCAGAGGCGCGACGATCGCGAAGCTCCGCGTTCGTTAGGGGTTTTGGATGCTCGCGACCACCCAATATGTCCAAAAGCCCCTGCAGCTCGTCCACCTTCGGCCACGCCGCCGTGTCTACATCGCTGCCAAGGCGCACTGCCACCTCACTAGCAATGTGAAGCATCTGCTCCGCACTCGCAAGTTGCTCCTTTGCCACGAACCAAAGCTCATAGCCCTCCTCTCGCGCTGCAAACCAACGGGCATAGTCGGCACCCAGCTGCGTGCCGTGTCCCTCCCCCTGATACTCCATGCCAAACCTCTTGTCACGCCAGCACAAGTCAATCCGAATCGAGTCTGCGGGATACAGCACCTTCGACTTCGTCGAAAGATCGACCTTGTAGTTCATAATCGGCTGCTCCAGGTTCAGCCCGCAGAGCTCCGGTGGAAGGCACAACGCCAACTGGAATGAGGTCTCGGGCTCGGAAGCAGCTCCTTCGCAGGTATAGGCCATAGCCAGCTTGAGGTTGTCTTTTCCACGAAACCGTCCCGCTTCCGCCAGAAACGCTTTGATATCCTCAAAGGACGTCAACGGAGCGCGTGCGCACTGGCCCTTTGGTGCACCTTCTTTGGGTGACCATGTCCCCAAGTACCGTCCAAGCAACTGGCACAAAGCCGCCTGGTGCAGTTGACTCGACTGCTGCGCGAGCGTGAATTCCGGAGAGGAGACGTACAGGCCTTCGCTCAGCGCAAAGACGCTGTTTCTTGGCAGCGAGCCATTCCACACATGGCAGGCGATGTCTGCCGCGTGCCGACGCCGACCAGCATCATTCACAACGACGTCTATGGGTCTTGGCAACTTGTCGGCAAAGTCCCCCAAGGCGCTTTCGACCGCCGCGGAATCAGCCACGAAGGAGGACGGGTCCGGTGATGCGGGACCCATCTCGCGCTTGGACTGGGCAACGTGCTCCAAGGCAACGTCGGCGGATAGGTTACTCAAACATATGCTCACAAGACACTCCCTCCTGGCCTACGCCTACAGGTAGATGCATGAGCATACGCCTTTGTTTGGATCCACGCACGGACGCCGCCCTCAACGAGGAGGACGGCGCCGGAAAAGGAAGGGCATCCAAGTCGGTGAGGGCGCGGGCGACGGCAGCACCCCGCACGTCATGGAAGATAGCTGCGCATGGCAGAGGCCCCAAGCGCCACCGTTGAGGTGTTGTGCAGCAGGGACGAAGTCTGCGGACTTATGACGCCGCCAATTCCCAGCGCCAAAAGGCCTGAGTTCCACAGCATGATTTCCCAAAAGCTTCTATCGAGCCTATTCATCAAGCCTTGACTCAGTTTGCGCAAGCGCACCAGCGAGGACAAGTCGGGGTCCGTAAGCGTTATGTCGGCGACTTCGCGTGCGATGGCGGTTCCCGCCGCCATGGCGACACCCACATTCGCCTCCTTGAGCGCCGGCGAGTCGTTAACACCATCGCCCACCATTACCACCTGTCGGCCAGACTCTCGCATCTTGCGCACGTACTCGTACTTCTGCTCGGGCAGCATGTTTGCCACCCATTCGGTTACGCCCACGGATTCGGCCACGCGCTGAGCCGCCGCCTTGTTATCGCCCGTCAGCATAACCACGTGCTTAAAACCAAGCGTGCGCAAGTCGCGAATCGCCTCGTGCGCGCCTTCCTTTATGGGGTCTTCGATCCCAATCACGCCCACGAGCACACCATCCACGGCGAGGTAGAGGGCCGAGAGTCCCCGCACTTCCTCCTCGATCTCGCGTCGTTGCTCGACGCTCACCTCCACGCACTCTTCGCCCATCACGAAATGGCGCGACCCGATGACCACGCGCTTTCCGTCCAACGAGGACGCCAGGCCGTGCGCCACGATGTACTCTACCTCGGCATGGCGCTCTCGATGCTTCAGGTTCTTATCTGCAGCCGCCTTGACCACGGCTCGTGCAACGGGATGCGGGTAGTGCTCCTCGAGGCATGCCGAGAGACGCAGCACCTGATCACGCCGGTATCCGTTGAGGGCAATGACCTTTCGCACGTGCGGTACCGCCTCGGTAAGGGTACCGGTCTTGTCGAATACGATGGTGTCTGCCTGGGCCACCTCCTCGAAGTGGCGCGAGCCCTTAACGCCGATGCCCAATCGCGCTCCCTCGCTCATGGCACTCAAAACCGACACGGATCCCGTAAGCTTAAGCGCGCACGTGTAGTCCACCATGAGGCTCGCGGCAATCTTTGTGAGGTCGCGCGTAATGAGTGCCACCAGCCCCGAGAGAAGAAAGTTCCAGGGGACGATGCCGTTTGCAAGGCGTTCCCGACGTGCCTCCGTCACGCTCTTTTGCGCCTCCGACTGCTCCACCAGCGAGACAATCGAGCGCAGACGTGTCTTGTTCGCGGACTTGGAAACCCGCACGAAAATCTCGCCCGCTTCCATCGTGGTTCCCGCATACACCGAGTCCCCCACCGTGCGCTCCACCGCCAAAGGCTCGCCCGTAAGCGCGGCCTGATTGACCATACCCACACCCTGCTCAACCGTACCGTCTATGGGAACCGGCTGTCCGGTACGCACCACCACCAAATCGCCCTCGGCCAAGTCGGTAGCGGGCACGCCAACCTCCTGCCCACGCTCCACACGTGCCGCCAAATCGGGCACGCTCAGCAGCGAGTAGATAAGCTCATTTGCAGACTGCGCGCGCGTGTAGTCCTCCAGCACTTCGCCCATGTCCAACAAGAACATGGTTTCGCTCGCCGTTGACGCGTCGCCTTGCGCAAACGACGCCCCGATGGCGGCCGCGTCCAATGAGGCCACGTCGAGCTTGCCCTTACCCAAGGAGTTTAACGCCAAGCGCAGGAAATGTCGGTACTGCCATATGGCATAAATCATGTCCAGCGGTGCAGGCAAAAACAGTTGTCGCATCACAAAGCCGCCTATCGTACAGGCGAGGTCGAGCACGAGGTCGTGGGTCCGCGTGGCCAAGGCATACGTGTAGTCCGAGCGGACCGCATCGAGCTGATTGCTGTCGACGGCATCAAGATAGTCAAGAACGCGCTTGCGTGTCTTCTCGCCCTCCAGCGTGCCGTACGCAACGGCAATCGAGCCGATGCGCGGATAAATGGTTGCATCCGTTACCGCCGGACAATCAAGCAGAACCCTAAAGAGCGGATCCACGTCGTCTTCGCGCACCACGCCATTCAGTCGTACGCGCAGGCGCCCAGGAACCTCGTGCTCTATGGAATAGTACATGTGCCGTTACTCCGAATCGCCTGCAGCAGCTGTCTGCTCGTTCATGTAGGTCGCCTCGGCCACCATGTCGCCAACCTCGGCGCGCGCCTGCTCTACAAGGTCCAAGTAACTCGCCTTCGCACGCATTCCGGCAGCGATGCACTGCACGTAGCAGCGCTTGGCTGGCTCGCTCGTAAGGATCTTCGGCACCACCTGGCCAAGCGCGGCTCCGCCCAAAAGCAAACGAATCGTCGATCCCATCGTCATTCCCTCCTTGTTTACCGTAACTAACTTTACGCCACTATAGCGTAACGTTTTTCGCATCAGAGTTTGTTAGGATTGTGCAACTTTTTTTCTGAGTTTTGTCTTATAGTTACCGTACGTTTACTTACTGGGCACGGAGGAACTATGTCGGGTGGATTCTTGCGCATTGCGAACTTACGCAAGCACTATGGCGAAGGAGATGCAAAGGTCGAAGTGCTGCGCGGCATCACCACCTCGCTCGACCGTGGCGAGATATGCGTTCTGCTTGGTCCCAGCGGCTCTGGCAAATCCACGTTTCTTAATCTGGTGGGCGGCCTTGAGCCAGCCAACGGCGGAAGCATTGGCATCGGGGACACCGAGCTCACCACGCTGAGCGACCACGAGCTCGTGGAGTATCGTCGCAGCAAGCTCGGGTTTGTATTCCAGTTTTACAACCTCGTTCCCGACCTCACGATACGAGAGAACATTGAGGTGTGCGAATACCTTTCGCCCAATCCGCTGCCGCTCGACGACCTGTTGGAGTCGCTTGGCCTCAAGGAGCATCGCTCAAAGTTTCCCAATCAGGTTTCGGGTGGCCAGCAGCAACGTTGTGCCATAGGACGTGCGTTGGTTAAGAATCCGAGCCTCTTGCTCTGCGACGAGCCCACCGGGGCACTGGACTACAACACGTCAAAGGAAATCCTCGAGCTCATGGAGCGAGTCAATCGGGAGTACGGCTGCACCATTGTTATCGTTACGCACAACGACGCAATCAGGCACATGGCCCATCGCATCCTGCGCCTGCGAGACGGACTTCTGGTGGAAGACGTCGCCAACCACGACGTGTGGCACGCCGCCCGCTTGGAGTGGTAGCATGCGCAACCCACTCTTCAGGCGACACAAGCGCGAGTTTATGGGCAACCTGGGCAAGTATGTTGGCCTCTTCTTAATGATGACGTTTGCCGTGTCGTTTACCAGCGGTTTTTTGCTCGCGGCAAGCAGCATCGAGACGATCGTCAATGGGATGAAGGAAACCTACCGCATAGAGGACGGTCGTTTCTCGTGCGACTTCGAGCCCAAAGACGACGCGCTGGACGCAGTCCGCGAGCTGGGCGTAACGCTGTACCCAGACTTCTACAAGCAGGTGAGCACCACGCTCGAAGGTGGCGACAAGGCAGATGGCATAACCTGCCGCGTGTATCCCACGCGCACAGACGTCAATCTGCCCGCGTATGCCCAGGGTCGCGCTCCCGCCTCGCCTCGCGAAATCGCCCTCGATCGTGTCTTTTGCGAGAACCACGGGCTCGGGGTGGGTGACGTCGTGTTGCTCGGCGACTCGGCGTTCACGGTTTGCGGCATCGTCACGCTCCCCGACTACCAGGCGCTCTTCGAGAACAACAACAGCTTTATGTTCAATGCGCTCACCTTTTCGGTGGCCATGGTGGACCCCGCAGGCTACGAGTCTCTGGGCGACAAGGGCGAGACATACAACTACGCCTTCGCGTTTGACGACCACGAGCTCACCCGCGAGCAGCGGACGGACTTGGAAGAGCGGATGATGGACACCCTCTCCGATTACGACGCGTCACTTTCCAACTTTATCGACGCCGAGGACAACCAGGGCATTGGCTATGCGCTCGACGACGTGCAGGGCGACCAGGCCATGTGGACGGTGCTGCTCTTCCTGCTCGTAATCATCATGGGTTTCGTGTTCGTCGTGCTTGCCAGCGCAACCATCGAGCAGGAAAGCGCTGTACTGGGGACCCTGCTGGCAAGTGGCTGGCGCAAGCGAGAGCTGGTGCGGCACTATATGTTTTTGCCAGCCGTCGTGGGGCTGCTGGCCTCGATTGTCGGACTTGCCCTGGGTGTATGTGTGTTGTGCGACCCCTTTAAGGACCTGTACTACCACAGCTATAGCCTTCCGCCCTATCACACCATTTGGAACGCGCGCATCGTGCTGGTAACCGCCGTACTCCCCTACCTGCTGCTGGTGGGCATCACGCTGGTTGGCCTGCTGAAGAACCTGCGGTTTACGCCGCTGCAGTTCCTGCGCCACGAAGCCGCCGGACGCCGACGCAACAGTCACCTGCGCTTGCCCGAAGGACTGCGCTACGTCACGCGCTTTAGGGTACGCGTCCTTGCGCGCAACGCCAGTCATTTTGTAACGCTGTTCTTTGGCATCATGTTCGCAAGTCTGCTGCTGCTCTTTGGCTTGTGCATGCTTCCCGTGGTTGAGAACTACGCCAAGAATCTGCGCGAGACGGTTGCCGCGCCGCACCAATACGTACTCAAGGCTCCTTTGGAGCTCGAAGGGACCGACGAGGATCGCGCCGCCTATGCCGCCGTGCTGCGTCTCGCCCAGAACAAGGAGCGGATGGATGCAAACCGCCCGGCAATCGACGCCCTCGAGCGCCTGCAAGACAACAAGCCCCTTGCCGACGCCCTCAAGCGACTGCAGGACAACACCCAGCTTATGGACGCGATCGATCGGCTGCAAGGCAACTCAGCCCTGATGGACGCCGTCGAGCGGCTGCGCAACAACGAGGAGCTCATGGACGCGGCAGAACGGCTCGAGTCCAAGCAGGAACTGGTAGACGCTGCCGAACGCCTGCAATCCCAGCAGGATCTGGTCGATGCCGTACAAAGGCTGCTCACAAAGGAATACCTCGTCGAAGCGGCGCAGCGACTCCAGGACAGGCAGGAGGTCGTGGAGGCAGCACAGCGGCTTGCAGACCAACAGGACCTGGTGGCCGCCGCGCAGCGACTGCAGGATAAACAGGCCATGGTCGCTGCCGCTCAGCGACTTGCAAAGAGGCAAGACGTCGTTGCCGCCGCGCAGCGACTGCAGAGGAAGCAGGACGTGGTGACTGCCGCCCAAAGGTTGCAGGACAAGCAGGACGTCGTCGCCGCCATGCAGCGCCTGGAGGACAAGCAGGACGTCGTCGCCGCGGCGCAAGGCCTCAAGGACAAGCAGGACGTCGTCGCCGCGGCGCAACGCATGGCCGCGGGCTCGGCCACGCAAGAGGACGCCGCACTGTTGGCGCAGCTCGACGACGCCACCAAGGCGAACTTGGAGCTCGTCCTGGCCATGGACGAGCAGACCCGATCCGACATCGCGCTGGTGAGCGACCTTGACGAGCAGACGCGCAAGGACATCGAGCTTATGGCCACTGCCGACGAGCGGACCAAGGCCGACCTCAAACTCGTGGCAGCTATGACCAAGCAAGACAAGGCCGACTTGGAGCTCATGGCCAAAGCAGACGCACAGACCAAGGCCGACATGCAGGTCGTCGCAAGCATGGACGAACAAACCAAAGCCGACATGCAGACGATGGCCAACGCGGACGAGCAGACGCTCGCAGACCTCCAGCTCGCTGCCAGCATTGACGAGCAGACCCGCTCCGACATGGAAGTCGCTGCCAACATAGACGAGCAGACGCAAGACGACCTGCAAATCGTGGCGAACATGGACTCGCAGACGCGCGACGACCTGCAAACCATCGCGGACGCAAACGAGCAGGCTCGTTCCGACCTCGAGCTCATGTCCAACCTCGACGACCAGACACGCGACGATCTTGAGCTTCTTACCAAGGCAGAGGGGCAGACCAAGGACGACCTGGAGCTGCTCATGGACCTCGACGAGAAGACGCAGGAAGACGTCGACCTGGTGCGAGCCATGGACCAAGACCTCTTGGATGATTTGCGTCTCGCATCAGACATCGACGATGACGCCCACGTGGTCAACACGCAAACAAACAGCGCCTCCACCATCGCTCAGGCCGAGAAGTACGCCTTGGCCACCGTGGAGATTGAGCGCGCGTTTGGTGGTGAGTACGAAGAGGTTACGGTATATGGCATTCAGCCAAACAGCGCCTACTGGACCAACATACCCGTGGCAAACGGCACCGTAGTGGCCGGACGTGGCCTTACGGAGAAGACCAAGGCGCAGGTGAACGCACCCGTCGCCATGCTCAACCGAAGAGAAGGCGAATCATACGAGGTCACGATTGCCCAGGAGGCCTCAAACGCGGCCGACACGAACCTCTACATGAGCATCGACGACTTCAACCAGCTGTTCGGCAATGACGCCGACTACTTTAACGCATATGCTAGCGCAGAGGAACTCGCACTTGACGACCGCTACGTCGCAACGAGCATCGTTCCTGAGGACATGGACGAAATCAGCAACCAGATGCGGGAGTCCATGGGAGACATCATGAACATGATGATGCTGATGTCAGTGCCAATCTATCTCATCCTGCTCTATTTGCTCACCAAGACGGTAATCGATCGCAGTGCGCGATCGATCAGCTACATGAAGGTGTTTGGCTATCATAGCAGCGAGGTTGACGGCCTCTACATTCACCCCATCACGCTCTTTGTGCTCCTCAGCCTCCTCGCAAGCATTCCGCTTATCATCGCACTGCTCACCGGTCTTCTCAAAGTGGTCTTTAGCCGCTATGCGGGCAACTTCCCCATCGACATACCACCCGATCGCCTGGCGCTCCTTGTGCTCGTGGGCATGGTTGCCTATGCGGCGGTCGCGGCGCTCCACGTTCGTCGCATTCGCAAGGTGCCGCTTTCGCTCGCGCTCAAGGCTCAGGAGTAATGTTGGGCCGGCGGCCTATCAAAGGAAGTGACCCCTTTTGATAGGCCGCCACGTCCAGGCCAATGCGGGTATACTGTGCGAAACGACGAAGGGAGTGCTTGCATGAAAACAGTCCTTCCGCTTATATCCACGGCTCTGTTTGCAACCTGCATGCTAGCCCTTGCCGCCTGCGGCAAGGGCTACGGCACGGATCTGGCAGTCGAGTCGGGTGCGTCCCCCGAGGTCGGGCGAACAACGACCCCCACGAACGTTTCGACCTCCGCATCCCCGCTCCGCGTCACCGTTATCGACGTGGGCAAGGGCGACTGCATCCTTCTGCAATCGGGCGGCGAGGCCATCCTCATCGACACGGGCTACGAGGACACTGCCGAAGATGTGCTGTCCTGTTTGCGCGCGCAGGGTATCGATCATCTTGATGCCCTCATCATCACGCACTACGACCGCGACCACATAGACGGCATTCGTCCCATCGGGGAAGCCGTGAGCATGAACGTCTGCTACCTTCCCGGCTATGAGGGATCCGACAAGAACTACCACGCGTGCGTCGAGGCTGTAGCGGCGCTTGGCGTGCCGACCAAGCGGGTAACGGAGGAGCTCGTTCTGCACCTTGGCAACGCACGGCTTACCGTCTTCCCCTCGGGCGTCGCGTACGTTCCCGGGTCGGGCAAGACCGAGGGCAACGACAATGATATGTCGCTCGTGTCTACGCTGGCCAACGGCCAAGACTCCTACCTCTTTGTCGGGGACCTCGAGGAGGATGGCATCGACGCATATCTGGCTGCCAACCATGGCAGGTTCGACGTCCTCAAGATGCCGCACCACGGACAGCAGGCCAAGAACACCTCCGAGCTCCTGGACGACGCCCGTCCCAAGATTGCCGTAATCACCGACGGGCAGAAAGATCCCGCAAGCAAGAAGACGCTCAAGCTACTCAAGTCCGCCGACATTGAGACCTACCGCACAAGTGTCGATGGCACCGTCGTGATTGATTCGGACGGCAGCGGCGCCTATTCGGTCTCGCTACCCGCGGACGAATAGCGTTTGGCCGTCATCGGTTCGCGGGTGCGGTGCCTTACGTCCACGTGACGGGGCCGGAAAGGGTGTCCTCTCCGGCCCAGTTTCCTTTTGCCCTACTTGAGGTCCCTCGTCGCGTCTTCCAGAATCCGCATCTGTGCGATGGTCTCCTCTGGCTTCACGAGCTGTGGCGCTCCGTTGACGAGCGTCTCGTAGAGCGCGTCGTAGAAGAGGGAATAGGTGCTGCGCACAGGCTCGACGCGCTCCTCGTGCATGTTGCCCGCATCGTCGTAGTAGCGTAGGGTACCCCATTGCTCGGGCGTGTCAAGGCCAAAGTCGTCGTGACCCGTCGGAAGATAGAACTTCTTGAGGTCACGCTCCTGCTGGTCCTTCTCCACACGAATAAAGGTGCCACGCTCGCCGTACACCTCAAAACTCGGCCGTTGGATGGCAGCAAGATAGCTGGCCGCCGCAGTGGCCTTGATCCCGGCCTCGTCGTAGTACAGGTCGAAGTCGAACGACATGTCGGGCCTTCCCGCACCGCCGAATCGATCCGCCTTCTGGGGAAGAACGCTTTCGCGCTGGTGCTGGGAACGCAGATCAACGCCAGCGGCGAGACCTGGTATC
Source organism: uncultured Coriobacteriaceae bacterium (assembly GCA_902780305.1). Lineage (GTDB taxonomy): Bacteria > Actinomycetota > Coriobacteriia > Coriobacteriales > Atopobiaceae > RUG440. The sequence goes on along the minus strand of CACZFB010000019.1, from coordinate 128 downwards.
ATATTTCCCAGTCCGGCACCGAAGGCTATATCATGAGCACTTATTTCAGCAGCCGGTTTGCCTCCCTGAAGCCCTATGTGCCCGGGGAGCAGCCGCAGGATCAGCCGTATGTGAAGCTGAACACCAAT
>CACZFB010000018.1 GCA_902780305.1 uncultured Coriobacteriaceae bacterium | reverse complement strand
ACTCGTCATCGTAGGGTATGGTCTCGGGGTCGCCTGCGGTTACCACCACGAGGTCGCCGATGTCGGCAAAGCCCATGTTCTTTGCGGTCTTGATGGCGTTGTAGCAGGCGTCGATGTGGGTTTCCTGCTCTGCGGTAAGAATACCGTGCACGCCCCAATAGAAGTTGGTGCGACGGATGGCAGGCTGCAGTGAGGAGAAGGCGTAGATGGACTGCTTTGGCCTCGAGGCGGCAATGAGGCGGGCGGTGCGGCCGGAGTGTGTGGGGCACAGGATGCAGCGTGCGTGAACGCTGTCGGCTATGCTCACGCTCGTCATGCCAATGGTGGTGTTTACCTTGCGCAGCCCGTCACGGCTGGGATGGGTGCGACGCTCGGCGCGATGCTTCTCGGTCTCCAGGCAGATGGACGCCATGGTACGCACGGCCTGCACCGGATACCTGCCAGCCGCCGTCTCGCCCGAGAGCATAACGCAGTCGGTTCCGTCGTAGATGGCGTTTGCCACGTCGGCGACCTCGGCGCGTGTGGGGCGGGGGTTGCGAATCATGGAGTCGAGCATCTGCGTTGCCGTGATAACCGGCTTGTACGTGTTGTTGCAGCGACGGATTATCATCTTTTGCGCGTAGGGCACCTTCTCCTCGGGAATCTCCACGCCCAGGTCGCCACGAGCGACCATGATGCCGTCGGAGCGATCGATGATCTCGATATACTTCTCGACCGCGAGGGCGCACTCGATCTTCGAGAAGATGAGCACGTCGGCGGCGTTCATGCTCTCGCAGATGGCACGAATCTCGTCTACGGCCTCACCGCTGCGCACGAACGAGGCGGCGATGGCGTCGATGCCCAGCTCGCAGCCAAAGCGGATGTCCGCCTCGTCCTGCTCGGTGACCGAGGGCAGGCCGATGTTGGCGTTGGGGATGTTGATGCCCTTGCGCTCTCCCAGCTCGCCGCCATTGAGGATGCGGCAGCGAATCTCGGGACCATAGACGTCCTCGACCTCCAGCTCGATGAGGCCGTCGTCAACGAGAATGCTCGTACCAGGCTCCACGTCGTGGGGCAGGTCGGGGTAGGTGACCGACACGCATTCGGAGGAACCGACCATGGCGTTGGTGGTGAGCACGATGGTGCCGCCCGTCTCGAGCGTCGCCTTCTGGTGGTCGACGAGCTCGCCCGTTCGGATCTCGGGACCCTTGGTGTCGAGCAGGATGGCCACGGTGGTGCCGAGCTCGGCGGCGATGCGACGCACGCGCTCGATGTTCCTGCGATGGTAGTCATGGCTCCCATGGCTAAAGTTGAAGCGTGCCACGTTCATGCCATTTAGGATGAGTTCCCTCAGAACGCTGTCGTCCTCGGTTGCCGGGCCCATCGTGCATACGATCTTGGTACGCTTGCGCGCAATGTCTAGGTTCTTGGCCATGTACCTCTCCTCGTCCTCAGCCGTATGGGTGGTCGCCATCGGGGCAGTTGCCCATGTCCTTACTCTGATAATAGCAATTGGATGAACCTCAAAACGGGAGACAATCGCGTTAGCTTAAAATCCGTATAGCACCTGTCACCGATACCTTGCGTCCGTTCGCCCTCGCATGCGCTAACATACCCATATCTGCGTTAAGGGCGTGGCAAGTGGCCGCGCACGATCGGAAGGATTTTTTCATGAAGCTCCTCTTCTTTGGCGCCACCGACTATGATCGCGACTCCTTTAATGCCGAGCTCCCGGACTTCCCCGAGGTCGACATCACCTTTACCAAGACCAATCTCACGTGGCGTACGGCCATCCTGGCCAAGGGCTACGACGCCGTGTGCGCGTTCGTAAACGCCAACATCAACGCCATGGCCGTTGAGATTCTGGCTGGTCTGGGCGTCAAGCACATCCTCATGCGTTGCGCCGGCTTCGACGCGGTCGATCACGCCATGGCAAAGACGCTGGGCCTTACCGTAACCAACGTTCCCGCATACAGCCCCGAGGCAATCGCCGAGCACGCCATGGCCATTGGCCAGACCGCGAACCGCCGCATCCACAAGGGCTACATCCGCGTGCGCGAGAACGACTTCTCGCTGGACGGCCTCGTGGGCGAGACGCTCGTGGGCAAGACCGCCGGCATCATCGGCACCGGCCGCATCGGCGCCGCGCTCTGCAAGATCTGCAAGGGCTATGGCATGAAGGTTATCGGCGCTGACCTGTTCCCCAACCAGGGACTCGTGGACGCCGGCATCGTGGACGAGTACGTGGAGATCTTCGAGGACGAGAACGGCAACAAGAAGGTTGACTACGACAGCCTGTACGCTCAGGCAGACTTCATCTCGCTGCATGCCTTCCTCAACAAGGAGAGCTACCACATGATCGGCGAGGAGTCCATCGCCAAGATGAAGGACGGCGTAATCTTCGTCAACACCGGCCGCGGCGGCCTGGTGGACACCATGGCCATCATCCACGGCGTCAAGAGCGGCAAGTTCGGCGCCGTGGGCCTGGACGTGTACGAGGAGGAGAACGAGAACGTGTACCGCAACCGCTCAGGCGAGCTTGTGGACTCCATCACTGCGCGTCTGTGCTCCTTCCCCAACGTGGTTGTCACCTCGCATCAGGCGTTCTTCACCAAGCAGGCTCTTGGCGAGATTGCCCGCGTGACCCTTACCAACGCTGTCGCCAAGGAGCGCGGCATCGACTACGTCGAGCGTTCGGTCGTTTGCTAGTACATCGCGCATAGCGTATGTGGGGCGGCCCTCGTTTTCGGGGGCCGCCTTTTACTGCAAGCCGGCTTGCGTTGGCCAATCGGTGGGGGTTGTCCCCTTTGATTAGCCGGCGACGGTCAAAACTGCAGGGACCTGGTCGCGCCACCCGTGCGACTGGGTCTTGTTGCATGACGGATGGTTGGAGTATATTGTGCGTATCCCAAAAGCGTCCAATACGACGGCCTTGGTGAGCCCTTGCCCTTCCTGGGAATTATTATTGGGAATCAACGCCGTAGGACAAGAACCCAGGAGGAGTGTATGAAGCCATATTTGCAGGATTCATCCAGCGTGCTGCAAGAGCAGGGCTCGAACGCGGAATCGGGCCTCTCTGCGCTTGAGGCGGGCAAGCGTCTGGAGCAAAATGGGCCCAACAAGCTCGACGAGGGCGAGAAAACCCCGCTTTGGAAGCGGTTCTTTGCCCAGATGGCTGATCCCATGATCATCATGCTGCTCGTGGCAGCCGTGGTATCTGCCATTGTGGGAATCTACGAGGGTGGCAACGACGGATGGGCGGACGTGGGTATCATCCTGTTCGTGGTCATCCTCAACTCGGTTCTTGGTGTCGTCCAGGAGAGCAAGGCTGAGGAGGCGCTGGGGGCGTTGCAGGAGATGGCCGCCGCCCAGAGCAAAGTCGTGCGTGACGGTCGCATCGTCGTCGTTCCCTCGTCCGAGCTTGTGGTTGGCGACGTGGTGGTTCTGGAGGCGGGCGACTCCGTTCCCGCGGACTGCCGCATCCTGGAGAGCGCGAGCATGAAGATAGAGGAAGCCGCACTCACGGGCGAGTCCGTGGCCGTGGAGAAGCATGCCAACGCGCTGTCTTTGGCTCAGGGCGAGGAGGACGTCCCGCTGGGCGACCGCAAGAACATGTGCTACATGGGCTCTGTGGTGGTGTATGGCCGTGGTAGGGCCGTGGTCGTGGCCACCGGCATGGACACCGAGATGGGCAAGATCGCCGATGCCCTTGCCAAGGCAGAGGACGAGCAGACACCGCTCCAGATCAAGCTCGCCGAGCTCTCGCGCATCCTCACCTTCCTGGTCGTGGGCATCTCTGCGGTCATCATTCTTTTGGGCATGGTGAAGAACGGCGGGTTTGCCTTCTTTGGCAACATCGACCTCGTGCTCGCCACCTTTATGACTGCCGTCTCGCTGGCGGTTGCGGCGATTCCCGAAGGTCTGGCCGCCGTGGTCACCATCGTGCTGTCCATCGGCGTCACCAAGATGAGCCATCACAACGCCATCATCCGCAAGCTCACCGCCGTAGAGACGCTGGGCTGCACGCAACTTATCTGCTCCGACAAGACCGGAACCCTCACGCAGAACAAGATGACGGTCGTCCGCCACGAGGGCGAGGACATGGATGCGCTGGTTCGTACCATGGCGTTGTGCTCGGACGCCGAGTGGGATGACGTGGCGCAGCAAGCCGTGGGCGAACCGACCGAGGCGGCGCTCGTTGCCGACGCTGCCAAGTTGGGCTTTACCACGCGCGATTTGGAGGCGAGTCGTCCACGCATCGGCGAGGCTCCGTTCGACTCCGGTCGCAAGCTGATGAGCGTCGTCGTTCGCTCGCGCAGCGGCAAGATCATGCAGCACACCAAGGGTGCCCCCGACGTGGTTCTCAGTCGCTGCAAGTATGTGAAGCGCGCCAACGAGATCGTTCCCATGACCGACGAGATTCGCGCCGAGATAGAGGCGGAGAACAAGGAGATGGCCGACCAGGCGCTGCGTGTGCTGGCGGCAGCCCGTCGCGAGTGGGACGCGGAGCCGGAGAGCTACGATGCCGACTACTTGGAGAGGGACCTCATCTATGTAGGCCTGAGCGGCATGATCGACCCGGTGCGTCCCGAGGTGAAGGACGCCATCTCCGAGGCGCATTCGGCTGGCATCCGAGTGGTTATGATCACGGGCGATCACATCGACACGGCGGTTGCCATAGCCAAGGAGCTGGGCATCGTACAGGACCGTTCGCAGGCCATAACGGGGGCCGAACTGGACCGCATCTCCGACGAGGAGCTCGCTACGCGCATCGAGGAGTTTGGCGTGTACGCGCGAGTTCAGCCCGAGCACAAGGTCCGCATCGTTGACGCCTGGAAGAAGAAGGACAAGATCGTTGCCATGACGGGCGACGGCGTAAACGACGCGCCGTCCATCAAGAAGGCCGACATCGGCGTTGGCATGGGCATTACCGGCACCGACGTTACAAAGAACGTTGCCGACATGGTGCTCGCCGACGACAACTTTGCCACCATCGTCGCTGCGGTTGAGGAAGGCCGCAGGATCTACGACAACATTCGCAAGTGCATCCAGTTCCTGCTCTCGTCCAACCTCGCCGAGGTCATCGCCGTGTTCACGGCATCCGTCATCGGCTTCACCATCCTGGAGCCTGCGCACCTGCTGTGGATCAACCTCATTACTGACTCGCTGCCGGCATTGGCCATGAGCATGGAGGAGGCCGAGCCTGGCATCATGAAGCGACAGCCGCGCGACTCTCGCGAGGGCATCTTTGCCGGCGGCATGGGCGTCGACTGCGTCGTGCAGGGCGTTGTGATCGCATTGCTCACGCTGGTGAGCTTCTATGTGGGCACGGTCGCCGAGTACGGTCCCCTCGGTTTCGCGGAGATCGTCTCCATGCTCAAGGACAATCCAGAGATGGCACACGAGGGCATGACCATGGCGTTCCTTACACTCTCCATGGTCGAGATGTTCCATTCGTTCAACATGCGGAGTCGCCGTCAGTCCATCTTCTCGCTCAAGGGTCAGAACATGTGGCTGTGGGGCGCCTTCCTGGTGGCCTTCCTGCTTACCTTCCTCGTGATCGAGATTCCGTTCCTCGCAAGCATGTTCAGCTTCACCGTACTCGACCTGCCCCACTATGGCATGGCGTTGGGTCTGGCGATCCTCATCATCCCCATCATGGAGCTGTACAAGGCCATCATGCGTGCGGTTGACAAGAACAAGGCGTAACGCGTAAGGGAGTGCTAGCCATGGCGAAGCGCAACAGCAGGGCAAAGCGCAACATTCGTCGCAAGGCACAGGCTCGGGCCGGCAGGGACCAGGCGTCCCTGCCGGCCCTCTCCTCGTTGTCGGAGCTGCCCGCCTACGACGACCTGCTTCCCAGCGAGGGGCAACGTGCCGCGTTCGATCGATACTGCCAGGAGGTGGAGGAGCGAGAGGACGATGCCTCGCAGCTTGCGCTGGGATGCGTCGTGCGGTTGGACCGTGGCTTTCCCGCGGTGCTCACTAAGTCGAGCGTGTTTAGGGCGGAATTCTCGGCGCGACTCACCAAGGGGGACTTCTCGCGCGTTGCTGTGGGAGACTGGGTGAGCGTGAGGAGCCCGCAGGATCACGACATGGGCCTCATCGAGTGCATACTGCCGCGGACGAGCGACATTGCCCGCTGGAAGGGAGGCTCGCGTGGGGAACGGCAAACGCTGGCGGCCAACGTGGACGTGGTGCTGGTGGTGCAGGCCCTTGAGGAGTGGCGCATATCGTCTGGCCGGATTGTTCGATCGGCCGTGGTCGCCACAGACTGTGGTGCCGACGTGGCCGTGGTGCTCACCAAGGCCGGCGCCGCAAGTCCTGAACTGGTTGGTGCCTCGGTGAGCTACGTGCGCGACGTGCTGGGCGAGGGATGCCCGGTGGTGGCCGTCGACTCATTGGCCGATACAGGTGAACATGAGGAGCTCGCACGGGCCGCTTTGGAGGCTGGGGGCACCTGGGGAGTTGAGCACGTGCGTGCGCTGGTGCCTGCCGGTAAGGTGGGAATCATGTTGGGGCCGTCGGGTGTGGGCAAGTCCACCCTGCTCAACGCCCTGTTGGGACGCGAGTCGCTGGAGACGGGCTCGGTGCGCGAGTCGGACGGCGTGGGACGTCATACTACCGTGGCGCGCCGTATGGTCGCCATACCTGGAGCGGGTGTCATCGTGGACGAGCCAGGCTTGCGCACGCTGCAGCTCGTAGGACACGAGCGCGGACTGGCCATGGTGTTTCCCTCCATAGCCGACGCCGCCAAACACTGCAAGTTTCGTGACTGCACGCATACGCACGAGCCAGGGTGCGAGGTGCTCGCCCGTTTTGGTACAGAGCGGGACGGGAGTCGGCTGGAGGCCTATCTGTCCCTGGCCCAGGAGATGCGTGCCAGCAAGGCGACCCTCGATCCCGATATCGTCCTATAGGCCCAGACCGAACAAACGTGGTCCCCGCAGATTGTACGGGCCGATTTCGCACTGCTATCTCGCGGGACCAAGGCAATGCCTGGTCGCTCGCGGTGGGCAAATTGAGGTATTACAAAGGCAAATATGAGCAAAACTGAGCAAGGCGCTGCATAAGGTTCCAGGAAGGGGGTCCAGAGGGCCCCTTTTTTGGCGCGCACCGCATTTGGGCGCACTATGGGCCAATCACCTTGAGCTGTCTGCCTGCGGAAATGCGCCATTGCGGGCAATTGCTGCGACTTATGCGTGAGCCTGCTGTAACACAGCTCGCAAAAGTGCCGGCATGGAGTCATGACTCATCTCAGAATTGTGGCATGGGCACAGGTTGCCCAAGAAATCGAGTGAGGAGGCCCCCATGCAAAGAAAGACGAGAATCGTGCTCTCGTGCGCGTGCGGAACGCTTGCCGTGGCGGCAAGCGTGGCGTATGGGAGCGCCGTGCGGGCCCAGGCTCAGCGCGATCGTGCCGAGGCGTTGGAGCGCTATGGCGGGGAGGTTGTGAGTCTCGTCGTGTCGTCGCGCGCCATAGAGGCTGGCGAGGTGGTGTCCACAGGCGACGTGGATGCGCGAGACTGGCTGTCGTCGCTGGCACCTGTGGGGGCGCTCACGGACCTGTCGAACGTGGTGGGTCGGGAGGTGACGGTTCCCGTTGCCGAGGGCGCACCGGTCACCGAGCTCAACTTTAGAGATGCATCGGAGCTTGCCGACATCCCCTCTGGGCACGTGGCGGTCTCGGTCCCCGTCACCGACAAGCTTGGTGTCTCGCCCGCCATTCGTGTTGGGGTTCATGTGACTGCCTACCGAACGCAGGAATCTGCGGCCGAGGTGATATGCGCAAGCGCCATCGTGCTTGCGGTTCCGGGCACGAATGCGTCATTCGCGACGCATGGTTCGCTCACCATCGCCGTGCCAGAGAAGGACGTCGCACATGTGCTCCATGCCAGCACGTCCGGCGACCTGCAGCTGGTGGTTCCTGCAGATGACGTCAAACAGACGACGGCAGGTGCCGACCGAGGAGGCAAGGACGTTCCCCCTACGCAAGGGGACCAGACGCGAACAACGGGCGATAAGGGCAGGGAAGGCAACGGCGAGGAGTGAGGTAGGTGGTGTACCGATGACGGACGCATGGATCGCGTTATGCGACGAGGAGGCCAGGGATGCCTTGAGGGGAGCGTTGGGGGCGCATGACCCCTCGGCCCGTCTCTCGTTCGCGGGAGACGCACAGGAGCTGAGGCAGTGGGCACAAGAGGCCAATGGGGAGCTGGGCGTGATGGTGGGACCGCTCGCGGGATCGATCTCGAGCGTAAACGTCGCGGCGGCAATAGCGCACGACGAGTCAGCGTCGTGCGTGGCGCTTGCCACGCACGAACCAACGTCGGACCTCGCAAAGCGGGCGAAGCAAGCAGGCATAGACCAGCTGGTAGACCTTGGGACGTGGGAGGAAGGCGGATGTGAGGTGGAAGAGCCACTCTTGCCGAGCGATGAGGTTCCTACGATGCTGTTCCCGTCCAGGGAACCGGGGGACATCAGCGCGCTGCTGTCGGTGCCACGGGTGGACGACCGCACGAACGCTCTCGAGCTCAAGGGTGTTGCCAAGACGTGCGATCAGCCCGCGCCTGAGTCTCATGCCGAGGAACGAGCACGACCCCACCGTGTTGGGGATGGCGCAGACCATGGTGGCGATGGCCAATCGCGTCGGGAGCTCACGATGAAAAAGGCGCCAGTGGTTGCGCTCTTCTCGGGAAGGGGTGGCGTTGGCAAGACGTCGATTGTGGCGACCATGGGCCATGCGGCGTCGTCCTGGGGGCTGCGTGTGGCCTTGTGCGACTTGGACCTGCCCTTTGGGAACCTCTACAGCTGCTTTGGGCTCTCGGGTCCTGCCAGCATGCTCGACGCGTCGGGTGCCATGCTCGCGGATGAGCGCAAGCTAATCGAGGCCGGCGTGCACATATCGGAGGGACTCGAGCTCTGGGGGTCCACGACACGCCCCGAAATGTCGGAGCTGGTGGCACCCCATGTGGAAGACCTGCTTGACGTGTTGGCGCGAAGTCACGACCTGGTGCTCGTGGACACCTCGTCGACCTTCGACGATGCCGTGGCCCAGGTGGCGCAAGCATGCGATCGCATGCTGCTTGTGGCCGATGGGAGGCCAGGATCCAACGTGGCGCAGGCGCGACTCGGGTCCCTTGCGGTGAGACTGGGTGTGGCGCGCACGCGCATAGCATGCGTTGCCAACCGGTGCAGCGCACGGGGAAAGGGCGACGCGTCGGTCAACCGGTCGGACGTCGGCCTGGAGACGGCGCGGGTGTTTAGGGTGACCGACGGAGGGAACGAGGTGGCCTCCTGCCTCGCTCGGGGGAACCCTGCCGAGTTGTTCGAGCTTGGGTCGCGCTTTGCCGACTCGACGTCGCATGCCCTTGCCCAGCTTCTGGCGGAGCTGGGTGCGCTGCCCGAGCATGCGGAGGCAAAGCGCGCTTTGGAGCGCAAGGAGACGCGTACCAGATGGACGTTTGGCCGTAAGAGGGAGGGAAACTAACATGTCGGTTCTGGAGCGGGTGCGGGAGCACGAGGGCACCGGTGCCCTTGCCACCGAGAGCCGTCACCTTGCGGCGGTATACCGGAATCGCCTCAAACACGATCTGGTCGAGCGTCTTGGCCTGTCTGCGGTGGCGGCGCTCGCGGCAAACGACGACGTTGATGCCGCGCGATCAGAGATCGAGATCGCCTGCCAGGCAATACTCAACACGGGTGACTATGGGTCGCTCGATTCCGACGATAGGGACCTCTTGATCTCTCAGGTGCTCGATGAGGTGTGCGGGCTTGGGCCGCTTCAGCCGCTTCTGGAGGACGATGAGGTCACCGAAATCATGGTCAATGGGTGTGAGCAGCTGTTCTACGAACGTGCGGGAGAGCTGCATCCAGCGGAGCGGGTGTTCGACTCGGCAGATCAGATTATGCTCGTGGTGGATCGCATACTTGCCCCATTGGGACGACGGTTGGACAAGGCGAGTCCCATAGTAAACGCCCGACTTGCCAATGGCGACCGTCTGAACGCGGTCGCACCGCCCATTGCCGTGGACGGCCCAGCGGTCACGATTCGCAAGTTCTCCAATCGCATCGTGTCGCTCGATCAGCTTGTGGAGCTTGGGGCCGTACCGGAGTGGTATGCGACGCTTTTGGGATGGGCGGTCCGGTCGCGCTGCGACATTGCGGTTGCCGGTGGCACCGGGTCGGGAAAGACGACGCTGCTCAATGCCCTCTCGTGCGAGATCGACAAGCGCGAGCGCATCGTAACCATAGAGGACTCCGCGGAGCTTCGCTTTGACTCTCACCCGAATGTGGTTCGCCTAGAGGCGCGCGATGCCTCCATCGAGGGAACGGGAGAGGTGACCATTCGCGACCTGGTGAAGAACGCCTTGCGCATGCGTCCCGACCGCATAGTCGTTGGAGAGGTTCGCGGCGAGGAGGCCATCGACATGATTAGCGCCATGAACACCGGTCATGACGGCAGCCTTACCACCTGTCATGCCGGGACTGCCGACGAGGTGGTGTTGCGCCTGGTTCTTATGGCGCGATTCGGTATGGACCTTCCTACCGACATCATCGAGGAGCAGATCGCCTCGGCGCTGGACCTCATCGTCATGTCGCGGCGCATGGCGGACGGGTCGCGCTATCTGTCCTCCCTCAGTACGGTGAGCAGGGCGGATGGCGGGGGCGTGCGGCTTGAGGAATGCGTGAGGTTCGACGAGGTCGCCAGGACGTGGAGCTTGGTTCGCGAGCCTGCGTTCGTGTCGCACGCGCTGGAAGACGGGTTGGTGAGCGAGGAGGAGGTGCTGCAATGGCGACGCTCTGTTGCCTAGCGAGTGGGGTTTGTGCCGCATTGGCCATCTGGCTGGCACTGCCGGCTTCGGGCGGGGGACGTAAGGCATCTCTTGTGCGGCGATGTGCGCTGCATGCCCGCGAAATGCTCGAGAATGTCGCTTCGAGCGCGCTGGTCTCGGCGGTTATGGAGCGGGATGCATGTTCCTCGCTGGTGGAAGAGCTGTGCGCGCTGGGCAAGTCTCGTGGCTGGGAACTCGGTGAGCGCATGGCTGCGGCCATGCTGCTCTGTGCGTCGGTGGGTGGCCTCGTGCTGGTTGGGCTACTCACCCGATCGCCCGTGGCGTGTCTTGTCGTGGGGGCATGCATGGTCGCGGGGATGCGTGCGCGCCTCTTCGCGCGGGAGCGAGGCCGCAAACGGGCCTTGGCGCAAGAGATGCCGGGCATCTTTCGGACGCTTGCCACAGCCATGGCATCGGGGAACACATTGGTCCAGGCGGTTGATTACGTGGGGTTGCATGAGTGTGGCGAGGCGAACGGTGCCTTTGTCCGGGCCTCGCTCAGACTCCGTTGTGGCTGGTCGGTAAACGACGTGCTGGAACGCCTGCGAGAGGAGCTTGATGCACCGGGCGTCGGACTGATGGCCACCGCATTGGAGATTTCTCAGCGCACAGGTAGCCCCCTGAGGGAGCTCTTCTCGCGCTCAGCCGTTCTCGTCGAGCAGCAAGGGGAGTTCGAGCGCATGCTCTCGGTTAAGACCGCGCAGGTGAGGCTCTCGGTGCGCATTGTGTGTCTGCTTCCCCCGCTCATGGTGTGCCTGCTCTCGGTAATCTCGCCTGACTACCTGCGGGGACTCTCCATGCCAACGGGCGTGGTGTGCCTCTTGGTTGCCTCGCTCATGGATGGGCTTGCCCTGCTGCTCATTAGGACGATCATGGGGGCGGTCCTATGACGGATGCGATGCGGATGGCTTGCCTCGTGGTGCAGGGGGTGTGCGCCTGTGGCTGTGCCTACGGATGCCTCTGTGGCGGACTAACGGACCTCATGCGCATGCTGCGAAGGTCTGCTGCCGTCTTGGCTGGCCTTATGCGAAGCAAGGCGTCGGGGCAGAAGGCCGGCGACTCCCGCCACCTGCGAGCGGAGGTCATGCGCGACATGCCCCTGTTTCTGGACATCGTCACGCTGGGCGTGTCGGCGGGACTCTCGTTCGACTCGTCGTTGGACCTGTATTGCGACCGATACCAAACCCCGTTGGCAAACCTCGTGTCGCAGGCCATGCTGTCCTGGAGGCTGGGAACCTGCGGTCGGGCGGAGGCGTTGGAGGAACTTGCGCGTCGCGTCGATACGCCCGCTCTCATGCGATTCGCCTCCACCGTAAGCGAGGCGCTTGCATTTGGCACCCCGCTTGCCGACGCGTTGTCACGGCAGGCGCAGGTTATTCGGGATGAGCAGCGCGCGCAGGTGGAGGAGGAAATAGAGCGCGTTCCCGTAAAGATGCTCATTCCGCTGGGGACGCTCATCGTCCCGGCGATGCTTCTGGCAATTCTTGGCCCCTTGCTGGGGCCGGCGTTGCAAATGGCCTAGAAAGACAAGAAAGGGTGGTGCGTGTATGAGGCAACAAAAGACGAGGGACCTGCTTAAAAGACGACTCATGCTCGACGAAAGGGGCCAGGGGACGACCGAATACGCGATTCTTGTTGGCGTGCTGGTCGTGCTGGCGATCGTGGCAATCATCGCCTTCAGGGGAAAGGTGGCCGAGCTCTGGCAGGCGGTGTCGGATGGCATCAACTCGCTGTAGGGGGTTGCTCGCCACATGCGTTGCGTGCGTCTCGGTCGTGGTCGCCGCATGTGCGGTCGTGGCTGTGGTAGGTACCTCGCCCAAGGTTGGGTCTGAGCCGGGTTCCACCGAACCGGTCGACGAGCAGGGTACAGCGGATGATTCTGACCGGTCGCAGAACGATGGCGATGCCAGAGCGGGTGCGGTTGGTGATGCCGCGCTGGAAGGCAAGCTCGACGTGCTGGCCGCTCCGGAGGGTACGCGTCGGTTCGAGGTCCCATCGCGCATTGAGCGCGTTGCGAGTGCGCTGGTGGGAGCCTATCGCAAGACGCATGTGTGCTTAGTTCGTGAGGCAGGGTACCTGGATCTGCTGGGAGATGTGTGGGGATGTGTGATGGAGGGTCCTGGCTGGGTGGACCTATGCCTCGTTAGCGCAAGCGACGACGGGCAAGGGAGTGCCGTGAGCGTGGAGCGTACGAACGTCTTGGGAGAGGGGGATGCGCATGCGATGGCTGATGGAGGATGAGCGGGGACAGTCCACGGTCGAGTACGCGCTTGTGGTGCTCGCGTTCCTCGCGGCAGCGTTGGGACTTGCCGCCGTGTGGAGGGTGGCCAAGTCCGGGGCACTCCAACAACGGGCGCGCGAGGCCGCGTCGCACAACTGGGAAGGAGGGATGACCCTTGGCTTCTTGCAGGATCTGGGATCGTTCTAGCCCAACATGCTGGCTGTGTGACGAGCACGGGCAGGCCACGGTCGAGGCGGCGGTGCTGCTTCCCACGCTCCTGGCATTGCTGGCATTGCTCACCCAACCGGTATGCGTCGCATACACGCGCATGGTGATGGCACATGCTGCATGCGAGACCCTTCGCGTGATGGCCACAGCCCACGACGAGCGAGATGCGCGCGCATACGCGCTTCGGCGTCTGAGGGCGGTTCCCGAGGCCAGCCTCTTCCATGTGGGGGGCGAGCATGACTGGGACATCGGGGTGTCGAGCTCGGACGAGGGCAGAACGGCCACGGTGTCCATCCGTGGCCACGTGCGCCCATTGCCCTTCTTTGGTGCCCTGGCGTCTGCCATGGGGGAGCGCGACGGGCAGGGAGTGGTATTGCGCGTCGAGGCACGGTCGGCCGTGCGTCCGTCATGGGTTGGAGGTGACTATGAGGACTGGCAGGAGATGTGGAACTGAGATGATGTGCCCACAGGCATGGGGCATTGCCTGGTTCGTGGGCGAGGAGGGTGGCTATACCACGGTGGCTGTTGCGGTCGCGATGCTCGTGAGCGTCACGTTGGTCTTTGGAGTTGCGGCAACGGAATGGGTCATCGCACGCTCGGCGGACGTCCAGGCCGTATGCGATGCGACGGCCATGGCGGGGTGCAACGTGGTCTCGGCCTACTGCACCATCGCCCAGGTCGTGGATGCCTGTGTGCTGAGCATGGGGCTCACGGGAATCGTGACCATGGGTGCGGGGCTTGTGGCGTCTGCGGTTCCGGGCGGGCAGGGTGCGGCAACCAAGGTACTGGATGCGGGGAGGAAGATTTTGGAGTCACGGCGGCGCTTTGCCACAAGTGCCGTAAGGGGCCTTCGGGGACTTGAGGGGATTCTGCCATTTCTCATTGTGAGGAATGGCTGCTCGTGCGCCGCGACAAACAGTGAGGGCGACCTCGCCTATGCCGGAGCCGCGTTGCCCCTGCCCCTGCAGTCCCAGTCGGACTTCTCGTCGTTGGAGACGGACACGTCTCCCGACGAGTTGAGTGACGCCTCAAAGCGGTTGCAGGATGCCACGCGGGATGCGGATGATGCAAAGCGGCGCGCAAACGAAGCCCGCAGACGCGCCTGGGAGGCCGACTGCGTGGACAGCCCAAGCTGCCTGAGCTCACGCGCAGCCTCACTTGCCGGCTTGGCCGGGTCGTACAATCCCGTGGAGTCCTCGCCGGAGCAATGGGACTTTGGCATGCCCATAGAGCGGTCCCGCTTCTACTATGCGGAGCGGCTTGCGCAAGAGACGCCAGAGGGATCGGACATCGAGTCCATTGCGGATTCGCTTGCGCGCTCGATGTTCTATCGATATGCCTTGGACGAGGTTTACGAGGCCTATTACTACGAGCTTGACGGTGGGGAGGTGGACCTCATGCTGCCGCATCTGGCAAAGAACTCAGCAGAGATTCGCGACACGTGGATCTATACCGACGCCTCGTGGCCGTGTACGGACGAGGGTGCCATAACGCTCCACGCATCGCTCGAGTGCCCGGGGGCAATCGGTGACTTCTGTGGGTACGCCAGCGTTGCCGACATAGAGGGTGGGGGCGTTCGGGAGTGCCCTGTGTGTCGCATGAGCGTTGGGGACTTGGGCCGCGTGGCGTCCATATCGACGATTGCGACAAACGGCTACGAGCACTATTGGCAGATCATCGTCGAGGAGTCCAAGAGCTATCAGAGGGCCAAGGCGGATCAGGCCGAGGCGGAGCGGCGCATGCGTGATGCCGCCGAGGAGGGCGAGAGCGCGTTCGAGCGGCTGCTCGACTCGTTGAGCGTGCCAAGACCGCGGCTGTGCCCGCCGGGTGCCTATGGCTGCGTGGGCGTCGTCACCCGCGGGTCGGGGACTCCGGTGCCATCAAGCCTGGTGAGCTCGTTCCTTTCGGGTGAGGAGCTGCCTGCCGGCGTGGCCGTCTCGGCGGCAGCGCTCGCTCCCGATGACTCTGCGGGGAGCGAGGACGTGCTCTCGTCGTTCTTCAACGGCATCGCGCGACAGGATGGCTTCTCGGTTGGGGGTGTACTGGACGGCATCGTCGGCCTTTGGGGTCGGATGCTGGTGAGTTATGGAACCGCGTACGAGCGGGTCGATGGCATGGTTGGAGGATTCATGGATCGCGTGGACGGAGTGCTCGGTGGCTCAATAGGCTCATGGCTCAAGCGAAGGCTCGTAAGGGTCGTTGCGGCGCTTGGCCTTGAGCCAGCGGACATGCGCACCCGAAAACCCGTCCTCGTGCACACGAACGAGGTGCTGGCGCGCGCGGGATTCAGCGGCCTCGCAAAGGCGCGGCAGTTGGTTCAGAGCGTCCCGTCGCATGCGGACGCCGCAGGTTGGGCTGCGGCGTTGGGAGTCCCCACCGTACAAGGTGGCGAGAATGGTGGGTTCACCATCGCCGAGCTGCCCATCCCCGGTGCTAACGTGGGCATTCCCCTAACCGTGGATCTTGCCGGATTGGGGGCATAGCGATGCGAAAGATTACCGCTCGTATGGTGGGTGAGTCAGGCCAGATGGCCGTGGAACTCGCTGCCCTCGCGCCTGTGATGATCGTGGTGTCGCTCGTCGTGTTCAACCTTTCCCGGTTCTGCGTGCTGTGTGCCGAGTTTGACCGCGTCGCGCTCGATGCGGTGGTCGCGCATGGAACCGCTCCTTCCGGTCGGGACGCCCAGCTGGTGGGGGTGAGTGAAGTTCAGCGATCCATCGAAGAATCCCTGCCCGCGGGAGATGTCTGCCGGGTAGAGGTGAGTGCCGAGGAGGTTTCGGCGGAATCGGGCGAACGGCTCAGCCTAGTGCCCTCACTCATACGCTATCGATGCAGGCTTGCGTACACGCCGTGGCCATCGTCGATACTCATAGCGGGAATCTCCGCAAAAGTGCCGTTTACGCTCTGGCACGAGCGGAGCCTGGTAGTTGACAGATACAGGTCTGGGGTGGTGATGTGATGCGCATTACGATGCTGTGTCGCATGGTCGACACAAGAGTGACGCTGGCGTTCGAAGTATTGAGCGGGTGGGGAGCGCGCATGCGCGGGTTGCTGGGCCCACGTGCCAGGGGGAGGAACGTGGCGCTTGTAGGCTGCCCGTCGGTCCACACGTTTGGCATGCGCTATCCCATAGACGTCGCACTCGTCTCCAGGATGGGCAAGATCCTCGTCTCACGGCGCAACGTGGCGCCTGGAAGGATCGTGAGCGCCCCAGGTGCATGGGTGGCACTCGAACGTCCAGCCGACGAGGGGCCTTGGCCGCAGGAGGGGTCGTGGGTGAGTTTGGCAAACGTCTCCAACGCGGATTGCAAGGGGATGGAGGGGTATTGTGTATAAGACCATGCGTGATGGGGAGGGCACCATGCTCGTGATTCCCTCCTATGGGACGAAGGTTTGCCCACGGTGCGGGGCGGGGATGTTTGGCGACATGAACGTGTGCTACGACTGCCTGTATCGATTTGGGGATGACGAGGAAGGTGATGTGTCGCACATGCCGTGCGACTGGGACGACGGGCCGGTGCCCGAGGATGCGTACGAAGGGCTGGCCATAGAGGAGGCAGAAAGCTCCGTTGCTCCGCTGCACCTGCATGTGTCCACTGCGGCTCTTGACGTGAGCGTGCCGCTTCCACCGCAAGGTCTGCTCGTGGGCAGGGGCAGCTCGTGCGACATTAGGTTGCATGCCAACGCGGTCTCCCGCCGGCACGTACGCATTGAGCCCGAGGGTGAGGGCGCGATCGTTACCGACCAGGGTGCGACCAATCTGGCAAAGTTGCACGACAAGACCATTAGTGGCAGCGCGCACATGTCGATTGGGGACGAGCTTAAGGTGTGCGGTGCCACGATGCTGCTATGTCAATGACCGGAAGGCGGTGCGGGCGGCGGTGTCCGTTTGGGAAGAGGTGCCATTGGGGCATCAGGCGCAGCTGATGTCCCAATGGCACCTCTCCCCAAACGGACACCGCCTCTGTTCTACTCGTGGCTTGGTGTTAACAGCGCGAGAATCGTGCCATCGGCCGCGAGGGTTTCTGGTAGCCTAGTCGCAATCCGAGCGGACTAAGGAGAAGGTTATGGACTTTACCTCAAACAAGCGCCCCGAGGACATGGCGCGCATCAACACCCCTGAGTTGGCCAAGGACTTTATCGACGAGGCCGTCGAGGCCATGCGCGCTCAGGTGGGAGACGGAAAGGTGCTGCTTGCCCTGTCGGGCGGCGTGGATTCCAGCGTGGTCGCGGCTCTGCTCATAAAGGCCATAGGCAAGCAGCTTGTCTGCGTGCACGTAAACCATGGCCTCATGCGCAAGGGTGAGTCTGAGCAGGTAATTGACGTATTCCAGAACCAAATGGGCGCCGAGCTTATCTACGTGGATGCCGTGGACCGCTTCCTCGACAAGCTGGCGGGCGTGGCCGATCCCGAGGCTAAGCGCCACGTTATTGGCGAGGAGTTCATCAAGGTCTTCGACGAGGAGGCCGCGAAGCTGGACGGCATCGGCTTCTTGGGCCAGGGCACCATATATCCCGACATCCTGGAGTCCGAGGCGGGCGTCAAGGCGCATCACAATGTTGGCGGACTTCCCGAGGAGCTCAACTGGGAGCTTGTCGAGCCGGTAAAGCTGCTGTTTAAGGACGAGGTGCGTGTGGTTGGCCGCGAGCTCGGACTGCCGGACAACATGGTGGATCGCCAGCCGTTCCCTGGCCCTGGCCTGGGCGTGCGGTGCACCGGCGCCATTACCCGTGATCGCCTGGAGGCGCTGCGCGAGGCCGACGCCATCGTGCGAGAGGAGATCGACAACGCCGGACTCGACATCTGGCAATACTTCTGCGTGGTGCCCGACTACCGCGCGACGGGTGTTCGCGAAGGCGTGCGTGCCTACGAGTGGCCCTGCATCATACGCTGCATTAACACCGTGGACGTTATGACGGCGGAGGTGCCCGAGCTCGACTGGGCGTTGCTCAAGAGGATGACGGCCCGAATCCTGGACGAGGTTCCTGGCATTTGCCGCGTGTGCTACGAGCTTTCGCCCAAGCCCATTGCCACGGTTGAGTGGGAGTAGGACCGCTACATAATTGTTCGATTCTCCAGGCGCTCCGGACGTGGTTCCGGGGCGCCTTTTTGGTGCTCCTTGGGGACTCGTGTGCCTGTTGGCCCAACGCAAGACGACGTATTTGCGTTAGAGGGTCTAAAGCCTTTCTTTCCGTGCATCATCCTGAGCACGGTCTTGTCCGCTATCGTGATGCCCTCCTCGGCGCGCAGGCACATGGCTATCTGCCTGTGCCCGCACCCGTTCGCCGTGCGCGAGAAGATCTCGGCCGCCTTGTCCCAGAGCTCCGGCCTGGTCGGGGCCTTGGGGTGCGCGATCGAGTAGTAGTAGCTCGACCTGGGGAGGCCCGCGGCATCAAGCAGATCGGAGAGTGGGTGCTGCCCTGAAAGCTCGCTCACGGCCGCGGCCCTCTCACGGTTCGAGAGCGCTTCTCCGCCTTCAGGGCTATCGTTTTTTTGGTAGGCCACCTCCGCCTCGAGCCTCGCGACCTTGCGCTCGAGCTCCTGCTCGCGCGTGAGCTCCCTGGGCCTGGACCCCGACCCCCTCGGCCTTCCCTTCGGCTTCGGTCTGAGCGCCTCTGCGCCTCCCTCGCGGTACGCCTTGACCCACCTCGCGATCGGGGACTCGGACCTGATCCCGAAGCGCGCCATCGCCTCGGACCTCGTCAGCCCCTCGTCTACCACCGACCTCGCTGTGGCCACCCTCGTCTCGAAGCTGTAGCCAGACTGCGACCCGCCCACGTCGAGCAACCCCCTCCGTCCCGGTGGCGCGGAACTTGCGCTGCCACCCCTTTGCCGTTCTCTTCGGCACTCCGAGCTCGGACGACACGGCCCTGTAGCCCAGCCCCCCGGCGAAGAGATCGGCCGCCTTCCTTCTCAGGGCAACATCGTATTTGACCCTCATGTCTAACGCCATAGAAAACCTCCCATTTCTCGTTGTACAAGAAATGGGAGGCGGTTCAGTCCGGGGCGCCTTGTGTTACCCCCAGGGACTTGCGTACTGGCTACGGGGTATGGCATGGAAAGCTGAGCGTCATGGGGCCAGGCAGGTGACGGGCACCACAAGGACCCCGTCCTCTCGGCGGTAGGCGTACCCGCCTGGGGTGATGACGGCGCAGAATGCGGGGGCTCCCATGACTGACTTGTCCACCTTGTGTGCCAGCTTGAGGAGGCTTGCGGCGCCGTCGTCTATCTCCCATGTTCCCATCTTGACCTCGAAGAGCGCGTAGGCGCCGCCGCGGATCTCCACGACCGCGTCTGCCTCGAGGCCACTCTCGTCGTGGTAGTGGAGCACGCCGCCGTTCAGCGCCGATGCGTACGCGCGCAGGTCGCGGATGCAGAGGCTCTCGAAGAGCAGGCCGAACGTCGCCATGTCCCTCAGAAGCGGGTCGGGGGACGTGCCTAGGGCCGCGACCGCGAGCGATGGGTCGCAGTAGTGCCGGGTGGGCGTCCTCGTGATGCGCGACCTGGCACGCAGTGACGGTGTCCATGCGGGCAGGTCTTGTATGACGTACAGATCGCGCAGCTTCGCGATGTAGGAGTCGACCGTGTCGCGCGACAGCTCGGTCCCGCGTGAGGCGAGGTCGCGCCGAATGCTCGCGTGCTTGGCCTGCGTGGACGAGACGCGCGCGTACTCCTGCATGATAACGCGCGCGTGCTGGGGGCTGCGCGTCACGCCGTCCACTCTGGAGATGTCGCGGTGGCAGATTGTGTCGACGAGGTTGTAGGCCGTCTCGAGGCGCGCGTCGGCACCCGCACTGACGACCGCCCATGGCCAGCCCCCACGGCAGGTGAGCTGGGCGAGGGTCTCTACGTCCGCGGGGGAGTGGCCGTCGGGATCTCCCCCTTCGAAGAGGGAGCGCAGCGAGACCTCGCCGGTGGAGTCGCCGGACTCGTAGAGCGACATGGGAAGCATGTCCAGCGAAGCGATGCGGCCGGCGCCGGTGTGCCTCGGGCTGGCGTAGGGGGTGGCCGACCCGGTGAGGATGTAGGATCCCGCCTCCCGCTCGCGGTCAACGGCGTAGCGCACGGCGTCCCAGAGCTGCGGCGCGTCCTGCCACTCGTCGATAAGCCTTGGCCGGGCGCCTCTCAGGAGGACCGATGGCTTGGTCCGCGCCAGGAGCAGGTTGTTCTCTGCCTCGTCGGGGTCCTGCATCATCACCGCGCTCGACGCGAGCTGGAGTGCCGTCTCGGTCTTTCCGCACCACTTCGGCCCGCGGATCTCCACGGCCCCGGCGCTGGCGAGCTTGCCCTTAAGCAGCCCATCTGCAATTCTTGGCCGGTAGTTCGCGGTCGCGAGCTCTGGCACCATGCGTGTCTCCTTCCCTTTGCCCTTTCGAAGACAAATGTATCACATGAACCGCAGGATGCGAAGATATCAACCAGCAAAATGCGATTGAACAGACCAGCAAATTGCGGAGGATTTGACCAGCAGCATGCGAGGGTTCTAGCACGATATCCTCTGCCTCGTAAGGCAGGAACTATTCCGGGTGGCTTCCACATGTCAGATGGTGCCTATGCCGACATATGTCCGCTCCACCACGAACTCTAGGATGATGCGATTAATCAATCTGGCATTACTACCAGCGCAAACACAGTCAAGTGACGTCATGACGTCGCCCGACTCGAAGTGAGGCGACGTCACGGGTGCGGAGAGGGTGCCCGTGACGTCGCTTTGACGTCCGCAGGGAGGGCAGCCAGAGCCACTGTGGAGGCAAGGGATACGAGAGGGCTTCCCGAGCCGCCACGAGCTATCGAAGCCACGCATTTCAGATTGAGTGGGAATAAAATCTCAAGAAAACACTTTTCCGCATTCCGCCCCGAAACACAACGAAATCGCAGGTCAGAAGTGGTGTGTCCGAGAAATCGGCGCACCACTTTGCTTCGAAAGAAAGCACTCCTTTCGGGATTATTCGTACCGGAATTCGTACCACCCCAGCGCCACCATTCCCGACGCTGGGCACTGAGAGGAGATTAGAGAGATGATCAACGAAGCGAAGATGACCGAACTCAACCAGGCCAAGGACATAGCTTACTTCCGGGCGGATCTCTGCATCTACTCGCCGGAGAGCTACAGCCTGGACGAGAAGAAGGAGATCTGCAACGACATGATGGCCACGAGCAAGGCGGTGCTCGATGCCATGCGCGAGGACTTCGAGCAGTTGCCCCGGATTGCGAGGGCCAAGCTCCTGGACATGCTCTGCGCCTCCGGCGTCGAGTCGCCCCAGTGGTGGCGGGATGCTTCGAGCGTTAAGCGAACGTGCCTTCTGGCACGTTCGTAGCGAGAAGGCGCGAGCGTTGAGCGAGCGCACGTATTGGTCAAGCTCCAATTCGTGGGCGACGGAGACCCGCTTTACCGCGAGCTCGAGCCGCTCAACTAACCCGAGCCCACATAGCATGAAGGAAGGCCGCCTATCGCTCGATAGGCGGCCTTCCGTGTCTCTCGAACCCTTCTGCCTCACGCGCCTTCGCGCAGGTGCTCCTTGTAGCCCTCGCCCCAGGCCCACATAGCGTCGAGGACCGGCTGCAGCGTCCGCCCGGTCTCGGTGAGCGAGTACTCCACGCGCGGGGGTACCTCCGCGAACACCTCACGGTGCACGATGCCGAAGTCCTCCATGGCGCGAAGGTTGTCCGTGAGCACCTTCTGCGACACCTTGCCGATGGACCGCTGCAGCTCCTTGAAGCGCATGGTCCCGTTCATCAGCAGGTCGCGCAGGATGAGCACCTGCCACTTGCTGCGTATGATGCTAAGCGTCGTCTCCACCGGGCACGCCGGCAGCTCTTCGAGCTTTGGTGCTGCCATCTTCACAACCTCCCGAATCTCTTTTGCGCTGGTAGACACCAATGGTTACCAATACGTACCTACACCACAATATTGTGCCTACTTACCAAACAATACCAACTGTAGCAGACTATGTGGCGTGGAAGCAAGGCGCGGGAAGCGCCGCGACAGAAAGGAAGCTCATCATGGCAAGCGAGAACATCACCAAGGCACTCGAGCTCATCAACACGTTCGCCACCGGGGATGCCGAAAAGGCGGCATCGCTTTTGGCGGAGGGCTACATCCAGCACAACCTGGCCTACGGCACCGGCCGCGACGCATTCGTCGGCAGCGTCCAGTGGCTGGCCTCCGCGCCCGAGAAAACCACGGTCGAAAACATCCGCGCCTTCGAGGACGGCGACAAGGTCTTCCTGCACACCGTCTACAACTTCGCCGGCGCCGGCGAGCAGGTTGCCTTCGACGTCTTCCGCTTCGATGCCGACGGCCTCATCGCCGAGCACTGGGACAACCTGGCCGCGAAGGTCGAGCCCAACCCCTCCGGCCGCACGCAGGTCGACGGCCAGGTCGAGGCCACCGACCTCGAGGCGACCGAGTCCAACCGCGAGCTGGTCAGGGGCTTCCTCGCCGACGTGCTGCAGGGCCAGCATCCCGAGAAGACCCCCGAGTACTTCGACGGCGACGCGTACCTGCAGCACAACACTCAGATCGCCGACGGGCTCTCCGGCCTGGGGGCGGCGCTCGCTGCCATGGCCGAGCAGGGCGTCGAGATGGTCTACGACACCGTGCACATGGTGCTCGCGCAGGGCGACATGGTGCTGGGCATCTCCGAGGGCACCTTCGGCGGCGCGCCCACGAGCTACTACGACCTGTGGCGCGTGAAGGGCGGCAAGATCGCCGAGCACTGGGATGTCATGGAGACCATCGCCGAGCGCGACACGTGGGCCAACGAGAACGGCAAGTTCTAGCTAGAACCCACCCAACAAGTAAGAAGGCCGCCTGTCGTTCGGCAGGCGGCCTTCCGCGTTACCTGTCCTCGTAGTCCCTCCGAATGTCGTCGTACATCTCGAAGAGCGGGATGAGAGGCAACAGAATCAGCATCAGGAGCAGGCTGGCCGCGATTCCAAGGAACCAACCGACCTGCTCGCCGAGCCACCGCAGCCTCGACCTCATGACAGCATCTCGTTCACGCGGGCCTGCACGATCGAATAGTACGACCCCAGACGCCGCTTCCTCTCCTCGTCGTTGCCGTAGTCGCCGCGGATCACGGCGCGGGCCATCGCGTCGATGTCCATGGAGGTCGAGCTCGATCCCGCCGATCTCGCTGATGCTGAACTCGCTCA
Organism: uncultured Coriobacteriaceae bacterium; assembly: GCA_902780305.1. GTDB lineage: Bacteria > Actinomycetota > Coriobacteriia > Coriobacteriales > Atopobiaceae > RUG440. The sequence continues at coordinate 14,003 of CACZFB010000018.1, read as the reverse complement.
GGAGGTCGGCCGCGCCGTCGTTGCGGATGCACATGGCCGTGTGGTTCTCCTCGTCGAGGTAGATGTCGCCGCGCGACGCGTTGAACGACATCGACTCCCAGGAGAAGAGGCCGGACCCCACGAACATCTCGCGCATGCCGCCGGTCCAGTTGTAGCGCGTGATGAGCCCGTGTCCTCGTAGTTGGGGTACTGCGCCACCCAGAGCGGGTACGTCTTGGCCACGCTTGACCAGTCGTACGAGAAGAGCACGCTCTTGCTCGTGTAGATGCCCGGCGTGACGCCCGTCTTGGACTTGACACGGTCAAGCCACCTCTTGGCCCAGGACGGTCCCAGGCCCAGCGCATCGGCCTCCCAGTCGAGGAACGGGATCGCCTTGTCGATGTAGGGCTTGAACGCGTCGATGAAGTGGTCCGCCTCCGCCTCGGCGGAACCCTCGTAGCCCCGGTCGCGCGCGTAGTGGTAGCAACCGAGCAGCTTGCCGGCCGCCAGCGTCTCGTCGGTGTGCCGGCGGAAGCACTCGTTGGAGTACCCGGCGCCGCCCGTCGCCTTAACGATGACGAAGTCGCAGGTGTCCATGGCCGAGACGACCAGGTCCTCCTGCCAGGAGCTGATGTCGATGCCGTTAAGCCCCACGTGCCTCACCCCTCGGGATCTCCGGCTTGTCGCCGTCGCCTCCGAGCGCCGCCATGACCGGCGAGAGGACCGTCATCACCGGCGCCACCACCAGGCCCCTCATGCTGGGGTCGAGCACGCACCAGCCCATGATGAGGTCCAGGTTCGCGACCACCACGCCCAGGACGCCCTGAACGATCGTGCGCAGAAGCCGCCATTGCCACTCGTTGCTTGCCAGAAACTCGTTCATGTCAACCCACCTTTCCCTTCAAGGACTCGATGTCGTGCATCGCGACAGCCATGTCCTGCTCGAGTCGGTAGGTGCGCTCCAGGACCTGGTTGTGCTTCTCGACCTTCTCCGTGAGGGCGTCGAGCTTGACCTCCATGACGGCTCTGCTCTTGGAATTGGAAAGGATCACCCCAATCAGCGTTACGACACCGGTAATGCACGCCACGATGATTGACTCCATAAAAGAACTGCCCCCGAGATCGACTTTCCGTCCTCGGGAGGCAGTGTCTTATGGCGTCACAAGGTGGCGTTCTTGCGGTCACGCACGGTTGCATGGCTGTGAGATAATGCGACGGTGAAAGAATCCGAGAAGGCTGGGAGGCAAGGCATGGTTGAGGTACGGGCATACAAGATGGCGGACGTGGCGGCGATGGCCGGGGTGTGGAACGAGGTCGTGCGCGACGGCATCGCCTTCCCGCGGGAGGACGAGCTCGACGAGGCGGGCGCGGCGGAGTTCTTCGGCTCGCAGACCCACTGCGGCGTGGTCATCGAGGGCGGGCGCGTGCTCGGGCTGTACATCCTGCACCCCAACAACGTCGGCCGCTGCGGCCACATCGCGAACGCCAGCTACGCGGTCTCGTCGGCCGCGCGCGGCAAGGGCGTCGGCCGCGCACTCGTCGAGGACTCGATGGCCCGGGGCAAGGAGCACGGCTTCCGCGTGCTGCAGTTCAACGCCGTGGTCGCCACCAACGCCGGCGCCCGCCCCCTCTACGAGAAGCTCGGCTTCGTCCAGCTGGGCACCATCCCTGGCGGCTTTCGCATGCCCGATGGCAGCTACGCCGACATCTGCCCCTACTACCACGAACTCTAGGCGGAAGTCAGGTATCCCGGCGTGCCCGCCTTGTCGATCCTCATGTACGTGTAGTTCGTGTTCGAGCTCGACCATGCCGTGCCGTTCCCGCCGACAAGCTTCTTGCAGTTGTAGAAGCACTGCATGCCGCTGATGCCGCTCGTGGGCAGAGCCCAGGTCGAGGCCGCTAGGTTCGTCGTGAGCTCGCCGCACCCAGAGAAGCAGTAGAACAGGTCCGTCCGGTGCGAGGGGTCGAAGCCTCGGAAGTCGATCGTCGTGAACGCGCAGGAGCTGAACGTGTAGCGCATCTGTCGGACGCTGGAGAGGTTGCCCAGCCCGTCAATATTGGTGTTTCTCCCGAATTCGGGAGTAAGTTGAAGGTCTTGGTCTTGAACTCGTAGGTGATGGCGCCGGTCTCGTAGCCAACGTTTCGGGTGTAGTCGCCCAGGCCAGTCACCGAGATCTTCGGGATGAGGATCTCCTTGGCGTTGTGCTCGGCGCGGACCATGCGGTGGCCGGAGTTGAGCACGCCCGAGACGGACGCCCTCTGGTACACCTCGTCGATCACCGAGGTGTAGTTGCGTGCGAATGCGATGTTGTTGTTAGGCATGTCTTACTCCTTCTTGTCGTCGTCGGTGAGTCCCGCGATCTCGCGCCAGTGTTTGAGCGTCTTGCCCTCGTCGCTAAACGCGCCCGCATTCGGCAGGCCGGTAGTGCCGGAGCTGGCGTTGCCGCCCTTGGCGTGCTTGCCGCCTGCCTCGAAGAGCCAGGGCTCGGCCTCCTTCAGCTTGCCCACACTTCGAGCGTTAAGCGGACGTGTCCTCTGGCACGTCCGTAGCGAGAAGGCGCGGGCGTTTAAGCCCGCGCATGCATTGGCAAAGCTTCAAATTGTCGTGGTCGGAAAGGAGCGCGCGTGCCGCCTTCACGTTGCGCACGCCCGCGAGCTGCAGCTTGAAGTCGATGCGGTCGGACTCTCCCTAGGCCTTGAGCTCGACGATCTCGCCGCGCAGCTGCTCGGCCTTCTCGGCGTTCTTGGCCGCCTCCGCCACCTGAGCCTCAAGGGAGGCGATCTTCTCGTCGCGCTCGGCTATCTGCTTCTCGTAGTCGGGCGCGGGGTCGCCGGTCATTTCCTGCTGGCCCTGCTGCGTTTCCTGCTGCTCTTGGCCCTGCTGTTGCGCCTGGTCCTGCGCACCCTGCGTGGCTTCCTGGCCGCCATTGGTCTCACCGTCCATGTCCTGCCTGCCTTTCGTCTCATAAGGCGGGCAGAGACGAACAATGCCCGCACCTTTACCGGTACGGGCATCGTCGCAACGTGTCACAAGTTGGGGCGAATTTACGCCAGCGTAGGCACCCTGTCCTTTTCATCAACCTCTTCGTTCAAGGCCTTTAGCTTTGTGATCGAAACTTGGTACTGGCCGTTCTTCGGCCTAGCACGGCCCTCGAACAGACTCCAGACTGGCTGGCCAGGTCCGTTGTACACTTCGCTTATCTCACCGTCGCCATCGATCTTGAGGACAATCAGGTAGTCAGGATTCTCGTTCAAGGCGACGCTGCTGCGCTGTGTGGCCTTGACTTGCACGAGTCGGCCATCAGGAGCCGTTCCGTCGTGTCTAGGAGTTGACGATATGAAGAGGTCGATGCCATATCTTTCGGCTGCATATACCTCGCCGATGCTTCCTATCAGGTGCCCGTCAAGCGTGAAGTGGCGGTGCTGGTCACGATAATCCCGTTCAAGCTCACCGACGATACCGTAAAGGCGTCGGATGGTTTCGGCCAGCTTCTTGCTTCTTGCAGTTTCTTCCATGGGCTTACCCCTCGCATCCCGCGAGCGCCTCGATCGTCTCGAGGAGTGACGAGACGCTAGTAGCGGCGTTGGACAGGTCGAAGAAGAACATGTCAACCTGCACGCCATCGCTACTCACATGTCTGCCCTCAGGCATCATTCCCAGTTGAGCGCCCTCGTGCCATGGGTAGAGTAGGACGACGTGCTGCATCTCCTCACCATCGGCGCGGTATCGCTGCCCGTAAGCGTACATCTGGTGCATGTCTGCTACCGAGAGGTCTTTGGGGCCGTAGACGCGCTTCCACTTAGTGTCGAGCACGACGCGGCGACCGTTGGCGCATTCGCAAAGGATGTCAGGACGAAGGGACACGCGCCTGCCTTCGAAGAGCCACTGCCCGGTAGCCTGTAGCTCGATGCGCTCGACGAGCGAATCGTGCAGGGCTTTGCGCTTGAGCAACCGACCGACGTAGTCCTCGAAGACCCTCTCCATGGGAAACAGCAGAGCGGTCGCCACGTTCTCGCCCTTGAACATCGTGAAGCTCTCGCCGCGCAGGAACACCCGGCACCAGGCGATCAGCGTGCCGTATGATCTAGTCGAACGGTCGTCAACGAAACGGGCGAGGTCGGCGTCGATGTTCGCGCATCGTCCGACCCCCTCGAAGGCGGGAAGGAGCTGGATGACCCGTCTCACGTTGCCGTTGTCGCGCGAGCTACGGCGCAGGCAGAGCAGCGTCGCCTTCACGAGCCTGTTCTCGGGCCGGTCGGGGAGGAGCTCGTCGTGCACGAGGTTTGTTATGTGCGCACGCGCCGCGCCCTTCCTGGATTCGCGGGAGAAGTCGATCTTGCCGCGAACGTACTTTTCCTCGGATTCCACCGCCACGTACGCAGAGCGGATGCCTCGCCTCACGAGGTCGGCAGCCTCGTCGAGGAACATGGAGATGAAGACCTCGAACAGCGGGGCCTTGCCGGTGGTGAGCCCGGTGCGGTCGAACGAGCGGAACGATACGTCGGTCCCCAGCTCTTCGAGCATTTGCGCGAACACCTCGCGGTCGTCGGCTCCCGACCCGGGGGCGATGTCAATCTTTGGCAGGACCTCGACCTGTAGACCGTCGCGGAGCTCCACCACGCCCACGTAGTTCTGCAGTTGTATGGCCTCGCCGATGCCCCTCGGTGAGCACAGTCGCATGAGTTCCAGCGGGCTGTCGCCCTCGCGGTTGGCGAGCGCGAACTCACGCAGCGCGGCGAAGCTGTTTGCACCGACGTCGTGGCAGTTGGGCCTACCCTTGTCGGCGGGGACGAGGAACTCGTACTCCCGGGCGACTACGTGCCTCCCGGCCATGGCCTAGCCCTCCCGCCCCGTCTTGTAGATGAGGGCGTACGCGTCGGCCTCGCGCGGCGCACGCCTCACGCGCCAAGACCGTAGGCGGTCGTACTCGTCGGCATCCTCTCCCCAGAAAACGCTCGCGTCGTGGCTCCGCTCGATGAAGCGGTCGGCTGCCGCACCGAGCACCGAACGGATCTTGGCGTAGTCGTCGAAGAAGTATTCCTGCAGGAGCGGTATCAGCCTGGTCTCGAAGGTCCTCGCCAGCCGCTCGACCGAGGGTTCTACGGCGAGATCCATGAGGTAGGCGTGTCCCAGTGTGTGCTCACGGTCGTAGAGCAGCTCGATCCGCGCGTTCATGACGCCGAGCATGCGCGCAACGTCCACGCCCTCGACCTCGATGCCGGCAAGCAGCTCGGGTTCAGGCATGACCTCCACGAACTCGAAGCGGCGGCGAAACGCGGTGTCCATGAGCGCGATGGAGCGGTCGGCCGTGTTCATGGTGCCCAGGACGTGAACGTTGCCCGGCACGCCGAACATCTCTCCGGAGTACGGCAGTCTTGCCAGGGTTTCCTCGGCGGCGCCCTTGCGCTTACTCGGCTCGAGAAGCGTTATGAGTTCGCCGAACACCTTGGACACGTTGCCTCGGTTGATCTCATCGATGACAAACACGTAGGGCTTGCTGGCTTGCGGTGACGCCTTCGATTCGTCGCTCATGCCCATCGCCTCGAGCAGCTTCGACGGGCTCACGCGCGTGAGCTCGTAGACCGTCTGCAGCGTAAGCGCCTTGCCACCGTTGAGCGGCAGGAAGTCGTTCTTCGCCACGCCGTCGAGCCACTGCGCGTCCCGCTTGCGCCTGGCTCCCGGCATACTCTCATCCCATTCGAAGTCTCCCGTCACGACGGCGACGTCGTAGCGGCTGCTCACGGCTCCTGGTATCACGACGAAGTCGCCTGTCTGCATCTCCTCCTGGAAGGCGTTGATGGCCCGCCTGTTCTGGTCGGAGAGGTCCTTCGAGTCGTCGACCTCGTCGGGGCTCACGTCATCCCAGCCCATGCGCAGGCTTCCCTCGGCGCGGCACCTTTCCAACAGATCGGCTACGCCGCCGGTTTTGAGGCCCATCTTCCACACGCGCGGGCGCGGGTTGCCGGGGAACCTTGGTACGCCGTCCTCAGCGGAGGCAACGGCGACCACGTCCTCCGCCGCCTCGCAGAAGTCGCGGAAGACTCCCTTGCGCAGCGGGTAGGTCACAACGCCCTTGTCCTCGTCGTACTCGGGGCGCAGACCCTCAATGAACTCCTCGTAGCCATATGACTGGTGGAAGGTGGTGAATCCGATGCGCCCCTCGGCGACCAGCCTGTCGTAGCGCTCGGCCACCTCCGCGAAGCCGTCGGGGTCGGACATCGCTTCAAGCACATCATCAACGCGGCGCCCGTCGCAGATCGCCACGGCGTAGGCACGGGTCCGGTAGGTCTTGCCAGTGCCCGGAGGTCCGTATAAGATCATGTTCTTCGGGTACGTGACCCCTTCGAACGCTACCTCGTCGTCATCGTCCGTCGTCGCCTCGCCTTCGAGGAGCTCGGCCCAATCGGTGTGCCAGGTCTTCATATAGCGCGACGCGTAGTATGCGATGTCCTGCAGCATGAGGTGGTGCGCCGGGTCGGCGGTGCGTTCCTCCTTCGTGAGCGCGCTGTCGCTGAGCGCCACGAGCTCAGCGTCCTTCATCAGCTCGGGCAGGACCGCGTCGGCCAGGCTCTCGTAGGTGAGGAACTTGGCGACCGGGTTCCCGGGCAGCTTCGCCCCGACGCATTCGGCGAAGTCGCTTCCCACGGTGGGCTTGAAGAAGTGGTACTTGTCGGGCATCTCGAAGGCGAGGTACAGGCTCACGGCCGAGGGGGTCTGGTGGCTTCCCTCAAGCGGCTTGTCGGCCGTCTCGTTGTGCTCCTGTAGCACCGCCTCGACGGCGTCCACGAAGCCGGTGTACGCGTCGCGAAGCGGACGCTCCGGGTTGAAGAGTACCTTGAAGGCGTCCCGTATTCCGTCCGCGTCGAAGTCGACGAGCTTGGAGAGGCGCCCAAATGGGTAGGAGAACCCGTTGCCCAAGAGTGCCCCCTGGCCTGTCGACGAGGGCTTGAGTGCCGCGCGCAGGTGCTCGGCGAAGTCTGTGCCTTCGGCCTCTATGCTCCAGTTGTCCTGGTAGGCCCGCGCGTCACGCCATTTGTAGGCCTCGTGGTCACCCTCCTCGTCGCCGGGCACCCGGAAGCGCGGAAAGTCCTGCTTGTACAGGTCAACGAGCCTAGCAAGCCTTTCGCTGCTAAATGTCGCGCGTTCTCTCACCTCGGCCTCGATAAGAGGCGCGTCGCCCTCGCCGATCCTGTCGATGGCTTCCGCCAGTTCAGGACGCAGCCGCCATTCGAACGAACCATGGCGAGATTTCCCTACGTAGCTTCCTACGCAGGTGACGGGCCAATACTTCCCAGCGCCCTCAATGTCGCGCGGGCTTACTCTGAGTCTTTTGCAGACGTTCTCGCCGAAGGTTGAAACGTTGTTGCTGTAGAAATTTGATCCGCGCCCGTAGTCGTCGTCGAGCTCGGCGCACGTCACTCCCTTGGGGTGCTTGGCGAGGCAACGCAGCGCCGTGAGAGTGTTGGCGGATGTGAAGCTCGCATCACGCAGCAGTTCCTCCCACTTGTCAGCAGAGATCCCCGGGTCGTACTCACTTGGCGCCGGGACCCATCCGCCAAGTTCCCACGCCTCATGGGATACGATGGTGAAGTCGGCCTTTGCCTTCTCTCGCACTTCATCGAGGAGCGCAAGGTACCCGTCGCCCTTGAGTGGAGTTGGGACGGAAACGTCGTAGCGATTCCAGAGATAAGTACGCGTGTTGTTGTCGATGGGTAGAAAGGTTCTCGGCCTTGCCCAGAACAGGGCCATGGTCAGGTTCGCGTCGCCAATGTTGCCCTGTGCATGCACGACGTCGAAGAGCCGCATGAGCTCTGGCCGTTCGTCCCTATTGCCGTCGGCGTAGGCCAAGGCGCTGCGGAAGAGCTGCCAGTTGTGCCGGACGGTGTCGGGCTTGCCGTCCCAGTAACGCCAGCGCTGCGGGTTCGTGACCGGAAGGCCGTCAAAGTCGGCAGGCACGGGCGCTTCCAGCCCAAATCTCTCTATGATCGTCCTAACAGCCTCTATGCGCTTGTCGAAGTTCTTCCGTTTCCCGTTGAACATCGAGAAGAATGTGAGCGGGTCCATCTGCTCGTAGTGTTCCCCGAGGATCTCCTCGACGACCTTGCAGAGCTCGTTCTGCCGTTCCTCGTATCCGAGCAGCATGGTCGCAATCTCCTCGTAGGCTGGTATCCAGCTGAACTTCGGCTCACTCATGGGTGCTATCACTCCTCGTGCATCGGTGCCTGTGGTTTACGCCGCCCTGGCGTAGAAGTACTCGTATATCTCGGCTCGGTATGCGGCTATCGACTCGTCCGGGTAGCTTGCACCGGCTATACGGCCCTGGTCTCGGGCTTCTCGGTCCACCTCGTCATCTGCGCAAGGCGCTCCTGAATCTTGTCCACGAGCTCGCGGGCCAGCTCCTTCACCTGCACGATTTCGTCCTTGGTGAGGGAGTCCTTGTACAGCATGTCGAACACGGCCAGCTGCCGCTCGTTCGTGAAGCCCTCGCGCACGAAGCGCTGCTCCTCCTCGGAGAGGTCCTCCGAGAGCTTCATCAGCTTCTCGAAGGTCGCCTCGATGCTCGCGCGGTCCTGCTCCTGGTTGTACTCGTCGATAATCTTCTGGTAGCGCTCGTAAAAGTCGGCGCGGCGAGGATTCTCCCTGAGGGCCTTCACCAGCCGGTCCTCTATCACGTCGCGCAGCTCACCGACGAGCAGGTTCTTCTGCTTGGCCTTCTCGAACTCGCGATGCAACAGGTCGAAGTCGATGCGCGATATGTCGAAGCGCCCCTCGCCCTTGTCGTCGGCCACGCGGACGTCGATGTGCTCGTCGATGATCTGCTGCAGCCTCACCATGATGTCGGTGGTGTCGGCCGTGTCGCGGCGCTTGGTCAGCAGCTTGTATATGGCGTCGATGGCGTCGCGCCTCGCCCAGGCGCCGCCGTTCACGTCGCCCTTCTCTACGAACTTGAAGTACTTGAACAGCTCGCGGGCCATGATGCCGTAGCGCTTGCGCGTCTCGTCGCTGCCGCTCACTGCGTCGGCGCCGTCCTTCACGAGCGCGAGCCGCTCGAACTCGCCAGCCGCCATGAGTTCCTTGAGCGAGAACCCGCAGTCGTCAAGGAACGCCTCGATGGCGGCGAGCAGCTCGTATATGCGGGCGACGAGCTCGTCCTTGTCGAGCACGGGGTCGTCCCCGCGTCCCTCGTCGGGGTCGCGCGTGTAGTCGGCGAGCGCCTGCCTCAGCGCCTTCACCACGCCGATGTAGTCTACGATTAGCCCGTTGCTCTTGCCCTCCGCCACGCGGTTGGCGCGGGCGATTGCCTGCATGAGCGTGTGGGCCTTCATGGGCTTGTCGAAGTACATGGCGGCGAGCGGCTTCACGTCGAATCCGGTGAGCCACATCGCGCACACGAACACGACGCGGAAGGGGTTGTCCGCGTCGCGGAACTCCTTGTCGAGCTCCCGCGTCGCCATTTTCTTGCGGTGCGGTACGATGTCGATGCCCCACTTTGCGAAGGTCGCGATCTCGTTCTGCTCCTCGCTCACGACCAGACACATCTCGGTCTCGCGCATCCATTCTATCTTGCGTTGTCGCTCCTGCGCCTCTTGCTGCGTGTCGTGCTTGAGGGCGGCCTCCTGCGCGGCGATCTCCTTTGCCCAGTACTTCTGCACGAGCTCGTGCATGCGAGCGGCCGTCACCTTGTCCACGCTGATGAACATCGCCTTCCCGCACTCCCAGATGCCCGAGTAGTGCCTCACGAAGTCCCGTGCGATCTTGTCCAGGCGCTTCCCAGAGGTGATCACGTGGTACTCGCGCGCCAGGTCACGCTCCAGCTTCTCGCGCTGGTTCTCGTCGACATCAGCGGCCTCCACGGCCTCCGCAAGCTCGTCGTTGATTTCGGGGTTGTCAATCTCAAGCAGGTCGCTGCGGTTCTCGTAGAACAGCGGAACCGTGGCGCCGTCCTCCACGGCCGTGGCGAAGTCGTAGACCGATACGTAGCCGCCGAAGGTGCGCTCGGTGATGTTGTCGTAGGAAAAGAGCGGTGTGCCCGTGAAGCCCAGGCGCGAGGCGGTGGGCAGCATGCGCACCATGTTCTGTGCGAGCGTGCCGTTGTTGGTTCGGTGCGCCTCGTCGGAGAGGATCACGATGTCGTGGTCCGGTGCGATCGGCTCGGCGTGGGGGTCGTTGAACTTGTGTATGAGCGTGAAGACGAAGCTTGGGTTTCCCTCCAGCCGCGTGTGCAGGTTCTTACCGCTCGTGGCGATGTACTGCTTGGCGTCGGTGCCGCCCAAAAGGCCGCAACCGGCAAACGTGCCGGCTATCTGCTTGTTCAGCTCCTCGCGGTCGGTAACGACCACGAACGTGGGCGACCCCTCGAATGACCGGCGCACCTTCTGTGCGAAGAACACCATCGAATAGCTCTTGCCCGAGCCCTGCGTGTGCCAGAACACACCCAGCTTGCCGTCGCGCACCTTGCGGTCTGCGTAGGCTGCCACTGCCTCGTTCACGCCGAGGTACTGATGGTTCCTCGCGAGGATCTTGGCCGTCTTCGACCCAGAGTGGTCAAAAAGAATGAAGTTCTCGCACAGGTCCATGAACGTTCGCTTGTTGCACATGCCTAGGAGCATCGTATCGAGGTCGATTGCGCCTGCGTCGCCCTCGACGAGGCGCTTCCACTCGTGGAAGAACTCGTACTTGCTACCGAGCGTCCCGACCCTAGCTTCTAGGCCGTTCGAGAGTATCACGAACGCGTTGAAGTGGAAGAGCTGCGGGATGGTGTCCTGATAGTCGGAGTAGTTGTCCTCGTATGCGCGGCGCACGTCCTTGTCGTGCCGCTTGAACTCAACGAACAGCAGCGGTATGCCGTTCACGAAGCCCATCAGGTCAGGCCGCTTGTGATAGATGCCGTCGGCGCTGTGTACCCACATTTCCTCGACGGCGACGAACCGGTTGTACTCTGGGTGCTCGAAGTCGAACACCTGCGCCTTCTCTGTGTATGTGCTACCGTCGTCGCGCACGAGCTCCACCGGGATGCCGTCGCGCAGCATCTCGTACTTCTTCTCGTTGGTCTGCAGGGGCGAGTCGGTCGCGAGCGTCGCAACCAGCGTGTTCGCTGCATCCTCGCATTGCTCTGGCTCCAGCCACTCATTCAGCTCGACGAGTGCGTCCACTAGATGGCGGCGCAGCACCACCTCGCGGTAGCTCGTGCGCCCGAGCGTGCCGTAATGGCCCAGCTCCTCCTCGTTCCAGGCGTATACGAGCTCCCAGCCAAGCGACTTGAGTCGATGGCCCGCAGGTGTCTGGACGGCTTCTTCCTCGGAATAGCGGCTAGGCATAGGTCATCACCTCTCGACCTCAATCTCGCCGGACATGAGCTTGGGCAGCAGACGGTCCCGTGCCTCGCGTGCAAAACGTATGGCTTGTGCGGCTCTCGATTTCTTGTCACGGATTTGGCCGACCTGCTTCTCGAAGGTAGCGAGCGTTTCACCATCTGGGATAAGTACGTTGTATTCGGAGAGGAATGGCTTCCAGTGATAGTTGATGATGTTGCCGGCGCTACGCTTTTCGAATTTGCGAAGTCCCTCTGTGCTGTATTCGTACGAGATGCATTCGGCCAGGAGAAGCGACAGTCCTTGCTTTGGCTTTATTCGCTTGCAGAAGCTAGCGCACATAACGGGCTTCCCGAAAGCATCGAGCTCTTCTTGCGTCACGAGCATAGAGCGGCCTACACCATGCTCGCGGCTCCCTCCGGATACCTCGAAGATGATGTCGCCGGCTTCAAGTGTTCGCGGCCTTATGTTTGAGGTCTTATGCCAACGCAAGGGAACAGACGTGATGTTTCCGCCCTCAATGTCAGATATGTCGGTAGCCCTAATGACAAAACCGATTTCGGGGAACTCATGCGAGCTAGATTCCTGACCCCATCCGCCGCCGATCTCTTTGTCCAGGCATTTCGCTAAAGGCTTCTTTTGCCACCCTTGCGGAACACCTTCGATTATTTCGACATTTTTATAACCCGGAAAGCGCAGATCGACGAACCATTCCTTATAGAGGCGCTGGGCCGCCTCCTCGAGCAGCGCGATCTGCCTGCGGTTGTTCTCGATGAGGTTGTCATAAGCGGCGATTGCATCAGCTATTCGCTTTTGAATCTCAAGGTTGGGTATTGGAAACCTAATCGTTGCGAGTTTTTGCCACGATAGATTATCCTGCGTGGCTCCCTGTGATATCTGCTTCATCTGCTGCTGAAGCATATCAAACGAGTATTTTATGTATCGAACGTCACACTTACTCGCATCGGGTATGAAACCCATGACGCTATCAGGGAAGCAGGCGTGGATGCCGAGTATGCTGGTATCTGCGATATTTGCTGCAATAGTAATGCAAAGCGTTCCAGGTTCCCAGAGTTTGCTCTGTGCTAGGCCGTCTTCGTTGTATGTCTGCTCGTAGTCATATAGATAGAGCCCGGCGTTCTTAACATCTGCCGTCTGAACGAAGGGATACTGTCCGCCATAGAGCTTTGGATCATTACGGGGTCGATGCTTCGACTTTCCTCGCGATATGGTGCCGACTTCATCGAGTCTCCTCATAGGCACTTTGCTCATAGCCCCAGCTCCTCGAAGTTGCGGGAGATGGTCGCCATAAGCTCGTTGCTCTCGGCTTGTAGGCGCAGCAGCTCCTCGCGGATCTTGCCCATGCGCTCATGGAAGTCGACGCCGTCGTCTTCTTGGGGCGGTACGCCGACGTGCGCGCCGGGCGTCAGGCTCCAATTCTTTTCCTCGATCTCCTGCAGCGTTGCGATCTTGCAGAGGCCAGGGACGTCAGCGTAATCGCGGGAGCCGAATTTGCTGGTCAGCCAGAGGGCCTCGTCCGCAATGGTGAGCGCGTCCTCGAGCTCGGCGATCTCATCGTCGTAAGCGGCGCGCAGGCGCTTGCGCTCGCGCGGCTTGGCCGCTTCCACGTTGGCCTTGGCTTTCGCCTTGCGATTCTCGATGTATGCTGCCAGCGCGTCGCGCGCACCAGCGAAGCAGTCAAGCGTTGTCACGCCCGCCAGAACGGCCTTAGCCTCGCCGTCCACGAGCTCCGCCATGCCGCGTATCGCTTCGCAATAATCGGCGAGCAGCGCAGCGTACTTGTCCTTCTCGCCACGGTAGAGCCACACGATCGCGGACAGGTTCTTGAGCTGCCAGGGGCTCCACTCGTTGTGCGTCGTGTCGATGGCGGTGTGGTAGCTCTGCGCGTCGATGAACAGCACCTTGTCGCGCAGCTCCTGCGGCTTGCCCTTGTCCAGGAACCACAGCGTGCACGGCAGGCTCTTGGTGTAGAAGAAGTTGTTGCCAACGTAGAGCATCGCGTCAACGTGGCCGCTCTTTACCAGCTTCTCGCGGAGCGCTCGGTCCTTGCCAGAGCTGTCTGTAGCGGAAGACGCCATGACGAAGCCCGCGCGCCCGGTCGGGTTGAGGTAGCTGTAGAAGTAATTGATCCACAGGTAGTTGCCATTGCTGAACTCTCCGGACTTGTTGATGCCGGAAAGACCGAGCGGCATGCGGCCCGCGTTAATGGCGTCCTCGGACTTCACTTTGTCAACGTTGAACGGCGGGTTGGCCGCGACGTAGTCACATTGGCCGTCGAGTGAGTGCGCGTCGTGGTAGAACGTGTTCGCCTCGTCACCGGAGAGGATGTGCCCGTTCATGCCATGTACGGCCATGTTCATCAGGCAGAGCTTAGCGTTGTACTCCACCTTCTCTTGGCCGTAGTACGTCATGAGATCGGCGGGGTTGCCTCCGTGCTCGCGCACGTAGTCGCTAGCCGAAACGAACATGCCCCCCGAGCCACAAGCCGGGTCGAGCATGACGCCGCGCTTCGGCTCGATGACGTTCATGATCATGCGCACGAGCGACTTGGGCGTGAAGAAGACGCCGTCGTCGGAGGCCACGGCGGGTGCGAACTTGCCGAGAAAGTACTCGTAGATGCGCCCGATTATGTCGTCGCCGTCCTCGTCGAGTGCCGGGTTGTTGAAGATGCGCAGTGTCTCTGCAAGAAG
>CACZFB010000017.1:32017-51955 GCA_902780305.1 uncultured Coriobacteriaceae bacterium | reverse complement strand
GCCACGTCGCACCTCCTGCTCGGGTTGTCGTCACGAGCGCATTGTCGCGCCTGGCGTGGACGGAAAAACGCCCATCTTGACTCATCTTTAGGGCCAGGGACTGTCCCCTTTTTCCGGGGGACTGTCCCCTGTGTACAACACGGCCGTGGCATGCTGCTGATCAGGACGTGAAAAGGACCGATCAGTCAGAGCCAGAAGGATGTGTCGTCGCTCGTCACACGGTCGCGCACAGGTGTTCCTCGTTGGTGAGCTTAATGCTAGGTAGTGAGTATCCCTCAGATATTCGTAGAAGTAATGGCACGATATACGATATTACTATTGGTACGTTTCGGTGAGGCCTTGGATAATAGAGACAAGCAAAACAAGACAGAAGGAGCATGCCATGATTCAGACCGAGAACCTCACGCTCGCCACCGAATGGGACAAGACCTTCTCCAAGAGCGATCTCGTGAGCCACAAGAAAGTTACCTTCCCCAACCGTTACGGCATCACGCTGGCAGCTGACCTTTACATACCAAAAGACGCTGAGGACAAGCTTGCCGCCATCGCCGTGTGCGGGCCCTTCGGTGCGGTGAAGGAGCAGTGCTCGGGCCTCTATGCCCAGACGCTTGCCGAGCGCGGCTTCTTGACGCTCGCCTTCGACCCGAGCTTTACGGGTGAGAGCGGCGGCCAGCCGCGCTACATGGCCTCTCCCGACATCAACACCGAGGACTTCATGGCTGCGGTCGACTTCCTGAGCCTGCACGAGCGGGTGGACGCCGAGCGCATCGGCATCTGCGGCATCTGCGGATGGGGTGGCATGGCGCTCAACGCCGCGGCGCTCGACACGCGCGTGAAGGCCACGGTTGCCTCCACCATGTACGACATGACCCGCGTGAACGCGAACGGCTACTTCGATAGCGAGGACAGCGAGGAGGCGCGTCATGCCAAGCGCGAGGCGATGTGCGCGCAGCGCCTCGCGGACCTGCGTGCCGGCGAGTACGCGCTCGGCGGCGGCGTGGTCGACCCGCTGCCCGCGGACGCCCCCTCCTTCGTGGCCGACTACTACGACTACTACAAGACGCCGCGCGGCTATCATCCTCGCTCGCTCAACTCCAATGGCGGCTGGAACGTCATCGGCTGCCAGTCGTTCATGAACCAGCCCATCCTGCGCTACTCCAACGAGATCCGCACGGCTGTGCTCGTCATGCACGGCGACGCGGCCCACAGCTGCTACTTCGGCCGCGATGCCTACGCGAACATGGTTGACGGCAACGCCTACACCGACAACAAGGAGCTGCTCATCATTCCCGGTGCTACGCACACGGATCTCTACGACGGCGGTTCGACGGGGGCCATCCCATGGGACAAGGTCGGGGGCTTCTATCAGCAGTACCTGTAGGGGCAACGTGATGGCGGTTGTGTTGAGCAGGCGTTCCTTCGTGCGGCTGGGGCTTGCGGCCTCTGCCGCACTGGCGTTTTCCGGCTGTGCCACGCAAGGCCGCGATGTCAAGGAGGCTGAGGCTTCCATACAGGCATCGACGACCGTCACTTTGAACAGCGGCTACAAGATGCCCGCGCAGGGGCTCGGCACATACGCACTCGACTACGACACGTGCGTGAGTTCCATCCACGCACTCGCTGCGGCGGGCGGCAGACTCATAGACACGGCGTTCATGTATCACAACGAGGATGCCGTGGGGGAGGGGGTAAGAACCTGCGGCGTTCCGCGTGAGGAGCTGTTCGTCACGACTAAGCTCTATCCCAGCCAGTTTGCAGAGCCGGATGCGGCCATCGATGAGGCGCTGGCCAAGCTGGATATCGGTTACGTGGACCTTATGCTGCTGCACCACCCCGGCGAAGGAGACGTCAAGGCCTATCGGGCCATGGAACGTGCAGTCGCGGCAGGCAAGGTGCGCTCGATAGGACTCTCCAACTGGTACGTCGAGGAGCTCGAATCGTTCCTGCCGCAGGTGGAGACCATGCCCGCACTCGTTCAGAACGAGATTCACCCTTACTACCAGGAGCAGGATGTCGTGCCCTATGTCCGGGATCTGGGCATCGTGGTCGAGGGCTGGTATCCGCTGGGCGGGCGAGGCCACAACGACGAGCTGCTCGCAGACCCCGTGCTCACCGACATCGCTCAGGTGCACGGCGTGTCGGTTCCTCAGGTAATCCTGCGTTGGAACCGCCAGCGCGATATCGTCGTCATCCCTGGCTCATCCAATCCGGAGCACATAGCTGAGGACCTTACCATACAGGGCTTTTCGCTTTCGGACGATGAGATGGCGCGCATCGCTGCGCTCGATAGGGCCGAGAAGCATGACTGGTATTAGAAGGCGCCCGACGTTGTGATTCGCCGAGTGTATCCCACCGTCTAAGAGCTAGGAGCAGGTTGATGAGCGACTATCTGAGGTGAGGAAAGAGGGAAGTCCCTCAACCTTTTACCCATAGTCGGGACGACTGCTAAAGCAGGTATAGACAGGTATGGATGAAACCCTCGCCACAGGCAAGTCCGCAGCAACTCTTCACGGTCTTGCAATCATGCAGGGCAGATGCGCCCCATGTGCATAGGAAATGGCCCCGCGCGTAACGGGGCAAGCGCTGGCATCAACATACAGCGTGGGTATGAGGTGTCGTGCTATTCGATCGAAGAATCACTCATCTCGTTGGGTCCGGGCTGCTTGGTTCCACACACGATGCAGAACAAGTCGCCTTCCTGCAGCGCCGCGCCGCAGGATACGCAGACGGGCCCATCGTGGTCGGCAGGAGTCGCAGGTGCCGGATTGGCAAGCATGGCGCGAATCTGCTCCGCCGAGGCGCCGCATCCCGTGCAGAATGCTTGCCCACCCATGAGCCTATTGCCACAGTTCGGGCACACCAACACCTGCGCTGCCTCACGTGCCGCCGCAGCCTCTTCATCAATGCGGGCGAGTTCCTCCTCTATGTCCGCACGCTGCGCGTCAATGTTGGCTATACCGTCAAAGAGCTGTTCGCGTCCCTCGCGAAGCGTCGGGTCATCCTTGGCGATGTCGTACAGGCTGGCGCCCAACTGGGCGGCAAGCTCGCGACGGCTCCTTGCAAGATCGCTCAGCTGCAGCTTGAGCCGTGTCGATCGTCCTGTTCGCTCGGCAGCTCCGCGACCGCGGTTGAGTGCGGACGTCATGTTGTCAAAAAGTCCCATAATGGCCCCTTGTCTCTACCGTCGTTGGGTTAGTTGAACGAGTTCTTGTCCTTGTCGGGGGTAATGATAGTGTCAAGAACATCAACATGGTGGTACCCCTCACCAATTTGTATCACGAATTCGCTCTGGTCACCAGGCTTGACCAAGTCGACCTTGGCACTTGAGAGGATAGCTCCAGTCGGCCTTGCGCCATTATTGCTCTTTACGGCGGGCAGTTTGTCTTTGTTGTAGGGTACCAGGCGTATCTCGACCGATGAAAGATAGAGTCCCGTCTCGTTGGTAAAGGGTACCGTCAGCTTACCGTCCGCGGACAAGGACATCTTTTCCTTATCGATTTTGATTCCCTCATCTCGGTCGAAGCGCCAATTCTCGTCTGCGTCGGGCAGACTTACCTTGCTCACGAAGCACTGGGGGTCGCTGAGGGACATCTCCAAGGAATCAAACGTGGGGTAGATGGCAAAGTCGACGCTCTGGCCAGCGGGGACGTTGTACAGCGTCAATGCGCTGGAACTACGGCTAGCGCTAAATCCATCGATAGACTTGAACTCCTCTTCGTTGATGAAGTCGGTTAGCGTGGCGGACGAGGAGCCGGTATCAGCGTATCTGGTGATCGCGTCAAACGATAATGCGGTCATGGTTGTGGCTTCCTCTCCGTACCTGTCGGGGGAATGCACCTTGGCGGCAAATGCAAGATCGATGTCGTAAGCCTCGGAGCCTTTGTTGGTTGCGGTGCCGGTAATTACGTAGCGCTTGACCGTATCCTCCTTAAGCTCGACCTTGGTTATCTCTATCTTCTCGGTTGGGCCAATGCGCTTGGCCTGCTCCTCGCGTACCGATAGCTCCTTCTGCGAATCCTCGGTCGTTTTCTGTTCTGTTGTTGGGGCCTCGGATGAGGCACGCGAGTCAGGCGGAGTCGGCTTCTTTTGCCCAAAAATGCCAAAGCCAAGTACCGCAACCAGAATGACGGCGACTACGGCCACGATGGGGATAATGGGAACGCTGCGCGCTGGTTTCACGACTTGTGTGGGAGTACCTGCAGATTGCTGCTTCCGCTCCCCAATCTTGTGGCCGCACTTGTTACAGAACGTCGCGTTGTCTGGACAGTCGTTTCCGCATTTTGGACAAAACATACTTTGATTCCCCTTATCCCTCGAGTCGTATCTTCGCGCAGAGCATCTCCGTCAATCCCGGAACCGAGTACATTAGTTAAACGAGCTCTTGTCCTTTGCTACGGTGATCTTCGTGTCCATGAGCTTCCAGGTTTTGTATTCCTCGCCAACCGAGGCCTCGAGCGTGCCTTTTGCCCCAGGCTTGATCAGGTCGGCCTTTGCCTCGACTATCTTGACGCCTGATGGACGGGCGCCATTTTTATCGGCGGCAGGCACTCCGTCCTCGGTGTAGGCGATAAAGCGAGATACGGCGTTCTCGAGGTACAAATCGGTCTTGTTCGTAAAGCCTGCCGTCAGTTTGCCATCGGAAGATATGCTGGGAGTCTCCAGCTGTATGCTCTCGTCGCCCACGAAGCGCCAGTCGACCTTTGCATCTGGCAGCGTGACTTCCCTGACCTCGCACGTGGGCTGGTCGATGGATTCTTCCACGCTCGTGAAATCGGGGTACAGCGTAAACTTGAACTCGCCCTTGCCCAAGTTGTATACGTTCAGTGTCGTCCACTCTGCCTTCGTGTTTGGCGTAATGGTCTGAAAGTAAAGGTCGATCTGCTGAGTTTTTTCTTCCTGCCAGCGGTCCTCGACGTGCTTGGTGGCGCCAAATGTAAGTTGTACGTCGTATACTTCGTCGGACACGTTGGTAACGGTGCCAGTGAGGACGTAGCGCTTTATGCTGTCTTCCTTAAGCGCGAGGTCAGATACCTTGATGGACTCCTTGGGGCTTATGCGCTTGGGGTCGGCTTCCGTAACGGTAAGACTCTCGTTGTCGTTCTTCTTTTCTTCCTCTTTTGGCTCGGCCTGCGTGCTCTCGCTGGTTGAGACTTCGCTCTCTTTTCCGTCTGTGGCATTCGGGGCCGATATGGATATCGTATCGGTGTTGGGGGTTTTGTTAGCAGCTGACCACGGCATTACGTGGAGTGGATCCAGCACCGCAAAGGCACCGATAGCCACAAGAAGGATGACGCAAACGGCAATGATCATAGGGGTCTTGCTTTTGCGTTTCTCCTTCGGTTTTGTTGCAGGCATATCTGCATCTTTGTCCACTTGTGGTTGCGGCGCAGGTGTCTGCGGCGTGAGTTTGGTGCCGCACTTGGCGCAGAACGCGGCGCTGTCTTTGTTCTTTGCGCCACACTTGGGACAAAACATGTGAGCCTCCTTGTTAATAAGCGAACCGTTTTGACACCGTTATTGTCTCTGAAAAAAGTATATACCTGTTGCGCAACATGGTTGCCGTCGTTATTTGACTCTCGAGGTAGTGGCGGAACGGAATGCCGTGCTGTCTTGGTGTCGTATATATGAGATTTTAAAACCGTACATAAACACCAAAACGGCGAATGAAGCGGCCTCCGTGCATGCACTTTTTTGCCGACAACGCGTGGAGGGGCTGATGGATGACCGGCGGCCAATCAAGAGGGGTTACCCTCTTCGATTGCGTACACAGTTTGGCCAGGCCATGAAAAGATCGCACAACGATTCTGGACCGCAGTGGGTATTCATGATAGACGGCCAAACGCTTCCGCTTTATGATTCTGAAAAGACCATTTTCGCCTGCGGTACCCTCGTCGGGAGTGGTCATAGCAAGACGGTATAAACGTGGCACACCGCTTTATCTTGGTGCCTTGCATTTTCTGAAAGGTGTTACATGAATCACGGCTCGAACGATCGAAACAATGTCCGGGTTGGTAAGGGCGGGGTCATATTGGTTGCACTCCTGCTAGTTGCTGCAGCCCTATTCTTTCTCTGTAATGGTTCTGGTAAAGGTACACCCCCGATTGAGACCTCCTCGCCCGTTTCCCAAGTGAGCGACATTTCCCATTCTGGGGAAAGTAACCCCTCCGCATCCTCGAGTAACAGCGACGTGCAGGACTGGGTGACCTTGGCGGGAACCATTAGGCGTGACGAACAGACTACGGCGGAGACGGGAATGGGATGGTCGCGGGTCGTCTATTTCCTCGAGTTGGGCAGGCGAACGACCATTGTTTATAAGAGCGGGTTCGGCGATGTGCGCCAGGCGGACGTGGACCGGATTGCGATCAAGGTCTTGGAGCAATTCGGAGATGATGCGAACAAGGACCTCGACACCATAAACGATGCAAGCTGGGAGAGCTTCGTGGGAATGCGCGCAACCGTGACCGGACAGCCCTTCGACAGTGGTAATGCCCATACTGTGGGACCCGTCATGTTGGTGAACGCTCGAACGACGGGGGGCTTAGGCGGGCAATCAGTTGGCAGGGGATTGGATGCGTTCACGCCGATCGACTTCCGGGCTTTGACCCATCATCTTCAACAACATCGAGGGGCGGAGGCGACCTGCAAGTCACATCGCACAATCGGTCGTGAGGCCAGAGAATGGTTATGTCTCATCAAGTCAGATAGCGCTCTTTGATGCGGCCAAAAATGCGCGGCCAAGAGTGTGCGATGGGGAGGAGGAACGCCACGGTGCCAATCGCGCTCGCCGCGTTGGTGGCAAGGCCGGTCGCATAGGTGGTAAGCACGTTGGCTGCATTTGCGTTCGACACGAATCCCACAAAGGTCCAGGTGTCCAGGATAAAGCCATACAGGAGTGCCATAGCAGCGCCGAACACAGCAACCGACCATCGTCGCACCAGCCACCCATGGCTTCCCAAGACACCGGCGAGGTAGCCCACGAGCCCCATCGAGAACATCTGCCAGGGCGTCCAGGGCCCCTGGCCAAAGAATACGTTCGACACAAGCATGGCAAGCGCCCCGACCATAAAGCCCTCCTCGCGCCCAAAGCACAGACCTCCCATGACGACAAGGGCAATGATGGGCTTGATGGCCGGCACGGGGGCAAAGACGAGGCGGCCCGCCACGGCCAGCGCGGTCAGGATGACGACGGGCATCAGGTCGCGGGCGCGTCTGCGCGACTTTTCGAAGCCCACGAAGAACGGCACGAGACCAGCGCACGCGCATACGCTCGTGACCAATGCGGCGCTGGGCAGCTTGAGCCATGCCCAGAGCAACATGATGGCAGGCAGCACCACAAGTATCACGGGCTGGACGATTCTTATGACGCGGACTGGCCTACCCATCGTACGTACCTTCGCTCAGCCCCAACGAGACTGCCACGTCGGTTGTCGTGACGCACCCATCCAACATGCCGCGCGCAATGCGCGCCGTAGGCGTGGAGTAGAACAGGTTGTCCAAAAAGAAGCCGTGTGCGCCCTGTGTGCAGGTAACCTCGTGACCAAAGAGCATGGAGCACGTATGCGCGACCTCCGACACAAACTCCAGGTCGTGCGTCGTGAGCAGAACAGCCTTGCCCTCGCGTAGTGCCAGGTCGGTAAGAATGGCTCCCACCTGGGCTTTTGCGGGTGCATCGAGGCCCTTGGTGGGCTCGTCGAGCAGAAGCACGTCGGGTTCGAGCAGCAAGATCTTGGCGAGTGCCGCCTTTTGCGTCTCACCACCCGACAAGTCGTAAGGATGCCGCGCACGCAGCTGCCCCAAGCCAAAGCGTTCGAGCATGTTGTTGACGTCGCTCAGAGAGTAGTCGCCCAGATCGCTCCATTCGAGGAGATCGTCAACGAGGCGGTCGCGCACGAACAATGCCTTGGGGTTTTGCGTCATGAGCGCCACGCGCAGGTTGCGCGCCTTAACGATGCGGCCGCGCTCGGGTTGGCGGATGCCAGCGAGCGCCGCGAGCAGCGTGGACTTTCCGCTGCCGTTGCCGCCCACGAGCGCGGCGACGCGACCTGCGTATAAGTCGAAGTCAACGCCGCGCAGCACGAACGGCATCGCCCTGGCGTAGCGAAACCAGACGTCCTTGGCCCGCAATATCACGTCGCCGAGCGGGAGCGCGCGCTCTGCCGGGAGGGACTCGGCAACCTGTTCGCTTTGTGCACGTACTGTGGCAAGCGCGCTGGCCAGATACGATCGGCCCTCCCGGACGGTGACGGGGTACGAGTCATGACCGCCGGGGTCTGTTCCGGAACGCTCGAGTAGCAGGCTCATGCGCGTTGCCGCGGGCAGGGCCGCATACAGTCCCTTGTCATCTGTCCCGAGCATGCGAACGAAGCCGTCACAGTCGCCGTCGTAGGCCAGCGTGCCATCCCTTCCCAAGAACAGCACCCGGTCGGCGAAGGGCAGCACCTCCTCGAGCCGGTGCTCGGTAATCAGCACCGTTATGCCAAGCTCCGCGTTCACGCGCTCGAGCACGTCGAAGAACCCCTTTGCGGCAATGGGGTCGAGCTGAGAGGTGGGTTCGTCGAGTACGAGGACGTCCGGTTGCATAACCATGATTGCCGCCAGGTTGAGCAACTGCTTTTGTCCGCCCGACAGGTCGGCGGTCCTTCGATCGAACCAGCCTCCAATGCCAAAGAAGTGGGCGGTCTCGGCCACGCGACGACGCATTGTCTGTGTGTCCATGCCGATGCTTTCCAGCCCAAATGCCAGTTCGTGCCACACGGTGTCGGTCACTATCTGGTTCTCGGGGTCTTGCATCACGAATCCAACGCGCGTGGCCGACTCGACGGGGCTCAGGAGGTACGGGTCGTCACCGAGCACGCGTACCGTTCCCCTCGACGAACCCGCCACGGCGAGCTCGGGCTTGAGCGCGCGCAGCAGCGTCGACTTGCCCGACCCTGACGCCCCGCAGAGCACCGCAAAGGAGCCGCTCTCCAGCCCGAACGTTATGCCGTGAAGCACGTCCGCACCTGCCGGCCCGTACGCGAACGCGTAGTCGCGCATCTCAACCGCATGTTCGGTCATGTTGCGGACCCTCCCATCTTTTTCGCATCGGGGACACCGACTCGCGTGCGAGGTTGTCCGGTATACGAGCTGCCGTGCCGCGGTCTCCTCAGTCGCTCGAGCTCCACGCAAAATGGCATGCCCAGCATGAGGGCATACGTCGCATAGCCCCACGACAGCTCGATGGGAGACACGAGGGGGTAGAACGCGAATGCTACCGCGTCGGTGGCAAGCAATGCCGCGTTGGCAACGATTAGCACACCGAGCGCGCCAATTGCCACACGTTCGCGCGCGTGCCACTTAAAACGCGCGTAGGACGTGCGCATCGCCGAGCCGTATCCGCGCGCGCTCATGGAATCGGCTGTCTGGATGGAGTCCTCCATGCCAAGGCCAACAAGTACCGTCGCCGTGCGCACACCTCGCTGCAGCTTGCCCTTTTTTGACGGGTCGTAGCCTCCAATAAGCGCCTCCTGTGAGTCGTGGGCGCTCCGTCCGCGACTCACCATCCGCGGGACCCAGCGCGAGACCATGGTCACCATGAGCGAGACTGTTGGCAGCCTGCGCCCAAACAGGTAGGTAAACTTGTCCTCGGTCATAACCTCGTTGTAGCAGGCGAACCAGAGCAGCACCGCTGTCAGCATCCCGCCCATCGCCACGCCATACCACAAGCCTTCTACGCAGATGCAAAACGGGCCCCACTGCCACAGGATCGTGGCTCCGGCGGCGTTGAACAGCGAGTTGAGCAGGCCGACAAACACCACCGGGGGGATGCACGTTCCCATCGTGCGCAAGAACGGACGCCACCCCCGCAGATAGACGAGATATGCACCCGACACGGTGCAGGACAGCGCGACGTAGGCTGGATGCTGGGTGCTAAACGCGAAGCCAATCGCGGCAAGGAAGAACAGCATACAGACCGCGGGGTGATACGTCGCGAAAAGGCCCTTTGCCATGACAGGCTCGTGCTCCTACTGCGTTTTGGTGTAGTCGGCGGTAAAGGTCCACGCGATTACGTCGCCGTTGGCAATCTGCACCTTGCTGGCATCCACGCTGGGTGCTTCTCCGTTGACGGTAAACAGCCAGCCAGCGTTGGGGGAGGTCGTGGAGGCGACCACGTCGTCGATGCCGTCTACGTACACGCCTCCGGACGAATTGTCGACCTTGAGCTTAAGGCCTGTGTCGATAAGTGCCATGTACACGGTCGTGCCTGGCTTCGTCGAGACGACGCCATCATAGAGCATGCCCTTGTCGGCTGCCGTGGCATCCACCTTGAGCGTATAGGTGACCTCCTGCGCATCCGACGTGGTGGCGGCATTCGCTGGCTTGTTGGAGCCCGTTGCCGCTTGGGTGGTCTGCTGGCTGCAGCCAGAGATCGCGAGCGCAAGTGAGAAGAGCACGGCGACGACGATACATGACTTGGACGAACGAATCATGATGCCTCCAATTCGGGTGTGCGGCCAATTTTGTCGAATCTTCAGTATAGACCCTCCGTGGTACTCCTCAATCTGTCGTTGCCTTTAGCTTCTGGTGTCTGCGTGGGCGAGCAAAGGTCGGATTAGTGGGAAAAAATCCGGCGGGTATGCGAAATCAACTGGGGCTCTACCGTTTTTTATGCCGCGATTTCCCACTGACTAAAATAGCCAGTGGGAAATCGCGGCATAAAAAACGGTAGAGCCCCAGTTGGCAGCGAGAGGTGTCCAAACTTCTTCCCACTAATCTTTTGGGTTCGGCCGCCGTCACGCTCGCGCAGAGCCAGCTTAGTCCTGCGCAAAACGAACCATATGCCTGTTGTAGCCGGTGGTCACAAGATACGCCTTCTCGTCAAGTGAGGAAACGATGCCATTCAGTACCGTTCCGTTGATACCCGGAATCTCTTGGTCGGGATTGGTGACGTTAAACAGCCTTCCCGAGTCGCGCAGGATGATGAGTACCGAACCTGAATCGAAGAAGAGCGAAAGCTCGATGAGGACCGGATTCTTTGTGTCCTTATTTGCGTCGAGGACGGCCAGCCCTGTCTCCTCTACGAAGAGTGCCGCTCGCGTGGCTGTTTTCGTTGGGTAGTTGTGCGTATGCAGGATGGACTCGACTCGCTCAGAAAGCGTGACCGCCGTCTCCACTGTAAGCGTGTCGTCCAAGACCTCGATCTCTGAGTCCATATCCTTCAGGAGGAAGGGGAAGTTGTCCTTTCCGAAGCGCAGGTACACATAGAGGTAGGCGCAGACGAGTGCTAGCACAGGAGCCACGGCGAAGCCGGCCCACATGCCGTTGATGCCAAAAGCGAGCGCGCCGAGTATTGGCAAGAGGGTGTAGAGGAGGCCGTTATGGAGGCATGCGAAGCAGGTCGCCATTCCGACGTGGTCAATGAGCATCTAGTAGGAGGTCGTGAGTGACACCATGCTGCAGAAGGTGAAGCCGAGCGAAACGATTCTGAGTGCCGTTATCGAAGGCGACAGCGCTGGGTCGCTCCTAATCCCGAAGAGGGCGCAGAACTGTTTTGTAAAGACCCATATGATTAGGGTCGCTATGAGGCCCTCCGCGATGGCGGCCTTTACCGCAGACTTCATGACCCGCTTGATCAGCAGATGGTTCCCCTCTCCGAAGTAGGTTCCGACCAACGGTTGCAGCGCCATGCCCACGCCGTCCATAACGACGGCGAACTCGATCAGGTTGACGACTACGGCGAGGGTGACCAGGTACGACTCCCCGAAGAAGCTTGAGACGAAACCGATCATCATGTAGTCCATGAGTCCCCAGCAGATGTAGACGGACGAATCGACGATGCTATAACGCGAGGTCAAGAGGAAGTCCTTCAAAGAGAGATGCCAGACGAAGTGCAGCGTGTTCTCCTTGCGGAAGTAGTGCCAAAGACAGGTAAGGACACCGAGCCCGTTGCCGATTACGGACCCAAGGACGATGCCCCTCATCCCCAAGAATCTGGTCAGGATGATGGAGCAGATGATGTTGCCACCGATTTGGAACCCATAGCAGATATTGTTGCAGAGCTCGTCCCCGTCGCTGTAGACCATCTGCTCGAGATAGAAAACCACAATCGTCAAGAAGGAATTGAGCGGGGCAAACTGATAGTACTGGAGCGCCTGATCCAGAATGTCGCCCGTGACGCCGCTCAACCCGAAGTAGACGTCCCGCATGGCGACGATGAGGAGTGCGGAGATGAGTCCCACACCGATGCTGATGATGAGTCCCTGCCCATAGATCTGGTCGGCCCGGTGCCTCCTCATGGCTCCGATTTCACGGGCGAAGACGATACCGACCCCCGTTGATCCCAAGTCTCCAAAGAAGGTGATGATGGCTGTGATCGGCGCGATGGCGTTGATGCCGGCAACGCCTGTCGGGCCTATGAAGAATCCAGCGATGATGCTGTCGCTGAGCAGCATTAAATACATCACTGCCTTGGTGAAGGTGCCAGAGAGCAGCATCGAGCCGAACTTCTTTTCGCAAAAACCCCTCATGTGTAACCACCCGCGCCTTCCAAACATCGACAAATCTTTTATTACTTTACCTTTTGAGTTGGTGGGCGTGACTCGAAATCGGTGTTCGGCCAACACGCGAGGGGGCGGTGGATACTCTGGACGTGTCCGCTCGGTTCCCAAACGGACACTGTCGTCGCGATTACCAACAGGTTGGCCAATCTCGCTGCAACAAGGGGCCAAGCATGAGATAATGCATGCGAACGCTGCAGAAAAGGCCCAAGATGAAAACAGTGAACAAGCGATACCTGATTATTCTGGTAAACGTTGCCGTCATGCTGGGAATCATGTGTTCCGTTCTGCTGTATGCGCAGCGGGCGGCCAACGAGTCGGTTGCCGTCGAGGTGGCCCAGTTCCAGACGGCGACCAACACCATGGAGCAGGTGACGGTCAATTACCTCGAGAGCGAGCAGGACATCTGCAACGTTTGGGCACGCTACATTAACAGCAAGCCCATGACCATCGACGAGGCGGTAGCGTTCGTTAGGGCATCGCATGTGTCACCCGACGATGCCGCGCACATCGTCTTTACGGACGACGGTTCGCTTGAGGGACTCTCGACGCGCCCCAAGACGGGCACGGAGGACGACTATGCCGTATCGTACCAGGCAATCGGCCTTCCCATGCAGCCGAGCAAGATAATCGAACAGAGCGGTACCATCAATGTCTCGAGGTCGTACACCAACCCCTTGAGCGGCATTCAGTCGCTGGCGTTTTGCAGCAAGGTCTCGCTCGTGGATTCCAGCGACCGGTCAAAGCACCGCGAGGCGATTCTCCTGCGTGTTATTCCCACAGAGAAGCTCCAAGAAAAATGGGTGTTCCCCATCGACCGGTACAACGACGCCGAAGTCTCGCTCATCGACAGCGATGGCGACTACGTAATTAAAGGCCACGAATACAAAAACAGCAACTTCATCGAGTTCTACAAGTCGTACAACCCAATAGATGCGGCTGGGGTTGAGGAGCTCAAAGAACGCCTGGCAACGCAGAGCGGGTCGTTCTTTATGACCAACTCTCGTGGCGAGGAGTGCCTGATCGCATATGCGCCGATCAGCGAGAATCGAGGCTGGACCATCCTCAACTACATCCAGGTGAGCAGCTTGCAGCAGAGCTCTGTCGATTGGTTCTTGGTGGGAGGGGTTGCCTGCGCCCTGCTCTTCCTGCTCATCTGCGACATGGTCTTTATGAACTGGTTCAACATGCGCCTTAACGAGGCGGCGAAGGATGCCGAGGCGGCAAATCGCGCCAAGAGCGACTTTTTGTCTGCCATGTCCCACGACATCCGCACGCCCATGAACGCGATCCTGGGGTTGACGACCATCGCGGAGCGCAACATCGACGACCCTGCCGTCGTCAAGGACAGCCTGCATAAGGTTGGGCTCGCGAGCAACCACCTGCTCACGCTCATCAACGACATTCTGGACATATCCAAGGTGGAGAGCGGGAAGCTCTCCCTCGTGCCGGTTGCCTTCTCGATTGCGGAGATGACCGAGAACCTCGTTAACATCTCGCAGCCCATGGTTAAGGACAAGAGCATCGACTTCTGCTTCCGCGTCAATGCAATGGAGCACGAGTATCTTTATGCCGACCAGCTGCGCATCAACCAGGTGTTCATCAACATTTTGTCGAACGCCCTCAAGTACACCGAGTCTGGCGGAAGCGTTGCCGTTGACCTTAAGGAGCTGGCGGGCGACGAGCCCAATACGGTGCGCCTGGTCTACCGCGTGGCCGACACGGGCATGGGCATGAGCGAAGAGTTTATGGAGCACATGTACGAGACGTTCTCGCGCCAAACCGACAGCCGAGTGAACAAGGTGCAGGGCACGGGGCTTGGCCTGGCCATCACCAAGCAGATGGTCGACCTCATGGGCGGCCAGATCGAATGTCAGAGCAAGGTGGGGGAGGGGACGACGTTTACCGTTTCCCTCGACGTGCCCATCGCAGAGCGCGAGCCCGAGGAAATGACGCTCGAGTCCGTTGACGTGCTGCTCGTCGATGGTGACGAGGCTTCTTTACAGGCCGCCCAGCATGCACTCGAATCGCTCGATGCTTGCGTCGAGGTTGCCACTTCGGGTGCACAGGCACTCCAGTTGGTGGAGACGCAACGCGAGCCGCACGGTGAACACAGCGTTATTATCGTGGACTGCAAGATGCCCGACATGGACGGCATTGAGGTCGTGCGCCGCATGCGGGCCCAGGTGGGGGACCAGGGGCCAATCATTCTGGTTGCGGCGTACGACTGGTCCGACATCGAGGAGGGCGCCAAGGAAGCTGGCGCCAATGGATTCGTGTCCAAGCCCCTGTTTAGGTCCACGCTGTACCACGCGATCAACGAGCGTCTGCACTTGTCACAGACGCCAGTTGCGAATGAGGACGACTACTCCGACATCGCGGGCATGCGGGTGCTCGTCGCAGAGGACATCGACGTTAACTGGAAGATTCTTGCTATGATGCTTTCCATGCACGAAATCGAGGCCACGCACGCCGAAAACGGCCAGGTTGCGGTCGATTTGCTCGCATCGTCACAGCCTGGAGACTACGACCTCGTGTTTATGGACGTTCGGATGCCCGTGATGGACGGTATCGAGGCCACCAAGGCCATTCGTGCGCTGCCCGACAAGCGGGTGTCGGCGATTCCGATTATTGCCACGACGGCAGACGCGTTTTCGGAGGACGTCGCACTGTGCATGGATGCGGGCATGAACGGCCATATTGCCAAGCCGATAGAGATCAAACTGGTTCTCAGGGAGATCAGAAGGGTTAAGGAGGGCACGTTATGAGAAAGTCTGTTGTGAGTTGTTTGCTTGTTTTGTCGATTGCGTTGACTTCGGTCGCGTTGGCAGCCTGCGGGGCGCCGCCGGCATCTCCGGCATCTTCCGGGGAGTCGTCGGGCCAGGCGGTGGAGCAGAAGGCCTTTGCTCCCTCGCTCGACACGGCCACAAAGGGTTCTTTGTCGGTAGTCGGCAAATACGACAACTTCGAGGCTCTTGAGGCCGAGTTCGACAAGTTCAACGAGATTTACCCCAACGTCGAGCTGAGCTATACCAAGATCGATGACTACAACAACCTCGTTGCTGCTGCCCTGAGCTCGAGCAACGCGCCCGACATCTATTTTGCGCAGGACTTCATGCTGGAGTCCGACAGCTACGATGCGCTGTTCCAGCATGCCGAGAACCTCGCCGATCCGGCGCTTGGCCTTGACTTGTCGTGCGTGCGCCCGAGCCTGCTTTGTAAGGACAAGGCAGGAGCGTGCCCCATGGTCCCTGTCTTCTCCAGCATGTCCGGCATCCTTGTGAACGAGGACCTCTTCAAGAAGGAGGGGATTGCCATCCCGACCAGCTATACGGAGCTTCTGGCTGCGTGTGATGCGTTCAACAAGGCCGGGTATCCCACCCCCATCTTGGCCCACAACGTTGCGTCCTCGTATGGCAACCTTGTTGGCGATCTCATGTACGGCGATGCTGCCAAGAATCCCGAGATGGTCAAGAAGCTCAATGCGTACGATTCCGGTGCCGGCGAATACATGCGACCGGTTCTGGAGAAGGTGGACGACATGATGAAGCGGGGGTGCATCAACCTGGGCGTTTGTAACAAGCTTGAGGACGGTTACAACGCGCTGATCCTGAGGTTCTTCGAAGGCGACGTACCCATGGCGTTGTGCTCTGCCGACACGGCATCAGGTACGGCAAAGCGCGAAAGCCAGTCGGATGCGTTCGGTGCCAAACCGTTCACGTATGCCTTCTATCCAATTCCGCTCACTGACGAAGGCGTCAGCCTTGTTGACAAGCCCTCAGTACAGTTTGCGGTCAACAAGGAAAGCAAGAACCTGGACATAGCCAACGAGTTCATGCGCTTTTTGGTGAACACGCAGGAGCTCAACGACATCGCACGCGCAAAGCACCTGCCTACGGTTACGCAAGACCTCGCCTACGACGGTATGTATGCACCGTTTAGCAAGGTCGACCCAGCCCGAATCATCGCGACCCACGAGGTCGGGTTGTCGGATGACGCTACCATCCAATATCGCGTTGCGGCGTACCGGGTCGCAAACGGTGAGTCGTCCATCGACGAGGCGATCGCAGGTTTCGGAACGTATACGCTGTAGCGTAACGCACGACAATCTTAGCCGGTCGAAGGGGGTGGCCCCCGATTGATATGTCGCTTGCGGCAATCAATCGGGGGCCACCCCCTTCGACCGGGAGGTTATTTAATTCTCATGTCTATCCTATGCAAATCTCATAGCTTATTAGCATAAAGGACGGCAAGATCAACCCGGCGCTCGAGGGCAAGCTCGTGGACTTTAGCGTTCCCATGTACGAGGACGTGGACGCCTACCCGATATGGATACGCGACAGGCTCAACGTGACGATTGACCTTGGCGCGCCGGACGTGGAGGCGCAACGGTCAGCGGAGTGGCACCGTGGGCAAGGCCCGTCGTGTGGAGGCTGTGCAGATCGTGCTCGTACACAAGGGCGAGCCCACCCCCGACATTACCTACAAGGGCGTCGAACAGAACTACGCCAATTCGTTCGTAAAGAAAGTGCGGTGAGAAAAGGGGCTTGGCCCCCTTTCTCACCTTCCTCAATTGGCTGATGAGATTACGCGACCAGCCACGTGTACTTCTCGACGCTGTACAGGGGGACGAGCGGAATCATGATGGGCGTCGTCTTTACGTAGCGTCGATACTCCGGGTCGTTGCCGTACGACTTGTTCTGGCGAATCTCCAGCCTGCGGGCTCCGCCAAACATGACGTAGATGATGCCGACGTAGCCAAGAAGCGCCACAATCCACTGCAGGGGACCGGCGTAAATCGTGATGCCGCCCACGAAGACGCCCGTCCAAAACAGCATCTCGCCAAAGTAGTTGGGGCAGCGAACGATGCGGAACAGTCCCGTGTCGACGAACCGCTTGGGGTTCACCTTCTTTGCGGCGTTCTTCTGTAGGTCGGCAGTGGTCTCTACGATGAGGCCCACGGCGCTGATGATCATGCCGATTATTAGCAGGGCATCGGTTCCGGAGCCGTTGGCAAGCCGAAAGATAACCGGGGAAGTCTCGCAGGCATACAGGAGGGCAGCGCTCATCCAAATGGCGCACTTGGCGACCACGCTCATGTCGTCACCGCTTTTAATCTCGGTCTTCATCTTGGAGTTGTAGCTCGAGGAGCGGAGCTCTCTGAACGCGAGATATCCCCCGAGCCTGAGTCCGTACAGGATGAAGAGGACACAGGCGCATGCTGTGCCTGCGGTAAGCTGTTCGCGCCCGGTGATGAGCAGCGCGACGCCAATCGCCGCGACCGAGAAGCCGTAGCCAATCGAGATGAACCAGACGTACTTCTTAAAGCCGATACTGCTAAACACGAGTGCAACGACAAACATTGCCAAAAAAAGAAGCATGCCAAACCTCCGAGTGGGACTGTGTTATTCGGATACTTGAACACCGTACATGTGCCGCAGGATGAGCCGCCTCGCCGTCTGCTCGCCGAAGAGCTTGGTTACCTGATTGACGGCAGGCCCGCCTTCCTCGAACAACCTCTGCGCAAAGGCCTGGACCTTCGCCGACTTTGCCGTTGAGTCGCATGCAGGGGCGGCCGCAAGCAGCTCGGTATAGACCGTTAGGTAGTCCTGGGCGGCGCGAGACATGCGTTCCGTCAGCCCCCTGCCCTTCTTGTGAAACGAGCAGGGGAGCAGGATGTCGTCGTACCAGCGGGGGTCTGCGGCGGGGGCATCGGGCAAGTCCGCGAATTGGTCGCGGGCGAACTCGAATGCCTCGTGGCACTCGTCCGGCCACGGCGTTAGCTGCGTGTCGTAGAGTTCGGCGATTTGGGTCTCGGTACCGAAGGCCTTCACCCAGTCCAGGTTGAACAGCGGAACATCGACGCCCGTTGGGGCGATGACGGCGGTCTCCATACGCATGAGCCCAAGAAACGCGTTCATCTGCATAACGCAGAGGTGACCAATGTCTGGAATCTCCCAGCTCTCGGTTACAAACGTCATGCCCTTCGCGGAGAGGCGCGCGTCTGCCCCCAGATCCTCCTGCCTCAATGCATAGGTGCGTTCCAGCGCGGCAAGCACGCTGTCGCGAAGCGCCGTCCGTTTTGCCATAAAAGCCTCCCTGATTTCGTAGGTGTCGGTGGCCACATAATATTCTTTTTGACCGTAAGAACAATTGTATCCGTTGGGAGTCTTGGTGTCCGCTTGGGAAGAGGTAAGCATCGTATTCGAAGGGGAAAACGATGAGAGTCATCTGGTTCTGTATTCCCGCATATGGGCATACCAATCCGACCATCGAGGTCGTACGCGAGCTCACGCGACGCGGCCATGAGGTGTGGTGTACCACTCTGGGGTGCCCAGCGTCCCAAGATCGTTTAGACCGGTAGTGCAACATCCAGCCTATAACCGAGCGCTTTCACGACCTTCTGAACCGTGGCGAAGGAAGGGTTGCCTGTTGGCGACAAAGCCTTGTAGAGGCCGTCTCTTGTGATGCCGGTGTCTTTTGCGAGTTGGGTCATGCCACGTGCGCGGGCGATGTCTCCAAGCGCTGCGGATACAAGTGCGGGATCGTCGTCGTCAAGTGCGGCATTGAGGTAGGAGACGATGTCTTCATCAGTTTCGAGGAACTCGGCCGCATCGTATGTCATTGCCTTCTTCATCTTACCATTCACTCTCATTCGTACTGTCCATTGAGCTCCTTGGCCTTCCTAATATCACGTTGCTGGGAGGATTTGTCGCCGCCAATCAACAGCAATACTAGTTCCTTCCCACGCTGTGCGAAATATATCCTGTAGCCAGGACCATAATCAATCCGTAAGAGTGGTGTACCACTCTGGGGTGTCCAGCGTCCCAAGATGTACCAAAGTTGGGCGTGTTTCTGGTACATCTTGGGGTCTATGCAGCACAAAAGTGGTACACCACTTTTGTGTCTCCTGACTGGCGAACGGCGGGGAGCATACTGCTATAGTAACCACTGGCACAATAATCAAATGCGCACTATTTGCAGGATGTATACTGATTCGCCATTTTGGCTTAGAGGAGGTAACGAGAAATGAAGGTCAAGTCTTTGGGGTTGCTGAGCGTGCTGCTCGTGTTGGCGCTCACCGTGTGTGGCTGCGGAAAGGGAAGTGGAAGTGTCACGCCGGCAAGCAGCAATGCGCAAGCCTCTACATCCAAGGAGGCCAACACGCCTACGCGCGTCTATCTTGCCGGCCCCTTCTTTAACGACGAGGAGATAAAGAACATCGAGCACGCGGAGTCCGTGCTCAAAGACAAGGGCCTTGAGTATTTTAGTCCTATGCGCCATGAGGTTAATTCCGAGCCGGGTACCAATGAGTGGGCGGACGAGATCTTTAATATGGACAAGGAGCAGATCGACAAGGCGGACGTTGTGGTTGCCATGTACTACGGAAGCAACAGCGACA
>CACZFB010000017.1:0-32011 GCA_902780305.1 uncultured Coriobacteriaceae bacterium | reverse complement strand
GGGACGGCATGGGAGTGCGGATATGCGTCGGCAATCGGTAAGCCAATCGTGCTGGTCCACACGAGTCGAGACAACGACTCGAATCTTATGATGCACTGTGCCGCCACGACGAACATCTACCTTGACGAGCTTGCGAACTACGACTTCAAGACCATGCCCGAGCACGAATACGAGGGCAAGATGCTCTAGCGGAAGTTGGCGGTGGCTTTCGTCGAGGTGGCACGCGAGCCTATAGATCCTCCAGCGCCTCTGCGGGAATC
Source organism: uncultured Coriobacteriaceae bacterium (assembly GCA_902780305.1). GTDB lineage: Bacteria > Actinomycetota > Coriobacteriia > Coriobacteriales > Atopobiaceae > RUG440. Next base: position 31,751 of record CACZFB010000017.1, on the reverse strand, counting down.
CGACGCTCGTTGATGCTGTTCTCGATGATTCTGCCGTCCCGCATTACAATGTTTTGCTGCATCATCTGCGGGATTACCTGGTTGTGCGTCACCATAAGTATGGTGGTTCCAAAGGTTGCGTTGATTTTTTCCAGCAGGATAAGCGTATCCTTTGCCGTCGTCGAGTCCAAGGCACCCGTCGGTTCGTCGCAGAGCAGCAACCGCGGGTTCTTGGCAAGCGCCCTTGCGATCGCCACGCGTTGCTGCTGTCCGCCGGAGAGCTGACTGGGAAACTTCTTCTCGATTCCGGCGAGTCCAAGCTGGTCGAGCAACGCCGCATAGTCTATGGGCTCGTCGGTGAGCCGCTCGGCCACACGGATGTTGTCGCGCACGTTCAGGTCGGCCAGCAGGTTAAAGAATTGGAAGACATAGCCGATGTTCTCGCGTCGATATCGCTCGCGCTCCAGCTTGCCCAGACCTTTGAGGGACTTGCCATCAATCCGCACGTCACCTTCGTCGATGACTTCAAGCGCGCCTATGCAGTTGAGGAGCGTGGACTTGCCACAGCCAGATGACCCGACGATGGAGGCCATCGTGCCTCGCTCCATGGTAAGGTCCACGCCTCGCAGTACCTCCTGGCGTCCCTCTCCCGTTCCGTAGCTCTTCCTGAGGCCCGTCACTTCCAGATACATGACCTTATCACTCCCTATTTCTCAAATAATAGAGGTTGTCCGTGCGGGCGATGCGAATGAAGCCAAAGAGCACGGAGAGCAGAATGATTGCAACGGCACCCGTAAGGTGCACGAGAAACTCTGGCAGGCCATAGTCGAGCAGGAGCCCGATGGGTGTCGATGCAACGAGCACGGGCATTAGCAGCAAGGAGATGCGGTATCCCACGTACAGGCTGACGGCCGCACTCACACAGGCCAAGGCCGCGAGCTTACTCGTTACCATCCATGTAAGCTCGCCGCTTGTGTAGCCAAGAGCCGACAGACAGGCGATGTCGCGCCGCTTTCGTACCACCGCAAACTGGATAAGATAGACCATCATGACGCCGTAGAACAGGATGGCAAGCGCCCACAAGACGTTCCTGCTCGATTCCACCTCGACCTCCAGCTTGTTGACCGAGGCAATCAGCCCCTCCTTGGTGGTTGCGCCAAGCAACTGGTCCCCAGAGAAGTCGAGCGGAACGTCCGAATACACCGTGTTAAACGCGACGCCATCCCGCCCAAGATACGAACGTAGGTCGTCGATATCCATAAATACTGTGAGCTGCGCGTTGTAGTCCGTTACACCCTTGATGTTAAACGTATGCGCCTCTCCAGTAAGCGGGTCGAACACCGACAGCTCGTCGCCAGCCTGCAATCCGTTTCTGCTTGCCACGGCAGAGCTAATAATAACGGCTCCGTCGAGGTCCGCCACAGGCACATCGAAGTAGGTGTTGGTGGGTTCAATGCCAATGAACGGTATGTCGCGAACATAGCCGTAGTTCTCGGCCGCAAACGTATACGTAAACGCCCCCTGTGCGCCTGCGGGAACCTTCGTCTGCTCCTCCGCAAGTGCGTAGGCGTACTCGTATTTGACCTCGACTGGAATGCGCTCAGCCACGGTTGCGCTGTAGCTCCCTACACCGCGTCCCATCATAAACACCGATACGGCCAGCAGGCTGCCGACCACTATGGACAAGACGATGCCGCCAGACCCGTTCGTACTCTCGCGGGACGACGTGAGCAACGACCCCGCAGACTGTGCCATCTTCTTGCGCATGAGGAGGAGGTTGATTAGGGTGCATATAAACGGCGGCATAAGCGCGCTATACGCAAAAATGAGCGGATGCGTGACCATGGGAATCTGGGGGATGGAATAGAAGCCTTCGCTTTCCACCAGCTCGGCCAACGGAAAGACGCAGCTTAGGATAAAGCCGGCAAGGCCGCCCACAAAGGCCACCATGGCAAAGGGGAGAAGCAGCATGGGATAGATGTCACGCTTCTTTACTCCCATAGCCAGCAGGGCACCGATGGACGGACTCTGCTTATCGAGCGAAAACTGGACACGAATATAGAAGACCACAGAAATCAGAATCATGAGGCCAATGCCAACGACCATTCCCGCAAAGGCGTAGACGGAATTGTCGTCCTTGCCGGAGCCCATGCGGTTGTTGTTCTCTGCGGGCACGAAGGTCCTCATGCGCGAAAGTAGCCCGAGATCATCCACAAGCAGACGTCTGAGGTCTGCGTCCGACGCGCCTTCCGCCAGCTTGTATGCGTACACATACGATTCCCTGGTGCTGCTCCCAAGAGCCGAGAGAAGCCCTTGGTAGCAGTCTTCGGTAACGAAGATGAGGCCAAAGGCCTCGCTATCGGAACTGAAGTCGGCCATTCTTTTGGAGGGCATGTCGTAATCCGTTACGGAGCCGACGCCAGCAATGCGCAGGCTCTTGTTCGCCACGCGCACGCTGTCGGACACATCGAGCTCGTGATAGTACGCATAGCATTTTTCCAGAACCGCCTCCGTATCCGTGTGTGGAAGCGCTCCTTCGTCCAACACGATGCGGTCAATCGACTGTCTGTGCTTCATAACGCGCAGCACCGATTCGTCATCTAGGGTGGCGTCAAAATAGAATGCCCGCTCAAGCGTGTATCCCCGTTGCCGAATCGCCTGCTCCTGTTGCGTGCTAAGCGGCTCCATCACCTCGAACTGCCCATCCTCGCTGTTCGAGATGCGGTCATTCTCCTCGTAGGCCACATAGTAGGAGTAGGTAAGGCCTGCACTCGCGGCCGCGATGTACATGCCGACCGCAACGAGAACTCCCATGAGGATGTAGGTTCCAAGGTCGCGTCTTAGGTTCACCGGAACTGTCTTTAACAGTATCTTCCACATGCCAGAGCGTTTCCTTTCGCGCAGTTAGAGTCGCAAGGCGCACTACCGGTAAGCAACCCGTCCGGCTGCGACTAACTGGCGTTTGTGGTGGCCTCAGGGGACGCCTCACCTGCAGAGGCATCGTAAGCATCGAGCGTTTTTATCAACTGCTCAATCTCCTGCTGCTTGTCCTCATCCATCTCCTCATACGTCTTGGTGGCCTCGGGGGTCGGGTCGACAACGGTGCTGCCGAAGTCCGAGAATTCCAGGGACTCCACGAGACCAGAGCCCTCAAATCCAACCACCATGTTCATCGAGACGACGTTTCCATCCTTGTTGAGGCTAATGGTGAGGAGCGCATCCTTAACTGGATAGCCTGCGTCCGCCAGCACGGTGAGCATCGGATCGGAAGCAAGATACTTTTGGGGATCGAGTGTGAGCGCGTAGACGTTCAGGCCATCCGCATCTACCTTCTGGGCGGAGGTGGTGTAGCCGATGATTGCGTCCCGCTCACCAATCACGTGCTTGATGAAGGTGTCGAAGCCGGAGTAGTCCTGTGCCCCAAACTGCTCTGCCGTGCCGGAGTAGGCGGTTCCGTCCAAGACGAGGACGGCGTTCTTGCCGTCGGTGAAGTACTGCAGCTTCTCGTTCCCGTACTCGGCCGTTATGCTCTCCTTGGGCTGGTCTCCGCTCATGTCGAACTTGTAAGTGCCCGTAGCCTGAATGGTCTCGGGTTTGGCGGCATCGCCGTCTACGTAGGTCCAGGCGGTCGTCTCGTTAACCGTTACCGACTTGAACTCCGGTGCGTTTGCGGCAGCACTCTTGAGCTCGGCGATGACCTCGTCCTTGGACTGCTCCTGCGTCTCCGACGAGGTGTTTTGGGCGGGTGACGATTCGGATGACGCATTCTGGCCGCATCCTGCCAGCGGGCCCACCGTGAGCATCGCGATGAGCGCCATTACGATGAGCATGGTTTTGTGCTTCATGTTCTCCTCCACGTGCTATATGGTTTGTATTTTTTTCACTATAGCATCGCAGGCTCGGAGGCATCTTACGTTCCGTGAAAGGCGATGTGACCGTGGCCTATCAAAGGGGGTAATATGTCTAATATGGGATTTTGCGTACGAGGAGGATAGCATGCGTTACGAGTATGTGCGGGTCGCGGTTGACGAGAACAAGCGCACGGCAAGCGCCTACATGGAAAGCCACCGCGAGATTATCGATCGCAAGGCCCCCGAAGGCGCTCACTATGTGGGGTGGTTTCCGGTAAGGCAGACCTCCTCGGGCAAAGTCCTCGAGTTCGACCTCATATTCGAGATGTAACTGACGCGCGTGCCTGCGGCGAGTTGGTGTACCACCAACGAGGCGAGCACCTGCAAGGACACGAGCTATGGCGATGCACAGCAATTGGAATCCGTGGCACGGCTGCAAGAAATGCAGTGAGGGCTGCGAGCACTGCTACGTCTACTACCTCGACGCTATGCGAGGCAAGAGTGGCGCAGACGTCTACAAGACAAAGACGGGCTTCAAGTATCCGCTGTCCAAAGACCGACGCGGCAGATTTAAGATACAGAGCGGTGAGACCATCAGCGTTTGCATGACCTCGGACTTCTTCCTGGAGGAGGCGGACGAGTGGCGTGACGAGGCTTGGGAGATGATGCGCACGAGGAGCGACGTCGTCTTTTTGCTGCTCACCAAACGGCCCCAACGAATACGCGAATGCCTCCCTGCACAGTGGGGAGACGGCTGGGACAACGTAATCCTCAATGTGACCTGCGAGAACCAGTGCAGGGCAGACCAGAGGATTCCGCAGCTCCTCGACCTGCCGTTTAGGCATAAGGGTGTTTGGTGCGCGCCGCTCTTGGGTCCCATGAGCATAGGTCGCTATTTGGACAGTGGCCAGATCGAGCAGGTTGCCTGCGGGGGAGAGAACTACGGCGGCAACAGGCCGTGTGACTTCGACTGGGTAAAAACGCTTCGCGACGAATGCGTTGCCCACGACGTGACCTTCTGCTTTATGGAGACGGGCACGACTCTCGTCAAGGACGGCAAGACGTACCGAATCAGGAGCAAACAGCTGCAAAACGAGCAGGCCTTCAAGTCGGGCGTGAGTTATCAAGGCGCACCTGTGCACTTCGAGCTCAAGGACAGCAACGGACATCCCATCCCAAAGGAGGAGCTGTACGTGCCTCACTACGTGAGGAAGTGCGCGGGATGCTCGTTTAGGATGCTTTGCAATGGCTGTAGCGATTGCGGCGGATGCCAAGGCTAGCGAGGTTGCCTGTGATCGCCAGCGGAGTGGCCGAGCCATAAACACCGTGAGTCTCGCGGCATCCGTGGTACAAAGGGGACAGCCCCCGGTACGCGGGGGACAGCCCCCGCGTACCACGATCGCGGCAATGGCCGCTAGCGGCATCGAGGCGTATCATAAGGACGTGGCGCGACTCGCGCCGTTTCCAAGAGAAGGGAAGGCAATGAGAGTCAAGGAATGCATCCTTACGGGACTGCTCGCCGCGGGGATGTCGCTTGGGCTTGCCGCATGTGGCCAGGCGGGGGGAACGAACGCGCCGGCGACCGACGCGAACCCACCTGCCGAACAGGCGGCCAACAACACCGGGCTCAGCACCTCCGAGCAGGAGGCCTTCTACAGTACCCCGATCACCGACGAGATCTTTGCGCGCATCAAGGGCAAGTCGTTTAAGGACGACTGCACCCTCCCCAGAGAGGACCTGCGCTACCTTCATGTGCTCCATAAGGACAAGGACGGCAACGTGCACGAGGGCGAGATGATCGTCAACCAGCACATTGCCGAGGATGTGCTCGACATCCTGCGTGAGCTCTACAAGAACGGCTATCCCATCGAGAAGATCCGGCTCGTCGACGAGTACGATGCCGACGACGAGCGCTCGATGGAGGACAACAACTCCTCAAGCTTCAACTTCCGCTTTATCTCGCACACCAACCGCATTTCCAACCACGGCCTTGGACTCGCGGTCGACATCAACACGCTGTACAACCCCTACACCAAGGTGGTCGATGGCGAGCGGATTATAGAGCCCATTACCGGAGAGCCGTACCTCGATCGCGATGCCTCGTTCGACTACAAGATCGAGAAGGGAGACCTCTGCTACACGCTGTTTATCGAGCACGGCTTCGAATGGGGTGGCGAGTGGACGGACCGCAAGGACTACCAGCACTTCGCGATACCAGACGAGAAGATTGCTGAGTGGTATCCCAATAACGTTAAGTAGCCGTTGAGCCCTGCCCCTAAACATGGGTCACGTATGCAGTAGATGAGAATTGGGGGACATACCTCGCAGAGCTCGTAGCTGCAGCGAGCACGACGCATGAGGTGTGTCCCCCAATTCTCATCTTGACTCATCTTTAGGATCAGGCGTTGAGCTCCTGCTACGCCAGCACATGCAGTTTTCACGGCATGTAAGGCACGGGCTACCTTTGCTTGGGGTCATGCTTAGCACATGAACGCCGGCATCACGTCCTCGGTGCCGCGCTCGTTGCACTGGCGTGCCGCCTCGGCAATCTGCTCGAGGGCAATGGCCACACCATCGTCCGCCGATGCGCCCACCTGCCAGCGGGCGGCAGCCTTGGCGTTGTCGTTGGCATTGGCCATCGCGCAGGAATTGGGGATGTACTCGAGCATCGTGAGGTCGTTGTCGGCGTCGCCAAAGGCACAGACCTCGTCTGGGGAGAGGCTCAGGGTCTTCATGAGGGCCTTGACGCCCTCGAGCTTTGTCCAGCCCCGAATGGAGACGTCCATCCAGTTGTCAACCGTGTTGGGGAAGACGAACTCCGGTACCGCCGTCTCGAGCACCAGCCGCAGTCGGTCGATGTCATCCTGGTCACCCATGCAGATAACCCCTGCCTTTGCCACTGGGTATACCGGGAGCTCCTCATGGTGCATACCGCCCGCCATAAACGCACGGTCGTACATCGAACCCATCTCTTCGCGCGTAATACCCACCCAGTCGCCCAGACCATCCGAGCGATACGTGACGAAGGCACAGTTTGGCAGCTTGCCCACGTAGCCTGCGGCACGACGCAGGGGCTCGTTGTCCAGGCTGCGCTCGAAGACGAGCGACCGCAGGTAGTAGACCTTCTGGCCGTTGACGCATACCGCGGTGTTGTAGCAGCTCCGGTCGCCCCCAAAGAAGCCCGCGAGCTCCGCGCGGTCCCGACCCGTCGTCGGGGCAAAGTCGATGCCCTGCTCCTGGCAGGCGTGGATGGCGTCGATTGTTCGCTGCGACACGCGCTCACGTCCAAAGGGGATGAGCGTGTTGTCCATGTCGGAAAGTACGAGCTTGATCATGATGTTCCTATCACTCTGCGAGGCCGTTTTTTCCATAATAGCATTGCGATGGTCACGTCCGTTGTCCGTTTGGGAAGAGGCACCTTTGGGACATCGCTCGCGATGTCCCAAAGGCGCCTCTTCCCAAACGGACAACGCCACCGCGCCTTGCGGCTAGCGCACCTCGAGCGAGTCCAGGATGGCGCCGAGGACGGGGCGGTTTTGCTCTGCCACCTCGGAGCGGGTGTAGTAGCACAGCGTGTAGCTGCGCCTGCCGCTCTTAATCACCCGGAGTTCGCCTTCCTGCTCAACGCCCTCTACGATGTACGAGAAACTGAAGCCGTGCGCGCCGGCATCCGAGCCGGCAACGGCTCTGGGAGGCAGGTCCTTGCTGATGTAGCCACTGTTGGGACGGCACCGTGCAAAGGTCTTGTCTGCCCGTGTGGCGAGCGCCTTCTCGCTTGCAAACTTGGCAAGAACCTTTGGCGAGTCCCGCCACGATGCGTTGATGAGCATGTGGCGCTGCGTGTCGCGTACTCCCCACAGGTGGTTGTACTTGATGCCCATAAGGGACTCAAGCTTCTCGTGCGGTATGCGCTCGAAGCCCTCCGGCAGCGTTATGGCAAGACGCTCGTTGTCCACGAGAACGGTGTCCATAGCGATTCCCCTTTCTTTGCGTGGAATCTTATTCTACGACATCGTGAGGAGCCGTTGCTCGAACTCGTCAGCGGGCAGCGGACGCGAGAAGTAGTAACCCTGCACCAGGTCGCAACCGACCTCCCTGAGCAGCTGCAGCTGGTTCTCGGTCTCCACGCCCTCGGCAATTACGGGCACGTTGAGGTAGCGGGCGATGTCCACGATGAGCTCGACCAGACGCAGGTCCTTCTCGTTGTGCTCTATGTTGCGAATGAATGCGATGTCCATCTTGATAATGTCGACGGGCGTGGACGAGAGCATGTTGAGCGAGGAGTAGCCCGAGCCAAAGTCATCCATCTCGATTTGGTACCCCCTGTCTCGCAGCTGCTCGATAACCTTGATGAGCTGGTCGGCGTTTTCGGTGTAGGCGGACTCGGTGACCTCCAGTTTGAGGTCGCTGTGCCCAAGCTGGTGCCTGGCCACGATCTTGTCCAGCTTGGCACACAGATTGGGGTCGAACACGTCCACACGCGAGAGGTTTACCGAGACTGGCAGGGTGGTGCCGTGGCGATCGCGCCATGTGGCAATCTGGCGGGCCGACTCCTCCCACACGTAGTTGTCGAGCTCGCTGATAAGCCCGCTCCGCTCGAACAGGGGTATGAACTCGGCCGGAGAAATAACGCCAAGCTCGGGATGACGCCACCGGACGAGCGCCTCGGCGCTGGAGAGCGTCGGCTCCTCCGACGTAATGTCGTATTTAGGCTGGTAATAGACTGCAAACTCGCGCCGCTCGAGTGCGTTGCCCAAGTCGTTGAGCAAACGCTGGTCACGTTCCTCTTGCTTCTCCATGGCCGAGTCGTAGATGACGGCCTGGGCTGCGTAGTTACCCCGTGACTTGTTGCAGGCAGTTCGGGCGCGGTCGAACTGCAGCACGGGCTCCAATCCCTCGCACCATGGTTGGACGCCCATGCGCAGGTGGATGCCGGCATTGTGGAACGTCTGGTTTATGCGCTTCTGGAAGTGCGCGAACTGGGCCTGCCAGTCCTCGCGGTGATCACAAAAGATGTCAAAGCGATCCGACTCAAAGCGGCTCGCGATGCCGCCCGATCCGGACAGGAAGTCCCGTATCTCGTTGCCCATCTGGCGCAGGACACCGTCACCATACTCCCTGCCGCGCAGCGCGTTGATGGAGTGGAACCGATCGATGTTGATGACGACGGCATCCATGGGTCGGGTGGGCTGCTCACGGTGGATGCGGTTGGCGTACACGAGGAAGAAGTTCCAGTTGTACAGCTCGGTGAGCGGATCGCGCTCCGCCTCCGAGATAATCTGGTTGCCCTCTGCCACCTTTGCCTCCGCCCGCATGTTCCTGAGCACCAGCACCAGGATGGCGACGGCGATAACTGCCACCGTGGCTATAAACGTAACGAGGTTGTCTCGCAGGAACTCCCCAAAGGAGACCCTCTCGTCCTTAAAGCCGTAGTTGGTAAGCGCGGAGTTGATGGCGGAATCTGGCACGTAGCGTGCGATCTTGTTGAGAATCGAGTACAGGCAGTCGTCCTCGCGGCGCGTGGCAAACGCCAGATCCATGGTCTTGCCCGTAGAGAGGGTGGCGAGCTCGAACCTGGCGCACAGGTCGTTTACGCGATTCATGCGGTAGTTGCTTACCAGCGTACAATCCGCGGTGCCATTCCCCACAGCCTGGAAGCATTCGGTGCTGGTGTTGAAGTATGCCAGCTGCCAGTTGGGGAAGTTGTCCTTAATAAAGGACTCATGGCTTGGGTGTCCGTTGAGGAGCGCGACCGTCATCGGCTTTTCCGGCGAGATGCCCTCGTGGTCTGCCGCGCGCATGGCGATGTCCATCTCGGTGCTCACAAAGGGGTCCGTAAGGATAACGCCCATCTGCTCGCCGTCGTAGGCGCTCAGACTGATGGGGAACACGCAGTCCACCTCGTTGTTCTGAAGCGCCTCCAGCGCGTCCTTCGTTGTCGTGAAGGGACGTGTTTGGAAATCGAGCTTGGCGTTCTTCTGAGAGTCCTTCGCCAAGGCGAGGTAGTCCCTGAGCGCACCAGTAAGCTCCCGGTGCACATCGTCGCAGTCACAGTAGGGGAGGAAGTCGTCGCGGTATCCCACGCGGATGGTGCCGTGCTCGGCAAGCCAGCTGCGCTCCTCGTCGCTGAGGAACCGGTTTACCGAGCTGGCTCGGTTGAACTTCTCAGCCATCTGCAGGTTGTAGTCCCGGTTGTCCTCCAGGTTGCGGTTCATGGCAATGTCGAGCTCGCGTTTGAGGTCTGGCCGGTTCTTGTTGATGCCAAAGAACGACTCCGCATAGCCAATCTTGCATACCGGAACCACGTCTGCGGAGTTTCCGTAGGTGTCTAAGGTCACCAGCATGTCGATCTTGCCGTCGGCGAGCATCTCCAGCAGCTCGGGGGTCTTTTGGGTGAGCTCCACGACCTGGGCGTGGACGTCGTGCTTTTGCGCCCAGTCAACAAAGAGCTTCTCCTGGATGCTATTCTTGTTGACGCCGACTCGCTTGCCGTTGAAGGTCGAGAAGTCGTCGGGTTTGACCTCGCCGTTGGTGGGGGCAATAAACACGTGGTACCCCTCAGAGCCCATGGGTTCGGCTGAGAACAGAATCTGTTGGGCGCGCTCCTCGGTGTAGGACACGTCGCTGAGCAGGTCGATCTGGCCTGCGGCGAGCATTTCGTAGAGCTCCGACCAGCTGCCCTCCACGTACTCGTAGGTCCATCCGGTGTAAGTGGCGATGCGCTGCTGGTACTCGTATCCGTAGCCGGAGCGCCTGCCAAACTGATCCGTGCTGTGGAAGGCGGACTCGTACCAGCCTACACGCACGACCTTGCCGCCTGCCTCCTGCGCATGCGCGGGAAGCGGGGCAAACATGGCGAGCGCGAATGCCAGGAGCACTGCCAGTCGCAAGAATCCCCGCGTCCGTGTGACCAGCGACCTATACATACGTTCCCCCATTGCTGTGAATGATTCTGACGTTTATGCACAGTATGATAAGCGCCTGAACGGAATTTGTGTGTGATGATTCGATTGATTGTCGGGGAACGTGCCTATGACGGCGACCGGTATGCAAAGGCTCCCGGCGAAAAGATTCGCCGGGAGCCTTGTTTGCCGTCCGTTTGGGGCAGTAATGCGATTCCGTGTGGCGCTAGTCCTCGTCGGGCTGCTGTCCGTCATGTGCCGCCCAGGCGCAAGGTCCAAGCTCCAGATGATCGAACCGGGCTGTGAAGCTCGAGTCTTCCGGTGAGCATGCGTACACGCCCACGCGAACCGTGCCCGCGCCCTCGTGCAGGTGGCACACGCGCATCTGCTGCCAGACCTTGCCGTCGCGAGAGCAGTCGATTCGGTAGTCATCCTCCCGGCGGGAGAGGCGGTACCACATCTCCCGTACGTCTGCGGGAATCTCGGTGGTTGCCCAGTCGCTGTAACCGTGGTTGGTTACGACGCTACCCAGATGCTGGATGACGCCGTCCTCGTACTCTACCGAGCCCTTTATCCAGTTCTGGGAGTCGAGGTACATCACGATGCCGCACTGGTCGAAGCGATGAGCCGCTCCGTGGAAGTCCGTGCGAACGACGAGCGAGAAGTAGCGCTCGTCAGTCGTGAGCTGAAACGCTGGCGCGTTGTCGTTGCGAAAGTGGTAATACGTACGCTGCCACAGATCGGTATGTGGCTCGGTGGTCACGCTGAGCACGTTGTCCGTTGCATCCCATGCTTTGGGTTCTCTCGTCCAGGTCATGTTGTCGAATGTTGTCATGGGCGTCCTCCTTGTGCCGGCTTCCGATCTGCCCGCCTGTCTTCGATTCTATCTATGCACGTAGGGGAATACAAATGACGGGTGTCCTATCGAAGGGGGTAACCCCCATTGATATGCCGCTTGCGGCAATCAATGGGGGTTACCCCCTTCGATAGGCGGGCACAGAACGGCTTACTCGTGCTCGCCGATGAGCTTCTCCATCCAGAGGAGGTTGTACCAGCGGCCAAACTTGTAGCCGCATTTGTGACAGGTGCCCACGGTGGAAAAGCCCATGTGCGTGTGGAACCGCTCGCTGTTTTTGGTGAGGTATTCGTCCTCGATAACGGGATCTGCGACGATGGCGTACATGTTGAGCATGCCCAAGTCCCTCAGCCTACGCTCGAGCTCGGCATAGAGCGCGCGTCCGTAGCCCTTACCCCTGGCCTTTTGATCGAGATAGATGGACACCTCACAGGAGCGGTCGCATGCGGTGCGCCCCACGAACGAGCCAGCGTAGGCGTAGCCCAAGACGATGCCCTCCTCCTCAAGCACTACGTAGGGGTATTTTTGGAGCGTGCGCCCTATGCGGCTGGCAAACTCCTCGAGCGTTGGCACTTCATACTCAAAGGTTATGGCAGTGTGCTCGACGTAGGGTGCGTATATTGCTCGGAGTTGCGCCGCATCCGCCTTTTGTGCGCTGCGTATGCATGTCTTTGTCACGTTAGTCTCCGGTGTCGTGCAGTACGCGCGCGTCGAATTCCCATCCCGGGCACTCCTGCTGGCAGGTCTCCACGAGTTGTTCGCGCAGCGCGTGGAGGTCGGTGCCGTATTCGGCAATCGCATCAAAGTGGATCATGCGGTCCTCTGCATTTATGTACAGGCCACGCAGCTCGACCACGTGGTCGTATCCCCACACGATGCGACCGACTTGCGCATGGATCTCGCGAACATCCTCGTTGTCGGACGCGTCAGGATACGGCGTCACGCCCGCGAGCTTTACCCCGCACTTCTGGTTCACACGTTTTTGCACGGCACGAGCTATGCGGTTGAATTCGGCAACGGTCATCTGGCCGTCTACGGTTACGTGTATGGTGCCTCCCAGCCGGTTGGGACCAAAGTCGAGCAGGACGAAGTTGCTTGCGAAGCGTACCCCCTCTACGTTGAGTGCCTCCCGTTCGATGTGGGCCACGATCTTGGGATCCGCGCGTTCGCCCAGCAGTTTGGAAGCCGTCTCAATAAGAAGCGAGATGCCGCTCTTTATGATGAGCAGCGAGATGCCGGCGGCGAGCCACGCCTCGATGTTGATTCCCGTGGTGAGGAACAGTATGCCGGCGACGCACGTGCTCGTGGACACGCAACCATCCATGAGCGAGTCGGTGCCAGAGCCCACGAGCGAGCCGGAGTCAAGGATTTTTCCCATGCGCTTAAGATAGTACCCCAGCCCAAACTTCACCATGGCGGCACCGGCAACGACCAAAAGCGTAAACGCGGTGTATTCGGGCGTGGTAGGGTGCACGATGGAACGTATGGCCTCGACGAAGGAGGAAAGACCGGCCGCGAGGATGAGGGCGGCAATCACTATGGACGACAGGTACTCCACGCGACCGTACCCAAAGGGATGCTCGCGGTCCGCGCTCCTTCCTGCAAGCTTGGCGCCGATAACGGCAATAACCGAGGACAGTGCGTCGGTAAGGCTGTTAATGGCGTCGAGCGAGATGGCGATGGATCCGGTGAGCGTGCCCACTACGCCCTTTACAGCCGCAAGTAGTGCGTTGCCCGCAATGCTAATAACGCTTGCCCTAACGATTTGCTTCTCTCGGTCCATGTGGTTCCTCCTCTGTGCTTCGCGAATAGGCTAGCATACCCAGCGCCACACGGCGCAAGCAGCTAGGCAATCGGCTTTCGCCGAAGACACCAACGAGGCTGCTCAGTGATACACTCGGTGCTAAGGAGCAGTTGCAATCGGGAAAGGATTGGCATGAACACAAGACCTCACGTTGCTGTTGGGCGTTCGCTGTTCGCAGCAATCATGACGCTGGTATTGGGCGTCGTGCTGGCTGTGGCGGCTCTGCCGGTAACCACATGGGCCGATGAAGGCGGTCAGTCGTCTACGGCAAAGCCCACGACCACAACAACCCGAGGAGGGCTTGCCGGTGGGTTGCCCTTTATGGGTAACGACTACGTATGGTTCGGCAGGAATCTGCGACTGGGCGATTGCAAGGTGGGCAACGACGTTATAGCGGCGGGGCAGATTGTTAGCCTTGACAAGTGCCAGGCGAAGGGCAGCGTTCGTGCCGCGGCGGAAACGATTGACATCTACGACTCAACTGCCGGCCAAAACATAACCGTGGCGGCGCGTGTAATTACGGTTAAGAACGCAACCTGCAACGCCTTGGCCGCTGCCGCCCAATCGATTGACGTGAGCGGATCCTATAAGGAGCTGACGGCCAACGCCGCTACGGTATACATCGATGCGACCGTGGATGGAGACGTCGTCGTTGGAGCGGGTGAGGTGACCATAGGAAAGAACGCACGCATCAAGGGCACGCTGCACGTGACCTCGCCAAGTGAGCCTGTGCTGGAGCAGGGCGCCCAGGTTGGCAAGGTTGATTTTGCGCGCGAGAAGGAAGAGCTCGCGCAGGAAGAGACCGCGCCTCAGTCGGAAGAGGCTGCGCCCAAGCAAGAGGAGGCCGAGCCCAAGCAAGAGGAGACCGCACCTGCGCAGGACGAGGGCGTGGTCGAAGGCCTGGGGGGTGTCTTGGCCGGAATTGGAGGCGTGCTCACCGTCATCGCGACCATTATTGGCGTGGTGGGCACGTTTGTCGTCGCCGTGCTGGCCGAGTGGCTGTTCTCGCGTCACACTGCTGAGGCTGCGCGCTTGGTTCGGGAGCGCACGGTTCCCACCATTGTCTCGGGCGTTGTGGGCTCCATCGCAGCGCCCGTAGCGGTCATTCTAATGCTCATTCTAGTGGTTACGATTCCGGTGGCGATCGCCGTCATCCTTGCGCAGCTTGCCATGCTCGCGGTGGCCGAGGGCTTTATGGGCGCATCGTTGTCCAAGATCGCATTCCCCAAGCTCGGCCGGTACAAGTGCGCAATGGCCGGCGGCGCCATCGTTGGCGTGGCCAGCGCCATTCCCTTCCTTGGCGTCCTGGTGGGCATTGTGGCGTTCGTGTACCTGCTTGGCTATGTCCTGCAGTCCATATTCCTGGGCCTTCGCAAGTCGCATGAGGACGTCACACCAACCGACTAGGGTACATTTGTCTCGAAGTGGTATTTAGGGGACTGTCCCCTGTGTCCAGGGGACTGTCCCCTGTGTCCAGGGGACTGTCCCCTTTGTCCAGCCGATGCCGCTATTATGGAAGGTGTGGAAGTCGTCATCGTGGGTGGAGAGGAGCGCGCATGCGTCAGTCAGCTTGTTGCAAGGCAGTAGTCGGATTGGTCTCCGTTGCCGTGGCGGTGTTGCTTGTGCTGGGTGGGTGCTCGCCTCAGAGCAAACCAAAGCCTGCCGAGCCTGAGCCCGAGCCGATCGACGCCGATGCCACCGACCAAATGTTCACAGAGCCGGCCGCAGGCGAGGTGTTCGACGTCGTCGTCTTCGGCGACAAGGCGGTTCGGGTCTCCAACGGCGAGACGATAGGTGTCTACGACCCCACGATGCAGGACGGCCACTTCTACCGCGTTACGGCCGACGTCGTCTACCTCAACGGTGGCATAGCGGGTTACTACAATTACCCCGACATCCAGGACGTCACGTCGGTTAGGGAGGTCAAGGCCGACGAGCTGAACATTCCTTCGATGGAACAGCAGCGGTTTGGCTTCGTGAGGATTGGCGACTACGCGGACGGTGATTACCTTTACACCTCATACAAGGACGCGGCCGTCCTCAAGGACGGGAAGTGGGTGTACACCTACACTAAGGAGTACGACCGACCCGACGGCTCGAACGTGCGCTGCGTGGCCGACATCGACAAGGAGCGCGTCGAGGACGGCATTGCCAGCGGTGTCGTGTGCTGCGAGGACTACTTCCTCATCCCAGCGCGCTAGTACCGCCGCACCGCGTTCCCCGGGCGCTCCCTACCACTTGCGGTGTGGCCGCGGATTGAGGAGCTTCTCGGTGCATAGGGCCAGCTCGCCCAGGAACATGAGCTCCCGATAGTCGGCGACCCACCGTAGCTCGGGCACGTAGGCCATCGGGATCGTGCGCCATAGCCATTCCCGGAGCTCGTCCATGTTGCGCACAAGCGGTGATGCCACATAGATGCAGTCGGGGGAGAGCGTGCAGATGCTCGCGACCAGATAGTTGGCCACGATCTCGGTCATGCCCTCGTAGGTCCATACCATCTCGTTGGGGTCTCCCGAGAAACCCATGAGCCATGCGATGGGCTCGAGCTCCCCGGCGTAGTTCAGGCGGCCCTTTACCAGCTTACCGTCCGAGATCACGCCCTCGCCACAGGGAATCATGCCCGTTTGCTGGATGTGGAAGACCACGGAGTCGAATTCGGTCTGGCTCATGTAGCAGCCCATGGCCGCGGCATTGGCGTCGTTGTCCATAAAGACCTCGACACCATAGCGCCTCTTGAGCTTGCGCCCCAGGTCGTAGTCGCGTATGTCGGAAGCGGGCATCGAGACGGACTCGCGGTTGATGACGCCCGGCATCGCGATGCCCACGGCGTCAAGCGAGCGCACGTCGATGCCGTCGACCTTTATGGTGGCCAGCACGTCCTCCACGTCGCGGAAGTTGACATGCCGCTTGTACACCATGCCGTCCACCGCAACGCCGCCGTCGGTAAACACGCGGTAGGCGATGGCCGAGATCTGGGCGCGGTGGAGCACCGAAATCGCCATCACGCGCTTCGAGTCGTCAAGGGGGCGCACGATGGAGAGCTCCCTGCCCACCGGGGCTTGCTCGATGCCCTCGTCGAGCGCGTCGAGCAGCAGGTGCAGGGTCGCGTCCACGTCGAACCGCTCAAAAATATCGCCGGGAATCTCGATGACGGTCGCGTTGGGGTAAGCCCTCTGGGCGTCCTTGCGGCGATACCCCAGCTGTGGTGCCACCATTACCACGTCGTAGTGCTTGTTGCTGGCGATGGCGGCGTCCAGCGGCATGGCCGTAAAGTCGTAGTGAAGCGAGAGGGATTCGGCAAGGGCGTTGAGCTTGCGCTGGTACATGATGGAGGTGATGCCGGCCGTGCAGCACAGCAGCACGCGCGTGGCAATGCGGGCGTTGCGGTGTTCGAGCGTGTCGGTCATTTCCATAAAGAGCTCCTGGGCGCGCAGCTCGTCGTTGAGTTCGAAGCGCACGCGGAACATGGGAGCGCCGTCAATCTTGCGCACGATGCGCATCTCCACAACCTCGGGGTCGTTGCTCTGGGGGAAGAAGGTGATCTTGCCAAACATCGTGGCGGTTGCCAGGCTTATGTGCTCGTTGTCGGTCCAGGTTATGGTGCAGCCGTGGATGCGCCGCGACAGCACCCACTCGCGATAGCGCTTGCCCACGCCCTTGATGCCGATCCACGACTCCTGGCAATAGGGCATGTGCCGGTGCACCTTGCCGTCGGGTAGCTGCCCCAAGGGAACCATCTGGTTGTAGAGCACGCAATGATGGCTGTCGCGAACCATGATGTCGTCGTGATAATGACCCGAGTACCACATCTTAAGACGTCGCTTGTCCAGGTGCTCGTCCACCCGTTGCAGGTAGGCGCTGAGGGCGTCATCCTGCTCGCGGCTCGCGTCGTAGTGACGTGCCATGGCAAAGCGTCGCAGCGCCCGCGGCACCTCGTGCGAGAAGACGTAGTCCACCGAGAATCCCACGCGCTTGAGGTTGGCCCAACCCTCATCGAGCTCCTTTTGGTTGGGGAGCTCGCGCGGCCACCAGCTCACTCCCGCAACGCGGCTGCGGATGTCGTGCGACGTGGCGCCGCCCATGCAAAACCAGCGGCCGTATGCGCCCATCTCGTACACCTGACCGCGCAGCAGGTGAATCACGTTCTTGGTGCCGGGCAGGACGGCGACCTTGCCACCGTGCCATATCGTGGTGGGAAAGGTGTCGAGCAGGTCGTAGTTCTCGTGATTGCCGTCCACAAAGAGGGTGGTCCACGGGCGGTTGTCCAGCCAGTCGATGAAGAACTTCTCCTCCAGGGTGATGGGGTTGTTCCAGACCAGGCCAAAGTCACCGCAGATTACCAGGAAGTCGCAGTGTCGGAGCCCAACCCCGTCTGGCCAACGATCGGGGGTGAGTTTGCCAATGTCGAGCCAGCCGTGAATGTCGCCAGTAACAAAGACTGCCATGCCCTGAGCCTCCCCATGTCCATCAGAGATGAGATTGTTTACAGTGTACGCCAATCAAAGGGGGTTACCCCCTTTGATTGGCGGCCGGAAGGCTAGCCGAGGTCTTCTCCGTTGCTGGTAATAACCTTCTGGTACCAGAAGAAGGAGTCCTTGCGCACGCGACGCAGGTCGAGCAGGTCGAACTCGTCGCGGTTTACGAAGATGAACCCGTAGCGCTTGACGAACCCCTCGTGTGTGGAGATGAGGTCCACGGCACTCCATGGGCAATAGCCCATCATGTCCACGCCGTCGGTAATGGCCAAGCGCATCTGCTCGATGTGGGCGCGCAGGTAGTCGATGCGGTAGGGGTCGCGCACCACGTCGTTGCCGTTCTCGTCCTGCTCGAGCTTGTCGTAGGCACCCAGGCCATTCTCGGTGATGATGATGGGCAGGTGGTAGCGGCCATACACCTCGCGCAGCGTGTTGCGGAAGCCGATGGGGTCGATCTCCCAGCCGAACTCGGTCTTTTGGAAGTGGGGGTTGGGCACGCCCTTGGCGAATCCGGGAATGACGAGCTGGCGCTGCTGGTCGCCGGTGCGGCCGGCCTTCTCGGTGCCGTCGCTCGCCGCCACCGTTGCGGTGCTGTAGTAGTTGAAGGCGATGAAATCGGGTTTGGCCGCGGCCATTATCTGCATGTCGCCGGGAAGGATGTTCTGGGGCAGCGCGTCCTGCTCCTCCAGCCACGACCACACCAGGTTGTTATAGATGCCATAGACGGCCATGTCGAGGTAGAGCCAGTTGCGCAGCGCGTTAAAGTTCTGTGCGGCGAGGATGTCCTCGGGCTTGTCGGACTCGGGATAGACCAGGGCAATGTTTGGCGCGGGGCCAATCTTGGCGTGAGGCAGCATCTCGTGGCAGAGCTTCATGGCCTTGGCCTGCGCCAGCAGCATGTGGTGGTTCTGCTCGTAGATGAGTTTGGTCGCACCCGGGGCGGAGGTGTCGATGCCCAGGATCGCCTCGGCGGCCAGCGTCATCATGTTTTGCTCGTTGATGGTGAGCCAGTACGTAACGCGGTCGCCGTAGCGCTCGAACATGAGGCGGCTGAACTCGAGGAAGGCGTCCACGGTGGCGCGGTTGCCCCAGCCGCCGGCCTCGTCGAGCGCGGCGGGCAGGTCGAAGTGGTACATGGTCACCAGCGGCTGGATGTCGTACCTGAGGCACTCGTCGATGAGGTCGCTGTAGTACTGCACGCCCTCCTCGTTTACGCGGCCCGTGCCCTCGGGCAGCAGGCGTGCCCAGCTGATGGAGAAGCGATAGGTCTTAAAGCCCATCTCGGCCATGAGCGCAACGTCTTCGCGGAAGTGGTGGTACTGGTCGGCGGCGACCTCGAAGCCGCTGGTACCGGCGGGCGGTTCCTTGACGTCCTGGACCGACGGTCCCTTGCCGTGCGTGAGGGCGGCGCCCTCCACCTGATAGGCGGAGGTGGAGGCTCCCCACAGGAAGCCCCTCGGGAACGGCTTGAGCGTCTTGTGCAGCATGCGATATCCTTTCTTTATGTGCTCAATCTCACATATAAGTATGTGAGAAACTAGTTGCCAAGCCAATGGGCTTTCCTGCAAAACTCTGATTCTTTTCGATGGAAGGGATGTGCCATGCGCGTAGTGTTCTTCGACATAGACGGAACTCTGGCCACCGGTACCCAGGTGCCCAAAAGTGCCGTGGCGGCCATAGACCGCCTACGGTCAAATGGCGATCAGGTGTTTATTTGTACCGGGCGCGCCCGCGCGTATGCCCAAAGGAACTTTGGCCGCTATGCCGACGGCTTCGTGTGCTGCAACGGTCGCCTGGCGTTTAGCGGGGACGCACGCCTGTACGAGGCGCCGCTCTCGTCCGCTCAGGTGGCAGGCATCGTGGACACGCTGGATGCCTTGGATGCGGGCTACTGCTTCTTCGAGGAGTGGACGGCCCACTACGGTGGCAACCCGGCGTACCGCCACATAGCCGAGGAGGTCCTGGGTCTTGGCGCGCTGGAGAACGGCGTGGACCCCAACGGGATTCGCGCGTACAACTTTGACGTGTACTTTGCGGACGCCGAGCAGCGGGGCCGCATTGACGAGGCCCTCGCCGACACCTGCCTGCTCAATCCCCACGGGCCGCATCCCAGCGCCGACATGACGGTTCTGGGCGTCGACAAGGGCGATGCGGTGCGTAACGTTGCCGCTGCGCTGGGCGTGAGCATCGCGGACACGTATGCGTTTGGCGACGGCATCAACGACATCTGCATGCTGCAGGCGGCCGGTCATGGCATTGCCATGGGCAACGCGGAAGAGAGGACCAAGGCGGTCGCTGAGTTCGTGACCACCGCGATCGATGATGACGGCGTGGCCAACGGTCTCGCCCACTACGGCTTGGCGTAGTCCATGCGCTAGTGGGTCGCGCCGCGCGGCAGCGAGGCGATGGAGGCGTTTCGGTAGCGCGGGTCGCCCGTCACCTCGCGAATCACCTCCAGCTCGTGTGGGATGCGCACGGGCGTGTCCTCGCTGGAGAGCTCGATCTCCACGATGGCCTGGTCGTCCCAGCAAGGGAAGATGTCTATCTCGAAGTACTGGTTCTCGTACGTGAGGCAGTAGCGCGTCTTGCGAATCTCCCGGCGCTTGGGGTCGGACTGCGTGAGCAGCATGGCGTACTCGCCCTCGGTAAGGCGGCGCTGCGTGCGCATGGTGTTGCGCGTGCCCACCACGCGTTTCTCGGTGAGGTAGTACAGGCTGGTCTCGCCCGAACGACGGCACCGGATGCGAATCTCCTCGTCGGCATTGGAGCGCAGGTAGTGTTGCACGATGTGAACCTTCTGACAGTTGGGCAGACTCTCCAACCACTCGACGCTGGGATAGCGCACGAGGAACTTGCGCTCGATCTCGTATGGCCCCAGCTCTCCCAGGAAGTAGGTAATCTCGCGAATCAGTCGGCGCATCTTGTTCTCGAAGTCGCTCGAGTTGTCGATGATGCGCAGGTGGGGATGGCCGGTCCATGCGGCAATAAAGCCGTCGTCCATGGCAGCCGCCTGTTCTACGGTTTCGTAGCGGGCCTCGTTGTTCTCTAGGCTATAGAACTCCTCGGCGCCCTTTGCCGCCGTCACCAGGTGAAACACCGCGTCGTAGCTGTCGCGCAGCTCTGCCTCGCTCGTGCCCAAGTAGTCCAGCACGCGTGCGAACTCCGCTTCGTCCATGTACACCTTGTTGTCCAGCTCTCCGCGGTCGCACACAATAAGGATTTTGTCGCGATCCATGGTTGCCGCCGCCTGCTCGAAGACGCGCTCCTTTTGCAGCTGGAGCAACATCTGGCACTTTTGGTAGTCCTCGTTGGTGCCGCAGGTCCATGGGGCCACGCCGCCAGAGATGAGCGCGGTGGCGGTCTCGGGCACGATGAGCACGGTATAGCCTAGGTGCGACAGCTCGCGCTGAATTCGGCTGAGGGCAGTGGTCTTGCCGCCGCATGGCCCACCGGTAACGACGATCTTGCAGACGGACATGGTGGGCCTCCTTGCCGTGAGGTAGCGGGACTGACGGCATCAGCATACCGCATCGTGCAAAACTGAGAAAAGGGGCCAAACCCCTTTTCCCAGTGGCAGAGCCAATCAAAGGGGGTAACCCCCATTGATATGCCGCTAGCGGCAATCAATTGGGGGTTACCCCCTTTGATTGGCTCCGACCGTCAGTCCTCGCGCGGGCGGTTGTAGAAGGCGGTGAGCGATGCGTTGGCGTGCTCGCCTATCTTTTGCTCCACCCAGCGGTCGCGCATGCTGGTTATGGCCAGCAGCTCGTTGGCTATCTCCTCGGGACTCGACGGTCGCGCACTCCTCAGGTAGGCGGTCATGCGCTCCATGGCGTTGTCGGTGCGCAGCTCCTGAGCGAGCACGACCCCAAACTCCTGGGGGTACCCTAATCGCTCGATGGCGTCGATCAGTGATTGGTATGCGCTGCGCGTCATGCCGCCTCCTCTTGCTGTTGTCGCCCGCGTATCGACGACGGGACGGGAACCTCCCGACCGTGCGATTCTCTCATATCCGCGTGTGGATGCCGTGTGGCCTGCGCATACGTGCTATGGTACGGGGTGCGGCAAAAAGGAGGTACGCGCATGCAGGTGGGAAACAGAAAGGTCGCCATCATCGGTTCGGGTTTCGTGGGGTCGTCGGTTGCCTATGCGCTGGCGCTGCGCGACGTGGCGCGCGAGATCGTGCTCATAGACATCAACCACGAGAAGTCCCGCGGCGAGGCGAAGGACATTCGTCACGGCATCCCCGCGCTGGGCACGGCAAACCTGTATGCGGGAGACTACCAGGACTGCAAGGACTGCGAGCTCATCGTTATTACTGCTGGTCGCGGTCGCCTGCCAGGCGAGACGCGCCTCGACCTCGCCGCCGAGAACGCACGCATCATGCGTTCGGTCATCGCATCTATTATGGAGTACTACACCACCGGCGTGATTATGGTGGTTTCCAACCCGGTGGACATCCTCACGTACCAGGCCTCTCAGTGGACGGGCCTACCTAACGGCACGGTGTTTGGCACGGGCTGTGTGCTGGACACGAGTCGTCTGGTGCGTTCCATCGCCGACTACCTGAGCTTGAGCACCGGCGTGGTCAACGCCTATGTGGTGGGCGAGCACGGCGATAGCCAGGTGCCCATTTGGAGCCGTGCCACCGTGGCCGGAATCCAGATGGGGGAGTACTGCGCCTCCGTCGGGCTGCCGTGGAACGAGGAGATTCGCCAGCGCATCGCGGACGAGACGCGCACGATGGGAGCCGATATCATCCAGGCCAAGGGCAAGACGCACTACGGCATCGCCACGTGCGTGTGTCACCTTGCCGACGCCATTCTCAACGCCCGTTCCACCATAGCCATGGTCTCGTCGCCCATGCTGGGCGAGCACGGCGTGCGCGATTTGGCACTCTCGGTTCCCTCGGTGGTGGGCCCCGGTGGCGTGCGCCAGCGCATTCGCGAGCGGTGGGACGCCGACGAGTACCACGAGTTCTTTGACGCCGCCGAGAAGGTTCGCGCCATCCTCCACGAGGTGGACGAGGCACTGTAGACAAAGGAAGCAAACGCACCTGTGGCAGATGGTCTGCCGCAGGCGACAGAGGGAGTGATCTTTATGCAGAATACGGTACAGATTGCGCTCATAACCGGCTACTTGGGTGCCGGCAAGACCACGCTGCTCAACAAGATTCTGGGCAACGAGCGCGGCGTGCGCGCAGCCGTAATCGTCAACGACATTGGCGAGGTGAACATCGACGCGGACCTCATCCAGCAGACTGGCGCCGTTACGCAGGTGGACGACACGCTCGTGCCGCTCACCAACGGTTGCATCTGCTGCACGCTGGCCGACGACCTCGCCCGCCAGCTTACCGAGCTCGCCGAGTCGGGCAAGTTCGACCACATCATCATTGAGGCGTCGGGCATCTGCGAGCCCATTCCCATTGCCTTTACCATCGACAACTTCTGCAAGCAGCAGGCCGCGCTCGGCAGGCACATCGTGCTGGACAACATCATCGCCGTGGTCGACTGCGCGCGCATGCTCCAGGAGTTCAATAACGGAGGCGCCCTGCTTGCCGAGGATATCGACGACGAGGACCTGGAGGCGCTGCTCATCCAGCAGATCGAGTTCTGCACCACGCTGGTGCTCAACAAGGTGGACCTGGTGACGCCCGAGCAGGTGGCCGAGCTCAAGGCAATCGTGCGTGGCCTGCAAAAGGACGCCAAGATCGTGGAGGCCGTGCAGGGCGAGGTGGACTTGGACGAGCTGCTCAACACCGGCAAGTTCGACTTCGAGACTGCCTACGAGTCGGCCGCGTGGATGGAGGCTATGGAGCATCCCGAGGAGCACGAGGATCCGGAGGTTCTGGAGTACGACATCACCACGTTTGTGTACCTGCGCCGCAGGCCCTTTGTGATGGACAGACTGGAGGCCTTGGCGCGCACTTGGCCCGAGAGCGTGATTCGCGCCAAGGGGCTTGTGTGGTTCAAGGAGGACTACAACATGGCCTACGTGTTCGAGCAGGCCGGCAAGCAGGTGCACCTGCAGGAGAACGGCTTCTTCGTGGCGTCGGCGCCCAAGGAGGACTACGAGAGGATCGTGGCCTCCAACCCCGAGGTGCTTGACGACTGGGACGACGAGGTGGGCGACCGCATGACCAAGCTGGTGTTTATTGGCCGCCACATGGACAAGGACGCCCTCATAGCCGATCTGGACGCCTGCCTGGGGTAAGGCTGCGCCAAGGTTGCGCCGCGCCCAGTTTTTGTTTTGGACGTGGTGGGCACAGGCGTATTATGTTGCGTGTATATTCGCCAATCGCTTGGAGGTGGCATGGTGGACGAGACGCCTGCCAAGACGAACGAGACAAACGAAGAGCTGGGAGACACCGGCAGACTTGCGCGACTCAATGTCGCAGAGCTTGAGTCCAGCACGGGCGAGGTGGAGGTCACCGAGGAGGTGGCGCCCGTACCTGTGGCGGATGAGGCGGCAGATGACGACGCGACGGAGCCCGCTGCGGAAGAGGCGCCCTCGACGCCCGCCGCGGACGCGCCGGCGGGTGAGGGTGCCGTGGAGGCAGCGGCTCAGAACGAGGACGCCGCGGCCGCCCAGGGCGAGGGTACCTCGGAGTTTCGGGAGGTGCCCCAGGCTGTGCAGAGCGGGGGGTCTCACCTCAGGCGCAACATCGTCTTTGCCGTTGTGGCCTGCGCAATCGTTGGTGGCATTGCGTTTGCCATCCTGACGCTTCCCGGGTATGGCGGTGCGCCAACCGTTACCGCCGCTCCAATCGAGTCGGAGTCGGCCAGTCGGGCGACCATGTTTGCGGACGTCACCATACCCGTCGCCGTGCCCGAGCTCGACGACACGGGCTCGCGCATTCCCCTGCACATAGACGGCCAGGATGCCGACGGCAGTTCGCGTAACGAGATCGTGTACGCCACTTTCGAAGGCAAGACGCGACTGCCGGTGGGCATCTATTCGGTGCGTGTTGCCGAGACGCCCATCTCGGGCAAGGGTCTGGTGTACGAGATTCCGCACGACGAGCTCACGGTCTCGGTGGACGCGGGAAAGCACGTTTCCGTTACACCCAAAGACAAGGTGCTCACGTTTACCGTCGCGCATCCGCAGTCGGTGCTCGACAGCAAGATTGACCAGGCAAAGGAGTTCATAAAAGCCGACCCCGAGAGGAAGGACCAGGCAAACAAGCTCGCCAAGCTCGTGGTGGCCCGGCGCAAGCAAGCGGTGGCGGCCATCGCCCAGAACCGCAAGAACATGCAGTCCGCCGAGCTGGACAATGCCGGCGACGAGGAGCGGGACGAGGAGGACAAGGACGAGGGCCAAAACAACGGTGGCGGCTCTGGCGGCAACGACAACAAGTCCTCCAACCAGCCCAAGTCGCAGGACAGCGGATCCAAGTCCAAGGAGAGTGCGCCCGAACAGCAGGGGGGCGGCGACCAAGGTGGTAACGATGCCCCTGCCCCCGGCGACTCTTCGGGGAGCGGGCAGGAGCAGCAGCCTACTGGCGGCGAGTCCGATGCCGGGGGACAGAGCCAGGATGGGGGGCAGGCACCATCCGACTCCGGTGGTGATACGGGTGCTTCGGGTGGCGATGGTGGCACGGAGGGTGCCGGCCAGCCCGCCGAGCAGCCTTCTGCCGGCGGCGACCAACCCGCAGCATAGCCGACGCCCGCGCCATGCGCGGGCGTCTTTCGTTGTGCGGCGTGGTACAAAGGGGACGGTCCCTTGGACAAAGGGGACAGTCCCCTGTGTCCAGGGGACTGTCCCCTTTGTACGACGCTGCGGGCAAAGGAGCATCATGATTGGAACGATTGCAAACACTGCTGCCATCATTGTGGGGAGCCTGGTAGGTGGCACGCTTCGCCACGGCCTCAAGACGCGCTACCGTGACGTGCTCTTCGTCGCCATGGGGTTGGCGGCGACTGGCCTGGGCATAACTGCCGTCGTGCAGAACATGCCCAAGAGCTCGTATCCGGTGCTCTTCATTGCAAGCCTCGCCCTTGGCGGCGTGGTGGGAACCGCGCTCGACATCGACGGGCGCTTCAACCGCTTGGTAAACCGTCACGCCGCGGATGATGGCGATGCGGAAGCGCCCAGCCTCGGTCGGGGGCTCTCGACGGCCATCATGCTCTTTTGCGTGGGCACGCTCTCAATCCTGGGGCCCATAAACAGCGCCCTGCACGGGGACGAGACCTACCTCTTTACCAACGCGACCCTCGACCTCGTTACCTCCACGGTGCTGGCCTCCACGTTTGGCTACGGCATAGCGGCCGCGGCGGTCGTGCTGTTTTGCTGGCAGGGTTCCATCTATGTCCTGGCCAGCCTCCTCGCACCGCTGCTGGGCGCGGGACTCATGTGCGAGGTGTCCATCGTGGGTGGCTTTCTTATCTTTGCCTCGGGCCTCTCCATACTCAAGGTCCGCGAGATATCCACCATAAACCTGCTTCCGGCCCTCTTCGTGCCGCCCCTGTGGTTTGCGCTGCTGTCGCTTACCGGTGGCTTTGGCGGCCTGCTGTAGTTGTGCCTGTCCGTCAAAAGGGGTGACCCCCATCGCTCGGTCACGCACGACCAATCGATGGGGGTCACCCCTTGAGTAGGCTGCCGCTGATCCGTGAACCTGCGGTCAGCTTTGCCCGTTGCGAGCTAAATGGCGTCGAACCCGTTTTGCAGGTCGGCGATGATGTCGTCTATGTGCTCGGTGCCAATGGAGAGGCGAATGGTGTTGGGCTTGATGCCCTGGTCCAGAAGCTCCTCGGGGGAGAGCTGCGAGTGCGTGGTGGAGGCGGGGTGAATCACCAGGGACTTGACGTCCGCCACGTTTGCCAGCAGCGAGAAGATCTTGAGGCTGTCAATAAACTTCCAGGCCTCGTCCTGACCGCCCTTGATCTCGAACGTAAAGATGGAGCCGCCGCCATTGGGGAAGTACTCCTTGTAGAGCTCGTGGTTGGGATGGTCGGGCAGCGAGGGATGGTTGACCTTCTCTACCAGCGGGTGAGCGTCGAGGAACTCGACCACCCTCTGTGTGTTCTGCGCGTGGCGCTCCAAGCGAAGCGACAGCGTTTCGATGCCCTGCAGCAGCAAGAACGCGTTAAACGGCGAGAGAGTCGCGCCCGTGTCGCGCAGCAGGATGGCGCGGATGTACGTAACGAAGGCGGCCGGCCCGACCACGTCGCAGAACGAGACGCCATGGTAGCTGGGGTTGGGATCGGCGATGTTGGGGTACTTGCCGCTCGCCTTCCAGTTAAACGTGCCGGCTTCCACCACGATGCCGCCCAGCGTGGTGCCATGCCCGCCCAGGAACTTGGTCGCGGAGTGTACGACGATGTCGGCGCCGTGCTCGATGGGACGGATGAGGTAGGGGGTGCCAAAGGTGTTGTCGATTACGAGCGGCAGGCCGTGCGAGTGGGCAATCTTGGCGATGGCGTCGATGTTGGGAATGTCGCTGTTCGGGTTGCCGAGCGTCTCCAGGTAGATGGCGCGCGTGTTCTGCTGTATGGCCGCTTCTACCTCCTGCAGGTCGTGAGCGTCTACGAAGGTGGTTTGGATGCCGTACTGCGGGAGTGTGTGCGCGAGCAGGTTGAAGCTGCCGCCATAGATGGTCTTTTGCGCCACGACGTGGCCGCCGTTCGCGGCGAGGGCCTGAATGGTGTAGGTGATGGCGGCAGCCCCGGAAGCAACTGCCAGCGCGGCGCTGCCACCCTCCAGAGCTGCCACACGTTGCTCCAGGACATCCTGCGTGGAGTTGGTTAGTCGTCCGTAGATGTTGCCAGGGTCCGCGAGGCCAAA
Source organism: uncultured Coriobacteriaceae bacterium (assembly GCA_902780305.1). Classification (GTDB taxonomy): domain Bacteria; phylum Actinomycetota; class Coriobacteriia; order Coriobacteriales; family Atopobiaceae; genus RUG440. The sequence continues at coordinate 4,101 of CACZFB010000017.1, read as the reverse complement.
GCGATCGGCGGCATGCTGGCTGTTGTGGAACACGTACGAGGTCGTTTGATAGATGGGGACGGCGCGTGCGTCGGTTGCGGGGTCGGCCTGCTCTTGGCCAACGTGCAGCTGCAGGGTCTCGAACTTGTATGCGCTCATGACTGTGCTCCTTCGCTTGGTGTGAACGATGCGGACACTATAGCACGATAAACCTAGTAGGTGAATAGGTAATTTGAAAGAATTGAGCACAATTCGCCCTGAGCTTGCGTCGCGGGCGTGACTTGCGCTGTAATAGGGCCAAGAGCGACCACGTGCCGCACGCGATAGAAAGGGAGAGCGAGAGGCGCATGATATCCACGAGGGGCCGATACGCGCTGCGCGTGATGATAGAGCTGGCCGAACGTGAGGGCGATGGCCCCGTACCCCTGAGGGACATCGCGGAGAGACAGGACATCTCGAAAAAGTACCTGGAGCTCATCGTGCGAGATCTGGTGCGGGCTGGCCTGGTGGTCGGCGCGAGCGGCAGAGGCGGTGGCTACCGGCTGTGCCGGGAGCCAAGCGAGTATACGGTGGGCGAGATCCTGGAGCACACCGAGGGGACGCTCTCCTGCGTCGCATGTCTCAAGGACAAGGACTACGACTGTCCCCGGCGTTCTGTTTGCAAGACGCTGCCCATGTGGACCGAGTTCGACGCCCTCGTGCACGACTTCTTCTTTGGTAAGCGGCTCAGCGATCTCATGGCGTGAGGATGTATTGGGGAATGCCCATCAAAGGGGGTAACCCCCAATTGATTGCCGCAAGCGGCATATCAATGGGGGTTACCCCCTTTGATGGGCAGACGACGACAAAATCGAGCATGGCTAAGGGGACACCTATCGAAGAGGGTTGCCCCTTCCGATAGGCCTACAACCACAATCTCTGCTATGCTGGTGGTGTTACGAAATCTGTATGCGTAATACCACGAGAGGGGCCACATGGTGGGAAAGGAAGCGGTTGACGAGCTTGGGCAGTCCATAGTGGCGTATTGGGACGGTCGCGCCCAAACGTACTCTAACGGCGTGCTGGGCGAACTCTCCGACAAGCGTCGATGCGCTTGGCAGCGCGTGCTGGCAAGGACGGCGCACGGTCGCATTGCGAGCGCGGCTGCCGAGGGACGCATGGCCCGGGCGCTCGACCTTGGCTGCGGCCCCGGGTTCTTTAGCATCCTCCTTGCCGAGGAGGGCTGTGCGGTGAGTGCGGTGGATATGAGCACTGCAATGCTCAATCGTGCGCGGGAGAACGCCGCGGCCGCCGTGCCGGACGCGCCCATCGAGTTCGTGCGGTGCGACGCCTCGCGTCTGCCCTTTGCCGACGCCAGCTTCGACATCGCGGTCTCCCGCAACCTCACGTGGCTCATGCGCGACCCCGAGGGCGCCTACGCCGAGTGGCTTCGCGTGTTGGTGCCAGGCGGCAAGCTCGTCGTGTTCGACGCCAACTGGTATCGCTACCTCGTTGACGCCGAGGTCGATGAGGCGCGCCTGCGAGACCAGGGGAGCGCCAAGCTTGCGGACTACGACGAGAACTCCATGGCGACTGACGACGAGGAGCGCAGGTGCGAGCGCATAGCTTCCATGCTGCCGCTTACCGCCATCAAGCGGCCGCAATGGGACGTGAACACGCTCGTGCGGCTGGGAGCCCGTCGCGTGGAGGTCAACGAGGCCGTGTGGCAGGACCTGTGGACCCCAAGCGAGCAGTCCTTCTATGCCTCGTCTCCGCTGTTCCTCATTGAGGCATACAAGTAGGCGCGGGGAGAGGAACATGGGTCGTTACGTCGCACGTCGTTTGCTGCAGCTGATACCCATACTGCTCGGCATTACGTTGCTCTCGTTTGGCATGATGTACCTCGCTGGTGGAGACGCGGTTACGGCCATGCTCGAGAACCAGGGTGTGGCGGTAACGCAGGAGCTCATTGACGCCAAGCGGCACGAGCTGGGCCTCGACCAACCGTTCGTGACGCAGTATCTCAACTGGCTCGGTGGCTTGCTTCGTGGCGACATGGGGACGAGCTACGTGTCGGGCAAGGACGTTTTTGGCACGTTCGTCTCGAAGCTGCCGGCCACGATGTTGCTCACCTTCACGTCGGTCGTGGCCACGGTGCTCGTTGCCGTACCGCTGGGTATTGTTGCCGCAACCAGGCATAACAGGTTCGTGGACTATGTGGTGCGCGTACTGAGCTTCGTGGGCAACTCTCTGCCCAATTTCTTCGTGGCACTGCTGCTCATCCTCGTGTTTGCCATAACGTTGCGGTGGCTGCCGGTTATCTCGTCCAACATTGGCAAGACGGGGGTCGCGGCCATCTCGTGGTCTGGCCTCGTCTTGCCAACCGCGACACTCACCATAGCCATGGCATCCAAGTACACGCGTCAGATTCGCGCGACGGTGCTCGACGAGCTGGGCAAGCCCTACGTGGCCGGTGCCCGTGCGCGTGGGGTGCCAGAGCGCACGATTCTGTTCGGTAACGTGCTGCGCAGCGTGATGATTATGCTGGTTACGCTTCTGGCGCTGTCCATTGGCGACCTTCTGGGCGGAACGGCCATCGTCGAGACGATCTTCCAGTGGGACGGTGTGGGCAAGCTGGCGGTGGACTCCATCACCATGCGAGACTACCCCATGATCCAGGCCTACGTCGTGTGGATGGCCATCATCTATGTGGTTGTAAACCTCATCGCCGACCTGCTCTACCACTACTTGGACCCGCGCGTGCGTCTGGGGGGCGAGGAGCAATGATGACGGCCGACGCATCCGGCTCGCGCCCCGAGTCCCAAGCAAGCGTCACCGTGCGCGAGCAGCGAGTCCGTCGCGACCACACCGGTGCAAAGCTCGCGGTGCTCGCGGTCCTTGCCGCGTTGGTGATCGTGGTGGCGGTGTTCGCGCCGCTGCTGTGTCCGTACGACCCGTATGCCCAGGACCTCTCCGCCGCGCTGCAGGCTCCCGGCCCCAGCCATGTTGCCGGAACCGACCGCTATGGTCGCGACCTGCTCTCGCGCATCGTTATGGGAACCCGGCCGTCCATCTTTGCGACGCTCGCCCTCGTCGCGCTCGTCGCGAGCATTGGCACGGCCATCGGCGTCGTGTGCGGCTGGAAGTCTGGGCGCCTGGATGTGGTGCTCATGCGCACGTCCGACCTGTTCCTGGCGTTTCCGGGCCTGGTGTTTGCGCTGGCAGTCGCGGGTGTGCTGGGTGGCGGCATACTCAACGCCGTCGTGGCCCTCGCGGCCATCGGCTGGCCAAAGTACGCCCGCATCGCGCGCGGGCTCACGCTGGCGCAAAAGGGCGAGCCTTACCTGGCGGCTGCCCGCCTGGCTGGTTGCACCACGACCCAGCTGGTTTTTTCTCACATCCTGCCCAACATCGCGGGTCCCATCCTGGTAACTGCCATGCTCGACATTGGCACCATGATGATGGAGCTTGCGGGGCTGTCGTTCTTGGGCCTGGGCGTACGGCCTCCCGCGGCGGAGTGGGGCTCCATGATGAGCGAGAACCGCAGCTTGTTGCAGACTGCCCCATGGACCATCGTCGCACCCGGAATTGCCATCTTCGTTACCGTAATGATCTTCAACCTGCTGGGCGACACGATTCGCGACCGTATGGATCCCGCTCGTCGCGGCAGCGTGCGACGTGGTGTTGGTTAGTCGGGGCGCGTCAAGGCGCCCTGTCACATCGAGGAAAGGAAGGCAACATGAAGCGCATCAAATGGAAGCGGAACGGTTTTGCCCTTATGGCGGTGGCACTCGCTGTGGCAGTGCTGCTGCTTGCGGCCTGCGGCGGGTCGCAACAGGCGGGTGGCTCGGCAGGCGCCGGGCAGGGGAAGACCTTCGTGTACGGGACGACGGGGTATGGCCCGCAGATGGACGACACCGGCCTCAACCCGCATAGCGCCTATTCCGGTTGGTCAGCCGTGCGCTATGGCGTGGGCGAGACGCTCTTTAAGTTCAGCGACACCATGGAGGCGGAGCCGTGGCTTGCGACCGGCTACGAGTTCGTGGACGACACACACGTAAAGATTACCCTGCGCGACGGCGTGAAGTTCTCCAGCGGTCGCGTTATGGACGGGCAGGCGGTAAAGGAGTGTCTGGACGACCT
>CACZFB010000016.1:34515-63863 GCA_902780305.1 uncultured Coriobacteriaceae bacterium | reverse complement strand
GTCGCCTGCTGCACCGCGAGCGCGTGAGTACCAAATGGTCGCTGGCAAATGCGCGTGGCCGTGCGCACTTGGACGGACGTGCGTTTAGGTGCGATCCCGATGTGCTCTTCCTGCGTGAGGATGGCGTGACGTTTACTGACGAGCAGCGCGCCCAAATGCTGCAGACCGACGCGACCTGCGGTGGTGTCCTGTTTACCTCCGATAACATGTCTTCGTGGAATGCCGAGCAGCTCGACCGGTATCACGAGGCCGTAGACCGCTTTGCGAGGCACAACGGCCTGGCGTAAGCGAGAAAGCGCGTGCCCGTTTGGGAAGAGGTGCCCCTGGGACACGCGCTTGCGCGTGTCCCAGGGGCACCTCTTCCCAAACGGGCACTGAGGCCGTGTCTTATAAAGCGTAGCCTGACACGAGACCAGCCGCTAGTCGTCCATGCGGATGGACTTGATCTTTGGCTGGTTCTCCTTGGCCACGGTGCCGTTTGCGTCCTCGACGGGGACCTCGGCCAGCTTGTCGATTACGTCCATGCCCTCGGTCACGTTGCCAAAGGCGGCGTAGCTGCCGTCGAGCTGGTCGTTGTCGGCATGCATGATAAAGAACTGGCTCGACCCGGAGTCATTTGCGCTCGAGCGTGCCATGGAGATTACCCCGCGCTTGTGCCTGATGGCGTTTGTCACGCCGTTTTGGGAGAACTCGCCCTTAATGTTGACGTCGGAGCCGCCCGTGCCGTTGCCGTTGGGGTCGCCGCCCTGCACCATGAAGTCCTTTATGATGCGGTGGAACGTGAGCCCGTCATAGAACTTGCTGTTGGCAAGATGGGCGAAGTTGCTCACGGTAATGGGTGTGTTGGTGGCGTTGAGCTCCAGCTTGATGGTGCCATAGTCCTCCACCTCGATGGTGGCATGGTGGATTCCCGAGCTATAGCCCTCGTCGTAGGGGGTTACGAGCACGCCGCCAACCACTTTTCCGGCCTCTTGGGTGTCCTTGGCGGCATCGCTCGTTCCCGTGTCGGTGCCCTCGGCCTTCTTTTCGGCTTCCGGCGTCGCCTGCTGCGCCGTGCCCCCACAGGCGGCAAGCACCATGGTCGATACGGCGGATGCGGCCAGTCCCACAAATGCCCGTCGGTTTATCTGCATAAAGCATCACTTCCCTGTCTTCTTGTCTAGTCGAGCTCGAAGGCTCCCGTGTACAGCTGATAATACGTGCCGCGTTGCGCTATAAGTTGGTCGTGCGTACCGCGCTCGATGATGTTGCCGTGGTCGAGCACAATGATGAGGTCGGAGTTGCGCACCGTGGACAGGCGGTGTGCGATGACGAAGGTGGTGCGCCCGTCCATGAGGGCATCCATGCCTCGGCTCACAATCTGCTCGGTGCGTGTGTCAATCGAGCTCGTCGCCTCGTCCAGAATCATGACGGGCGGGTCGGCGACGGCGGCACGCGCGATGGAGAGCAGCTGGCGCTGGCCCTGCGAGAGCGACTCGGCGTTGTCGGTGAGCATGGTGTTGTACCCATCGGGCAAGCGCTCGATAAAGCCATCGGCGCCCACGAGCTTTGCCGCCGCGATGCACTCCTCGTCGGTTGCGTCGAGCCTGCCGTAGCGAATGTTGTCCATAACGGTGCCGGTAAAGAGGTTGACCTCCTGGAGCACCACACCGAGCGATCGGCGAAGGTCGCTCTTGCGGATCTTGTTGATGTTGATGCCGTCGTAGCGAATCTTGCCGTCGGCGATGTCGTAGAAGCGGTTGATGAGGTTGGTGATGGTGGTCTTTCCGGCTCCCGTGGCACCCACGAACGCGACCTTCTGGCCAGGCGTGGCATGGATGTTGATGTGGTGCAGCACCAGGTGGTCGGGCACGTAGCCAAAGTCCACGTCGCCCAGCACCACGTCGCCACGTAGCGGCACGTAGTCGGTAAAGCCCCGCTCCTTGTGGGGGTGCTTCCAAGCCCACATCTTGGTGCGCCGCTTGGTGGGAATCAGCTCCCCGGCGCGCATCTCCATGTTGGTGAGCTCCACATAGCCCTCGTCCTCCTCGGGTATCTCGTCGAGCAGCTGGAAAATGCGCTCGGCGCCGGCAAGACCCATTACCACGAAGTTGATTTGCATGGAGATCTGGCCGATTGAGCCCGCAAAGCGCTTGGTGAGGTTGAGGAAGGGGATAACGATGTCGATGGACAAGATCATGCCCGAGATGCAGGGGTTGGGCAGGCCGATGCCCAGGAACAGACCACCGGCGAGCGCCACGATCACGTATGCCAGGTTGCCCAGGTTGAGGAGCACCGGGCCCAGCACGTTGGAGTAGATGTTGGCCTGCTTGGCGGTCTCGAACAGCTCGTCGTTTACCACGTCGAACTCTTCCTGCATCTGCCGCTCGTGCGTGAAGACCTTGACCACTTTCTCGCCGTTCATTGCCTCCTCGGCAAATCCCTCGGCACGACCGATGGCATGCTGCTGCGCAATAAAGAACTTGGCCGACTTGCCGCCCAGATAGCGCGTGAGCCATCCCATAAAGGCCACGGACGCCAACACGACGCACGAGAGGGGCAGCGAGTACCACAGCATGATGCCCGTGAGGGACACCATGGAGATGATCATGGTAAGGAGGTTGGGAAGCGACACGCCTATGAGCTGGCGTAGGGCGTCGACGTCGTTGGTGTAGTAGCTCATAACGTCGCCGCGTTGGTTTTGGTCGAAGAACCGAATGGGCAGGTCCTCCATGTGGTCGAACATCTTGTTGCGGATCTCCTTGAGGGTGCCCTGCGTCACGAAGGCGCCCAGCTGAGTCTGCGCGATCTGGCACGACAGGGCGATGGCATACACCACGATGAGCGTGAGCGCTATGTTGCTGATTTCGGGCACCGCGGCGCTCCAGTCGCCCGACTGCCAGTGGCGGCCAATGACGTCTATGGTGCGCTGCAGGAAGATGCTGGGCAGCGTGGAGAGCACCGACGAGACGAGCACGCACAACAGCATGAGGCTGAATTGCAGGGGGTAGAACGAGAACACGAGTTTTATGATGCCCCTAAACACCTTGAGGGGGTTTTCGGAGCGCTTGCCGCGACTGCCCTTGCCAGGAACGCCCTGGTTCTTGTCCGGGCGTGCGGAGTTTGGCGCGGGCGCGCTCTTCAGGCGGGCGGGGTCGTTCAGAATCTTCTTCTCGGCTGTGGTGGGTGCTGCCTTACTCATGGTCGTACGCCCCCTCTCCCGTGGCCGTGCCATCCATGGCGCTAATCAGCTCCTTGTTGCGCGCGGCAAGCTCGGCGTTGAACGCATCCAGTCCGTCGCCCACGTCCTGCATGGTCTGGTCGTGACTTGCCTTGTTTTGCGTCTGGTAGATCTCGCGATAAATGGCATTCGTGCGCAGGAGGTTCTGCGGGGTGTCGATGGCGTCGATGTGGCCGTTGTCCATAACAATAATGCGGTCTGCATCCTCGACCGAACCGGTGCGCTGGGCGATGATGATCTTGGTGGTCTCCGGGATGAAACTCCTAAAGCCAGCGCGAATGCTCTTGTCGGTCTTGGTGTCCACGGCGCTGGTGGAGTCGTCCAGAATCAGGATCTTGGGCTTCTTGAGCAGGGCACGTGCGATGCACAGGCGCTGCTTCTGGCCGCCCGAAACGTTGGTCCCGCCCTGTTCGATGTAGGTGTCGTACTTGTTGGGGAACTGCTGCACGAACTCGTCGGCCTGCGCGAGCTTGCAGGCGGCCACGATTTCCTCGTCGGTGGCGTTCGGGTCGCCCCAACGTAGGTTGTCCTTGATGGTCCCGCTAAACAACACGTTGCGTTGCAGCACCACCGACACCTCGTTGCGCAGGGTGTCCATGTCGTAGTCGCGCACGTCCACACCACCCACGCGCACGGTTCCCTCCGTCGCGTCGTACAGGCGGCTGATGAGCTGGATGAGCGTGGACTTGGACGATCCGGTGCCGCCTATCACGCCAATCACCTCGCCACTCCTAATGTGCAGGTTGACGTTGGAGAGGGCCATGCGGTCGGCATTGGCGTTGTAGCTAAAGCTCACGTCGTCGAAGTCGATGGAACCGTCCGGCACCTCGTACACCGGCTTGTCGGGATTCTTGAGGTCTGGCTCCTCCAAGAGCACCTCGCAAATGCGCCGGGCGCTCTCCTCGCTCATGGTTATGATCACGAAGATCATGGAGAGCATGTTGAGGCTGATCAGCATCGAGAAGCCGTAGGTGATGAGCGCGGACATCTGGCCCACCTGCATGCTGGTGCCGGCGGAGCTCACGATGGCCTGGCTGCCAAAGAAGATGACGAAGGTGTAGATGACGTCCACGGCAAAGGTCATGGCAGGCTGGTTCCAGGCGAGGATGCGCTCGGCACCCCAAAAGTCGTAGAACAGCTCGCCAGAGGCCTTGCGGAACTTGCGCTTCTCGTGCTCCTCTCGAACAAAGCTCTTTACCACGCGGATGCCGCTCACGTTTTCCTCCACGGACTCGTTGAGGTTGTCGTACTTGCGGAAGATGCGACGGAAGATGGGCATGACGTAGCGCGCGATGCCAATGAGCACGGCGCCAAGCAAAAGCGAGACGACGACGTACAGGATTGCCATGGGGCCACCCGAGACGAACGCCATGATGGCGGCGAACAAGATCATGAGTGGCGAGCGTACGGCCGAGCGGATAATCTGCATGTAGGCCATCTGCACGTTTTGGGTGTCGGTCGTGAGACGCGTGACGAGCGAGTTCGTGGAGAAGCGGTCGATGTTGGAGAAGCTGAACCGCTGAATTGCCGCAAACATGTCGTGACGCAGGTTGCGTGCGAGCCCGGTTGACGCTATGGAGCAGGCGACACCCGCGCGGGTGCCGCAAAACAGCGAAAGGAGCGCCAGCCCGGCAAGGACGGCGCCATAGATGGCGATCGTGCGCATCTCGGTGCCTGCCTGCATCTCGTTGATGAGGTGTGAGGTGATAAACGGGATGGTGCACTCGATAATTACCTCTCCCGTCACGTACAGGGGCGCGCGCAGGGAGTTCTTCTTCTGCTCGCGTACCGACTTGCCCAGCGTTTTTACGATTTGGGTCAGCGAGAGGTCTGGCAGAGTGCTCGCGTCTTGGCTCATGCGTTCACCTCATTCTCTTCCAAGTGTGTCCAATGTTCCCTCAGTCGCTCGAGGAGGCCCTCAAGCTGGGTTTGCTCCTGTGGGGTGAGGCACGAAAGTGACGTCTCCTCAAAACGCTCGCGTTCCCGGTGCATGTGCTCGGCACATACCTCGCCTTCCTTGGTGAGCTCGATGAGCAGCTGCCGCCGGTCGGGCTCGTACGTCTTGCGGAGGATTAGCCCTCCGCCCTCGAGCTTGGCCAACACCTCGCTGAGCGCGGCAGGACTTATGTTGCAGCGCTCCAAAAGCTCGCGCTGCGTGAGCTTGCCGTTGCTCTTGTACAGCGCGGTGAGCACGAACGGCTTTCCGCCCCGGCCACCGGCGTGTACGTGGAGATAATGGCCAAAGAACCCGAGGTCGCGCAAGATCACATTCGTCATGCGTCCTCCAATTCGTTAGGTGCCGAACCAATTCTACGCATGGAGTGATGTTTGTCAAGTACCGAACGATTTGCCGGTGGCCTATCAATGGGGGTAACCCCCATTGATAGGCGGTCGCCTAGCGTTGGGCGATCAGCGCGTTGGTGAGCACCTGCAGGGCCACGCTGTCGGGTGCCTGTCGGGGGAGGCTGTGGCCTACGCCCGGTACGGTTACCAGGCGGGCACCGGGGATGGCGCTGGCGATGGCCTCGGTCTCCTCGCGCGTTATGCAGTCGTGCTCGCCTACGAGGACGCAGGCGGGGCAGGTGATGGACGAGAGCGATGCCGCGTCGATGTGTGGCTCGTCGAGCATGAGTTGCAGCAGCTCGGCATCGAGCAGCGCCTCCCGTGCGCTCGGCAACAGCGTGGGATCGATGGCATCGGGAAGCTCTGTTGCCTCGATCCATGTCGCCCAGTCCCTGTTCATGCGCACCGAACCAGCTGTGTCCCACTCGTCAATGACACCGTCGGGGGTGAGGTTGGCCCCTCCCGCCACGATTGACAACACGCGGTCGGGATGGTCGCGCGCAAGCAGCAGTGCCTCTATGCCGCCATCGGAGTGGCCCAGGACGTGTGCGGATGTCACGCCAAGCGCGTCGAGCGCGATCAGGGCATCTTCTGCCATCTGCTCGTAGGTGAGCGGTGCGGTACCTCGGGTGGACTGGCCCTGTGACCGCGCGTCGAGTGCGACGACCGCAAGGCCGGCGGCCACCAGACGCTCGATTACCGCGGCAAACGTAAAGTGGGTCCCACCGTTTCCATGGAGCACGAGCACCGGTGCCTGGCCGCTTGCGAGTTCGCCATACACGAAGGTTGCCAGCTGCGCGCCATCGGGTGTCTCGGTACGCTGGGCATACGAGAGTGACGTTGCGGGCAGGGCAAGCGGCTTGGCGCGATAGGCCTGTGGTGGTGTGGGCATCATGGCGGGTCCTCCTCTTCTCTTGCATAAGCCCGGTTGGCGGCGGGTCTATTTGCCCTTCTTGCCCTGGCTCTCGTGCTTCTGGAAGAAGTCGAAGCGCGGAGGCAGGGCCACGATGGCGTGCTGCTCCGCCGTCTCGCCCGCGAGTGCCGCGAGGTCCACCGGTCCCTCGAAGGCGTGGTCCCAGCTGAAGAACAGCTTTGGGTCGAAGGCCAGGTGCTCGCAGATCTTCTCGCAGCCCCATGGGGCGCAAGGGTGCATGAGCAAGGTTACCGTGCGCAGGGCATAGAAGGCGTCCGCCAGCGCCTGGTCGTAGGCCGCGTCGTCGCCCTTGGCAGCTTTGCTGGCGTCACCCCAGCGCTTGTTTGCCGTTCGGGCGTACTCCTCGGCCACCGAGAGCGCGCCGTGGGCGTCGAAGAGGTACGCGCAACGCTCGAACGCCAGGGTTGCCTCGTGCGCCTCCGCCACGACATCGGCATGCGGGGCTGCCACCGGCAGATGCCCGTCGCAGGCATTGGCGGCGCCATAGAAGCAGCTGCGTGCCAGGCGGTTAAAGATATTGGTAAGAAACGCGCTCTCCTTGAGGGCGGGGTCGGCCACGCGTGGGTCGTCCTTTACCAGCACCACCTCGCCGGTCTTCTTGTTCTTGTGGCTCACGCTCGTGTCGAACGCCTTGGGCGAGAAGCTAACGGCCTTGGCGTCGAGACCCAGCGACAGCCAGTGCGCGCGAAGCTGCTCCGGCGTGTAGAAGTCGAGCAACTCAGCCGCCATGGGTGGGGTGATCTTGCCCGAGCTCGATGCCTTCTTGTTCATAAACAGGATGTGATGGTTGGCGATTGGGGTGTCCTGGAACAGGCCCCAGTCCAGCGCCTCCCACATGGCGGGCTGCGCCACGCAATAGAAGTAGATGTTGTCCTGGCCAATAAACTGATAGACGGCCGCGTCGTCTGCACACCACCAGTCGTGCCAGTCCGTGGAGCCGTATCGTCCGGCCGGTGCCGTGGCGAGCGCGGTTTGCGTAAACGAGATGGGCGCCCACAGGCTCTCTGGCCAGCACCACACCGTGAGGCCGGAAACATCCTCGAGGTCAGGTGCGGCCACACCCCAGTCGATGTTGCCCGTAATGCGGAAGGGGAGCAGCGTCTTTCCGGTGCGGAAGCGCACGCTCGCGTCCTCGAGCACGGCGCGTGCCGCATCGCGGTCGCGCCAGTTGGCGAACTCGACCCAGAAGGACTGCTGGTTGCCCGTGGCCTCGTGAACCGTGTGGGCGGGCAGCTTGTCCTCGACCGCGGCAAACTCGTCGTGGAACTTCTCCTGCACGAAGATCACCGGCGGTACCAGCGACTCGCGCACCGTCTTGGTTACCACGGGGCGCACCTGCGGGTCCTCGTCCCACTCGCCCACGAGCTTCTCGAGCTCGTCCCTAAAAGCGGGCAGGTCGAAGTACCAGTTGTCCACGGGGCGCAGCTCGGGCGTGGTGCCGGTGAGCTGCGAGACCGGCTTGATGAGCTCCTCCGGGTCGAACTGGTGCCCGAGGTCGCATTCGTCGGCATAGGCCTTCTCGCTCTTGCATCCGCGCACGGGACAGTGGCCCTGTACTTGGCGGCCGTTGAGGAATTGACCAGCCTGCACGTCGTAGAACTGGCGGGTGGAGAGCTTGAGCAGATGCCCGCGTTCGTGCAGGCGACGGATGAGCTCGTCGGTGAGGTTGGCGTGGAAGGAGGCCGCAGGCTCGAATCCCGAGCCGCCATAGAGGTCCAGCGAGATGCCATAGGCGTCGAGCGCCGCCTTCTGCGCGTCGTGGTTCTCGCGTACGTAGTCCACGATGGTGCCCGCGTAGCCTGCCTCCTGGCGCTTGCGGAATCCCTCCATGATGGGGGAGCCGTAGCAGTCGGTGCCCGAGACAAACAGGACGTTCTCGGCGCCAATGCGGTCACGCAGGAACCGCGCAAAGAAGTCTGCGGGTACGAACACGCCGCCTATGTGGCCAAAGTGCAGGTTCTTGTTGCCGTAGGGCATGCCGCCGGTGATTACCGCGCGTGTGGGGAAGGTGGGACGAGACGTCGAGGCCATGGTTCTCCTCTCGTGAGCTTTGCGTCGAACGCAGGTGATTATCCCACAAAGCGCGCGAGTTTTCATTTGCCGGCTGCGGTCGCCCCGGACGCTTGCGAATCTGCCGTACACGGGGGACAGTCCCCCGGACACAGGGGACAGTCCCCTCTGTGCCATCCGCCTACGGCACGCTTGTTCGGCCATGACAGGTAAATTAAGTACGCTTTACGCTTAATTGTTGTTGGATTGGCGCTACAATGGTGCGTGTTCGACGTTGGTTATGGACATGAGTCGGGAGGTCTTTCATGTTTAAGCGAGGGATTGCGGCTCGCCGCCTGATCGTTGCCGTTGCCGCCGCGCTCGTTTGTGCGTCGCAGCCGTGCTTCGCCCAAGTGACCTTGGACAACACGCAGCTGCAGGAGGGCGACAACGAGGTTGGGGGAGGGAGGGCCACCTTCCTTAACAGCGTGCTGGACATGTATGGCGTAACGGGCGATCTGCTGTCCACCGACGAGGACCTGAGCGTGAACTTTTGGGGCGGCAACGTCCTTGACAAGTTTCGGGTCACCGACGATGCCACGGTAACCGTCAACTTCGACGGGGACAACGAGGTCGAGGATATCGAGGCCTACGACTCGTCCAACGTTACTGTAAACATGAACGAGCATAACGAGTTTGAGGACCTGGAGGCAAGGGATGACGCCTCGCTGGAGGTTCGCGTGGACGGCGAGACGTCGTGCGAGAGCATCAAGGGCTACGATAACGCCGAGGTAGACGTGCACGGCGTTAACTGTCCGCGCAAGGACATCGTGGAGATTGGTGAGGACGAGTCGTCGGAGCGCCTGGGCACCGAGAAGGGCGACCTCACGGTGTCGGACGTCACGGTGGTCATGCGCAGCAAGCAGGGCGAGGTCTCGTCCAAGGAGGGAAACGCCCGTATAACCTGCACCAAGATAGAGGGAGGCGAGGGCAACGAGCGCACCGACGTGTACGCTGGCAAGGATCTCTTTGTGGGTGGGTCCGTAGTGGACGTCGCTGGCTCGGTGCATGCCGATGGCAAGCTTACCCTAAGGCGCTCCGATGTTGACGTGACCAAGGCCAAGGATGACGACGCGCCCTATCGCGTGTGGTCGAAGACGGACGTCGAGCTTGTGGAGGAGAAGAACGGGACGGTGGAGCAGGGGACCATGGATGGGACCAAGGTCTTCTACGTGGACACCGACGATGGCGACGAGGTCCACTTGGAGGCCTCACTCGTGCCCTGCTACTATCGCTCCTGCGACACCGACACAACAGACGACGACCACGACGCGACGTCCGAGACACCAGCGGTGCGCACGGTCGCGCGCGTGCTGCCGGCAACGGCCGACGCGAGCAATTCCGGAGCGTTGGCTGGTATGGCCGCCTTGGGCGCAGTGGCTATGGTGGCCGGCGTCGGCATGGGGCGTCGGCGGGGTTCGGCGAGCTAGGGCACGTGCGCGCATGAGAAGGCTCGTGGACATAGACCTGCTGGACGACGCCGTTATGCAGGAGCGCATGGCAGTGTTGAGCGTGGCCATCCTCGTGGTGGGCGTGGCGCTGGGCGTGCTGTGCGCGGTGGTGCTTCCCCACGAGGAGGTCAGTCTGCTGTGGTTCGTGCTGCTTGCCGCAGGGAGTTTCGTGGCGCTGTTCGTGCACGAGCTGGTGCATGCGGTTGCCTTCAAGCTCGTCTCGGGATTTAGGGCACGCATCCAGTTTGGATTCTCCAGCTGGATGCTGTACACGTCCGCACCGGGCTGCGTGTTGCCAAAGGCTCCGTTTTGCGTGGTGCTGATGGCGCCCACGGTGGTGGTCACGACCCTGCTGCTCGTGGTGCCTGTCGTGTCGGGGTTCCCGCTGCTGGGCTACTTTATGGCCATCATTCACCTGGCCGGCTGCACGGGGGACATGGAGTACGTGCATATCATTGCCAACGAGCCTTCGGCCGACCTGGTTGAGGATACCTCACGCGGCATCTCGCTGCTCAGCAAATAGCCAACCGCGGGCTGGCGGCACCCATGTCACGGTCGGTGGTATTTTGGGGACAGTCCCCTGCATACCGGGGACTGTCTCCTTTGTACCACCTGGGCGGGCCGGACATGGGAGCCTCGTAATCTTTTCATCCGTACGCCCTATCAGAGACCGTCAATCGGGTTGGCCAGCTCTGTGGGATGCGCTAAAGTAGGGCGGTAAGCGACTGTTGGAGGAGAAGCCATGAACGTATGCTGTTTGGACATGGAGGGCGTGCTCGTCCCCGAGATTTGGATTGCCTTTGCCGAAGCCACGGGCATACCCGAGTTGCGGCGCACCACGCGTGACGAGCCTGACTACGACAAGCTCATGGCCTTCCGCATGGGCATCCTGCGCGAGCATGGGCTTGGCCTGCGACAGATCCAGGACGTGATCGCCACCATAGACCCACTGCCTGGCGCGCGGGAGTTCTTGGACGAGTTGCGCACGCGTTCGCAGGTGATCATAATCTCCGACACCTTCGAGGAGTTCGCCAAGCCGCTCATGGCAAAGCTCAACTGGCCCACGCTGTTTTGCAACTCGCTCGTGGTGGGCGAAGACGGCATGGTGGAGGGTGTGCGCATGCGCTGCGAGCAGTCCAAGCTCACCACGGTGCGTGCGCTGCAGTCGGCCGGCTTCGACACCATTGCGACAGGCGATTCGTTCAACGACCTGGCGATGATCCAGGCAAGCAAGGCGGGCTTCCTGTTCCGTAGCACCGACCAGATAAAGGCCGACTATCCGCAGATTCCGGCCTACGATGAATTCGACGAGCTCCTGGCGGCCTTTGTCGGGGCACTCGAGCAGTAGGCGCATGGTGGGCACCCCACTGCTGCTGCACGCCTGTTGCGGTCCCTGCTCGCTGGAGCCCGTGCGGCTTTTGCGGGAGGAGGGATTTGCGCCTACGATTTGCTGGACGAATCCCAACATACAACCCGTCGCCGAGCACGAGCGACGTCTGAACACGCTGCTTGGCTGGGCAAACGATGTTGCGCGGGTGCCGGTGATCGTCGCGGCTGACGACCGTGACGCCTGGGAACGCGCGGTGGCACCTGCGCGCTTCGACCGCGTGCGTCGCTGCAGGGCATGCTACGCGCTGCGCCTTGCCGAGAGTTGCCGCGTTGCCCGCGAGCGTGGATTCTCGTACATCTCGACCACGCTGGCGGTGTCGCCGTACCAGCTGTTCGACGACTGCAGCGAACTGCTCGTCTTGCTGGCAAAGCACCACGGGCTCACTCCCGTCGTGCGGGACTTTAGGGCCCAGTATCCCGTCGCCACGCAAAGGTCGCGCGAGCTGGGCATGTATAGGCAAAACTACTGCGGCTGCCGCTTTTCGGCGGCTGAGGCGGCCATCGAGCGTCACGAGGCCCGTGACGCGCGCAAGGCGGCCAAGCGCGCCGCGCGCCTGGCGCGCGAGACCAAGGACTAGGGAGACCAATGCGTACGAGTGACTTTGATTACGACCTGCCCGACGAGCTCATCGCGCAGGCACCCGCCGAGCCAAGAGACTCCTGCAGGCTGTTGGTGCTGCATCGGGACAGCGGTGCCATCGAGCACCGGCGCTTCTTCGAGCTGGGGGATTACCTGGAGCCCGGAGATCTGCTGGTGGCAAATCGCACGCGCGTGCTACCCGCGCGCCTGGTTGGGCACAAGCCCACCGGCGGCGTGGCCCAAACGCTGTTGCTGCGCAGGCGAGAGGACCTGGACGCGATGGGCGGCGTGTGGGAGTGCCTGGTGCACCCCGGCAAGCGCCTGCGGGTGGGCGCACGCATCGAGTATCGTGCCGGTGGGCTCCTTGCCCCGCAAAACGCCGACGTCGTGCTCGTTGCCGAGGTGCTCGACTTCGTGGAGGGGAGTCGCGGCGGGCGTCTGGTGCGCTTCGAGCCGCAGGCTGGGCTTACGCTGGATGCCGCGATACATGCGGTGGGAAATGTGCCGCTGCCGCCCTACATCACCAGTTATGAGGGAGATCCCGAGAAGTACCAGACGGTCTATGCCATGCGGGAGGAGCACTCGGCGGCGGCCCCGACGGCGGGGCTGCACTTTACCCCCGAGCTTTTGGCGTCGCTTCGTGAGGCGGGCATCGGTTGGGCGGAGGTCGAGCTAGAGGTCGGCATCGACACGTTTCGGCTCGTGGAGGAGGATGATCCCACCCAGCACGTTATCCACACCGAGCGATACCACGTTTCTCAGCAGGTGGTCGATGCCGTGCGTGCCACCAAGGAGGCCGGTCATCGCGTGATCGCTGTGGGGACCACGAGCGTGCGCTCGCTGGAGAGCGCCTGGGACGAGGGAGCGGGTGCCATGGTCGCCCGCGAGAATGCCACCACCAACCTGTTCCTCATGCCAGGTTCCGACTTCCACGTGGTGGACGCCATGGTCACGAACTTCCATGTGCCGCGCTCGACGCTCATGATGCTCGTCTCGGCATTTGCCACCCGGGAGCAGATTATGGACGCATATGCGGAGGCCATAGCCAACCGCTATCGCATGCTCTCGTTTGGCGACGCGATGCTCATCGTGTAGCCTGCTCGTGGTAGGCGGGGGACAGTCCCCGGTATGCAGGGGACTGTCCCCCGCCTACCACGTTTTTTAGAAAACTTCAATCAGCTAGCCCTGCCTGAGAAATAAGAACCACAGGACAACGATAACGATGGCGGCTATGACGATGGCAACCACCATAAAGGTGGTGCGTGCGCCGCGCGTGGCGCGCCGCAGCTCGCGCTCGGTGGCCGTGAGCTCGTCGAGGTCCGCCCTCGCGTCGGCGAGGTCGCGCTCCTCGTTGGCAATGCGCTGGCGCAGCCCTTCGGTGGTCTCGGGGTGCGCGTGAATCTCGGTCGCCTCGTCCAAGACGGCCTGCGCCTCGCTCTTGCGCGCCTCGGCTGCCGCCTTGGTCTTGTTGAGGTCCTTCATGCGCGCCTCGCACGACTTGATCGCGTCCTCGTGGGCACGCTCCTCGGACTGTGCCTCCTTAAAGCGGCCGTCGTACTCGTTCTTGTGGGTGGTGGCCTCTTCCTTTGCCTTCTCGGCGGCCTTCTCGGCGACGGATTGCTCGCGCTGCTTGGACCACAGGTCCTTTTGCGCCTGGTCCACCGCCGCCTGGGCCTCCTGGGTCACGCGCTCGACGTCGCTCGTGGCCATCTGCAGGCTCCGCTGCTCGGTGGCGAGCTCGCTCTCCACCTTTGCGATGGCCGCCTCGTCGGTTGCCCCGTCGGCTTGGAGTGCGTTGCGCTCCTCCTCGACCGCGCGTACGCGCTCCTTTGCATTGTCCACTGCCCGATGGGCGTCCTGGATGCGCTTGGCGCGGTTCTTGGTCTTCTCGTTGACCAGTGCCTCGGCGCTCTTTACGGAACGGCGCGCGTTGGCAAGTGCCTTGGCCGCGTCGTCCGACCTGCCTCGGGAGCTGTCCATGAGGTTGCGGTACGGGCGAAGCTCCTGCTCGTGGCGCTCCTTCATGCGTCGCAGCTCGTCGGTGAGCCTTTTGCGCTTTGCGGCCTGCTTCTCCAGATCGTCCGTTGCCAGGTCGATCTCGTCCTGTGCCGCATTGATGGCAGACGTCTGTGCCGCCACGATCTCGTCGTAGTGCTGCGCGACGTCTTCTCGGTGTGCCAGGAGCGCGCGGTTCTCCTCGAGACCCTCCTCGATTTCGCGGACCTCCGCGCGGGCGTTCGCGCGCATCTTGGAGGCCTGGCGCACCTGGCGCATGGCACTGAACCCGCCGGCGATGGATCGACCGGCGTCCTTCGCCGCTCCGGCAGCGGTGCTCCCGGCGCGCGTAATGGCAGCCCCAACCGCCGCGTCGCCCTCCAGCGCGTCGCGCGCGTTGGGGCCCTCGCTCACCTCGACGTACTCCTCGGGCATATCTTGTATAGGGTACTCGTATTCGCCGTCCTCGTACTCAACGGTATTCGAGTCCGAATCTGACCTGCTTGCCATGTATGTGAATCCTCTCGCTTGTGTTGAGAATACCATCTTACGTCACAGGAAAACGATAGCAAGACCTACCGCAAACGGCACAAAATATTGCGCTCATCGAACAAGATTCGCATCTTGGCGAGTCCTCGTGCACAAAGTCACCCACATGTGCTAGGGTTTAGCACAGTGTTATGGGGTGGCGGCATAAGCGTCACCCAAGTCCGTAAGCGAGAGTCGAAGGAGCTTCAAAATGGTTTCTAAGCAGACGTCCATCGTCAACGCCACTGGCCTGCACGCCCGTCCTGCCTCTGTGTTCGTGACCGAGGCCAAGAAGTACGAGAGCACCGTTACCATCAAGGACGTCGACAAGGGCTCCGCTCCCGTCAACGCCAAGTCCATCATGATGATCCTGGCTGCTGGCATGGGTTCCGGCACCAAGGTCGAGATCGCGTGCGACGGTCCCGACGAGCAGGCCGCTCTCGACGCCCTGATCGCCCTCGTGGACAGCGGTTTTGGCGAGTAGTAGCACAGTCGAGCAAACGCAAGGGTTTGTTCCCCAGGCCCGGCGCCCGCAAGGCGTCGGGCTTCTCTTGTTCGACTTGGACGACACCTTGGTCCAGTCCGGCACGTACGTTTCGCCGCGCGTGCTGCAGGCGCTTGGCGCGGCGCGGGACGCGGGGTACGTGCTGTCCATCGCGTCAGGACGCCCGTTTTGCATCGTGAACGAGAGCATTCTTAAGAGTGGCATCATGGACTATGGCGTGTGCGCGAACGGGGCCACGGTAACGCGCCTGGCTGACGGGCACACGTTGCTGTCGCGTCCACTTGTCCAGGCTGACGCGCTGGCCTGCTACGAGTTGCTTCGGCCCTTCGCGCCCGCATGGAATGCCTTTGTTGGCGACAGGGCGTACTTCGAGTGGAAGGGTGCCTCGTACTTGCTTACGGGCAGGACGGGTGCGCTCGCGCGTGCGAGCAGGCAGCAGGCCACCGACGAAAGAGGTCCCCGCACGTTTTGCCGCCTCGCGCGCAAGGGGGCGCGCTACGTGTGGTCCATGGTGACGCACAAGGCACATCGGCAGGTACGCTCCATCGTGGGACCCCTCCGTGGGGCGCATGACGGCGTGCACAAGATGGGGTGCACCATTCCCTCAAAACGGCGTTGCGCCGAGGCGTATGAGCTGCTGGCTGCCGACGGCCGCTTTGAGGTGGTGCGCATGGGCGACACCGAGCTGGAGATAACGGCGCCCGGCGTCTCCAAGGGCAGCGGAGCCCGATGGCTCATGGAGTCCCTTGGCGTGAGTCCCGCAGACGCGGTCGCCTTTGGCGATGGCGGCAACGACCTTCCGCTGGCCGAGGTGTGCGGGCGGTTCGTCGCGATGGGCAATGCCGACGACGAGGTCAAGGCGGCGGCCAGCGAGGTATGTGGTTCGGTGAGCGAAGATGGTGTAGCCTTGTGGATAGAGAGCAGGCTCGCGCAAGACGCAGGAGGGAAGCCGTCATGACACAACCAAATGTTGGCGACGTGCGCCAGGAGCGCTGGTTTTCGTTTGACATCGTTGCCGAGGACCCCACCACGCATGCGCGGGCGGGGGTGCTCCATACCCCACATGGAGATGTGCCCACACCCATTTTTATGCCAGTGGGCACCAAGGCCACGGTAAAGGGCATCCTGCCGTCCACGCTGCGCGAGATCGGCACCAAGATTTTGCTCGCCAACACCTACCACCTGTCCATGCGTCCGGGGCCGGAGCTCATAGACCAGCTGGGCGGGCTGCACGGGTTCATGCGTTGGGACGGTCCCATCCTCACCGACTCCGGTGGATTCCAGGTGTTCAGCCACGCAGACCACTTTAAGCTGAGTGACGACGGCGTGCGGTTCCACGCGGTGGACTACGGTGGGGAGGTGGTGAGCTGGACGCCGGAGGAGAACATGCGCATCGCGCAGCTTCTGGGCGCCGACATCGTGATGCAGCTGGACCAGTGCCCCGGCTATCCGTCTCCCAGGCCCTTCGTGGAGCGGGCGGTGGAGCTGTCCAGCATGTGGGCAGAGCGCTGCTGGAAGGCGCATACGCGCAAGGACCAGGCACTCTTTGGCATCGTGCAGGGAGGCATGGACTTGGACCTGCGCCTGCGCTCGCTCTCGCAGCTCGAGTCCATGGCCGACTTCCCCGGATACGGCATCGGCGGGTACTCGGTGGGCGAGGAGCACGAGGTGATGTTCCAGACGCTCGAGCCGCTGGTGAGCGAGCACATGCCCAAGGGCAAGCCTCGCTACCTGATGGGCGTGGGCAATCCCACCACGCTGGTGCGCGGTGTGGCCTGCGGCATCGATATGTACGACTGCGTGCTGCCCACCCGCACCGCGCGCATGGGCACCGTCTTCTCCAGCGAGGGCAGGCTCAACCTTAAGAACGCGCGCTTCTCGCACGACGAGGGCCCGCTGGACGCGCGGTGCACCTGTCCGGTGTGCACGGGTGGCTACTCGCGCGCGTACGTGCACCACCTGGTGCGCCAGCGCGAGATGTTGGGCTCCATCCTGCTCTCCACGCACAACCTGTACTACCTGCTCGACCTCATGCGCCGCGCGCGCCAGGCGATCGTGGACGGCACCTACGGAGCGTTCGTGAGCGACTGGTACAACAGCGAGGCGGCCAACGACTTCTAGGCCGTCGCTGCTGGGAATAGGGGCCAAACCCCTTTTCTCACTTTGCGAGTAAGTGAGAAAAGGGGTTTGGCCCCTATTCCCAAATCTTGGACAAAGCCGCGAAAAGTAGATTGTGGTAGAATCCCTCAAATATGTATGCATGGCAGCAGTGAGTTGAAAGAGGGTAGGCACATGGCCCGTGGCAATAAGTCGGCCGAGCGCAAGACGGGCGTTGCGGCATGGAACGAGAGCGTGGGCATCGCGTCGCGCGAGGAGTCGTCTCGCTCGCGCAAGGCGGAGTCCGACAAGAAGCGTCGCGTGGCGCTGCTGGCCGTCTTGGCCGGCGTCTGCGTGGCTTGCATCGTATGCGCGTGGCCAATCAACCAGACCATCGCGCGCGGTCTGTGGCTTAAGGAGGGCACGGCATACCAGCTGACGGCGACCAACGACGAGGGGGCCGAGCCCAGTGTGGGCGACCTCGACTCCTCGGTCTCTACCGTGGCACGAAGGTTGGGCGCCCTCAACGCCGGCGATCCCGTGGCCCTCAAGGATGGCTCCAACGCGATTCTGGTGGAGCTGCCCACCTATGTTGAGGACGGCGAGAAGCTCGCGAAGCTCGTGGGGGGCAAGGGCAAGCTTGAGCTCGTTCGCGTGGACGAGATTGGCGACGCCGACGCCATGGCAAAGATCAACGCGGGAACCTCCGACGTCTCGCTTGCCAAGGGAACCTACACGCCGTTTATGGACGGCTCGTCCATAACGTCTGCCACCGTGACCAAGATCATGGAGGGCTACTATGCCATCACGTTCAACTTCAACGACGAGGGCAAGCAGCTCTTTGCGGACGTGACCAAGGAGCTGGCACAGAGCTCTGGCTCCGTAGCCATTACGGTAGACGGCCGCGTGCTCGCCACGCCCTCCGTGTCGGAGGAGATATCCACCGGCCAGGTGTCCATCAGCGGCATGTTCAGCGAGAACGAGGCGTATGCCATCAAGTCGCTGGTCGACACCGGCGAGCTTCCCGTAAACACCGCCTACGAGGGGAGCCACGAGGTCGGCGCCTACATCGGGCAGGCTGGCAAGATGGCCCTGCCGTGCGTTGCCGCTGTCGCGTTGGTGGGCGTTGCCGTTGCCTCTTACATGCGCTACAAGAAGCTGGCAGTCATCATCGCGGGTGCTCTTGCGGTCTATGGCATTCTCCTGCTGGGACTCGTGGCGCTCTTCTCGAGGCTCAACATGTACGTGCTCACGATGCCCGGCGTTCTGGCAGGCCTGCTTGGGGCGGCGGCGACGACCGCGGCCGCGTGGAGCGTGTGCGGCCGGTTCCGTGCACACGTGCTCGAAGGCGGCAGCTTTAGGGGTGCCGCGATCTCGTGCGTGGGAGAAGGCCTCAAGCCCCTGGCGGGACCGATTGCCGCGTACTCCGTCGCCTGCATCGTGTTCATGTTCCTTCCCGTTCCCATGCTCCGAGACTTCGGCACCACGGCGGTGTTCTCGGTGGTATGCGGTATCCTATCTGTGGGATGGTATGGCGTGACGGCGCTTCGCCTGTTCGCGGCAGATGCCATCAAGGCGCAGCCCGCGCAATGGGGCGTGGATGCGAGCTCGGGGGATGACGCCAAGTAAGGTAAGGGGCTGAGGCGATGTCGGGCCTACTCGACAACAGGCGCTGGGACATCCTTCCCGCCAACGGGAAGGCGGAGCGCATGCTGTGCGAGAAGCTTGGCATCGACGTGCTGGTTGCGCGCGTGCTGTCCTCCCGCGGCGTGTCGAGCGTGGAGGAGGCGCGCGCGTTCTTGCGTCCCTCTCTGGAGCGGGACTGGCGCGACCCGTTAGAGATTCCCGGGATGGGCGATGCGGCAACGCGCATGGAGCGTGCCCTGCGTGACGGCGAGCACATTGCGGTGTTCGGCGACTTCGACGTGGACGGCATGACCTCCACCTGCCTGCTTACCCAGGCGCTGCGCAAGCTGGGCGGCGTGGTGAGTCCCTACATACCGCATCGGTTTGGGGAGGGATACGGCCTGAGCCAGGCCGCGCTCGACCGCGTCCTGGGTGACTCGAGCCCAAGCCTCATCATTACGGTGGACAATGGTATCGCGGCGGGCACCGAGGTTGCCTGGCTGCTCGAGCACGGCGTGGACGTGGTGATCACCGACCACCACGAGCCTGGCGACCTCGTTCCAACGGGCGTGCCGGTAACCGATCCCAAGCTCAGCGAGACGTGTCCGTCTCGCGAGCTCGCCGGAGCCGGCGTGGCGCTCAAGCTGGTGTGCGAGCTGGGACGCAGGATGGGCCAGCCGGAGCTGTGGCAGGAGTACGTGGACCTGGCGGCTTTGGGCACCGTCTCCGACATGATGCTGCTGCAGGGGGAGAACCGGTCGCTGGTGGCGCGGGGCATCGAGCTCATGCGGCACTCCCGTCGGCCGGGCATCGTCGCCCTGGCCGCCACGGCGGGAATCGACCTCGCCCAGATCCAGGCCGACGCACTGCCGTTCTCGCTCATCCCCAGGCTCAACGCGGCCGGCAGGATGGGCACGACCGAGGTGGCGTTCGACCTGCTCATTAGCGACGACCCGGCGGAGGCCACGATCCTTGCCGGCATGCTGGAGCAAACCAACACGCAGCGCCGCGAAACCGAGGCGGCGCTGTCGCACGAGGCGCTTAAGAGCATAGAGGGCACGTACGACGGCGAGCGTGTTATTGTGTGTGGCGGCGAGGGCTGGCACGAGGGGGTAAAGGGAATCGTTGCCAGTCGCATCGCGAACCGCTATCACGTACCGGCAATCGTGTTCTCCATCAGCGACGGGGTGGCCCGCGGGTCGGGCCGCAGCGTTGGCTCCGTGGATCTGTTCCAGGCGGTAAACCAGTGCTCCGACCTGTTGGTTCGCTTTGGCGGCCATGCGGGTGCGGTGGGCGTTACCTGTGAGGTGGACAAGCTCGAGGCGTTTCGGCAGCAGTTGCAACGCATCATGGCGGACCTTCCCGAGGAGCAGTTCGTTGACAAGGGAGAGGTCTCGGCCATCGTCTCGCTCGGTGAGCTGTCGCAGGCGAGCATCGCCTCGCTCGACGTCCTGCAGCCCTTCGGACAGGGAAACAAGCGGCCCCTCTTTGGCATTCGCGGCGTCTTTATGCGCAATCGGGCACGGGTTGGCTACGAGGGGGCGCATCTGCGCTTCGTGGCGACCGACGGTGCAGCCTCAGTCTCGGCAATCATGTTCCGGGCCCCCAACATGGAGCGGGCGTATGGGTGCGACGGTCTTGTGGACCTGGTGGTGGACGCGGTAAACGAGTCGTGGCAGGGGAGGACGAGCCCCAAGCTCATGGTGAGTGACATCCTGTTCCGCGATGTTGCCGATGCCGCCGGCAAGGCTGAGGGCGATGCGTCTGGCACGGTTTCCGATGGCGAGGACCAAGCGGACGGCCACGGCATTCGCGAACGCCTTGCAACGCTGTCGCCTGGCGAGCTGGACGACGTTTTGCGCAAGCACTTCATCGGCTCGCATGAGTTGCTGCCCGCGCAAAAGGCGACGCTCGCCCTGCTGGGGCGAAACACCTCGGCGCTGTGCGTGATGGCAACGGGCAGGGGCAAGTCGCTCATCTTCCACCTGCACGCGGCCCGCTGCGCGCTTGCAAGCGGCCGGGCGAGTGTGTTCGTGTTCCCGCTTCGCGCCCTCGTCTCGGACCAGGCGTTCCACCTCACGGAGTCGCTGGGCGACTTGGGGGTGGTCGTGCGTGTGCTTACCGGCGAGACGCCCACACAGGAGCGGGGACAGGTCTACCAGGGCCTTGCGGCAGGTGCCGTGGACGTGGTGCTCACCACACCGGAGTACCTTGCCATCCATGTGGACGACTTCGCCCATGCGCGTCGCGTGGGATTCGTGGTGGTGGACGAGGCGCATCATGCCGGCGATGCACACGGTGCGCGAAGCGCCTATGCGGAGTTTCCACGCGTCCTCCGTACGTTGGGCAACCCGGTTACGCTCGCCGTGACGGCTACGGCGTCTGCTCCGGTCGCAAACCGCATCTGCGAGCTTTTGGGCATCGACCGCGACCATGTGGTCGTCGACTGCTCGGTGCGGTCCAACCTGGCTGTGTGCGACCATCGAGACCTGCGCGACCGCGACATGCTGCTTGTGTCGCTGGTGGCCACTGGCCAAAAGACCGTCGTGTACGTCAACTCCCGCGAGCGGGCGGAGCTCATATGCCGTAACCTGCGTGCGGGCGTTCCCGACCTGGGACACGCCATCGCCTTCTACCATGCCGGCCTGGACCGTGCCACGCGCCTGCGCGTCGAGCGTGCGTTTAGGGATGGCAAGCTTTCCTGCATCGTCTCCACCAGCGCCTTTGGCGAGGGCGTAAACATATCGGACATTCGCAACGTGGTGCTCTATCACATGCCCTTTAGCGCTACCGAGTTCAACCAGATGAGCGGGCGCGCGGGACGCGACGGCAAGCCGGCCTCCATTCACCTGCTGTTTGGTAGCCGAGACGCGCGCGTCAACGAGGGCATCCTGGAGTGTGCCGCCCCGTCACGCAACAACATGGTGGCACTGTATCGTACGCTCATGTCCTGTTCCCGCTCGTCGGAGGGTGGCACCGTGCGCCTAAGCGACGAGGCGCTGCTGGAGTCGGTGGGCGCAAACGACGGCGTGGGCAACATGACCGTTTCGTCGGTCTCGGTGGCCATCGACGTCTTTGGGGAGCTGGGCTTCCTCGAGGTGCGCGGATACGAGGAGACGAGGCAGCTGCGCATGCGCACGTCTCCGCGGCACGCGGACCTGGAGAGCTCGACGCGCTACGCCGAGGGCCTGCGCGCGAAGGAGGAGTTCGCGTCCTTTAGGGACTGGGCGCTCTCGTCGCTGCCGCAGGAGATGCTCAATCGCATAAACCGGCCCATAACGCCGGGCTTTGGCCATGTGGTGGACAGGTAGGGGAGATGACGCAGGCATGAGAACGAGGTCGGCCCAGAGGCAGTCGCTGCAGGCAGAGATTCCCGATGCCGACAACTATCGGCTGCTCAAGACCGCATGTGCGGGCTTCTTGGACCCGCAGGGCTGCGAGAAGGTGGAGCGGGCCTATAGGTTTGCCGCCGAATATCATCGTGACCAGCGTCGCAGGTCGGGCGAGCCCTACATCAACCATCCCGTTGAGGTGGCGCTCATCCTTGCCAAGGACCTGCACATGGATGCGGACACCATTTGTGCCGCACTCCTGCACGACACCGTTGAGGACACCTCCGCAACCCTGGATGACCTCACCGAGCGCTTTGGCAAGACGGTTGCCGAGCTGGTGGACGGCGTAACCAAGCTCACCAACATCCAAGTCTCCAACATGGACGAGAAGCAGGCGCTCAACCTGCGCAAGATGGTGCTTGCCATGTCCAAGGACATTCGCGTGGTAATCATCAAGATTGCCGACCGCCTACACAACATGCGCACGCTTGCGGCGCTGCCGGCGCACAAGCGCGTCTTTAAATCCCGTGAGACGATGGACGTGTACGCGCCGCTTGCGGACCGTCTGGGCATCTCGTCCATAAAGTGGGAGCTCGAGGACCTCGCGTTCTTCTATTTGGAGCCCGAGGAGTACGAGCGCGTGGCACGCATGGTCCAGGACTCGCGTGCCCAGCGCGAGCAGGACACCGACGAGGCCATAAAGACCCTCTCCGACGAGCTTCGTCGGGTGGGGGTGGAGAACTTCCAGATCTCGGGCCGTCCCAAGCACCTGTGGTCGATCTACCAGAAGATGCGCCGCAAGGGCATGGAGTTTACCGATATCTACGACCTCATTGCGCTGCGAGTGATTACCAGCACGGTGGAGGAGTGCTATTCGGTGCTGGGTGCCGTCCACTCGCTGTGGCACCCGCTTCCCGGCAGGTTCAAGGACTACATTGCCACGCCGAAGGCCAACCTGTACCAGTCGCTGCACACCACGGTAATCGGGCCGGACGCGCGGCCCATCGAAGTGCAAATCCGAACCGTGGAGATGCACGAGCATGCGGAGTACGGCGTTGCGGCGCACTGGCTGTACAAGCGCTCGGGCAACTCGAACGGCAAGATGACCAAGGACGAGCGCAGCATAGACTCCACCATCAACCACATCCGGCGCAGCCTGGACT
The DNA here is from genome assembly GCA_902780305.1 of uncultured Coriobacteriaceae bacterium. Taxonomy (GTDB): domain Bacteria; phylum Actinomycetota; class Coriobacteriia; order Coriobacteriales; family Atopobiaceae; genus RUG440. Next base: position 40,651 of record CACZFB010000016.1, on the reverse strand, counting down.
GGGTGAACGAGGACGACATCAACGATCCGCACGAGTTCCTCGACAATCTGCGCGTGGACCTGTTCGAGGGCGAGATCTTTGTGTTCACGCCCAAGGGCGAGGTTATGAGCCTGCGTCGCGAGTCCACGCCGCTGGACTTTGCCTACGCGGTCCACACCGAGGTGGGCAACCATTGCGTGGGTGCCAAGGTAAACGGATCGGTGGTTCCGCTTACCTACCACCTGCAAATGGGCGACCGGGTGGAGATCCTTACCAACAAGCATGCACGCCCCTCGCGCGACTGGATGAACGTCGTGGTCACGCCGTCGGCGCGTGCCAAGATTCGCAAGTTCTTCTCGGCGGTGAACAAGGCCGACGACGCGGAGCAGGGCCGAGCGGAGCTTGCCCGAGAGCTGCGCAAGCGTGGATACGGCATCTCGAATCCGCGCACGACCAAGGCCGTGGGACAGGTGCTGTCCCACTTTGACGCCCGTACCATCGACAGCCTGTACCAGGCCATCTACCTCGGCAAGGTCTCGGTTATTCAGGTGGCCAACCGCATTGAAGCTGTACTCTCGGCAGCGGCTGCCGAGCAGGAGCGCGCGGCTCGCCGGGAGGCAGCCGCGAAGGCGTCGCAAGAGGGCTCCGAGGGCGAGCGCCGTCTGCGCGTGGCGCGTCCCACGGGTTCGTCCAAGCGCAAGCGGGGAAGTTGCGGTGTGGTGGTAAAGGGCGACCCCGACCTGCTGGTGAGGCTGGCGCATTGCTGCAACCCGGTGGCGGGCGACGAGATCGTTGGGTTTATCACGCGCGGCAAGGGCGTCTCGGTGCATCGCTCCACCTGCCCCAACGTGCGGTCGCTCATGCAGCATCCCGAGCGCATGATCGACGTCGAATGGGATGCCTCGGGCGCCACCGAGTTCCAGGTGGAGATTGTAATCGAGGCAACCGACCGCCTGGGGCTGCTCAAGGACATAACCATCGCCATCAACGATACCGGAGCCAACATTCTGGCCGCGTCCACCCAAACCTCGCACGAGGGTGCCGCCCGCATGCGCTTCTTGGTGTCCATTTCCGATGCGGGGCTGCTCGACTCGCTGCTCGCGACGGTAAGCCGGGTTCCCTCGGTGTTCAATGCCAGGCGGCTCATGCCGGGCGAGGGCGCCAACCAGATGAAGCGGAGGGTGTAGCATGGCAACGACTGATGGCATTCGACAGTTCGTGGTGGGTCCGATCCAGACGAACTGCTATGCGCTGGTGGACGACGGGGAGTGCCTGGTGGTGGACGCCGGTGCCTCGGGAGCCAGGATCGCGCAGGAGCTTGAGGACCTGCACGTTGTAGGCATCGTCGCGACGCATGGTCACCACGACCACGTGTGCGGGGTCGCCGCGCTCAAGCGTGCGACGGGTGCACCGTTTGCCATCTCGGAGGCCGACGCATGGCGGTGCGAGCAGGCGTTGCAGATTTCCTCCCACGGTTTCTCGGCGGCCGAGAACGAGCTGGAGAACGCACCTGCCCCCGACCGTATGCTGCACGAGGGCGACGTCGTCGAGGTGGGTCGCCACAGGTTGCAGGTGATTGCGGCGCCAGGCCATACGGAGGGCGGCATCGTGTTTGTGGGGGATGGGTTCGCCTTCGTGGGCGACACGCTGTTCGCGGGCTCGTGCGGGCGCACCGACCTGCTTGGCGGCGATCACAAGACGCTCATGGCAACCTTGGCACGCCTCAAGGCCGAAATCGACCCCAAGACCACGCTGCTGTGCGGTCATGGTCCGGCGACCACCATGGAGGCCGAGCTCGCAACGAACCCCTGGCTCGTGTCTCTGTAAAAAAGATTGGTGCCCGAGGTGGGACTCGAACCCACACGTCTTTCGACAAAGGTTTTTGAGACCTCCGCGTCTGCCAATTCCGCCACTCGGGCAAGTGACTGGACCTAGTATAGCAGAATCATGTCCTAGGAGCCAAACACGATGCGATTGTAGTCCTCGCCCGGGATGCAGGTTTGCAGGATGAGAGTCGCGTTGTCCGCTATCCGCGTGATCTCCTCGTAGAAGCTGTCCTTGGGATAGTCGAGGATTCCCTGCACCACCATGGTGGTCCCGTTTATGGTAACGCGGTCCCCGGGCCGCATGCCCAGGATCTGCTGGCCGAACTCCGACCAGTCGTGCGTTATGTAGTAGTGGTCCGCCCACTCAGTTATGCTGCCGTCGGCGCGCGCGTCTGTGGCGCCGAAGTCGGCTGGGGCAGTCCAGGGCCCATAGGTCGCATTCGCCTTCGCGTCGTAGGCGACGGGTGTTTTGGGGGTCTTGAGGTCGAAGGTGACGCCAGGCACCGAGTTTACGATGCGCGAGGCAACGTACGCATCGAACCATGCGTCACCGCACTGCTCGATGGCCGAGACGTTAAAGCTCGTCGCGTCGTCCAGCAGCGTCGCGCCCACCCCGTCGGGCAGGCCGGTCCTCGCAGGCGCCGCCACGCGAGGAGCCACGCTCGCTGGCCGAGAGGAGAGGGATGCGGTGCCAAACGCGATGAGCGCGACCAAGGTGATTGGCAGCGCCGCCAGCACCAGGCGCCATATGCGTCGAGCACGCATTGGGTCCTCCTCTCTCGTCTTGGCCTATCAAAGGGGGTAACCCCCATTGATAGGTCGTGTACGACCCAATCAATGGGGGTTACCCCCTTTGATTGGCCGCCGCAAATCTCGAACACTGCGTACAAGCCCAATCATTCTACATGTTTTGTTGTCTCGCTTGCCAACGACGTTAGAACGCGCTACCATACTGCTTCGTAAAGCGGGACCAATAGGTCCCCACCTACGTGGCGCCTCGAGCAGCTGCCTGGTCAAACTCATTCGCACGCCTCAGGGCGTATGCTTTGTTTGTCCTCCCAAGCTACTCGTGGCTTGGGTTTTGTTTTATTGCGGCCTTGGTCGCAGGGAGGCGGTGCTCCGGCATCGCAACGAAGGGAAGGTGTAGAAGATAGCCAAGAACGAGGGTCCTCGCATAAACGAAGAGATTACGTCGCGCACTTGCCGACTCATTGGCGTCGACGGGTCGCAGCTCGGTCTTTTTGGCGTTCGCGACGCGCTGCGCATTGCCAACGACCAAAACATGGACTTGGTGGAGATTGCTCCCAACGCGGAGCCTCCCGTGTGCAAGGTCATGGACTACCGCAAGTACAAGTATGAGCAGGATCGCAAGGCTAAGGCGGCACGCAAGCGTCAGGTGCGTGTTGAGGTCAAGGAAATGAAGTTCCGCCCCAAGATTGACGTGGGGGACTACGAGACCAAGAAGAACCATGTTATGCGATTCCTTCGTAAGGGCGCTCGCGTAAAGATCACCATCATGTTCCGAGGCCGCGAGATGGCCCACCCGGAGCAGGGACTCATGGTGCTCGATCGGCTTGCGGACGACTTGCGTCCGTATGCCACGGTGGAACAGCAGCCCAAGATGGAGGGCCGCAACATGCACATGCTCGTCGCGCCGATTAAGGGTGCCTTCGACAAAGAGGACACCAACAAGGCCGACGCTGCACGTACGGACAAGAAGAAGGGGAAGTAACCATGCCTAAGATGAAGACGCACAAGGGTTCGGCAAAGCGCTTCCGTCGTACCGGCACGGGCAAGATCATGCGTGCCAAGGCGTTTAAGAGCCACATTCTTACCAAGAAGTCTCCCAAGCGCATTCGCGGGTTCCGCAAGGAGACCGAGCTCGCCAAGGGCGACGCCAAGGTCGTCAGCCAGCGCATGGGAAAGAACTAGGCGCTCTTGCGTCCATTTCGCACGAATTGAGGAGTTGATCAACTATGGCACGAGTTAAGCGCGCAGTTGCTGGTCGCAAGAAGCGCAATACCCTGGCAGAGCGTTCCAAGGGCTACTACGGCGTTCGCTCACGCACCTTTAGGGGCATGAAGGAACAGGTGCAGCACTCGCTCCAGTACCAGTATCGCGATCGTCGCAACAAGAAGCGCGACATCCGCGCTCTTTGGATCCAGCGCATCAATGCCGCTGCCCGCATGAACGGCCTTTCCTACAGCAGGTTCATGCATGGCCTGAAGCTGGCCGGCGTCGACCTGGACCGCAAGGTGCTTGCCGCCATCGCCTACGAGGACGAGAAGGGCTTCGCCGACCTTGCCGCCATCGCCCAGAAGGCTCTGGACGCTGAGTAACCCGAGAGATTTGGGTCCGAGCAAGGACTGAGCGCGGGGGACACGCCTGAGGGCGCGTCCCCCCTTTTATCTGCGAGATTTGGGGCCTGTGTTCGGCTACAGAGGAAAGTGCGTGTGCTCCTCCTCGAAGCGCTCCGCCTCCTCCTTAAATGCCGGGTCCTGCGGCGCAACCAGCTCGTCGGAGCCCGTCTTTGGGTTGTAGTGGTGCAGCAGGACGGGGCTAAAGAGGTGTAACCGCAGGGCGAAGAGCGCCGAGACCACCACGAGCGCCACGAAGATGAGGATGCGCGGGACCACGTCCACCTGGGTCATCACGATCGAGCCGACGCACAGCAGGATGGTCCACGCATAGATAAACAAGACGGTCTGCCGCTGGTTGAACCCCTCGCTCAGCAGGCGGTGGTGGATGTGGCCCTTGTCGGCCTGACCGATGCTCACGTGGGCCCGGCCGCGTCGCACGATTGCCGAGAAGGTGTCGATTATGGGGATGCCGGCTATCACCAACGGGATGATGATGGCGGTGAGCCCCGAGGTGCGCGACACGGACATCAGCGAGATGCACCCCAGCGAGAAGCCGATGAGCAGTGATCCGCAGTCGCCCAGGAAGACTGAGGCGGGGTTGAAGTTGTAGCGCAGGAAGCCCAGCGTGGCGCCCGCGAGCATGAGCGAGAACGAGGCCGCGTCCAGATGCCCCGACATGGTGGACACGATCCACATGGTGACGCTCGCGATGCAGGCGATTCCCGCCGCGAGTCCGTCCAAGCCGTCGATGAGGTTGAAGATATTGGTGTAGGCGACCAGGTACAGCACGGTTATGGGGTAGGATACCCAGCCCACCACGATGAGGTCGTTGGTAAACGGGTTCACGATCTCGTCGATGACAAGCCCGCTGCTCACGGCAGCGATCGCCCCCGCGAACTGGCCCACGAGCTTTTGCCGGGGCGTGAGCGTGAGGTAGTCGTCCAAAAGCCCCGTGGCGAAGACGAGGGTGAAGCCGACGACCAGCAGAGGATAGTTAATAAAGGTCACGTTTCTGGGGTTGGTGGCAAACAGGCCGGGCCAGCCCAGCGTGTGCGTGCCCACGAAGTGCGCCAGGCTGCTTGCGATGAGGGCGACGAAGACGGCGATGCCCCCCATGCGGGGGATGGGGCGGCGGTTAATCCTGCGCGCGTCGGGGTGGTCGACCGCGCCGAGCCACCATGCGACGCGCCGTGCAAGCGGGGTTACCACGAGCGCGACCAGGAGGCTCGTGGCGAAGAGCACCACAAACGGTTGCCACAGGTCGATCATGTGGTACGCGCTCCTCTCTGGCAGCCGTCGCCTGCGCCGTGGCGCAGCGAGTGTATCCTTTCTATTGTTTCGCACATCGCGAACATGTCAAGACTGTTCTTCGCGCGTGGAAACCTTACTATAAAGGTAACGTCCCCTGTGGTGCAAACTGGGTGAACCGACAAGTGTTGTTTGGGAGTCCATATCTCGTGCTCAGTACAGAGATCCTCCGTTGACGGGGAAGCTGGAACAGGCGTCGAGGACACCCACCTGGTGAAAGGTGGGTTCATTATAGCCACTGCAGGGGGCGCGTTATGCGCTTTGGTCAGATAGTGCCGACCTATCAAAGGGGGTAACCCCCATTGATATGCCGCCTGCGGCAATCAATGGGGGTTACCCCCTTTGATAGGTACCCGCAATTCTTCGTTTACCACTCGCATGGTTTGCGATATGCTGTGTGTGCCCAAACGCAGCTTAACAATCGATAGGGGGCAATCCCATGGCAAAGGGAGGAAAGCGCGCATCCGCGCGAAAGTACGTTGACTCACTCGACGGATTCCGTGCGCTTTGTGCCCTCGGGGTAATCGGGTACCACATGCGCCTCCCCTGGTGCGGCGGCGGGCTTTTGGGCGTGACCATTCTTTTCGTGCTGTCGGGGTATCTGGTAACCGCTGGCCTGCTGAGGGAGTTTCGCAAGAGTCGGGGCCACGTGGACCTTCCCTC
>CACZFB010000016.1:0-34497 GCA_902780305.1 uncultured Coriobacteriaceae bacterium | reverse complement strand
GGCGCCTGATGCCCACGGTCTTCCTGTTTGTGGCGGTAACTGGCTCGGTGTGCGCGTTTGCCAACCACGCCCTGTTCACCAAGATGCGCGGCGACATCCTTCCTGGCATCTTCATGATCATCAACTGGACCAAGATCTTTGGCAACGAGTCGTACTTTGCCGCGGCGGGAAACCCCTCGCCACTCACGCATTTTTGGTCCTTGGCCATAGAGGCTCAGTTCTACCTCATCTGGCCGCCCATCCTATATCATCTTATGAGAAAGAACGTTGCGCGCAACCGCGTGAGGCATGGCCTTCTGGTGGCGGCTGCCATCTCGACGTTGCTCATGGCGATTCTGTATGTGCCGGGAGGCGATCCGTCGCGCGCGTACTACGGAACCGACACGCGCGCCTTCAGCCTGCTTTTGGGCTGCTGGCTGGCGGTGCGTTGGCCGTTCGACCGCGTGAGCGCGATGGTGGCGAGCAAGCTCAAGGACATTCGCAGGACCATGGTTTTGGTGGTCGGCCCGGTGTGCGTGGTCGCGCTGGTTGCCATGATGCTCTTTACCGAGGGCTATTCGGCCTTCTCGTACTATGGTGGCATCCTGCTGTGCTCACTGCTGTCGGTGGGGGCCATCGCCGCCCTCGTACCGCAGGGATCCCCCATGGCGCGCTTCTTCTCGCTTAAGCCTCTGGTATGGATCGGCCAGCGCTCGTATGCCATCTATCTGTGGCACTATCCCATTCTGGAGCTGCTCAACCCGCTGAACACAACCACGGGAACGCCGTGGTGGAAGCTGATGCTCGAACTGGTGCTCATCTTGGCCATCTCGGACCTGTCGTACCGGTTCGTGGAGAAGCCCTTTAGGATCTTGGGCTCCAAGCGTAAGACCGAGGGCCAGACAACGGCGGCGGATGTGGCGCCGGACATGCCTGCGGACGTGCTGGCGGAGGCCGAGCCTGCGGACGCGCCTGAGGCCGAGCCTGAGGACGTGGCAGCGGAGGCCGAGCCTGCGGACGAGCGGGTGAAGCCGGCGGACGAGCAGGCCGAGCCGAACGCGGCGCAAGCTCTGCTCGCCAAGGCAATGGCCTGGTACAAGACCACGTTTGTGGGAGAGCGCTCGGCGCTGGTGCCCGCTCTGGGCGTGTTTGTGGCTTGCACGCTGGTTACGGCGATCGCCCTCATTGTGGTGGAACCCGTGACCGTTGCCGGGGGCCATCCCAACGAGAAGCGCACGATGCAGTCGTCTCTTAAGAAGCCGCTGCAGGACGGTGTGTACGACGTGGTGCTCATTGGCGACTCCGTGTCGCTGGGTGCATACAAGAACCTCAACGAAAAGTTCCCCCACGGCCTCATGGACACCAAGGGCGAGCGCCAGTCCGGCGAGGCCCTGGCGACGCTCAAGGCGTACGTGGACGAGGGCGTGGTAGGGGACGACGTGGTGTGGAGCATTGGCACCAACGGCGTGCTGGACACGAGCATTATGAGCGAGCTCCTTGCCACCGTCGGCCCCGACCGGCAGCTGTGGCTGGTGAACCTGAGGACGCCCAACGCCAAGGACGTGGAGAACAACGCCCTCATTGCCAAGACTGCGGAGGAGAACCAGAACACGCACCTCGTGGACTGGCTGGGCGCCTCCGCGGGACACGACGAGTGGTTCGAGGATGACGGCATCCACCTTACCTGGGATGGCCGCGACGCCTATGTGGATCTCTTGGTGCGCACCATGCAATACGAGCCGCCGAGCGCCGACAACACCTCGTACAACATGGTCCTCATGGGCGACTCCATGTGCCTGGACGCGGCCGACGCGCTTGCCAAGGCGTATCCGCACGGCATCGTGGACACTGCCGACGGTCGCCGGGCGTCTGTGGTAGCCGAGACGCTCAAGGGGTACGTGGACGAGGGGCACATGGGCAACACGGTGATCCTGAGCGTTGGCAACGAAGGGCCGCTGTCCAAGGGGGACCTGGATGCGATTATTGCGAGCGCCGGAAACGAGCGCACGGTGTGGCTGGTAAGCACGCGCAGCCCCGCCACGTGGTGCGAGACGAACAACGGCGTTATGGCGCAGGCCGCAAACGAGCACCAGAACGTGGAGCTCGTGGACTGGTTTGCCGACTCCGCAGGACAGGGCGGCTGGTTCCTGGAGGACGGCTTGCATCTCTCTGAGGAGGGCATCAAGGCGTACGTGAACTTGCTGACGCAACACGTGACGGTCGAGAGCGCGCAGTCCGAGCAATCCGAAGAGACGGCCGAGGAAACCGAGACGACCGAGGAAACCGAGACAACCGAGTGGTAGGTCGGTACGTGGTCGACCAAAGCTGACAGGCACCGACGTTCCGTGGAGCGTCGGTGCCTGTTAGCTTTGGGCGAACGGGACGCCGGTGCCGTCGAAGGCGGGCACGAAGCTCTCCGAGACCGTACCTCCCTGCTGCCACCACAGGTGCTCGAAGCCGAGGTCGTCGGCATGGCAGAGCACGATTTCGTACTCCTCATCGGTCACGCCACGGGCCAGCGTCCCTCCGCGCTTGCGGCAACGCTCGTTTGGCGTGTATTGGTTCATAACGCTGAGGTCCACCTCGTTGCCGCAGAGCTCCCACACGCGGTCGAGCACCGCGCAGGAGTCAGCGACCTCGCCAGGCAGTACCAGATGGCGCACGATCACGCCCCCAAGCATTGCCCCGTCGGGCGCGAGGCGGCGTCCCCCGCGGGCACGCACACCCTCGAGCATGGCGACGAGCGCCTCGGCCGCCACGCTCGGATAGTCCCGCGCGTGCGAGAGGCGCGCCGCGAGGTCGCGGGAGTGGTACTTAAAGTCGGTGAGCCATACGTCGACCACGTCCTGCATGGCGCGAACAGTCGATGTGAGCTCGTATCCCGAGGTGTTGCACACGATGGGGATGGTCAACCCTCGGTCGCGCGCCTCGAACACCGACTCGCGAACGTGTGGCGCGTGGTGCAGCGGCGTGACGAGGTTGATGTTGAGCGCGCCCTGATCCTGCAAGTCGAGCATCATGGAGGCAATCTGGTGGACATCCACCTCGGTCCCTGCCGAACCCTGCGAGATCTGGTGGTTCTGGCAAAAGACGCAACGCAACGGGCAGCCCACGAAGAAGATGGCACCCGATCCGCGCTCGCCCGAGATGGGCGGCTCCTCCCAAAAGTGCAGGGCCGCGCGTGCCACCTTCGGGGAGGCTGCGCTGCCACAGAGGCCGGCCCGCCCCTGGTCGCGAACCGCTCCGCAGCGTCGTGGGCACAGCTCGCAGTGTTGGTATGCGTCGTATGCGTTGCTCATGCTCGCCTAACAAAAAACCCGGACAGAGCCCGGGTCGCAATGGTTATGGTGGAGATGAAGGGGTTCGAACCCTCGGCCTCAGCGTTGCGAACGCTGCGCTCTCCCAGCTGAGCTACATCCCCAAGTGCTCAAATGATTTTGGCAGTAAGTCTCGCTCGTGTCAAGGGGTATTTTTCGAAGGAAGGAGCGGTGGCCTAACAGAGGTAAGTGAGAAAAGGGGTTTGGCCCCTTTTCTCACTTGCGCTACACTCTTGGGCAATCAATCGAGAGGATGTGGCATGGCAAACGAAGAGAGGCCGCTGAGCAATGCGGAGAGGGCCGAGCTCGAGGAGCTGCGTGCCCAGAAAGCCGCCCGCGAAGAGCGTGCAGAGCTTGACCGCCTGCGTGCAGAGCAGGCCCGACAGCGGCAGGCCCCGTCTGCGCAGGAGCTGGCGGCAAAGGAGCGGGCTCGTCGTTTTATGGAACCCGGAGAGGATCTCTCCATGCCCTTGGGGCAACGAATCGTGCTCATAGCGCTTGCGGTAATCGTAATCGCGGTGATTGCCGTGTATCTTTCCACGCATCACTAACGAAAGAATGAGGTACATGGTACCCTTACCCTACCTGTTTGTCGTTTGGAGAAGGCGATAGCGTATGTCACTTACCGACCGCACGGTGCCCACCGACGTGGCACTCAACACCGACCTGTACGAGCTCACCATGGCGCAGGGCTTTTGGGAGTCTGGCCTCATGGACGCTCAGGGATGCTTCAACGTGTTCTTTAGAGAGAACCCCTTTAAGGGCGGATATGCGGTTGCCGCGGGCATCGGGCAGATAGCGGAGCTCGTGGAGAACCTGCGGTTCGACGACCAGAGCATCGCCTACCTGGAGGGCATCCAGGCCCCTGGTGGCGGCCCATTGTTCAAGCAGGGCTTCCTGGACTATCTGCGTTCGTTTTCCATGCATGTGGACGTGTGGGCGATTCCGGAGGGTGACCTCGTGTTCCCCCGCGAGCCCATGGTGCGCGTGCAGGGCACCATCATCGAGTGCCAGCTGCTGGAGACCGCGCTGCTCAACCTTGTTAACTTCCAGACGCTCGTGGCCACCAAGGCATCGCGCGTGGTGCGTGCCGCAGAGGGGCATCCCGTCTCGGACTTCGGTCTGCGTCGCGCCCAGGGACCCGATGGCGGCCTTGCGGTCGCACGTGCCTCGTACATTGGTGGGTGCACCTCGACGTCCAACGTGCTAGCCGGCAAGATCTATGGCATACCGGTGTTTGGCACGCACGCGCACTCGTGGGTGATGGCATTTCCCACCGAGCTCGAGGCGTTTAGAGCCTTCGCGAAGTCCAGCCCCAAGAACTGCAGCCTGCTTCTGGACACCTACGACGTGCGACAGGGCATCAAGAACGCCATCATCGTGGCAAAGGAGATGGAGGCGGCGGGCGAGCGCCTGGCGGCCATTCGCATCGACTCGGGTGACCTCGCCAAGCTTTCCAAACAGACGCGTGCGGCGTTCGACGAGGCCGGTCTGCCCTACGTGAAGATTGCCGTCTCCAACGACTTGGAGGAGTACACCATCCAGTCGCTCTTTGCCCAAGGTGCCCCCATCGACTCGTTTGGTGTGGGCACGAAGCTGGCCACGTGCGACCCCCAGCCGTCGCTTGGCGGAGTGTACAAGCTCTCGGCTACGCGCGCAAGCGACGAGGAGGACTGGCGTCCGGTTATGAAGCTCTCGGAGCAGGTGTACAAGCGCACCATCCCCGGCATCCAGCAGATCCTGCGCTTTGAGGACGCGAGCGGCTGCCCCGTTGGCGACATGATAATCAACGAGGCCTGCGACGATGGCGACCGTGCCACCATGGTGGACATCATCGACCCGGTTACCGTACATCGCCTGGGTGCGTGCACGCCGCGCGAGCTCATGGTGCCCGTCGTTCGGGGCGGGCGTGCCGTGGGCGAGCCTGAGTCGCTGGAGGTCGCGCGGGCGCGCTGCAAGGACGCGCTCATGCGGCTTGACCCCGCCACCAAGCGCTTCCTCAACCCCCAGACCTATCCCGTGGGTCTCTCGCGGAGCCTCTCGGACCTCAGACAGCGTCTGGTGCAAGAGGAGCTTGGCGCCTGATTGCCCTACGCGACCCGCCGCGCGAAGACGCCCCTTTGGCGCGGCCCGTTTAGACCATAGGAACCTAAGGAGTGTTGTTACATGCCCCAGAAGCTCGAGAAGCTTGTGCGTGACGCGCTTGCCGCCGCGCAGGCTGCCAAAGACCTGCCCGCATTCGAGGTGGACGACCTCGGGTTCGAGCGGCCCGCCGACACATCGCACGGAAACTGGTCGTCCACGGTGGCACTGCGTTCGGCAAAGCTCGCGCGCTGCGCGCCTGCAAAGATCGCCCAGGCAATCGTGGCGCACATCGAGCCGTGCTCGGAGGTCGACCGCGTGGAGGTCGCCGGTCCCGGTTTTCTTAACTTCTACCTGAGCGTGTCCAGTGCCAACGACGTGTATCGCCAGGTGCGCGAGCAGGGGGACGACTTCGGACGCTCCGACCTGGGCGGGGGACAAAAGGTGCAGGTGGAGTTCGTCTCCGCAAACCCGGTTGGGCCCATGCACATTGGGCATGGCAGGTGGGCCGCTCTGGGTGACTCGCTGTGCAACGTTATGGAGTTTGCCGGCTACGATGTGGAGCGCGAGTACTACATCAACGACCACGGCAGCCAGATGGACGTGTTCGGCCGCTCGGTCGGGTGTCGCTATCTGCAAATCTTCTCGCTCGTGGACGAGGGGAAGAGCGTGGACGAGGCGTATGCGGAGCTGATTGCCGACCGCCAGGCGTTCGTGGACGACGAGGAGGACAAGTATCCCCAGACGCATCCGCTGATGAACGCGTTTATGGAGGCGCTGGGCGAGAACTCCTACGGTGGCGACTACATAATCGATTTGGCCCTGCGCTTTGCCCGCGAGGACGGGGACTCGCTGCGTGGCGTGGCCGGTGACGAGCGCGTGGCCGAGTTCCGCGAGCGCGGCTACCAGTACATGCTCGAGTCGATTCGCCAAACCTGTCATGAGGCCCGCTGCGACTTCGACGTGTGGTTCTCGGAGCGTACGCTCTATGTTGCGGGGGAGGACGGCCTGGACCCCGTGCACAGGGCCTTTGCCCAGCTCGAAGAGATGGGCCACCTCTATCGCACCGACGACGGGGCACTGTGGTTTAGGTCCACTGCCTTTGGAGACGACAAGGACCGCGTGTTGGTTAAGTCCAACGGCGAGTACACCTACTTCGCCTCCGACGTGGCGTATCACTGGAACAAGTTCCAACGCGTGGAGCACGTAATAGACATCTGGGGAGCCGACCACCATGGCTACATCAAGCGCGTGGACGCCGCCTGCGAGGCCTTGGGCTATCCCGGGCAGTTCGAGGTGCTGCTGGGTCAGCTGGTAAACCTGCTTCGTGGTGGCAAGCCCGTAAGGATGTCCAAGCGCAAGGGCACCATGGTCACCTTCGACGAGCTCCTGCACGAGGTGGGCGCCGACGCCACGCGCTACACGCTCGTCTCCAAGTCCGCCAACCAGATGATCGACTTCGACATCGACCTCGTAAAGCGGCAGGACAACTCGAATCCGGTGTACTACGTACAGTATGCCCACGCGCGCATCTGCTCGATTCTGCGCAGAGCTGCCGGGGTGGAGCTCGATGAGGGCGAGACCCAGGACATGCAGGCCATTGCCAACCAGGCGATTGGCCCGAACGTGGACCTCTCGCTGCTCACCAACGCCAGCGAGCTGGCGCTAGCACGCAAGCTCTCGGAGTTCTCGGGCTTGGTTGCCGGTTGTGCCCGCGATCGCGCGCCGTTTAGGCTCACGCATTACGCAGAGGAGGTCGCCGGCCTCTTCCACGCGTTCTATACGCAGTGCCAGGTGCTCCCCAGCGAGGGGCGTCCCGTGGAGGAGGGTTTGTCGCGTGCCCGCCTTACCGTGTGCGACGCCGTTCGCATCGTGCTCGCCACGACGCTTTCGCTTGTGGGGGTGAGCGCACCGCAGCATATGTAGCGGAAGTCGACCGTCTACGTAAACTTTTGGTTTCTTGACGTGTTTTAAGAATACGCGGGTTATGTCATTTCGTACTATGAGGTATACATTCAAAGTATAATTTTGCATGGATAGGAAAAAGTCATATCCGCGCTGTTTAGTGAGGAGACCATCGTGGAGCTGAGGGAGTACATGTCAGTGCGCAGGGCGTACAACCTGGTGCGGCAGGAAACCGAAAGCGCGTATCGGCTGACGTTTGAGGAGTTTGCCATCCTCTGCAGGCTGGACGTGATGGAGGTGCCGGTAAAGACCTCGGACATCGCCGAGTATCAAGGTGCCCTGCGGCCCACCATGACGCATCGCACGAACCATTTGGCAAACCTGGGATACATCGACCGGAGCGAGGGTCCGGTGGACCGACGCAACATCGTGTGCTCCATCTCGGAGAAGGGCCACGAGTACGTTGCCGAGCTGGCAAAGGGAACGCGCTCCAAGATTCCCGTGGGACAACCGCTCGCCCGCACCTCCGCCGAACGCATCTGCAAGTACGTGGACACGATGGGCTCGGTGTATTGCACCGCCGGACAGCTGGTGATGCTCGCCCTGTACATGGACGATGACGAGCAGTCAACCATAACCAGCCTGGTGGAGCGGCTTGGCCTGCTGCAGCCCACGGTCTCCATGTCGGTGGGGTCCCTGACGAAGCGCGGTCTGGTCGCCCGCCCACACATAGAGGGATCGTCCGCGCGGTCCACGTTCGTCGTGCTCACCGAGGAGGGCCGCGAGTCCATTCAGGTACTCGTGGATAAGATCGTGCGGCTGGTCGTCCGCCGTCGTCCACGCATGTAGGAGTGGCCGTCCCGTGATGGCCCGCCTATCAAAGGGGGTTACCCCCTTCGATAGGTGGCACATCACAGTTCCGTCTCGATGGGAAGTGTTGCTGTGAGCAAGGAGCAACCCAAAGCGCAGCAGGTTGTCCGGGCTTCGGACAACATTGCCTCCATGTATCGCTCGACGGCGACCCCACAAAGAACATTGGCATTCGCATGGTTATGAACATGGCCGAGGAGGTACGCTACTTTAGTGCCTTTGGCAGCAACAACCTCGTCGTCTACTTAAGCTAGGAAGCGCTCTCCCGCCGAGAAGCCCTTTTCCTGCGTCCGCGGAAACATTGCGATTCAAAGTAAACCCTCGTGTATTCTTATGCGAGGTATTGCCTTTTGCAGATGAGGGGCTTCCATGGAAAAGTATGCCTTTAGCAGCCAAGAGCAGGCCGTGATGGAGCGCTCTCGCATGCCGTTCGCGATTTATCAGTTTATCGACAAGCGTGTGCGCACGCTGGTGCTCTCGGACGGCTTTTGCAGTCTGTTTGGCTACGAGAATCGTGCCCAGGCGTATTACGACATGGACCACGACATGTATTGCGACACGCATCCCGACGACGTGGCGCGCATCGCGAGTGCGGCTTACGTTTTTGCCACGCAAGGCGGTTCCTACGAGGTCATCTATCGCACGCGTGCACGCAAAGGCAACGACTACAAGATCGTGCACGCCATGGGCGAGCACGTGTACACCTCCTCGGGCGTGCGCCTGGCGCACGTGTGGTACACCGACGAGGGTTCCTACGTGGAAAACGCGATCACGCATACGTCCACGCTCAACCAGCAGCTCAACCATGCCCTGCACGAGGAGAGCATCGTGCAGGCAAGCTACTACGACTACCTTACGGGGCTGCCCAGCATGACGCACTTCTTCGAGCTGGCCGATGCGGGCATGGCCGCAATACGTGCGGCCGGCGGACGCCCTGCCATCTTGTACACGGACCTCTGCGGCATGAAGTACTTTAACCGCAAATATGGTTTTGCGGAGGGAGATGAGCTGCTCAAGGCCTTTTCCCGAGTGCTGGGGGAGCTGTTCGACAGCGATGGATGTGGCCGGTTTGGGAGCGACAACTTTGCCGTGTGCTGCGCGGCGGATGGGCTGGACCAAAAGCTGGACGAGCTCTTGCGACGGTGCGAGCACCTAAACCAAGGCAGGAACCTGCCCGTGCGCGTGGGCGTGTACCTGGCGGAGGAGGACGGGGACGCCGTGAGCACCGCGTGCGACCGGGCCAAATATGCCTGCGACGCGACGCGAAACGTGTACGCATCTCGCGTCACCCACTACGACTGGGGCATGCAGCGAGCTTCGGAGTCGTATCGGTACATAATCGACAACTTGGACCGGGCGCTGGAACAGGGGTGGGTAAAGGTGTACTACCAACCCATCGTGCGTGCCGCGAGCGGACGGGTGTGCGACGAGGAAGCGCTTGCGCGGTGGGTCGATTCCGAGCGCGGGCTCCTCTCGCCTGCGGAGTTCATCCCCGCGTTGGAGGAGTCCAAGCTCATCTATAAGCTTGACCTCTACGTGCTGGAGCAGGTGCTCCAAAAGATGCGCGACCAGCAGGCGCTTGGCTTGCACCTTGTGTCGCAGTCGGTTAACCTTTCGCGCTTGGACTTCGATGCCTGCGACATCGTGGAGGAGATTCGGCGTCGCGTAGACGATTCCGGCATCGCGCGCAGCATGATAAACGTCGAGATAACCGAGAGCATCGTGGCTGGTGACCTCGAGTTTATGTGCGAGCAGATCGAGCGTTTTCGCAGTCTGGGCTTTAACGTGTGGATGGATGACTTTGGCAGCGGCTATTCGTCGCTCGACGTGCTGAACTGTCTTAACTTCGACCTCATAAAGTTCGACATGAACTTTATGCGACGTTACGACGAGGGCGACAAGGGCAAGATCATCCTCACCGAGCTCATAAAGATGGTGATCGGGCTGGGCATCGACACGATTTGCGAGGGTGTGGAGCGCGAGGACCAGGTACGCTTCCTCATGGAGGTGGGCTGCTCCAAGCTGCAGGGCTTCTACTATTGCAAGCCCATCCCGCTGGAGCAGATTGTGGAGCGCAACAGAAAGGGAATCCAGATTGGCTTCGAGAACCCAGCGGAATCCGAGTACTTTAGCACGTTGGGAAGCGTGAATCTCTACGACATAACTGCCGTCGCTCGCGATGACTCCGCCAGACTGGACAACTACTTTAGCACGCCTCCCATGGCGGTCTTGGAGTTGCGCGGTGATGTGGCGCGCTATGCTCGCTACAACAAGAGCTACGAGGAGTTCGTAAACCGAACCTTTGGGGAGGATGCCATAGCGTCCACGATTGACTGCGACGACATGCAGGCGGAGTACGGATTGGACTTTGTGAAGAAGCTGGTGCGCTGCGCGCGTGACGGCAACCGCGGCTTTGTGGACGAGCGCATCTCGCCAACCACAAAGGTCCATACGATTATGAGAAGAATTGCCGTCAACCCCGTTTCGGGCGTCTCGGCCGTTGCCGTGGCGGTGATTGGCATCTCGGACGACGAACCAATATCGGGAACCACCTACGCCCACATTGCGAGCGCGTTGGCGGCGGACTACTTTAGGCTCTATTACGTGGACATGGAGACCGACGAGTACCTTGAGTACTCGTCGCAGGCGAATCGAAGGACCCTTGCGGTGGTACGCAGGGACGTGGACTTTTTTGAGAGGGTTCGCAAGAATGCCCGGGCGCTCGTCTTCGAGGAGGACTATGCGGCCTTCCTCGACGCATTCACCAAGCCTAAGGTGTTGCGTGCGCTAGACACGCAGGGAGCGTTTACCCTCGTCTTCCGACTTGTGAGGGATGGCGTGCCGGTGTATGTGAGCCTCAAGGCGGTTCGCATGGGTGACGGGGATGGCCATCTGGTAATTGGCGTGAACAGCGTGGACGGTCAGATGCGCCACCAAAGAGCGTAGGGGAACCTGCGGCATGCCCAGAATGTGCATAGTAACCACGTGCGGAGTGGCAAATCCGTGAATGGTAACTGTCGTATGCATCTTCGTAGGTAACATGCTACAATGCCTAGGCAGTTACAGCATGGTCTGTACTTACAAAGCCTTCGATCTTAAGAATCTCTCTTTTTCTTACAGATAGTTTATGTGTCGCGCCATGCGTCGTGCATGCGCAGTATGCCAGAAAGGCAGGGTTCATGGCAGAGGAAGCCAACGAGCAAGTTCTTGAGCAAAGCCAGGCCGAGCTTCCGCTTGGCGACGTCTCGCAGGAGGAGGCTAAGCCTCGAAAAAAGCGGCGTGGGCCCCGTAACGACGAGAACGCGTCCAGTTCAGACGCGGGCGAGCAGCCGCAAGGCGAGGAGGCGCCGCAGGGCAAGGAGGCGCCGCAGGGCAAGGCTGACGATGCCGGCCCAGCACAGGAGGGTGCACAGGGAAACAAGCCCAACGACGAGGGTGGACAGCAGGAACAGTCCTCAGGCTCGCGCAAGCGTAGAAGAAACAACAACGCGAACAACAATCAAAATCGCGGCAAGGGCCAGGCCCGCAACCAAAACGGGCAAAACCGTCGGCGCAATCGGCGCAACAACAATGCCGATCAGGTGCTCGAGCCGTCCGTCAAGCGTGAGGAGCTCGAGAAGCTCAAGGTTGCCGAGTTGCGCAACAAGGCAGCGGAGCTGGACATCGACTATGTGGGCAAGCGTAAGGCCGAGCTTGTTGACCTCGTGTACGAGGCTGCCGCGCTGGCAGAGGGATTCAAGCCGATCGAGGGCATTCTGGAGACGCAAAACGAGGGCTACGGCTTCCTTCGTACCGGAAACTACATGAAGGGTGACGGCGACGCCTTCGTACATCAGCAGATCATTCGCCAGTATGGCCTGCGCTCCGGCGACTGCGTGGTGGGCACGCTCTCTCCCGCGCGATCGGGCAACAAGTACCCGCCACTGGGAAAGATCGACACGGTAAACGGCCTACCTCCCGAGGCGATGAGGAAGCGCCCGCGCTTTAGGGACCTTACGCCCATCTACCCCAACGAGCGCCTGGTTATGGAGCATGGCCGGGAGTCAATCACCGGTCGCGCCATCGACCTGGTGGCTCCCATCGGCAAGGGCCAGCGTGGCCTCATCGTGAGTCCGCCCAAGGCTGGCAAGACCACCGTGCTCAAGCGCATCTGCCAGTCCATCGCGGCAAACAACCCCGAGGTGCACCTGTTCTGCCTGCTGGTGGACGAGCGGCCTGAGGAAGTAACCGACATGCAGCGCTCGATTCGCGGCGAGGTGGTCGCGTCCACGTTCGACATGCCGGCCGACAACCACACGGCCGTCTCGGAACTGGTTATCGAGCGTGCCAAGCGCCTTGTGGAGCTGGGGGAGGACGTCGTGGTGGTTCTCGACTCCATTACGCGTTTGGCCCGTGCCTACAACTTGGCGCAGCCTGCCAGCGGCCGCATTCTTTCGGGCGGCGTGGACTCCGCGGCGCTCTATCCTCCCAAACGCTTCCTGGGTGCGGCGCGCAACATCGAGAACGGCGGCTCGCTCACCATTCTTGCCTCCGCGCTCATCGACACGGGCTCCAAGATGGATGAGGTCATCTTCGAGGAGTTCAAGGGTACGGGCAACATGGAGCTCAAGCTCGACCGCGACCTGGCCGACAAGCGCATCTTCCCGGCCATCGACCCCGAGCTGCAGCCCTTCGTATGGGGCATTCGCAGGGTGCTTGCCAACATGAACAACATCGAGCGGGCTGAGTCGGCGCTGGTAAAGGGCCTGCAGCAGACGGCCGACAACCAGGAGTTCCTCATCCGCTCGGCAAAGAAGGCCCAGCAGAACGAGTACATCTAGCAAACCGAGAAAAGGGGCCAAACCCCTTTTCGCGGGTGACCGTTTGGGAAGAGGTGCCTTTTGGACATCAGGCATGGCCGATGTCCAAAAGGCACCTCCCCAAACGGTCACCGCTTTTTCGGTTAGGCCTTCTTCCCGAGGCGTCCAAAGAGCAGGTCCTCGACGAAGAAGATGCATTCGCGGGGAAGTAGCTTTGCTGCCAGGGCGGCGAGTTGCATGGTTGGGCTGCTGATGCTCATGGGGTAGCCAAGGACCGCAAGGCGTAGGGCAAGGCGCACCACGCGATCGACTCGCTCGAACCCTATGCGGGTCATGGCGGTGGCGGCGTCGCCGTCTCCTGGCTTGTCTAGGAACTTGGTGCGCATGAACTTGGGGCATACGGCAATCACGTGGATGCCCGCTCCACGCAGCTCGTGGTTGAGCATGCGCGAGAGCTCCAGAACGAACGCCTTGCTGGCCGAGTAGGTAGCCAGGTAGGGCTGGGGAACGACGCCAGCGATGGAGGCGAGGTTGACGATGCACGACCCTGGCCGCATGTGGGGAAGGCATACGGACGTCATCTGCACGAGCGCCAGGCAGTTGAGTCGAATCATGTTGGCGTTCGCGTCCTTGCCCACGTCCCCATAGGAGCCAAACACGCCAAACCCGGCGCTGTTAACGAGCCATTGCACACAGGGCCGCTCGTCTTCCAACATCTGTTCCAACGTGGCAAAGGAGGCGTCGTCCATAAGGTCGAGCGGGATGGGACGAACGGCGACGTTGGGGCTGGAGGCTGCGATTTCCTCTAGCGTGTCCTTGCTGCGTGCGATGATCCAGATCTCGTCGAGGGGACCACCCTTATGGTCGCAAAGCTGAGAGACGAATTCCCTGCCTACTCCCGAAGACGCTCCCGTAACGACGGCAATGCTCTTCATGGCAAATCCTCCTGCCCTCATCGAAAAAACACCAACTCTTACCAGTAAATGCCACTTTTGCCGGCTTTTTGTATTACTATAAACCTTACGAGCTACTCATGCGTGTCGGCTGCATGCATACGTAATTGAATCGGAGCAAACCATGCAACTCGAAGCCCCAGGCGCAGTGCGCAATCTGCCCAAGTTGGGAACTGTTACGGCAGTATCCACGCTCGCACTCTTGGCGCCAACCCCCGCATACGCGATTTCTCTTGACGGAATCATTTCTAACGTGACCTCGTCCCCGTGGGGGATGTTTGGCGTGGGCTGCGCGGCGGGTGCCATCGTGGGCGGATTGGTGTTTGGGATTGCGGGATCGAGTGCCAAGCATCGGCTGTACGAGGAAATCGAGGAGATCTCGGCCGAGGCACAGCGCGCCCAGAACTCGGCGGAGCTGTACCGCACGCGCTACGAATCCCTCTCGGCTCAGGTCAAGCGCTCGTATGTGCCCACGGCAACCGTGCAGCAGCGCGCTGCAGAGCAGCGACAGGCGGCAGCGGCACAGCAGCGGTATGCTTATGCGCGACCGACGTACGCGCAGCCTGCTGCCACGGGCTCGGTGAGCAGCCAGGCCACCACGGGTTCGCTTCCGCGCCAACCGCGGCACCAAGCTCCTGCGCAGGATACGTCGCAGCTGCAGGGCCGCGCTTCGGCACCGGCTGCGAGGACTCAGGACAAGCCCTCTGCGTCCGTGCGGGACACGCTGCGACGTCGCCTGAGCTCGGACTCGCTCAACGACACGTTTACCATCGACCGCGGACAGGCGGTAAAGCGTCCCGTTACCATGGACGAGCGTTTTCCGGGACTGTCTAGCACGCAAGGCGGCGTGGGTCGGGCAGGCATGGTCGGGTCGGTACCCGGCGCCACGGCCGCTGGCGCCACGGCCACGGCTGCCTCGACGACAGCCTCGCTTACCGCGACCAATCGGCTCGGCATCACCCGCGCCAGCATCATCAGCAAGCGCGTACCCAGCATAGACGCCAGCCTGTATCCCGACAACATGCAAGTCTCGTATGCCCAGACGGACATGTTCGAGGCGGCCCTTAGTGCGATGGACGAGAATTTGCGTCGGGAGCAGGAGACGCAGCGTCGTGCCGCCGCCATGGCTTCTCAGCGTCGTGTTGCGGACGCCGCATCGCAGCAGCGTGCCGCGGCGCATGTGGAGGACCTGGTGCGCGAGGAGATGGAGCGGAACCGTAGGGCTGCCGAAGGAGACCTGAGCTCGCGCTTTACCGTGTACGACGGCACGGGCGACCTTGGTGCGGCGCGTGGCAGGGCTGCCGAACAGACGGTTACCACGCGTCAGGCGGCTTCCGAGCGCAAGGCGCAGCACCTCCCGCCCATGACCAAGGAGGCGTAAGGACTTGCCCAAGACCAACAGTTGGCGCGATGGCGGCGTGTCTAAGTTCGTGTGGCTCGTCGCCCTCGTGCTTTGGGTTGGATTCATCTGGGGTCACTCACTCATGCCGGGCGTGCGCTCCAGCGCCGAGTCTGCATCGGCTGTCTCGTTTTTGCATCCGATCCTCAGTGCCCTGGGAATCGTGGACGAGGGCCTTGCCACGCACGTGGTGCGCAAGAGCGCACACTTTTGCGAGTTTGCCGTGCTGGGCGCCCTTGCCGTGGGTACCATGCGCTCGTGGTTTGGGGACAGCCCGTGGAAGTGGCGACTCGTGGCGTTGGTGTGGCTGGTGGTGCCGTGCGTGGACGAGACGCTTCAGCGGTTCGTGCCCGAACGTGAAGGAAAGCCCACCGACGTGCTCATCGACCTTGCCGGTGGTGCGCTGGGCATCCTGATCGCCTGGCTGGTGGAGCGGCACATGACCCAGCGGCCTATCCAAGGGGATAACCCCCATTGATAGGCCGATACATCCTAACGCTTAGCACACCACGGTCTCCACGCTGGCGCCTTCAGGCGTCGCGTGGAGCGTGTGGACCCACAGACCCTCAACCGTATCGCGCACGGCATCCTCGACCTTCCGTGCACCTTCGTCACCCTCCACGATGGCGAGCATGGTGGAACCCGAGCCCGAGATTACAAAGGCGCACGCGCCGGCCTGCAGCGCCTTGGTGCGCAGCATGTCGTAGTGGGGGATAAGCAGCATGCGGTGTGGCTCGTGCAACTTGTCGTGACATGCCCGCGCGATAAGCTGGGTGTCTCCGCGCAGCAGCGCGTCTGCCATCGCTACGCATCGTCCCATTTGCCACACGGCCGTTTGCAGGGGAACCTGCTTGGGCAGGGCCCGCCGTGCCTCCTCGGTGCGCACCACGTACGGGGGAGCCATCGCCACAAAGCGCAGGTTGTCGCTAACGGGCATCACGGCGGCATAGGTGGTTCCCGCCTCCACAAACGAGCTGGTAAGGCCGCCATACACCGCGGGAGCCACGTTGTCCGGGTGACCCTCGATGGAGGTGGCCATGTTGAGCGTGAGTGCCTTGTTAAACGCACGTCCCGAGAGGAGCTGTGCCGCGATGACGCCCGCCACCACGCAGGTGGAGCTCGATCCCAGGCCGCCCGAGAGGGGCAGCGGGGCATGGATGCCAATGGAAAGGGTCCGTGGGTTGACGTCCAACATCTTGCAGGCTGTGAGGTAGGAGGTCCATACCAGGTTGCGATCGTTGCAGTACTTGGGCAGACAACCGTGCACCTCAAGCTGATCCGAGGTGGCGAAGGCGAACTCGGCTACCAGGTCGAGCGCCAGGCCCATAACGTCGAACCCAACGCCCAGGTTGGCCGAGGTGGCAGGAACGCGGACCCGCAGGAACGTGCCGCTGGGCGCAGGCGCTTGGCTTGCATCTATGGGGGAGTAGGTGAGGACCTCGCGTACCATGGGAACCCTTACGCAAAGATACGCGCGCAGGCATCTTCCACAAACGCGGTCATCTGATCGCGATCGCACACGTTGGGATGCAGCTCCTTGGCACTGCGCAGCGCACCCAGCGGCGTGGGCGCGGCGGTGCCGGTACGGCGCTCGAGCTCGTCCATGCAGGCAAAGCCGTCCAAGCCGGTAACGTCCGCGCCAAGAGCGCCAAGCACGTCGGCCGAGAACTTGTACGGCGATGCCGTGGAGAGGCAGATGCGCTGCCTGCCCTCGCTCGCGCGGTCGTCCAGAACTGCCTTCGCCACGGCGGTGTGTGTGTCGATGAGGACGCCCAGACCATCCCACGTGCTGGCAATGGTTGCGCGTGTGGCATCGTCGTCCGCAAAGCCGCAGGCAAAGGTCGCGTTGAGGCGCTCCAGCATGGTGTTGGAGATGGTGTAGGAGCCCTGGTTGGCAAGGTCGGCCATGTACGAGGCCACAAGCTCGCAGTCTCCGTCGCTCAGGTAGTACAGCAGACGCTCCAGGTTGGAGGACACCAGGATGTCCATGGACGGCGAGATGGTCTTGTGGAAGGGGCGGCGGCGGTCGTAGGTGCCGGTCGCAATGAAGTCGGTGAGTACGTTGTTCGCGTTGGAGGCAACGATGAGCTTGCCCACGGGAAGACCCAGGCGCTTGGCATAGTAGCCAGCCAGGACGTCACCAAAGTTGCCGGTGGGAACGCAGAAGTCAACAGAATCTCCCGCACCAATGGCGCCAGCGCGCACCAGCTGCGCATACGCGTCGAAGTAGTAGGTTACCTGGGGCACCAGACGGCCCACGTTGATAGAGTTTGCGCTGCTCAGAACCGTGTTGGCGTCGAGCAGGCGCGCACGCAGGTCCTCGTCGGCAAAGATGTGCTTAACCTGGGTCTGCGCGTCGTCGAAGTTGCCGCGGATGCCGCATACGGCCACGTTGTTGCCCTGCTGGGTAACCATCTGCAGGCGCTGCACGTCCGAGACCTTGCCGTGGGGGTAGAACACCGTGACGCCGGTGCCTTCCACGTTGGCAAAGCCATCGAGGGCCGCCTTGCCCGTGTCACCGGAGGTGGCGGTAAGGATCATAACGTTGCGGCCGCTACCGGCGGTCTTGCGGGCAACGCTCATAAGGCGCGGCAGCATTTGCAGCGCGACGTCTTTAAACGCGCAGGTAGGGCCGTGGTAGAGTTCCAGAAGCCAGTCGTCGCCCAGCTTGGTGGTGGGCGTTATGGCTTGGGTGTCCCACTGGGAGCCATAGGCCCCGTCGACGCAGGTGGTAATCTCTTCGGAAGTGTAGTCGGGCAGCAGGGTGCCTAGCACCAGGCGCGCGTTGGCGTGATAGTCGTTTGCGCACACGGTGGCGAGGTCGAGGGTGGTGTGGCCAATCTGGTCGCTCACAAACAGACCGCCGTCGGGTGCGATGCCGGTAAGAATGGCCTCCTTGCTCAAGACCTGTACGTCGTTGCCACGAGTGCTGTGATAGCGCATCTCCACGGTTGGCCCCTCTCTGGTATGTGTGCAAACAAACGCGTTTAGTATAGCAAAGGCGACTGGTGGTTCGGGCTTGCCGATAAAACGGGCTGTCCTTCGCTTGCTGGACAAAAGGGACTGTCCCCTGTGTCCAGGGGACAGTCCCCTGTGTTCAGGGGACTGTCCCCCGAGTACAACCGCGGCATCCACCGGCCAGTTCTCTGCTGGCAAACGTAGCTGTGCCACGAGAATCTGCCGAGAAGCAAAGCTGTGGCAAGGCGTCTGCTGAGAATTGAAGGCGTGGCACGAAATCTGCTGGGAATGAACCTCGTGGCGCAAAATCTGCTGGAATTTCAAGTCATGGTACCACGATTGCGAATCCCAGCAGATTTCCTGCCATTGAGCGCAATCCCAGCAGATGAACTCTGCATTCATATCACCGTATGCAATCTCAACAGATTCGCACGCCAAACGAGGGGCCCGCAGCTCCTGTTGGGCCGTATCCGTTTTGGCCTCGTGTGCGTGGTGGATTTGGGTTGAGGTTTGCCGTTGGCAGAGAAAAAACGCCCCCTCGCGAGGAGGGGGCGTACGAATGCGAACGTGCTGGGGGAGAAGCTTAGTTCTTGCGCTTGCGGGTGAAGCGAGCAGCGCCGAGGGCTGCGATGCCCGAGGCGAGCAGCGAGCCGATGCCCGAGACGGACGTGGGGTCAGCCGTGGACGGCGTAGCCGAAGTGCTCGACGTGGTCGAACTGGTCGTGGAAGAGCCCGAGGTGCTGCTGGCGGACTTAATGTTGAAGTTGACCGTCTTGGTGCCGGTGAAGTTGCCCTTGCCCTTGATGGTGATGGTAGCCTGACCCACCTGGGTGTTGTTGGCGTAGGAGAGCGTATAGTCGGTGTCCTTGGTGAGCTGGGTGGACCCAGACTTGGTGGTGCCGCCCTCGGTGTACGAGTAGGTCATCACGACCGTGGGTGTGGGCGTGATGGCAGAACCGGTGTAGGTGCGATCGGAGACTGCAGAGACGGTGGCATTGGAGATGTCGGCAGCGGTGACTTTGAGCTTGCCGTCGGTCTTCTCGCCGGCTACGTAGTTGGCGGCTACGCTCGTTTCGTCTGCGGAAGTTGAAACGCTGTTAGAGCTAGAGCTGGAGCTCGAGCTGCTGCTTGAGTCCTTGTCCTCAAACTTAACGTCGCCAACCTTGATGTCGTACTCGCCAACCTCGCGCTTCCACTCGCAATTGTAACCAGCTTTGAGAGAGACCTTGTCTTTATCGGCCTCAATAATGTCTCCGGTGGCGTAGGTCATGGAAACCTTAAGCGGCGTCAAGGCACCATCCACCTTATAGCCGTCGTACACCATGGTGACGTCCTTTGCGGTTACGTGTACGGGACGCTGAGCGATGGTGAACTCTGCGGCAGGTGTGGTTGTGGGATTCCAAATGAGGTAGCCCTTGCCATCGTGGGCGTCAACAACGTCGGGCTTTACGGTTGCCTTGCCAGCGTGTACGTTGTCGGTGTAGGTGTATCCCTTTACGGTGTAGTCGGATGCGGGAAGCTCCTCCTCGCCAGCGGTAACCGTTACGGCAGGCGTGGGCTTGTGCTCTTCGCCGTTGTACACTACGTCGTCAGGCGCTGCGGTGGCAACCGTGACCTCGACTTCCTTCTGCCACTTCCAGGTGTAGTCGGCGGTAGGGGCCTTCGTATCGTCCTCGGCGATGTAGAGCGTAAACAGTTCGCTCCTGCTCTTGGCCTCAGTGTTGTTCGACCACTTCAGTCCGTCTTTGGGTGCGGGAATATTGGGATCCTGATTCTTCTTGAACCTGAAGTCCTTGGGAAGCTTGAGCTCCTCGAGCTTTTCGCAACCGTCGAACATATTCTCCGTGCTGGCATGTTCATCAGTGCCAAGCTTGAGGTTCGTCAGATCAAGTGACGTGAGTTCCTTGCAGTCGGCAAAAAGATACCTAAAGGTTTTGGCCGTAACCTTCTTCTCAATCTTTACCTCTGTAATCTTGTCGGCGTCATCGTGCCACTTTGGATAGTCGCCAACGAAGTCGTTGTCGTCGAGGTTGCCCGTAATCGTGAGCACGCCGTCTGCGAGGGTGTAGTGCGGGTCGGCCTGCGTCTCCAGGTTCGGCTCGGGGGCCTGCTGAGTCTGGAGTTGCTCGGGAGCCTGCTGCTCCGGCTGCTGCTCGGCGGCGGGGGGATTCTCCTGAGGCACGCCCTCTTCGGCCATGGCAACCAGGGGCGCGCCGGTCACCGCGAGGTTCGCGGCAAGGAAGGCGGTGATTACGAATGGAGTTCGGGTAAATGTGGTGCGTCTCGTCGTCATGTTGTATCTCCGAATCATTCATTTGTGAGAGCCAATCACATGTAGAGTACCTTATCACAACCTCGCACGTACAAGCGTGAAATTGCTTAGGTTAATTGGTCTGCTCACAGATGTTTTTTGCAAGCGGCTATTTGGTGCGGGCATTGTAGCACGTTTGCGTCCGTGCTGCCAGCCAAAGAGGGTTGAAGTCCGTTTGGGCTGCCAGCAAGAGAATGCGGCGGACAACGCAGGCACCAAGAAAAGTAACCGCCCGCGCCGCATCTGCTCCCCGTGTTGGCGTATCATTGCTACGCATGTACCAATGGATAGGAGTCTCATGCCCATTAACGTAGCCGACGGGTTGCCCGCCAAGAAGATCCTGCACGCCGAGCGCATTTTTGCGCTTGAAGACGAGGTGGCGCGCAACCAGCAGATCAGGCCGATAAAGGTGGTCATCCTCAACCTCATGCCCACCAAGGTAGAGACCGAGACGCAGCTGCTTCGCCTCATTTCCAAGTCGCCGCTGCAGGTGGACTGTGACTTTATGCGCGTGTCCAGCCACGAGTCCAAAAACGTGAGTGCGGACCACCTAATCAAGTTCTACGACACGTTCCAGAACCTCTCGGCCCAGAACTATGACGGACTCATTATTACCGGGGCTCCGGTGGAGCATCTGCCCTTTGAGTCGGTGGACTACTGGGACGAGTTCTGCCAAATAATAGACTGGAGCCAGGACCACGTGTTCTCCACCATGAGCCTGTGCTGGGGTGCGCTTGGTGCGCTCTTCCACCTGTACGGCATCCGCAAGCGCGACCTGCCCTCCAAGCTCTTTGGCGTGTTCCCGCAGCGGCTGTGCGACGAGTACTGCTTCCTCACCAACGGGTTCGACGAGGTGCACAACATGCCGCACTCTCGTCACGCCGCCATCGAGACGGCCGACCTGGCGCTCCATCCCGAGCTGCAGGTGCTCAGCGAGGGATTTGCCACCGGCCCGGCGCTCATCGCCACGCGAGACTTCCACGAGGTGTACGTTACGGGGCACTTCGAGTACGGCCGCGACACGCTGGCCAACGAGTTCTGGCGCGACTTCCATCGCGGCATGCCCATAAAGGTTCCCCACAACTACTTCCCGGACGACAACCCGGAGCAGGCGCCCATCTTTACGTGGCGTGCCCACGCAAACCTGCTGTACCGTAACTGGCTCAACTGGGTGTATCAGATGACACCATACAAGCTGGAGGACATTCCGGCAGAGATCGCGCATCTGCGCTCGGAAATCGCGCAGGACCACGAGGTGCAAAAGTTCTAGTTCCGGCGAATCCTGGGGGGCTCAGAGAGAAACGCCCCGGGCAGACGATCCATCGCAAGCTTGCCAAGGAGTTCCGTCCGTGCGCCTGCAGGTGCGCTATACTACTGCAGCATGTCCGTTTAGAGGAGGCAACGTGATAGTTCCCGATATGCTGCGGCTCAACGCAGCCAAGTATCCCAACGAGGTCGCGCTCGTTGAGATTAACCCCGAGCGTCAGGACGATCGCCACATCACATGGCGCGAGTACGACCTGGTGGAGACGACCGACGACGAGCCCTACCGTCGCGAGATAACCTGGTCGGTGTTCGACGAGCGCGCCAACCGCCTGGCCAACCTCCTGCTTTCGCGTGGGGTGCACAAGGGTGACAAGGTGGCCATCCTGCTGTACAACTGCATCGAGTGGCTGCCCATCTACTTTGGCATCCTCAAGACGGGCGCCACGGCGGTGCCGCTCAACTTTAGGTACTCCTCCGACGAGATCGCCTACTGCATGGACAAGGCCGACGTGGACGTGCTCCTGTTTGGGCCCGAGTTCATTGGCCGCGTGGAGGAGATCGTGCCCATCGTGCAGACCGGCCGCCTGCTGTTCTACGTGGGCGACGACTGCCCCACGTGGGCCGAGAGCTACCGGGAGCTGGAGGCCCTGTGCTCCAGCCATGACCCGCAGATCCCGCTCTTTGCCGAGGACGATGCGGCCATCTACTTCAGCTCGGGCACGACGGGCTTTCCCAAGGCCATCCTGCACAACCACGAGAGCCTTACCCAGGCTGCCGAGATGGAGGCCGTGCACCATGGCACCACGCACGACGACGTGTTCCTGTGCATTCCGCCCCTCTACCACACCGGCGCGAAGTTCCACTGGATGGGCAGCCTTACCTGCGGTTCAAAGGCGGTGCTCCTGCGTGGCGTGAGTCCGCGGTTCATCTTTGACGCCGTGAGCCGCGAGCACTGTACCATCGTGTGGCTGCTGGTGCCGTGGGTGCAGGACATCCTTACCGCACTGGAGCGTGGTGACCTGCGTCTTGAGGACTTCGAGCTGGATCAGTGGCGCCTGATGCACGTTGGCGCGCAGCCGGTTCCCAAGAGCCTCATTCAGCGCTGGAAGGAGGTCTTCCCGCATCACGACTACGACACCAACTATGGTCTCTCGGAGTCGACCGGTCCCGGATGCGTGCACCTGGGCATCGAGAACGTCGACCACGTGGGTGCCATTGGCGTTCCCGGCTACCGCTGGGAGTGCAAGATCGTGGACGAGGCCGGCGAGGTCGTTGAGCAGGGCGAGGTGGGCGAGCTGTGCGTTAAGGGCCCGGGCCTGATGACCTGCTACTACAACGACCCCGAGGCGACGGCCGAGACGCTGATCGACGGCTGGCTCCACACCGGCGACATGGCCCAGCAGGACGATGAGGGTTTCATCTGGCTCGTGGACCGCAAGAAGGACGTTATCATCACCGGCGGCGAGAACCTGTACCCCGTGCAGATCGAGGACTTCCTGCAGGGTTACTTTGCCGTGCAGGACGTGGCGGTAATCGGCCTGCCCGACGAGCGCTTGGGCGAGATTGCCGCCGCCATCATCCAGCTCAAGCCCGGACGCTCGGCGACCGAGGGCGACATCATGCAGTACTGCGCTGCGCTGCCGCGCTACAAGCGTCCGCGCAAGGTGATCTTTGCCGACGTGCCGCGCAACGCCACGGGCAAGATCGAGAAGCCCCTGCTGCGCGAGCGCTACGGCGCCACCGGCCTCGTGGGACGCGAGAGTAACCGCTAGGGACAGCCACGGCCGAAAAGTAAGACGCGGGGCACGGGGCCATGCGACGTTGGTAGTGATTTGAGAAGGATACGGGTCGTCTTCGCTCGTATCCTTCTCTTTTTACTACCGTCCCTCAGCGTTGGAATGAGAAAAGGGACCAAACCCCTTTTCGCGTGAGCTGGTATAGTTCTGCTTGAAGTGCTTGGAATCTCGATGCTCGAGGAGCGGTGTATGTCCTCATCGAACTATTGTCCAAAGTGTGGGGCTCGTCTGCGGGAGGGCGTGCGGTTTTGCACGTCGTGCGGGGCCACTCTGGAAGAGACTGCAAACCCCAAGCCCACCCCAAGGCGTGGCCTGACGCTGGGACACTACGTTGCCATAGGCGCTGCCATCGGCCTGTTCGTAATTGCCATATGTGCGGTGGTGATCTTCGTGATTAACCCCGCGCCAAGCAACAACTCAGGCACGCAGGATTCCCAAGCGGCCGCCGCGCCGGACTCCCAAGGCAAGGATGCCGCCGCAGACCAGACGCAGGACGCCACGGACAAGGGCGCCAGCGCCAAGGATGAGACGGTGGCCGGCAAGTCTGCGGATGCGGACAAGGAGGCCGAGCCGGAGCAGACCAAGCCCCCGGTGTTCGACGACGAGCCTGAGGCGAGCTCCGTACTGCCGCCGGACCGGTACACCTCCTATTACGGTCCCAAGAACGCCGTCGACGGGAACATTCGCACGGCTTGGAATGACGGTGGAAGTGGCGTCGGCGAGTGGATAAGCCTTGAGGCCAAGTCCGAGCAGACCGTAAAGGGCCTGCGGATCGTTGGGGGTTATCCAAAGCGCGAGGACGTGTACTACAAGAACTACCGTCCCAAGGACGTGACCATCGAGCTTTCTGACGGTTACACGCAGCAGGTGACGCTTGAGGACAAGATGGGGGAGTGGCAGGAGTTCGAGTTCGACAAGGCGCACAAGACGGACTACATAAAGGTGACCATCGACTCGGTGTACGGGTCCAACCAGTACGATGACGTGGCCATAGCCGAGCTTGAGGCATTCTAGCCGTGCGTGGTGGTGTGGCAATTACGTGCGCGACGTGCGTGACCGTGGCCCTTTTGGGTTGCGCGGCCCAGACCGTCGCACCCCAGGAGCCCAGCCAGCTTGCCGAGGGTGCGTCTCGGGCAGAGCAGCCTGCGCAAGAGCCCGTGCCAGAGCCTACAGAAGAGTCCACAGAGCAGTCCGCGCAAGAGCCCGTGGCAGCGCCCGCGCAGAAGCCGATGGACGTGCGCGGCATTCCCGCCGAGACCATCGTGCGGGATGACCAGATAGCGCGTGCGGGCGGTGCTCAGGCGTTCTTCTGGACAGAGGAGATTCCCAACGAGGTCTTTGCGCGCATGGAGGGCAAGTCCTTTGGCGACGACTGTACCGTGGCGCGCGATGAGCTGCGCTACCTGCGCGTGCTGCACCGCGACGCCCAAGGCAATGCGCGTGTGGGGGAACTGGTGGTAAACGCCTCGGTGGCCAATGAGGTCCTGGATATCTTTTGGCAGCTCTATCTGGCGTCGTATCCCATCCACCGCATGCACTTGGTGGACGACTACGACGCGAGCGACGAGGCGAGTTGTGCCGACGACAACACCTCCGCGTTCAACTATCGCCCCATCTCTGGCGGCACGACCCTCTCGAACCATGCCCTTGGCCTGGCCATAGACATCAACACGTACGAGAATCCCTACTATATCCCCGCGACGGGACACCTGTTTCCACCCGAGGCCACCCGCTACTTGGACAGGAGCCTCGACGAGCCGTACATGATCCATCCCGGCGACCTGTGCCACCAGCTCTTTGTTGAGCATGGCTGGGCGTGGGGCGGTGACTGGCAACGCGTGCTGGACTACCAGCATTTTGAGAAGCCACAGGGATAGCGGCGTGGCCGAATACGGAGGCCTGCGGCCTGTGCTCACCTTCCTGCCAGGATGGTGAGCACCTCTCGAGACCACTGCTGGAGCCTGCTCTGTGCCGAGGTGGCAGACGCGATGGGCACGAGCCGCACGCCCAGCCGCGCTCCCAGCCGCACGGCGCGGTACAGGTGATAGTCGCTGGACAGCACGCAGAGCTGTCCGCTAAGACCCTGCTCCCGGATGAGCTCCAAAGAGTTCAAGAGGTTCTGTTTGGTGTTGATGGCGGTCGGTTCCAGGACCATTTGCTCGGGTCGTATGCCCTGCTGCGTGAGGTAGCGAGCCATGATGTCCGCCTCGGTGGTGCGGCCGTCCCTGGTTGGCCCCCCGGTGAGTACGAGCGTGGCGTTCGGATGCTGCTGGGCGATGGCGGCGGCCTTGTTCAGCCGTCGGGCAAGCGTGGGGCGGGGACGACCGTCCCTTACGGCGCCTCCCAGTACGATGACCACGGCGTCGTCTGCAACGGGGGCGGCAGGGGAGTACGTGGCGCGCATGCGCGCGAACATGGCGCAGAACGTGACGGCGATGAGGGCGGCACCGCCCATCAGAATCGCGTCGAGGACGGCGATGGCGCCGCCAGGGTTCGAGACCGCATGCGCCAGGGCTGCGGGACCCAGGGACACGGCGGCGACGGGCGCCATGCCCACGCTGGGGCGATTGTGCCCGAGCAGATACCACACGTTGGATCCGGTGAGCGCGAGCCACAGCGCGAGGCACGTTACCCAGAGCGCAGAGACGGCGTTTGCGCTCAGGGCGAGCAGCGTCGCGCCAAGTGCCGCGCATGCGATGACGCACGCCAGCGTTATGGGCGCCAAGCGCCTCTCGGTACTCTCGAGCGTGCCTCTGTTGTGACTCATGCCTTTTGCTTTCTGTCTGGTTTGGCCAAGGTCATTCTAGCGCAGGCATGCTGTCCGTTTGGGAAGAGGTACCCTTTGGACATGCGCGCATGTCCAAAGGGTACCTCTTCCCAAACGGACAGCATCACCGCGGTCAACCGGCAAACACGCCCCCTTGCCCTACGTGCGCTAGAATGGCAACAACAAGAACGACTACGTCAGGAGGTTTGCGATGGCACAGGGTTCGGTTCTGTTTGTGGAGTATCCGCGGTGCTCGACGTGTCGCAAGGCGAAGAAGTGGCTCGACGAGCATGAGGTGGCGTACGTGGATCGCCACATCGTCGAGCAGAACCCCAGCGCCGACGAGCTGCGCGCGTGGATTGTTGCGAGCGACCTTCCCGTGCGGCGGTTCTTCAATACGAGTGGCAAGCGCTATCGCGAGCTGGGGATGAAGGACCGCTTTGCCGCAGGAATCACGGAGGACGAGTGCATCGCCCTGCTCGCCGAGGACGGCATGCTGGTAAAGCGGCCCGTCGTCGTGGGCGAGGGATTTTGTTTGGTAGGCTTCAATGAGGAGCAGTGGGCCGGTCGGCTCTTGGGCTAACCCGAAGGAGTGAACCATGGATCTGGACATCAAACGAGTGCTTGCCGCACGGCCCGGCGAGGCTGAGGACGTAACCCTCGCACCGCTCACCACCGTTTGGGGCGATGCACTGGACACCGACCACGTGTTGGACTCGTATCCACGTCCGCACATGCGCCGCAAGGACTGGACCTGCCTCAATGGCATCTGGGAGTACGCCATCGTGGAGAGCAGCGAGGCGTCCAACGTGTGGCGTGTGGCCCGTCCCCCCAAGGTGTGGGACGGCAACATCTGCGTGCCCTTCTCACCCGAGGCGGCGCTCTCGGGCGTGGGAAGGCAGCTGCTGCCCCACCAGCTGCTCTGGTATAGGCGTACCTTCGCGCTGGACGCCGTGGACGAGTCGCAAGCCGTGCTGCTCAACTTCGAGGCCGTCGACTACGCCTGCGCCTGCTACGTAAACGGCGAGCGTGTGGGGGAGCACGTGGGAGGCTATCTGCCGTTCTCCTTTGACGTCTCGGGTGCTGTGCGCGAAGGCCAGAACACCGTTGAGCTGTGCGTGTTCGATCCCAGCGACACCGGCACGCAGCTGCGTGGCAAGCAGCGCCTGCACCGGGCAAACATGTGGTACACGGCGCAGAGCGGCATTTGGCAGACGGTCTGGCTCGAGCGGGTGCCCCAAGGCCACCTGGCGGACGTTCGCCTGCGACCCGACGCCGACAAGGGCGTGCTGGTGGTGGAGGCCGAGGTAAGCGGTCTGGGCGATGTTCTTGCCGTGGACCTGTTTGCCCCTTCGGGCGAGCTCGTGGCAAGTGCCGATTGCGCCGCCACCGAAGGTACGACGACCCTGCAGCTGCGCGCGGAGAAGCCGCTCCTGTGGAGTCCGGAAAACCCCGTGCTCTATTCGGTGCGCGTCGCCTACGGCTTGGATGAGGTGGCGAGCTACTGCGCGTTTAGGACGGTGGGCGTGGAGCTCGACGATTCGGGGGTACCGCGTTTCTGCCTCAACCACAAGCCCTTCTTCCTGCGCGGGCTCCTGGATCAGGGCTACTGGCCCGATAGCCTTATGACGGCGCCCGCGGACGACGCGCTCGTGTTCGACATCGCTGCAGCGCGCGCCGCGGGATTCAACATGCTGCGCAAGCACATTAAGATCGAGTCGCGGCGCTGGTACTGGCACTGCGATCGGCTGGGCATGCTCGTGTGCCAAGACATGGTGAGCGGTGGAGATGCCCCGGGGGAGTGGGTGTCCGTTAACATCCCCACGCTGGTGCGCCGCAGCTGGACCACGCTGCGCGACACCAAGCCAAGGCATTGG
Organism: uncultured Coriobacteriaceae bacterium; assembly: GCA_902780305.1. Taxonomy (GTDB): domain Bacteria; phylum Actinomycetota; class Coriobacteriia; order Coriobacteriales; family Atopobiaceae; genus RUG440. Next base: position 6,218 of record CACZFB010000016.1, on the reverse strand, counting down.
GAGCGCATGGGCGCTGGTGACGAGGCGTACCGCACCGAGTGGATACAGACCGCGCGCGAGGCCGTGCGCATGCTCTCGGGCCATCCCTGCATTTGTCAGTGGGTCGTGTTCAACGAGTCCTGGGGGCAGTTCTCGTCGGCGGAGATGTGCGAGGCACTGCGCGCGGTGGACGACTCGCGGCCGTATGTGGCCACGAGCGGCTGGTACGACCAGGGCGCCGGTGACTTCTTTGCCGTGCACAACTACTTCCGCGGCATGCGCGTGTACAAGGATGCCCACACGCTGCCGTGGCAGTCGCGGTCACGGGCGTTCGTAATCGACGAGTTCGGTGGGCTGGTGTTCTCGGTGGAGGGGCATTCGGCGGTGCCCACGTCGTACGGGTACGACGACTACGACGACCAGGATGCGTGGAAGGCGTCGCTGAGTGAGCTGTTGGCCACAATGGATGCTTTGGAGGCCGACGGCCTGTCGGGTTACGTGTACACGCAGCTCTCCGACGTCGAGGAGGAGACCAACGGCCTGCTCACCTACGACCGCCGGGTCAACAAGTTGTGAGAAAAGGGGCCAAACCCCTTTTCTCAGTCTATGATAATACGTACTGTTAATACTTTGGATGAAGGGGCTATGCCATGAAGATTACATCGTTCAACCCGCTTATCGTATCGGCGGATCCGGAGAACACCATTAAGCTTTTTGAGGCGCTTGGCTTTGCGCGGCGTCACAAGAAAGGTGAGCTCGACGGGCGCGAGGACACTACCAGCACGCGGATGAAAGACGCGAACGGCTTCTACGTGGACATCGTCGCAGCTCCAGGTGTCGAACGTGACATGATGACGATTCGCATGAACGTCGATGATTTTGACGAGGCAAAGAAGCTGCTGGAGAGCCACGGCTTTACAGCCTCCTCGCAGGGAGATGCCACCGACTCGTCCTCGAAGTCCATCGGTATGTACTCTCCGACTGGCTTCTCGTTCAGCTTGGTGGAGCACCTCAAGCACTAAGCGCGCCGAACTGAGAAAAGGGGTTTGGCCCCTTTTCTCAGGGAACCCAGGAAACAACCGATGCGCGTCGAGCATGCCTATGCATCGGCTTTCGGCGATGAGCTGGCTGACGGCGGTGTCCACCGTCTGCAATATGGACGGTCTAACGGGATGTTGGCTCAACGCGAATCGCCTCCAGGAAGTGCAGGGATGTCAGGCTGCGGTGCGGGAGGAACGTGTATTGGTCGCTTAGGGTAAAAGCACTCGAAAGACGGTAGGGAGGGCCTGGGACCATGGAGGAACAGCGCAGGATGCGTCTGGAGAGGCTGCTTGATGAGTTCGATTGCCTTGGCATCGGTCGTCAGGTCAACTACGGAAAGCTCCACCTCTACTCGATCATCACCCACTCGACCGCCATAGAGGGCTCTACCGTGACCGTGGAAGAGAACACGGTCATGTTCGACTACGGTCTTCCACCCGTCGGGAGGTCGGTCGCCGAGCAGCTGATGAACCTCGACCTCAAAAGGGCCTACGAGGCAGCCGAGGAGATAGCTGCCGCAAGGACCGAGATCACGCTCCCCCTGCTCAAGGCATTCTCTTCGTTGGTCATGCGCAACACGGGGGCGCTCTATCGGACTCCACATGGCGAGTGCGACGAGACGAAGGGAGACCTCAGATTGCAGGACGTGAGCGTGGGGCGTGGGGGAAGGTCCTACCTCTCCTGGGAGAAGGTGGGGCCGAGGACGAACGACTTCACCGCATGGCTCAACGAGCGCCTTGCGAGCATGGGCTCCATGCTTGCCCCGGACATATACGACCTGTCGTTCGAGGCGCACTTCAGGCTCGTGACGATTCATCCATGGTCCGACGGGAACGGCAGAGTCGCGCGGCTGGTGATGAACCTCGTCCAGATGGAGGGCGGGGTTGTTCCCACGGCCGTGCGCAGCGACCACAAGGTGCAATACATAGAGGCCTTGAGGGAGTCGCAGGAATCGGGTGCCTCGGAACGGTTCTGTGGGTTTATGACCGACGAGCTCATCGACGCCCTCTCGCAGACCGTTGAGGAGTACGCGCGGGATGTCGAAAGGGATGTTCCTTGGCTGCCTGACGATGACTCGAACGTCCCGTCTACCCCCCAAGTTACCCCCCAAGTCAGAAGGCTCCTCGCAGCGCTCGGCGGCAAGGAGCTCGACGCCCGCGAGCTCAGGAGCCTGCTGGGGCTCTCGGACGCAAAGAGCTTCAGGCAGCGCTACCTGCGCAAGGCCATCGACGCCGGCCTGGTCGAGATGACCATCCCCGACAAGCCCCGCAGCAGGAATCAGAGGTACCGGCTCACCGCGTTGGGGATGAGGGCCAACGAGACACTGGGGTAAGGAATCTCCCTCAGGGGAGTGACCCGCTCGCCTCAGGGGACGCCGTCGCCGCCGCTCTCGTGGGCTCGGCGGGCGGTTGATAACGCCTGCGGTTTTATGTTACTTTGATTATGTTGGATCGGAAGGGATGGCCGCCCGCCCGGGTGGGACAAGATGCCATGGGAGGGGGGCTTGACAGGCATGCGGAACGGCGCCACGCTCCTCAGAGCAGAGCAGAGCAGAGCAGAGCAGAGCAGAGCAGAGCAGAGCAGAGCAGAGCAGAGCAGAGCAGAGCAGAGCAGAGCAGAGCATGGGCTAACTGCGACCTTTTTGCGCCTTGCGGCTGCGAGGCGCTTGAAACTGCATATTACATTCGAGATGGATAACCGTCGGATTCTGACGGGGTAAGTATACCCTGTCAGGTTCGGCGGTTTTTGTCATACAAAGAATAAATCACAAGGAGGAATTTAACATGAAACAGAAAACAGGGAGAAAGCTGCTGAGCTTTTTGCTCACGCTGGCGATGGTCGTCGGGCTGGTGCCGGGGATGAGTTTGACGGCGTATGCAGCTGAGAAATCAGAGACTATTTCTCTGATTGGTGAAAAGGATAGCGAGAATCAAACCGCTACGGGAACCCATTTTAAAGTCACTCTCGGCGGCTTTTGTTATATAAATGATAATGGTGCACAAATTAACAGTTTCGGACCGATGACTGTTTCGTCACTTGACGAAACAGTCATGACAAAGGTGGTTTGGAGCTATAAATCTTTGTCGCAGAATAGCAACACATTATCAGCATCACCCGGCACTTATAATGGGAGCAATACAATTACCGGGATAAACAGTGCCAAACTGACAGTTTCTTCATCAAGTGCTGCAGGTGTCAAACTTAACTCAATTGCGATTTATTATGATGAAGCCCACACTCACACATGGGCTACAGCATGGTCACATGACGCTACATACCACTGGCACGCCTGTACAGGCGAGGGTGCATCGGATGCTTGCCTGAATGAAACGGGTGCGGCAAAAGCAACGCATACATATGGCGATACCGGCGACGCACGCTTTACCTGCACAGTCTGCGAGTATGTAGATACAACCAAACGGGCGGAAGTGGAGCTGGCGGATGCCAAGACAGTCGCCAAGGCCGACCTTGACACGCTGCTCGCCGGCAAGACCGAGGCCGACTACGACGCGGATGACTGGACGACGCTGACGCAGGCGATCGCGGACGGCAAGACCGCCATCGACAACGCGACGACGATCGACGACGTAACGACCGCGAAGAGCAATGCGGAAACCGCCGCGAATGCAGTGAAGACCACAGCAGAGAAAAAAGAAGAAGCTGACACAGCAGCCGCGAATGGTGTAAGCGATACAATTAACAACCTTCCGGCAGCCAATGAAGTGACCACTGCTAACAAGAATGCTATTGAAGCGGCACGGGCAGCTTACAACGCCCTGACCGATGACCAGAAGGCCAAGGTTTCCGCTGAAACCCTGAAGAAGCTGACCGACGCTGAGGACAGGCTTGTAGTTCTGCAGGTCATGAGCGAGGTTTCCGCAAAGACGGGTAGCGGCATGACTTATACTGGCAGTCCGATCCAGTTGATCAATACACCGACGACCGCGCTTCCGACCGGTTACATCATGAAGTATGCTGTGACCACGGAGAACACAGCTCCTTCTGATAACCTCTATACCACATACATCCCGGCAAAAACCGAAGCCGGAACCTACTACGTCTGGTACAAGGTCGTCGGCGACGCCAACCACAACGACAGCGAGCCGCAGAAGGTGACCTCGACCATCGCGAAGAAGGACGAGCCCGCGCCCGCCGAGGTCCCACCCGTGAGCGTGACGGCGCACGTGCAGAGGAAGGGCACCCTCGCGGCCGTCTCCGGAGGCGCGATCGCCGGCACCACCGGAAAGTCTCTGCGCATGGAGTCGCTCCGCCTCACCGTCCCCGGCGCCAGCGAGACCGGCGGCATCGAGTACCGCGGCCACGTGCAGCGCAAGGGCTGGGAGAAGGCCTTCGTGTGCGACGGCGGGCTCTCCGGCACCGAGGGCAAGAGCCGCAGGCTCGAGGCCGTGCAGATACAGCTCTGGGGCGACATGGAGAGCAAGTACGACGTGTACTACCGCGTTCACGTCCAGCGCTACGGCTGGATGGCCTGGGCCAAGAACGGCGATGAGGCCGGCACGCAGGGCATGAGCCGCCGCGTCGAGGCGGTCCAGGTGGTCCTGGTCGAAAAGGACGCCCCCGCGCCCGCGGCCGACTTCCAGGGCGCGACGCAGGCGTACGCCAAGGCCTTCGCCAAGAAGTAGCCACGGAACGCAACGGCGAGGGTGGCACGCGGGGACACACCTCTTCGGGGTGTGTCCCCGCGTGCCACCCTCGCAGCAAATGGGGAAGGAGACCAAATCCCCTCCAGCAGGCAAGGGCGCCCCAAGCTGTACAGGCAAGGGGGATCCTAACTGCCGATTCGTGAGGGCGTGCCGCCTACCTGCACCTTTGCAATGCCGCCGCAGGCAGGGGCGCCCCAAGCTGTACAGGCAAGGGGGATCCTAACTGCCGATTCGCGAGGGCGTGCCGTCTACCTGCGCCTTTGCAATGCCGCCGCAGGCAGGGGCGCCCCAGCCTGCACAGTCAGCCCTACCCTTGCCTGCGCGGACCAAACTGAGAAAAGGGGTTTGGCACCTCTTACCAAGCGGACACCGTACGCCACATTAAGTGCGAAGATCGGTAAAGTACATACTTTACGCAGGTAGACGGGCCGTGCGCCTTGTAAGGGCTCCGCGGGTGCGCGGAGAATCTTCGCACTTAATGTTGCGCTCGTACCCTGAGACAAGGGGCCAAACCCCTTTTCTCAGATAGAGACCGTCTCGCCGGCGGCTGGGCCCTCCCGTGCTACCATGGGAGAGACAAGGACGAGTGAGGAGGACGCCATGGGCATGTACGTGAACCCGGGCAACGCGGGGTTCGCCGGGATACTCTCTGGGGAGTACGTCGACAAGACCGGGCTCATCGCCCTCGTGAACGCCGTCGTCGGCACGCCGAACAAGCTCGTGTGCTCCACGCGCCCGCGCCGGTTCGGCAAGACCTTCGCCGCGGAGTCGCTGGTGGCCTACTACACGTGCGGCGCCGACTCGCGCGCTCTCCTCGAGGGGCTCGACATCTCCCGCGACCCGGGCTTCGAGGAGCACCTCAACGCCTACAACGTGGTCCACCTGGACATGACGGCGTTCCGCGGCGCGGGCGACGTGGCCGCCGTGGTGAGGGACGCGCTGCTCCCCGAGCTGAGGGTGCTCTGCCACAGCGCCGGCGAGGGCAGCCCCGACCCCTCGCTGGAGCTCGTCTCGGCCCTCGCCGACGTGGTGGCCGCCACGGGCCGGCGCTTCGTCTTCGTGATCGACGAGTGGGACGCGCCGCTGCGCGAGCGGCGCTCCAGGGCGTCCCAGGAGGACTGGGTCTACTTCCTCCGCCTGCTGTTCAAGAACGCGACCTTCACGCCGGATGCCGTCGCCGCGTGCTACATGACGGGGATACTCCCCATCGTGCGCTACGGCACGCAGTCGGCGCTGTCCGACTTCGACGAGTACACGGTGCTGGCGCCGGACGACTACGCCCCCTACGTGGGCCTCACGGAGGCCGAGGTGGAGGCGCTGGCCGAGCGGCACCACATGGACATGGAGGAGCTCCGCCGCTGGTACGACGGCTACGAGCTGCCCTACGTGGACAAGGGCTCGAACGAGCGGAGGATCGTGCGCGCCTACGCGCCCTACTCGGTGATGCGCGCCTGCAAGCGCCGGCGGGTCGGGCCCTACTGGACGAGCTCGGAGGCGTTCGCCTCCCTGCGCACCTACGTCGACCTGGACTTC
>CACZFB010000015.1 GCA_902780305.1 uncultured Coriobacteriaceae bacterium | reverse complement strand
GGTGCCGGCCTCGATCTTCATGGCGAGGTCGACCTCCTCGGCGGCGGTGAGCAGGTCCACCTTGCCGATCTCCTTGAGGTACATGCGCACCGGGTCGCCCGTGAGCATGATGGTGGTCGCGGCGTCGGCGCGGCGCGTCCGGGCGCGATGCCGGCGGACGCGCTTCCGCATCGGCGCGGAAGCCGCGCTCCCCAGGCTCGCCATCGCCGAGGCCACGTTGTCGATCTCCTCGGCATCCTTGTCCAAGAGGTCGTCGTCCTCCATCGGGGGGACCGCCTCGGCCGAAGGCTCACCAGGGCTGGTTACGGTGGCATGGTCGCCCTCTCGGCACGCAACACCCGCACATCCTTCGGCATGCCCGTTATCCGCAGCACGCTTCTTGTCGCTCATGGCTTCTCCCCTCGTCGATGAATGTCCGGCCCACAACCGGCGGCAAATCCATCGTACTCAGGGCGTCAAGGACAAGTCAGGCTCCCCGCGCGGTCCTTCTTTTTGCGAGCGACGACTCGTACGCCGCCGTCGAGACCCGCCAGAGCGCCTGAGCGACGGCCCTGCGGTCTTCCGGATCGTCGGGCAACTCGCCGGCAAGCTCGGCCACGAGGGACCACGCCTCAGCCATGCGATCGGGCTCCGCGTCTCTCCCATCGCCCCACCCGGTGAGCCAGCACGTGGCGACCACTACCAGCTCCGCGCGCGCACGACGCTTGCGCGGCAGCGTGCCACGCTCCCACCGGCGGAGGTTGCGCGCATACGCCGCATGCGAGACGAGCGGCACGTCGGTGACGAGCGAGCGCGTCACCTCGTAGTCGTCGGGCGATGCGCCCACGACATCGGACGCGAGCGCCATGGTCCGCAGGAACGCGATGGCACGCCTGCCGCCCACTATCGCCATGTCCGGCCCGGGCTTGCGACCGGCGTCCATCGAGCCGGAGAAGGAGAGCTCCGGGCTTACGCCCTCGGGAAGCACGGGGCCAAGCGCGCGGAGAAGCCCCCTCACGAACACGTCGTACGTCATTTGTCCGCCACTCATGCCAGCCCCTTCAACTCCCGCGATCATCCTACTCGTCACGACCATGCGCCCAACAGCTCGTGTCGAGGAAAAGCGCGACCACCGGGCAAGAATCCTCTCCATAGATACCTTCTAGCTCGGCAAGCGCCTCCTTTGCCGTGCGAAAACCACTCGCAGAGACTACGCCCTCATCGCGCAGGAGTTCCTCGAAACTTGCGGCTGTACGACACTCCCGCACGTCGGCGGCAACTATGTCATCCGGACTCCCGATTCTTGAGAACACGACAAGGTCACCCGCCGACACGCCCTTCCTCTTGGCGTCAAGCCTCCGAAGCTCGCAGCGCTTCGCGCCGTTGGCAATCTTGTCCCATGGCTCACCCAGAAGGTGCATGGTATGAACCCTACGCCCGACAATCATGCGGGCAAATGACAACTTCTTAAGCAGCTCCCGATCCCGGACGTTGGCCCTTGTGAGCTGAACGCCTCCTGCGGCCAAGACCCTGGAATAGACGAGCACGTTTGGGGCGTAGTTCGCAGCGTCCACCCAAATCGACAGGTCGTCTTCGCCACAGAGCCGCATCCATGCGCAAAGCATCGCGGAGGACCTGGACACCGATCCGTCACACGCGAACAGATATTCCACACCTTCGCCGTCATGCGAGATGAGGAATTCGTAGATGGCCCGGGCCTCTTCTTCGTCTATCGCCCCCGGGCACGCCACATCGGCAACGTCGTCAAACGATGCAAGGAAAACCGATTCCTCAATCCCGAGTCGCTCGACTGACTCCTGGATGCCCATTGCATAGGAGCAGTCGCTCGTCACCACGACGCTCACAACGTTGCGATACAGCCCGAAGTGCAACCCGTCCAGAAACTGCTCCGTCGTTGTCGTTCCCAAAAAGTGCCGTATCATTTTCTGGCCTCCTTTTTACGCTTCGTCATCCCAGACGAGTCGTACACGAGGGTACCGCCCCTTAACGCCCGCTTCCACGCCATGGCCAATCAAAACTTGCGTGGCTTATTACCGCTGGCTCTTGCGAGCACATTGAGGTATGTTCGAGTTCGCGAAAGGAGGTCATCATGACATACGACCTAAACCGATTCAAGGAAGCCCAGAAGTTTGACTACCAGACGGCACTTACCGAGATTCGAGCTGGCAGAAAACGCTCGCATTGGATCTGGTACGTATTCCCCCAACTGCAAGGCCTTGGCAACAGCGCAATGTGCGAACGCTATGGCATCGACGGGATGGGCGAGGCGGCGGCATACCTTGCCGACAGCACCTTACGTGCGCGACTCGTTGAGATATCGAAAGCGCTGCTAGAGCTCGATAGCAACGACCCTATCGCAGTGATGGGATACATAGACGCCAAGAAGCTGCGCTCATGCATGACACTCTTCTCGCTAGTGGAAGAAGCCGACCCAGTATTCCAGAAAGTACTGGACAAGTACTACCACGGCGAGCCTGATCAACTGACCCTGAGGCTGCTGGGAGTCCCTCCCCAGCACGGCGAGAATACCAGTGCTTGAAGCATTAATCGGCTACCGCTTCGGCTGGATCTCCACGTCGTACGACAGCACCGCGAAGCTCGGCATGGGTGGCCCAGCGAGAAAAGGGGTTTGGCCCCTTTTCTCAGAAACGGAATAGTGGGAACAATTTGCGCGCAATAATGAGCAATCCTGCGCATATTCCGTAATGGGATGACGCGATTTCCCACTGTGTATTTTAGCCAGTGGGAAATCGCGTCATCCCGTTTTGGCATACGCCCAGTTGGCGGCGAAATCGGCCCATAGTTTTTCCCACTAATTGGCCACGCCGCAGTTGTTCGTTTGATCGTCTGGCCCCAGCGGGAAAAGGGCTCAGGCCCCTTTTCTCAGTTCGGATCGGCCTTGCTTGCCACGGCGTCGCGCTCGGCGTCCCAGGCGCGCAGCTCGCGCCAGATGTCCTCCGCCACGCTCGCCGGCACGCCCTTTACCTCGGCAATCTGCGCCGGACTGGCCTCGCGCAGACGTTTGAGAGACCCAAAGTGGCGCATGATCGCCCGCTTGCGCTTGGGGCCTACGCCGGGAATCTCGTCGAGCACGCCCACGGTCATGGCCTTGTCACGCAGCTCGCGGTGGAACGTGATGGCAAAGCGGTGGCTCTCGTCACGCACCTGCTTTATGAGGTAGAGCGACGCCGACCCGGAGGGAAGCACGATGGGCGTCTCGTCCCATGGGACGAACACCTCCTCGTCGGACTTGGCCAGGCCGCACACGGGAATGTCCAGCCCCAGGCTCTCCAGCTGCTCGATGGCTGCGGTCAGCTGCGGCTTGCCGCCGTCCACCACCAAGAGGTCCGGCCGCGACCCAAAGCGCTCGTCGGCCATCCGCTCGGGGGCATAGCGCCTGCCCAACACCTCGCTCATGCTCACGAAGTCGTTGGCCTCTTCCAGCTCGGCGCGAATCTTGAACCGGCGATACTGGCCCTTGTCGGGGCGTCCGTTGGTGAACACCACCATGGACGCCACGGTGAAGCGGCCGTGCAGCGTGGAGATGTCGAAGCACTCGATGCGCAGCGGTGGTGCGTCCAGGGCCAGCGCGCTTTCCAGCTGCATGAGCGCCTGGTTGGTGCGGTCGTCGGCATAGCCGGTGCGCACCATGTAGCGGTTGAGCGCGAAGTGCGCGTTGTTCGCGGCCATATCCAGCAGGTGGCGCTTGTCTCCGCGACGCGGCACGAAGATGCGGCACGCGTGGCCGCGCCGACCCGCCAACCACTCGCCAAGCAGGTCGGCGTCGGGTAGCTCCACGCTCACGCCCACCTCGGGCGGGATGTCGGCCGTCTCGCCGTAGTAGCGCTTGACGAAGCTCTCTACCAGCTCCTCCTCGCTCACGTCGTTGCCCTTGTTGAGCACGAACTCCGCGCTGCGCACGGTGATGCCCTCGCGCACCACGAACACGCAGGCACAGCTTATGGTCTCCTCGCGGTAGATGCCCACCAGATCCACGTTGACGCCAGACGAGAGCACCACCTGCTGCTTGTCCTGCAAGCCATTGAGCACCTCCAGCCGGCGCTTGATACGCCCGGCCTTCTCGAACTCCAGCTCGGCAGCAGCCTCGCGCATTTGCTCCGTGAGCTCGTCAAGCACCTGCGAGCGCTTGCCCGAGAGAAACCGCTCCACCTGCCGCACGTTGCGCGCATAGTCTGCCGTGTCCACCGCGCCCACGCACACGCCCGGGCCCAATCCCACGTGCGAGAAGAAGCAGGGCCGTCCCGTCTTGGCCAGCGCCAGGTTGGCCACGGCCAGGTCGTCGGGATGCGCGTCCAAATAGCGCTTGGCGCGCTTCCACTCCACGCAGTTGGCGGTGCAGATGGGAATCACCTTGCGCAGCGTGTCGATGGTCTCGCGGGCGGCCTTGGCGTCGGTGTATGGGCCAAAGTAGCGCGTGCCCTTGCGGTGCCGCTCGCGGGTGTACTTGATGGCCGGGAAGGCGTCACTCTCGGTGATGGCGATAAAGGGGTAGCTCTTGTCGTCCTTGTAGTCCACGTTGAAGTACGGATGGTACTGCGCGATGAGGTTGCGCTCCAGCACCAGAGCCTCATGCTCGTTCTCCACCACCACGTAGTCGAAACTGCGCACCACCTGCATCATGAGCGGAATCTTTTGACGCTCGTCCTGCAGGGTCACGTACTGACGCATGCGGGCACGCAGATTCTTGGCCTTGCCCACGTAGATGACTTCGCCCTTGCCGTCTTTCCACAGGTAACAGCCCGGCCGCTGCGGCACCTGCGCGACCTGGCGGGCGATGCTCACGAGTCCCTGCTCGGGCTCGCGCACGCCGCCTTGGGCCGCCTGTTGGTTGGCGTCACGTCGTTGTGTGGTCACCGCACTGCCAATCTGCCGCTTAGGACTCCGGTTCCTCTCCCGCGTCGGACCTGCCCGGCGCGTACGCCCTAAACTTGCGCGTCTGGTTTTGCGTGAAGAGCTGCGCCCACATGGTGTGCTGCAGCGTGTCCTTGGTGTCGAGCAGCGGGTTTTGCGCACGGTCGTCTCGGTAGCACGCCAGCACCTGCTCGCGCAGCGCATCGTCCAGCACGTAGGAGCGCGCCACCGACGCCGGCACGATGGTGTACAGGAACTCGTCGTACGCCTCCCGCTTGGCCACCTCCTGGCCGAGCACGAACTCCTCCACGAACGGGCGCACGAAGTTGACGCCACCCAGGGACACGTAGTAGGTGTTGCGACCGGGACGGGCGTTGACCTCGAAGAAGCGGTAGCTGCCGTCTCGGTCGTCGTACTTGATGTCGAAGTTGGCATAGCCGCGATAGCCCACATGCGCAAGGAAGCGCGCCGCGTCGTTCACGATGCGGTCGACCTTCTCGCCCAAGATACACACGGGGTTGCCCAACGCCTGCGGGGAGTGGTCCTGCAGCGCCACGCGGCCGCCCGAAACCACCCGAAGCTCGCCCCGCCCGTCGGAGAAGGTAGTGAGCGAGCGAATTGCGTCGTCTCCGCCGGGGACGAAATCCTGCAGGATGAGCTTGCCGTCGTAGGTCGAGGCCTGCACCTGAGCATAGGCCAACTCCAGCTCCTCGGCCGACGCCAGCTCATAGATCTTGCGCTTGCCCTCGAACTCAGCCTGCTCCCACGCTGCCGAGTTGGCCGGCTTCGCGATGAGCGGATACGGGTAGGCGGTCGCGTCGAGCGCAGGAGCGTCCTTGCCGCAATCCAGCTCCCAGGTCTTGGGATAGGCGATGCCCAGCTCCTCGCAAATGGCGTAGAAGCGGTCCTTTTGGGTTATCTCGTCGAGCAGCGCCAGGTCCACGTAGGGCACCACGAACCACGGAGCGAGCTCGTCCTTGTGCGTGATGATGGTGCGCATCTGGCCGTCGGCCAAACCCAGCGCCATGCCCACCTTGCCCTGCGCGGCCAGGTCGCGACCGATGGCGATCAGGTGGTCCACGACGGCCTGCTCACTGGTGAGGTCGCCGATTACACGGTAGTCGCACCAGGCGGACGAGGAGGTAATCTTGACGTCGATGTTGCTGAGCACGATGGGGTGCACGTTGTAGGCGTGATGGAACTCGCGCGCGTAGCTGTAGGCCAGCAGGTCGCCGCCCACGATTACCGGCACCAAGCGCTCGGTGACGTCGGCCTCGGTGGCGATGAGCGAGAGGTTCGCCGGCGTGGTGGGCGCAGGACCACCCTCGCGCGCCTCCACCGGCTGCGCCGCCAGCTTGACGACTTGCTGCGCCACGGCACGGGCCTCCTCGGCGTCGATGTCGGTGGGCAGCGCGAGCGCCCCGCGCGAGAGAGCCGCGCACACGGGAACGCGCGCGTCGTTGCCATCCCACGCATACGCCTGGGCGTCGGCCTGCGGATACAGGAACGGGCGGTACCACGGCACCGCATAGAAGCCCATCTGGGCGATCTGGCGAGCGGCGAGGTCGGAGAGCGCCTCGTTCTGGAAGGTTACGGGGAAGTGCAGCAGCGGCTGGCCATCCAGGAGGTCCAGACTCGTCGGCAGCAGGGAGGCTGAGACGGTATCGGCAGCCAAGGCGTCTGCGAACACCTCGCGATACGCGGTGACGCAGGCGCGGCGACGCTCCTCGTTTTGGTCTAGGTCGGCGAGGGCCGCCGTCGCCTGAGCGGCGATCCAGGGGCTGGGCGCAAGGGGCTCGAGCGGCAGCGACCCGCTCTGCTCGACTTGGGTGACCGCGGGGCTGAAGGCGCCCACGCGCTCCAGGGACGAGCGCAGGACCGAGCTCATGCGCGAGGGCACGCGGGTGAACACGCGCACCTCGTTGCGATAGGCCTTGGCCGCGCGGTCCAGAGACGCGGGGATGATGGGAAGGGCGCCCAAGGCCTGCACGATGCGCTCGCGCAGCGCGGCGTCGGCCATCTTGGGGTTCACCCACACGGCGCCGCCAAAGTAGCAACCCGGCAGCATCTTCTCCACGCCAAACGAGTGGACCGAGACGTCGGCCAGAGGCTCGCCGTCCTCGCCGCGCGACAGGCGCGTGACGCAATGGGCGCTGTCCTCCATAAGCAGCGCGCCGGCCTCGTGGGCCTTGGCGGCAAGCCTGGCGTCGGCAGTCTCGTCGATGATGCCGTGGGTGTGCTGCAGCACCACCGCGCGGACGTCCTCGCCCAGATCGAGCTTGTCCACGTCGAGCGCAAACGTGGTCGCCGAGACCTCGCCGTAGGTCGGGGTGAGGCCCGCTGCCAGAATGGGGTCGACCGCAGTGCAGCACGTGAGCAGCTGCGTGGTCACCGTGCCCTGCCCGCGCTCCTCGCGCAGCGCGTCGAACACCACCTGCATGCCATAGCGTGCCTTGTACACGCAAAACCAGTCCTGCGCGCGCGTTTGCGTGCGGCTTGCCAGCACGTGCGCAAGGATGCCAAGCTCGGGTGCGGTGCGGGCGTCGTTGCTCATTGCGTCTCCCCTCGTGCGCGCCGCCTAGCGGACGTCGCTCGTGTCCTCTTGTGCGTTGTCGGCCGTGTTGCGGCGGCGGTTTATCTCCAAGGCCTTGTTCATCAGGCCGTACAGACGGCTGAGGGGCTTGTCGAAGGTGCCCACCCAGTACACCGGATCCTTGGAGAACAGCAGCTTGAAGTCGCTGATGCCGTCGTTGAGCAAGCCATTCATGTCGTAGAGCACGGCACCGCGCTCCTTGGCCGCCTTGATGGCCTCCCACTTGAGCAGGTAGTTGGCACGGGTGCGCTTGCCCTCGTCGGTGACGGCACCCCACAGCTCGAACGCGGTGCCACTGGTGGTCGCGTTCCACAAGAACGACTGCATGCGGCCCTCGTACTCCGAGACGAACAGCTGGCCCACGCCCTCGAGCTCGGTAAAGGCCGCGCGATAGAACTCGTCGGCGTGCAGGGCAAAGCCGTCAGCCTCGGCAGTCGCGTGGTACATGGCCAGAATCTGGTCCAGGTCGTCCTCGGTTCCCGGACGGCAGGTGACCCCGTCGCGGCCGGCCTTGCGAATGTACTGGCGACACTTGCGGTTGGGGATGCCCTTCATGATCTCGTCCTCGGTGCGGGTGAGGTCGATGGTGGCCGTCTTCGCGATGAGCGCGTGCTCGCTGGGGCGCCAGTCGCTGGAGAGGTTCAGCTCGGTGACCGCCGGCTCGATCTTTACGCTGATCACGCGCAGGTTGTGCTTGCACCAGTCGGCCACGGCGTCGGCCACCTCGGCCAGCCGTGCGTTATCGGCGGCAAAGGGGCCACGCGGCAGGTAGGCCAAGCCACCCACCGGGCCCGGCAGGGCGCGCACCAACACCTGCGCACCGCCTATCCAGGCACCGTCCTCCTCGCACATTACGCGGTATGCGGTCCACGGGCCAGTCTTCTCCTTGAGGGACCCCCACTGCCAGGACTGCAGCGGATGCGCCCCGAGTTCCTCCACGTGCTCGCCCCATTCGAATCGGTTGGCGATAACGCGCATATTCATGGTCCTGCTCTCCTTTGTGCTCTCCCCCGGATCCTTCCCTGGGGTGTGTATGTGAAGAGCATGATACTTCAAATACGCCCTACGCAATAAAACAACACGCGCTGGACGATGGGGACAGTCCCCTGTGTTCAGGGGACTGTCCCTTTTGTCCAACGGGCTCGCGGGCTTGCCACTCGCTGGCAAGCGCGGTGGTGTTGCACTTCCCTTTTAATGGACGAAGCGGGCAAGGAGCTTGCGGACGGTGCCGGCCTCGGGCACGTTGAGTACCAGGGCGAGGCCAAAGGTGACGAGCGCGGCAGGAATGCCGCACGCCGCCAGGTAGCCGATGGCCTGGAACGCGGAGCTGCCCAGCGGCGCGACCAGATGGGTGAGCGCCCAGTACAGCCCAAAGCCCACCGCGGCACCGGCAGCTCCCAAGGCCAGCGAGCGCAGCATGGCGGCCAGCATGGAGCGCAGACCGATGCCGCCCAGCACGCGCCGTAGCTGGGCGAGCGTGATGAGGTCCACGATGGCAAAGATGGCCAGCGAGCTGAGCGGGACCATGTTGAGGCCAAACGAGGCGGTAAACAGCAGGCACATGGCAATCTGCACGATGCCGCCCACGATGTTGGCGATGGCATACAGGTGCATGCGCCGCAGCGCGCTGCACGCCTTTTGCAGGTAGGTGCACACGCCATAGAGCGGCAGCGAGAGCGCGAGCACCTGCAGGTAGCTCGCCGAGATGGCAATCTCGTCGGGCGAGAACCGCCCGCCCGCCATGAGCGTGATGAGCGGGACGGCGAACACGATGAGGTAGAGCATGCAGGGCACGAGGAAGAACAGCACCTGGCTCGTACCACTGGCCAGGCCGCGCACGAACCCCGGCATGTCGTCCTTGGACACCAGGTCGCTGAGCTCGGTGAACATCGCCGTGGTGATGGGGATGGCCAGGATCGCGTACGGCAGCGTGTACCACAGGCGCGTGTAGTAGGCGATGGACGAGCCGGCCGGAGTCACCGAGAGCGCACTGGACGTCTGCACCGAGAACGTGGCGAACGACGAGATGGTAACCACCAGCGAGGGGATGCCGATGGAGAGCGTCTCGCGCAGGGCCGGGTCGCGCAGGTTGACGTACGGTCGCAGGCGTATGCCGTGCTTGCGCAGCGACGGAAGCTGCATGACTACCTGGATGGCGACACCCAGCGGGTTGCCGATGGCCAGACACAGGATGGCAAGCTGGGGCTGCGAGTCGGCGAGCGCGGCGTACGCAAAGAAGGATGCCGTGCACACCACGTTGTTAAAGATGGGCGCGGCGTTGCTCCACAGGTAGTCTCGCTCGGCGTTGAGCACGCCCGAGATGATGGACGAGAGCGCATAGAGCACGACCTCGATGGCAAAGAACCTAAAGAAGTACGTGGCAAGGTCGAAGTCGAACTCGCTCGTGGCACCAAACGACTGCGTCCAGATGGCCGGGCCGGCAAAGACGATGCCCAACAGGGCGATGCCACCCATGAGCAGGGTGACGAGCGAGAGCAGGTTGGAGGTGTAGCGATTGGACCCCTCACGGCCGAGCCGCTCCTTTACCGAGAGGTACACGGGCAAGAAGGCCGTTGCCAGCATGCCGCCCATAACGAGCTCGTAGAGCAGGTTGGGCAGGTTGTTTGCCACGGTGTAGCAGCTCGAGGTGACGGTAACACCCAAGGCCATGGCCTGACCCCAGGTGCGGAAGAACCCGGTGATGCGGCTCACGATGACCAAGCCGCTCATCATGGCGGCCGAGCGTCCCACCGCAACGGCGGCCTCCTGGTCGCCGTCCTGGGACTCGGGGTCGGGCGTCTCGGCGGTCGGCTCTGGCTGGGGCTGGGGCTCGGGCTCATCAGCCGGATCAGGCGCGATGACCGGCTCCACCGGCCCTGGTTCCTCGGCCGTCTCGGCCACGACCGCAGGCTCGGCCGGCTCAACCGAGGGCTCGGCCGGCTCTGGTTCCTCGGTCGGCTCGACCGTCGGCTCGACCGAGGACTCGACGGGCTCGTCCTCGACGGGCTCGACGATCCGCATGTGCTTGGGAACGTATCTCGCGGTTCTCTCTCCCACGCTACGCCCCTCTCAACTCGCGGTAGAAGCAGGTCTGGTGACCCGTGTGGCAGGCGGGGCCGGCGGCGTCCACCTCCACGACCAGCGTGTCGGCGTCGCAGTCCACCAGCACGCGACGTACCTGCTGCACGTTGCCGCTCGTCGCGCCCTTGTTCCACAGCTCCTGGCGAGAACGCGACCAAAACCACGTGGTCCCCGTTTGGAACGTGAGCCGCAGGCTCTCCTCGCTCATCCACGCCACCATGAGCACCTCGCGGGTGTCGTACTGCTGCACCACGGCGGGAATGAGCCCCTGCGCGTCGAGCTTGAGTGCCAGGTCGTCGAGCCGCACGACCTCGAGCGATTGTCCTTGCTTGTCCATGAGCCGCCCCTAGAAGTCCAGGCGCACGGGAATGCCCTGCGACGCCATGTATTCCTTTACCTGCCTGATCGAGAAGGTCCCAAAGTGGAAGACGCTCGCCGCGAGCACCGCGTCGGCCTCTCCCTCGATGACGCCCTCGGCAAAGTGCTCGAGCGTCCCCACGCCGCCCGACGCGATAACGGGGATGGGCACGGCACGGGCCACCTTGCGCGTGAGCGCCAGGTCGAAGCCCTCCTTGGTGCCGTCGCGGTCCATGCTGGTGAGCAGGATCTCGCCGGCGCCGCGCCGGGCGGCCTCCTCGGCCCATGCCACGGCGTCGATGCCGGTGGCAATGCGCCCGCCGGCCAGGTACACCTCCCACTCGTCCTGTTTGCCACGACGCTTGGCGTCGATGGCGCAGATCACGGCCTGGCTGCCAAACGCCGCCGCAGCCTGTGTGAGCAGCTCGGGATTCTTTACGGCCGCCGAGTTCACCGACACCTTGTCGGCACCGGCCGCCACCATGCGGCGCATGCCCGCCACGTCGCGAAAGCCGCCGCCTACCGCATAGGGTATGCGCAACTCGGCGCTCGCGTGTGCCGCAAGCTCAACCGTGGTGCGTCGGTCATCGGAGGTCGCCGTGATGTCCAGGAACACCACCTCGTCGGCGCCCTCGGCGTCGTAGGCGCGGGCCAGCTCCACGGGGTCTCCGGCGTCCACCAGGTCCACGAAGTTGACGCCCTTCACCACGCGGCCGTCCTTTACGTCCAAACAGGGAATCACGCGCTTTGCTAGCATGCCTGCTCCTCTCCCGCCGCCGCGCTCAGGGCATCCTCCAGCGAGAAGGCCCCCTCGTACAGGGCGCGGCCGGTAATGGCCCCCTCGATGACGTCGGCTCCCACCGCGGCGAGCGCGCGCACGTCGTCCAGCGTGGCGATGCCGCCCGAGGCGACCACGGGAAAGCCCGCCACCCGTGCGATGGTGCGATACGCCTCCACGTCGACGCCCGTCTGCATGCCGTCGCGTGCGATGTCGGTGAACACCAGGTGGCGATAGCCCAGGTCGGTCAGGCGCGCCACCAGGTCGTCGGCGCGCAGGTCCTCTCCCTCGCGCCAGCCGTTCACGCGCACCTGCCCGTCACGCGCTGCGACGTCGGCCACCACCAGGTCGCCGAACTCGCGTGCCGCCGCCCGGGCAAACTCGGCGTCGCGCACCAGCGCGGTGCCAATGGCGATGCGCCGCGCACCCGCGTTTGCCAGACGCTCGATGGCCGCCAAGTCGCGCACGCCACCGCCGGCGTCCACCATCACGCCCGGCACCTGGCAGATGCCGCGGATGGCCGCGAGGTTGGCCGCACGCGCGTCCTCGTCCTCCTCGAAGGTCGCCGAGAGGTCCACCACGTGTATCCAGGTGGCGCCCCGGCTGGCAAAGTCGCGCGCCACGGCAACCGGATCGTTCGCGTACACGTCCATGTGGGCGCGCACGCCGCGCTTGAGGCGCACGACGTTACCGGCTATGAGGTCGATGGCGGGAAACAGTATCATGCCATGCTCCTTTCTGTGTGGCACTTTCCCGGGAAGGTCCCCTGCCGCAACTACCCCACGACGCGCTGGACGAAGTTGCGCAGGATGGTGAGGCCCGTGGCGGAGGACTTCTCGGGGTGGAACTGCACGCCAAACACGTTGTTCGCCCACACGCCCGAGGCAAAGCTGCGGGTGTAGTGCGAGCGCGTGGTAACCATGGCGTCGTCTACGTCGTCGGCAAGCGCGTAGCTGTGCGTAAAGTACACGTTGGCGCCCTCGGGAATGCCCTGGTAGAGCGGGCACGCGCGACCGTGCGCGGTGAGGTGCAGCTGGTCCCAGCCCACGTGCGGCACCTTGAGACGACCGGGCTCGAGGCGGGTCACCGAGCCAGGCAACACGCCCAGCCCCGCCACGCTCTGGCCCGGCCTTCCGTCCGAGCGCTCGTCTCCGCGTTCGAACAGCACGTGCAAACCCAGGCAGATGCCCAAGAACGGCACGCCACGCTCGGTCGCCTGCAGGATGGCCTCGTCCTCTCCGGACTCGCGCAGGTAGTCCATGGCGTCCTCGAACGCGCCCACGCCCGGCACCACCAC
Organism: uncultured Coriobacteriaceae bacterium; assembly: GCA_902780305.1. Lineage (GTDB taxonomy): Bacteria > Actinomycetota > Coriobacteriia > Coriobacteriales > Atopobiaceae > RUG440. Next base: position 21,423 of record CACZFB010000015.1, on the reverse strand, counting down.
GGCGTCCGCAGCGCGGATTGCGCTCGGGTCGTCGGAGACCTCCACGCGCGCGCCCACGTCGCGCAGGCTGCGTTCCACGCTGGAGAGGTTGCCCTTGTGGTAGTCCACCACCACGATGCGCGCGTCCGCCATCACAGCACCCCCTTGGTCGAGGGTACGTCGTCCACGCGCGGGTCACGCTCGCATGCCACGCGCAGCGCACGAGCGCATGCCTTGAAGGTCGCCTCCAGGATGTGGTGCGCGTTGGTGCCGCACAGCTTGCGCAGGTGCAGGGTAAGACCCGCGTTGCGCGCGAAGCCGATGAAAAACTCCTGCCCCAGCTCGGTGTCGAACGTCCCCACCTTGTGCGGTTCGATGTCCACGTCCCAGTACAGTTCGCCGCGACCCGAGATGTCCACGGCGGCAAGCACCAGGGCCTCGTCCAGGGGAACGGAGACGTCGGCGAAGCGGCGGATGCCACGCTTGTCGCCTAAGGCCTGGCGCAGCGCGTCGCCCAGGGCAATGCCCACGTCCTCCACCGTGTGGTGGTCATCCACCCAGGTGTCGCCCTCGCAGCGCACCGTGAGGTCTATGAGCGAGTGGCGGCCGAACGCCGTGAGCATGTGGTTGAAGAAGCCCACGCCGGAGTCGATGTCGGTCTTGCCCGTGCCGTCCAGGTCGACCGTAATCACGATGTCGGTCTCGCCCGTCTTGCGGGCCACGGTAGCGGTCCTTGTCATGCCTGTCCCCCTTCCACGACGGCGGCGAGCGCCGCCATGAGCCTGTTGTTCTCGGCGTGCGTGCCCACGGTAACGCGCAGGCAGTCCGCAAGCCCCTTGGCGTAGCTGAAGTCCCGTACCAGGACGGAGTGCTCGTCGCGCAGTCGTGCCCGTACGACGGCCGCGTTGGGCAGCCGCACGAGCAGGAAGTTGGCCTGGCTCGGCCATACGTGCGCCCCCGGCAGCCGTGCGAGCCGCTCGGCAAGCTCCTTGCGCTCCGCCACGATGTCCGCCACGATGGGAGCCAGCTCCGCGCGTAAGCGCACCGCCTGCGTGGCCACCGCCTGGGCGAGCACGTCCTCCGAGTAGATTTGCCTGATGGCGGCGAGCACGTCGATCACCTGCGGGTCCGCGATGAGGTAACCGCAACGCAGCCCCGCGAGCGCGAATGCCTTGGAGAGCGTGCGCAGCACCATGAGTCGCGGGTTCGCCGCCACCCACGAAACGAGGCTGGCCTGCGCGCCGGCAAACTCCACGTACGCCTCGTCCAACAGCACCAGCGCGTCCGTCTCGTCGAGCAGGCGCCGCACGAGCGCGGAGTCCACGAGGTCGCCCGTGGGGTTGTTGGGCGAGGTTATCATTACGATGGCGGCCTCGCGTGCGGCGTCCACCAAGGCGTCGGTGTCGGGCAGCAGGCTCTGCGGGTCGCGCCACACCTCCACGACGTCGGTTTCGCACATCTTGGCAAAGTTCTTGTACTCCTCGAAACATGGCGGGGCGACCACCAGCGAGCGGCCCGGTCCGCCAAACGAGAAGATCAGGTTGAAGAGCAGCTCGTCTCCCCCATTGCCCACCATCACGCTCTCGCGGGCCACGCCATGCCATGCGGCAAGCTCGTCTCTGAGCTCGTTGGCAAGCGGGTCGGGATAGCGGTTGAGCGGGGTGGCGGCGCACGCGTCCGCAAAGCGGCGCAGCACCGCGGCGGGCAGCGGATGGGTGTTCTCGTTGGCCGAGAGATTCACCTCGCACGGCGAGAAGGCCGGGTCGTACGGCTCGAACCCCGCCAGAGCCGGCCGCACGCGCGCGGCGACGTCTTGTAGTGGCATGCCGCCTCCTGTTCTTGGTACGACTGAGAAAAGGGGCCAAACCCCTTTTCTCAGGGGGTCTGCAGGTCGTGGGGCCAGGCGGTGCGCATGGCGTTGGCGCAGGCGGCGGCAGGGTCGGCAAAGGACTCGCCGCCTTCCTCGAGCAGCTTGCGGCGCATGCCCACCGAGAGCGCGTGCGCCCACAGGCCCTCCGCCTGCGCGAGCGTCTGCACCGCCGGCCCGTCAGCCGCCAAACCGGCGGCGGAGTACGAAATCACGCTCGAGCGCTTAACGAAGTCGTAGACGCCCAGCGGGTTGGAGAAGGCCGCGGTGCCACCCGTGGGCAGCGTGTGGTTGGGCCCGGCCACGTAGTCGCCCAGCGGCTCGGAGGACCACGGCCCCATGAAGATTGCCCCGGCATTCTGTATGGAGCCCAGCAGCGAGAAGGCATCCGCGCAGTGCAGCTCCAAGTGCTCGGGAGCGATGGTGTTCACGGCGTCGATGGCCACCTCCAGCGTGTGCGCCACGACCACCACGCCGTTGTCGTCCAGGCTCGCCCGGGTAATCTCCTCGCGCGGGCTCTGCGCCACCAACAGCTCCACGGCCTCCAGCACGCGCGCGGGCAGCGTGGCGTCGCAGGTTACCAGGTAGCACGCCGCCATGGGGTCGTGCTCGGCCTGCGCCATGAGGTCGGCCGCCACGACAGCGGGGTCGGCGGTGGCGTCGGCCAGCACACACACCTCGGAGGGGCCGGCGACCATGTCGATGCCCACGTCTCCCGACACGTAGCGCTTGGCCGCCGCCACATAGGCGTTGCCCGGCCCCACGATCTTCGAGACGGCCGGGATGCTCTGGGTACCATAGGCAACGGCACCAATGCCCTGCGCGCCTCCCACCGCATACACCTCGTCCACGCCGGCCACCTTGGCCGCGGCCAGCGTGTAGGCCGAGAGGGACCCATCGCGCTGCGGCGGGGTTATCATAACCACGCGCTGCACGCCGGCGACCTTGGCCGGAATCGTGTCCATGAGCACCGTGGAGGGATACTGCGCCCGGCCACCGGGCACGTACAGGGCGGCACTGGGCACCGGTGAGACCTTGACGCCCAACACCGTGCCGTTGGCGCGGGTGGTAAACCACGACTGCTCGACCTCACGCTCGTGGAAGTCGCGAATCTGGGCATGCGCCAGCTCCAAGGCCTCCAGAAATGCGGGGTCAACGCGATCCAGCGCGCCGTCCAGCACCTCGTCCGGCACGCGGAACTGCTCGGGGCAGATGCCGTCGAAGCGCATGCAGTACTCGCGAACGGCCTCGTCGCCACGCTCGCGCACATCCTCCACGATAGCCGCGGCGGCCTCGGTTACCTCGCGCGGCAACGCGCCACTGCGCCTGAGGTCGCGCGCGGTGAGGCGCCGCTCGCCCGTTAGCTCGATTGTCCTCATTGGTCCTCCTCATCCTCGCGCATAACGACCTCGGCCAGCTTGGAAGCCAGCATGCGAATGCGCGCGTCGCAACGGTATGCCGCCGGGCTTGCAAAGAACCGTGCGGTGCACTCGAGCACGTCGTCGACCACCACAAGGTCGTTCTCGGCCAGCGTGGCCCCCGACGCCGTTATGTCTACGATGCGGTCTGTCATGCCCACGATGGGTCCCAGCTCTATGTTGCCATGGAGCTGCACGATGTCCACCTGCTGGCCGATGCGGTCATAGTAGGCCTGGGTAATGCGCGGATACTTGGTGGCAACGCGCATCGTGCCACGCCATGCGTAGGCGCGATCGGCCATGCCCGCCTTGGACGCGGGCTCGGCCACCACGAACCGGCAACCGCCAAAGCGCAAGTCCTGCAGCTGCAGCAGATCCACGTCGGCCTCGATAATAGAGTCACGCCCGCAGATGCCGCAATCGGCCCCGCCAAAGGCGACGAACGCCGGCGCATCCTGCGCGCGCACGATTACGTACTCCACGCCGTCCTCACGCACGATGAGCTTGCGGCCCAGGTCGTGCAACCCCTGCGTGGGCAGCCCAGCGGCTGCCAGCACACGCACCGAGCTGGCAAACAGCGAGCCCTTGGGGACGGCGATACGCAGCGGGCGATCGGCAAGCCGCACGCCTGGCGTCACGACGCCCGACTCGCCCTGCTCACCCAGAACCTCCTGCAGGCGCTCCAGCGACATGGCGAAGCCGCATGCGCTCACGTCGGGAAGTCCGAGGTTGGCGAGCACCGCGTCGTAGTGGCCACCCGAGGCGAGCGACGCAGCGATGCCCTCCGCATATGCCTTGAACACGAGGCCCGTGTAGTAGTCGAAGCTGTTGATAATGGAGAAGTCGAAGCGCAGGCGGCCCTGCCGCACCAGCGGGGAGCAGGCATCCAGGAGCTTGCGCAGGCCATCGACGCCGCTCTGGCCGGCAGGAACGCCCGCCGCGTCGAGCAGCGACTCGAGCTCGTCCACCACGTGCTCGTCTCCATTAAGACGCGGTACCTGACAGAGGGCGCGCGCCTGCGCGGGCGTGAGGTCCGGTGTGTTGCGCACGAGGTCCTCGAGTCCCACCAGATCCGACTCGTGCACGAACGAGAGAACCTGCTTGGCAAAGCGCTCCCCCTTCGTGCAGGCCGCAAGCAATGCCTTGAGCGGGGCCACCGAACCGCACACCACGTACCAGTCGGGCACGCCAAGCCTGGCAAGCGCATCGGCCAACAGCATGACCACCTCGGCCTCCGCTGCAGCCCCCTCGCCACCCACAAGCTCCACGCCCAGCTGGGTGAACTGGCGCGACTGGCCGCGCAGCGCTCCCTGCTCGCGCACCACGGGTGCCGCGTAGCGAAGACGTGCCGGCAGCTGGCCACCGTCAAGACGCGACGCCACCATGCGCGCGATGGGCAGGGTGAGGTCGGGGCGCAGCATAAGCAGACGATCGTCCTTGTCGAACAACTGGAAGGGTGAGTCCTGTATGCGACCGGCCGTCTCGATTACACTGCGATCCTCAAGTATGGGCGTCTCGACAGGCAGATAGCCATGGGACGAGAAGCACGTTCTTACCGTTTCGGTTATGCGCTCTCGGGCAAGCGCCTCCTGGGGCAGAATGTCCCGAAACCCGCGAGGTGTGCGTTGAATCACGTTCCATTCCTCTCTGATGAGGCATACAAACTTTGTTACTGTAGCACAGTTTGGATGCATGCGATTTGGGGATGCCCTGACCTATCAAAGGGGGTAACCCCCATTGATTGCCGCAAGCGGCATATCAATGGGGGTTACCCCCTTTGATAGGTCGACACATTATCGGCGATCGTCCAAGTGCAAGAGCCGTGAGATGAACTCGCCAAAGGTCGCAAGGAACCCAAACGGGCGACGGCGCTCGCGGGTGACGATTGCCCGGCCAGTGCGGGAGCTGCCCTTGTCGTCCTTGGGCACAATCTCGTTGGACTCCATGCGGATGACGGGCACGCTCTCCTGCCGCCCCTCGATGGCGCCTTCCCTCGAGTCGTGCGACCGACGCTGTACGTCGAGCCGCGGGCTGGTCTCACCAGCGACCGGCATCACCTTGCGAATCGCGTCGCGCACGTCGTTACGGTTTATGGGGATGGTGTCGTCCAGCCCGTCCTTGCGCGTGCGCACGCGAATGCGCTGCATGGCAAGGGTGGGATCGAGCGTCTCCAAGTCCACCTCATGCTCGTCTGTAATGCGAACGGGCTCGGGCATGGTTGGCGAAACCACACCGGAAAGCTCCTGGGTCGAGCTCAGCGAATCCTCCCGACTGTCGTCTTCGCCTGACGCCTCGTCCAGAGGCTCGATGGTGGGTTCCACAACCGGCTCGTCGAGCGGTTCGTCCAGGGGCTCGTCGAACAGGTCGACGAACATCGGGCTTGCGGATGACGCCACGTAGGTTTCGCGTGCGGGCTCTGGCTCGGCCTCCTTCGGTGCGGGTTCCTCGTCGGGTTCGTCCTCTGGCACCGGCTCGAACTCGGGCTCCGGCTCTTCTACGGGTTCGGGTTCGGGCTCTGGCTCCTCCAACTCCTCCACCGGTTCCAGCGCGGGCTCTGCTTCGGGCTCGGGCTCGGGCTTCGGTTCCGGCTCGGGCTCTGCTTCGAGCTCGGGCTCCTCGTCGGACTCGAGCTCCTCCAAAACGGCAGCCGGCTCCTCCTTGGGCTGCATCTCCAGCTCGAGCTCACGCATAAGGCGGTCTATGTAGTCACGAGCTGCGACCTCCGCCTCCTCGTTGCCCGACTCCCGCGACGCGCCAGGCATCTCGCCCATGGTAACGGGCTCGAGCGCCGGCTCTGGTTTGGGTTCAGTTACAGGCTCGGGCGTCGGCTCTTCCTCAGCCACAGGCCCGGACTCGGGTTCATCCTCAGCCATGGCCTCTAGCTCGGGCTCAGCCACAGGTTCGGGCTCGGGCTCGGGCTCCGGCTCGGGCTCAACCTCGGCCTCGGCCTCCGTCCCCGCCAAGTCCTCGGCCTCCGTCAAGTCCTCCAGCTCCAGCTCCGGCTCCGCCGAATCCTCCTCTATCGCAGGCTCCAGCTCATGCGCCTCAGCCTGCTCCGTGCCCCTAAAGTGGCGTCCCACGTAGTTGGGGACGGCCTCGTCGTCTGTGTCCTGAGGCGCTTCCTCCAAGAGGTCTCCCGCCAAGTGTCGAGCAGCCATGTGCACCCCCTCGTTGCAGTTTCATGGACAAGAGTGTAGCCGACTTGGCGCAAAAGGTCGCGCACATTCGCCGAACAGCGGACCTACCGATCCGCCACGATGTCCGCGAACGTCGCGCCGGTGTGATGCGCGAGGTCTTCAGGCGCAAGCGTGAGGCAGAGACCCTTCCTCCCGCCCGAGACGCCAATCTGGTCGAAGAGCTGCGCCGTCTCGTCGATGAGCGTGGGAAACTGCCGCTTCATACCCACCGGCGAGCACTCGCCGCGCCGATACCCGCACACGGCCTCCAAGTCGCGTATGTGCATCATGGCAAGGCCCTTCTGGCCCGCCGCGCGCGCGGCCTTCTTGAGGTCCAGCTCCTCGGCCACGGGAATGCAGCACACCACGTGGTCACCAGACGGCGTCTGCGTAACCAGCGTCTTAAACTGCGAGTCGGGATCGGCGCCCAACACCTTGGCTATGCGCAGGCCCAGATCGCGATCGGGCACGCCCTCCTCCGGCTCGTAGGCACAGACCTCGAACGCGATGCCCGAGCGTTCGAGCTCGCGCATCGCGTTGGTCTTGTCAATCTTCTCGCGTCGCTTGCGCGCCACGTCACTAGCCTCCCAGGTATGCCTGCTGGACGCGCTTGTCGTGGAGCAGGTCGTTGGCGTCGCCGCTCATGGAGACGCGACCGGTCTCCAGCACGTAGGCACGGTGGGCGATCGACAGGGCCATGCTGGCGTTTTGCTCGACGAGCAGGATGGTGGTGCCCTGCGCGTTGAGCTCCTTAATGATGTCGAAGATCTCCTGCACCAGGATGGGCGCAAGTCCCATGGACGGCTCGTCCAGCATGATGAGCTTGGGCTTGGACATCAGTGCCCTGCCCATGGCCAGCATCTGCTGCTCGCCGCCCGAGAGCGTACCGCCCGCCTGCGTGCGCCGCTCCTTGAGGCGTGGGAACCGCTCGTACACGCGCTTGCGCGTCTCCAAAGACTCGCTGTCGGAGCGCGTGAAGGCACCCATCTCCAGGTTCTCGCGCACGGTCATGTCCTGGAAGATCCTGCGGCCCTCAGGGCACAGCGCGATGCCGCGCGACACCATCTTGTGCGCGGGCACGCCCACCAGGCTTTGGCCCTCGAACTCGATGTTGCCCGAGCGCGGCTTGAGCAGGCCGGCCACCGTGTTGAGCGTCGTGGACTTGCCCGCACCGTTCGCGCCGATGAGGGTTACGATCTCGCCCTCCTCCACCTCGAACGAGATGCCCTTTACGGCATGGATCGAGCCATAGTACACGTTGAGGTCGGTAATCTTGAGCATGCTCATGCTACTCACCACCTTGGTCGGTGTCTTGCTTGCCCAGGTACGCCTCGATGACCTGCGGATTGTTTTGGATGTCGTCGGGTGTTCCCTTGGCAATGATCTTGCCAAAGTTGAGCACCGCAATGCCCTCGCAGATGCCCATCACCAGGTCCATGTCGTGCTCGATGAGCAGAATGGCGATGTTGAACGTATCGCGAATCCGCACGATGGTGTCCATAAGCTCGGCGGTCTCGGAGGGATTCATGCCCGCGGCCGGCTCGTCGAGCAGCAGCAACTTGGGGTTGGTGGCAAGCGCACGCACAATCTCCAGCCGACGCTGGGCACCGTAGGGCAAAGACCCTGCCACGTCGCCCGCGTTGTTGGCCATGTGGAACACGTCGAGCAGCTCCAGCGAGCGGTCGTGGAACTCCTTCTCGCTCACCCAATGACGCGGCAGGCGCAACATGCCGCTCCACATGCCACACTTCACCTGGTTGTGCAGGCCAATGCGCACGTTCTCCTCCACCGTGAGCGAGCCGAACAGGCGAATGTTCTGAAACGTGCGTGCGATGCCCGCCTTGCTCACCTTGGCCGTGTCCATACCCGCCGTGTCCACGCCGTCGAGCAGGATGGTGCCGCGCGTGGGCTGGTACACCTTGGTGAGCAGGTTGAACACCGTCGTCTTTCCCGCACCGTTGGGGCCGATGAGGCCCGCTATCTCGGTGCGGCCAATCATCATGTTGAAGTCGTCCACCGCGCGCAGGCCACCAAAGTCGATGCCCAGGTGGCGGCACTCCAGCACCGGGTCCTTGTCCGCATCGCGCTCGGGCACGATGGAGGTGCTGGGGACGGGAACCATCTTGGTGCGCGACCCCTTGCGCTGGCTCTTGGCAGGCGCTGCCTGGGCACTGGCCTCCTGGCTGCGCCCCTCGTCGGCATCGCTGACGGCACCTTCGCTCGCAGCCTTGGCGGCGGCACTCTGCGCCAAGTAGGTACCCTTAACGTCCTTACTCATGGGAGGCACCTCCGCTCTGGGAGTCAACCGCCAGGGCGGCCTGGTCGTCGGACCGTCGTCGCACCTTTTCGCGCAGGCTTGTGAGCCTGGACTGGAAGGCGGCATTGTTGGACAGGATCATTACCAGGATGAGCACGATGGCATAGATCAGCATGCGGTAGTCGCCAATAAAGCGCAGCAGCTCTGGCAGCACGGTAAGCAGCGCGGCCGAGACGATGCCGCCACGAATGTTGCCCATGCCTCCCAGCACGACAAACACCAATATGAGGATGGAGGTGTTGAAGTCGAACTTCTTGGGCACGATGGACGAGTAGTTCATGGCGTACAGCGCGCCGGCCATGCCGGCGAGTGCGGCGCTTACCACGAAGGCGATCAGGCGGTACTTGGTAACGTTGATGCCCACCGACTCGGCCGCAATGCGGTTGTCGCGCACGGCCATGATGGCGCGACCGGTTCGGCTGTTTATAAGGTTGAGCACCACCGTGAGGGTAACCAGGATAAGCACGAAACCCGAGGCGAACGTGGACAGCTTGTCGATGCCCGTGGCCCCCTGCGGGCCATTAATCAGGATGGTGCCACCCTGCATGCCCAGGGAGTTCGCGCTCTCCATCGAGAAGTGCAGGCCGCTGGCGTCCTTGCCCACGTACAGGTTGTTGAGGAGGTTTTTGATTATCTCGCCGAAGGCCAAGGTGACGATGGCAAGGTAGTCTCCGCGCAGGCGCATGACGGGCAGGCCAATGATGACGCCTGCCACCGCGGCCATGGCCCCGGCAGCAAGAATGGCGATTGTGAGCCGCACGATGTCACTACCCACGATGCCGCGGCAGCAGGCCGCGACCACCAGGCCGCAAAACGCGCCCACGCTCATAAAGCCGGCGTGTCCCAGCGACAGCTCGCCCGAGATGCCCACCACCAGGTTAAGCGAGATGGTGAGGCAGATGTAGGCGCATATGGGCACGAGCAGGCCCACCAGCGAGTTGGAGATGGCACCTGCCATGGCGAGTCCCTGCATCACCACGAAGGCGACGATTACGATGCCATAGGTGATGATGTTGGACCGTGTGGTCTTGTTGAGGTTCTTGAGCATGTTCGCACCTACACCTTCTCGTGAATCTCTTTGCCCAAAAGTCCTGCGGGACGGATGAGCAGCACCACGATGAGCACGGCAAACACGATGGCATCGGCAAACTGCGTGCCAAGGTAGGCCTTGGCAAAGATCTCGATGATGCCCAGCAGCACGCCACCGAGCGCCGCGCCCGGGATGGAGCCGATGCCGCCGAGCACGGCCGCGGTAAACGCCTTGATGCCGGGCATGGAGCCCGTGGTGGGCATGAGCGTGGGATAGGCGGAGCACAAGAGAACGCCCGCGATGGCCGCGAGGCCCGAGCCGATGGCGAACACCATGGAGATGGTGGAGTTCACGTTGATGCCCATGAGCTGTGCGGCGCCCTTGTCCTCCGAGCAGGCGCGCATGGCCTTGCCCATCTTGGTACGGGAGGTAAAGAGCGTGAGGCCCACCATAACGGCGATGGCCACCAGCACGGTGGCGATGGTGACGGAGCTAATCACGAGCTGTCCGTCGAACAGCGAGACCGAGGGCAGCGGGATGACCGACGTAAACGCCTTGGGGTTGGCGCCCCAGATGAGCAGCGCGGAGTTCTGCAGGAAGTAGCTCACGCCGATGGCGGTGATGAGCACGGCCAGGGAGGGGGCACCGCGCAACGGCTTGTAGGCAAGCCGCTCCACCACGATACCCAGGCACGTGCAGCCCACCACGGCGAGCAGCACGCCCACCAGAGGCGGCAGCCCCAGGTTCGTCATGGAGATAAAGCAGAGGTATCCGCCCACCATAATCACGTCGCCATGGGCAAAGTTCAGCATCTTGGCGATGCCGTAGACCATCGTATAGCCCAACGCGATGATGGCGTACACGCTTCCCAGACTGATGCCGTTGATCAGGTTGGTGAGGAAGCCCACGGTATCACTCCTCTCTGTATGTGCTTAGGGTCCTGTAGTCACGACGCGAGGCCCGACCGTACACGAGGGACAGTCCCCTGTAAACAGGGGACTGTCCCCTTTGTCCAGGGGACTGTCCCTTGTGTCCAGGGGAGTGTCCCCTTTGTCCAGGGGACTGTCCCCTTTGTCCGGTCGTTGAGGCCTCGGTGCAAGGCAGCTTACTTGGCGGCGTCCATCGGCTCGTACACGCCGTTCTTGATGATCATGCCCTTGGGGTCCTTGGTAACCTCGCCGGTGGCCGACCACGTCATGTTTTCGCCGGTGAGTCCACTAAAGGTGAAGGTCCCCGAGGCGAACGTCTCGATGAGCTTGTCGCAGATCTCCTGGGTGGTCATGGCGGAGGTGATGTTGAGGGCCTTGATGGCTCCCCAGATGGCGCTCACGCAGTCGAAGGCGTCGGCCGCAAACTGGTTGGGATTCTCCTCGGTGTTGGCGGTCTTCTTGTATGCCTCCACGAAGCCCTTGGTGTTCTCGTCGGTCGCCGTCGCGACGAACGGGGTAAGCAACATGACGCCCTCGGCCAGCTTGGTGTCGAAGCCCTCTACCGTAAGGATGCCGTCCATACCGTCGACGCCAAAGAACTTGGGTGCAAAACCCATCTGGTTGGCCTGCTTGAGGATGATGGAGGCGGGGGTGTAGTAGATGGGCAGGAACACGAGGTCGGCCGCCTTGGACTTGGCCTCGTTGAGCTGGACGGTGAAGTCGGTTGCCGAGTCGTCGGTAAAGGTGGTGGTGGACACGATCTCCAGGTTGAGGTTCTTGGCCTCGCTCTCGAACTTGCGGAAGATGCCCGTGGAGTAGGCATCGGCGTTGTTGTAGATGATGGCGATCTTGGTGCCCAGCTTTTGCTCGGCAATGTACTTGGCGGAAGCCGTGCCCTGGTTGGGGTCGGTAAAGCACATCTGGAACACGTTGTCCTTGCGCGGGATGGTCACGTTGCCGTCCTGGTCGGCCTGCCCGCCAATGACGTCGGTGGAGGAAGCCGAGGGGGTGAGCTGGAACACGTGGTCGGCGTTGGTCTCGGTGGAGACGGCCACGCACGGGGCCGTGGTGGTGGTGCCCACCAGCACGTGCATGCCCCAGTCCTTAAGCGTGTTGTACGCGTTGACGGACTTCTCGGGATCGTGCTCGTCGTCCTGCCAGTTGAGCTCGAGGACCGTCTTGCCCTCGGTCTCGTTGATCTTGTCGACGGCAACCTGAGCGCCAAACTTGGTGGCGGTGCCATAGATTGCCGCGGCGCCGGTTATGGGGCCGATGCCACCGATCTTGATGGCACCCTCGGCCGATGCGGAACCGCCCGCGTTGCCGGAACTGCCCGACCCGCCACAGGCGGTAAGGCCGATGCCTGCAGCCGCAACACCAGACAGCTGAATAAAGCTCCTGCGAGAAACACCGTGGTTGAACATGTCTTTTCCCTCCTCGTGGCTTGGGTTCGCACATGCAAATTTTAGACAGTGCTGTAACATCCTATCGCCACGAGACTTGCTTGGTAAGCGACACGTTGATTTGCGCGGCACATTTAACCCATTCGAAACGGCACCCGCCAACTGAGAAAAGGGGCCAAACCCCTTTTCTCACTTTTGCCCCAAAATGAGAAAAGGGGTTTGGCCCCTTTTCTCAAAACAAGACCCCCGCGCCTGAGACGCGGGGGTCGGCAATCCATCTTGCTGGCAGGCTTAGAGCGGGCCGCCACCGATGAAGGTCATGTAGTTGACGTCGCGCACCTGGACGCCACCGTTGGGGATGGAGTCGATGATGGCACCGCCGCCCACATAGATGCCCACGTGACCAGGGTAACGGCCAGCATAGGGATAGAACACGAGGTCGCCGTAGTTGAGCTGGCTGGGATCGTACACCATCCTGGAGCCGACCGCCGCCCAATAGGACTCGGGCGAGTTGGAGTGGCTGGGAAGGCCAAGCGCATAATCCACCACGCCGGAGCAGGTGAAGTAGGAGCTGCTCACATCGCCCGTCCAGTTGTAGCCGCTAAAGCTGTGGGCGGCACCGATGATGGAGTAGGCGCGGGCCACCATGCCCGAGGCACCGGCGGACGGCACGTTGGCCACGGGAGCCGGAGTAGAGACTGGCGTGGAGACGACGGGCTCAGGATCGGGCTCGGGGGTAGGTGCGGGGGTCGGGGCAGGCGTCTGCTCAGCGTTGGTGGGCGTCTGCTCGGTCTGGGTGGCGTTGTTAGCAGCGTTGCCGGTATCGGGCTGATTGGCGTTCTGCGAAGACGTGCCCTGCTGCTGGTTGGCACCCTGCTGGCCAGCACCCTGTTGCGCGTTGCCCTGCTGCGTATCGCCCGTAGACTGGGTTGTGGTCTGCTGCGTGGCCTCGGCGTCGGCCTTGCGCTGCGCCTCGGCGGCTGCGGCTGCCGCGGCCTCGGCTGCTGCGGCGCGTGCGGCGGCCTGCTCCTCCTCGATCATGGTTTGGAGCTCGCTGGAGAGGCCGTTGTAGTAGTTTTGCGCCTCGGAAGCTGCCTGCTGCGTTGCGGCGAGCTTCTCCTCCTGCTCGGCAACCAGGCGCTCCTGCTCGCTCTGCTCCTCCTCGAGGTCGCTCTTCTGCTGGTTAAGCTCCTCCGAGATGCTCTTGGTCTTCTCGACAATCTCGCGCTCGTGCTCCGAGATCTTGTTGGCGTACACGACACGCGACACCATGTCGTCGAAGCTCGTGGCTCCCATGATCACGTCGAGCAGCGTGGGGGTACCGTTGCGGTAGCTCTCGGCAACCACTTGGCCCAGCTCCTGCTTGGCCGCGTCAAGCTCGGCCTCGGTCTGGGGAATCTGCTCGTTAAGCTCGTCGATGGCGCCGTTCGTCTCGTCGAGAGCGGCATTCACGTTCATGAGGTCGTATTCACATACCTCGGCTTGGGCATTGAGTTCCGAAATCCTGGACTGCGCGGCGGACATCTGCTGCTGCAGCTCCGCCTTCGTCGCAGCAAGCGCCGCCGAAGGATTCTGTACGGCCAGCATTGCGGAGAAGGCGCATGCGAGCGCCGTCTTGCCCCACATGGCCGGACGCTGAATTCGTTCCATTGGCTCTCACCTCTTACTCACATAATCTACTCGCGAAAACACGTAGTGTATACCTTAGCGGTTTGCGCCCCCAGACTCAAACTCATCACCGTACGTCCATCTCTCTGTGGTGGTTTTTTGGGTTTGAACGCAAGGGTTGCATTTGTCGTGGGTGCTTGACTGTTGCCTATCGATGGGGGCTATCCCTGTCGTGCGCGGTCGCGCTCCAGGATGCGGCGCAGATACTGACCGGTGTAGCTCTGGGGCACCTGGGCCACCTTCTCGGGCGTGCCGTAGGCGACCACCGTGCCTCCCCCGTCGCCACCCTCGGGTCCGAGGTCGAGCACGCGGTCAGCCGTCTTTATAACGTCCAGATTGTGCTCGATAACCAGCACCGTGTTGCCGGCGTCCACGAGCGTGTGCAGCACGTCCACCAGCTGGCGCACGTCCTCAAAGTGTAGGCCTGTGGTGGGCTCGTCCAATATATAGAAGGTCTTGCCCGTCTGCTGGCGATGCAGCTCCTTGGCCAGCTTCACGCGCTGCGCCTCGCCGCCGGAGAGCGTGGTGGCCGGCTGGCCCAGGTGGATGTAGCCCAGACCGACGTCGTAGAGCGTCTGCAGCTTCTTCTTGATGCGCGGGATGTTCGCGAAGAAGGCCAGGGCTTCGGTTACCGTCATGTCCAGCACGTCGCTTATGGTCTTGTCGTGGTAGCGGATCTGTAGCGTCTCGCGGTTGTAACGGCTGCCCCCACACACCTCGCAAGGCACGTACACGTCGGGAAGGAAGTTCATCTCGATCTTTATTTGGCCGTCTCCCTTGCACGCCTCGCAGCGTCCGCCGCTCACGTTAAACGAGAAGCGCCCCGCCGAGTAGCCGCGCGCACGGCTCTCGGGAACGGAGGCAAAGAGCTTGCGCAGGTCGTCCCACAGACCGATGTAGGTGGCCGGGTTGGAGCGCGGCGTACGGCCGATGGGGCTCTGGTCGATGTCGATTACCTTGTCGATGGTCTTGTTGCCGTCGTCGTCAACCAGTCCCTCGATCTTGCGATGCGGCCCCACCACGCGCTGCGAGCGCTGCACCGCGTTGGTGAGCGCGGGTGCCAGCGTGTCGGTTACCAGCGAGCTCTTGCCCGAGCCCGAGACGCCCGTGACCACGGTAAAGGTACCCAGTTCGATGCGCGCGGTAACGTTCTTAAGGTTGTTCGCCCGGGCTCCGGTAATCTTGATGGACCCGCGGCGGGGGTTTCGGCGACTCTTTGGCAGCGCGACCATGCGCTCGCCACGCAGGTACTCGCCCGTAAGCGAGTCCTCGCTGCGCATAATCTGCTCCGGCGAGCCCTGTGCGACCACCGCGCCGCCGCGCTCGCCGGCACCAGGCCCCATATCGATCACGTGATCGGCAGCCAGGATGGTGTCCTCGTCGTGCTCCACCACAATAACCGTGTTGCCCTGGTCGCGCAGGCGACGCAGCGTTTGGATGAGACGGTCGTTGTCGCGCTGATGCAGGCCGATGGACGGCTCGTCCAGGATGTAGAGCACGCCCATGAGCCCGGCGCCGATTTGCGTGGCCAGGCGGATGCGCTGTGCCTCGCCGCCCGAGAGCGTCGCGGCCGCGCGGCTGAGCGTGAGGTAGTCCAGGCCTACGTTGACCAGGAAGCGCAGGCGCGCGAGGACCTCCTTAACGATGGCGGCGCCAATGAGCTCTTGCCGCTCGGTAAGCTTGAGCCCCTCGAAGAACGCCAGCGCCTCCTTGCACGACAGGTCGCATACCTCCTGGATGTTGCGCTCCCCCACCGTTACGGCAAGGTACTCCGGCTTGAGACGCGCGCCGTGGCAGGTGGGGCACGGCACCTCGCGAATGTACTTCTCGTAGTGCTTGCGCATGGTCTCGGACGTGGTCTCCTGGTACTTGTCGAACAGCACGTTGCGCACGCCGCTGAACTTGGTGAACCAGTAGGTCTCGCGCCCGTCGCGCGTGTGGTAGTCCACGCGAATCTTGGTTGACCCCAGGCCGTCCAAGAGGGCCTTTTGCACGCGCTTGGGCAAGTCGCACCAAGGCGTCGTGGAGTCGGCCTTGAGGTGACGGCAGACGGCGGCCAAGATCTGCGGATAGTAGTTGGAGCTGCCAAAGATGCTGCCAAACACGCCCTCGTCCACGCTGAGCGTGGGGTCATCGATGAGCGCCTCGGCGTCCACGATGCGGCGTGTACCCAGACCGTCGCAGTCCGGGCAGGCGCCGTACGGCGCGTTGAACGAGAAGTCGCGCGGTTGCAGGTCGTCGATGGAGTGGCCGTGCTCGGGGCAGGCCAGGGCCAGCGAATACTGCAGCAGCTCCTCGGGCATGCGCTCGGGGTCCTTGCGGTCGGCCAGCAGCAGGAAGCCCACGCGACCCTCCGCGAGCTTCGTGGCGTTCTCCACCGCCTCGGCGATGCGGCCGAGCGAACTCTCGCGCACCACGATGCGGTCCACGACCACCTCGATGGAGTGCTTGAACGTCTTGGGCAGGCGGATCTCGGTCCCGTCCAGCTCGCGCACCTCGCCGTCCACGCGCACACGGCTAAAGCCCTCGCGGCGCAGGTCCTCGAAGAGCTTGGTGTACTCGCCCTTGCGCCCCAGCACCACCGGCGC
The DNA here is from genome assembly GCA_902780305.1 of uncultured Coriobacteriaceae bacterium. GTDB lineage: Bacteria > Actinomycetota > Coriobacteriia > Coriobacteriales > Atopobiaceae > RUG440. Next base: position 5,048 of record CACZFB010000015.1, on the reverse strand, counting down.
GAGCACCAGGGCACGGCGTCCCTGCGCGCGCTCCAGGACCTTGTCGGCAACCTGATCGGTGGTCTGCCGCTCGATGACGCGTCCGCACTCCGGGCAGTGCGGCGTGCCCACGCGCGCGTACAGCAGGCGCAGGTAGTCGTAAATCTCGGTTACCGTGCCCACCGTGGAGCGCGGGTTGCGGCTCGTCGTCTTTTGGTCGATGGACACCGCCGGGGAGAGGCCGTCGATGGAGTCGAGGTCGGGCTTGTCCATCTGACCCAGGAACATGCGCGCGTAGCTGGAGAGGCTCTCCACGTAACGACGCTGTCCCTCGGCATAGATGGTGTCGAACGCCAGGCTCGACTTGCCCGAGCCCGAGAGGCCGGTGATCACCACGAGCTTGTCGCGCGGGATGTCCACGTCCACGTCGCGCAGGTTGTGCTCGCGCGCGCCCTTTATAACGATGGAGTCGGATGCCATGGGTTTCCTCTCGAACGCTTTGGTGGTCCCTAGTGTAGCGGCAACGACCGCGCATCACACGAAGTGAAAAACTTGTTCGATAACGAATATTTAGTTGTCTGTGCCCGATGGGTGTGGCTTACGACCGCCTGCTGCGGGTACCGGTGCCCGCCACGAGCGCGATCGCACCCGAGACGAGCGCGCAGAGCATGTTGTCGATGGGGCCCTGGTCAGCCGTGCGCGGCAGCGTCGACGCACCACCTTGTGACGTGGTGACAGAGCTCGTGTCCGTGCTGCCGCCCGACGTGCCTGACGTGGCCGACGTGGCCTTTGCCCGGACGATGGCGAACTCGAGCGTCCGCTCGCCCTGGAAGTTGCCCACGCCCCGCACCGTTATGGTCGCCGTGCCCACCTTGGTGTTGTTGGCGTAGGCGAGCTCGTAGTCCGTGCCCTCGGCGAGCTTCTTTCCGTTGAAGGTCGCCTCGACTCCAGGCTCGATCGCCTTGCCGGTGTAGGTTTGGTCCGCGACGTCCGCAAACGTCACGTCGGCGATGTTGGCGGATGCTATCGCAAACATGCCGGTGAGGTCGCCCACATAGTTGCCGGTGCCCGTAACCGCATAGGTCGCCGTGCCTGCGTTCGTGTTGTTGGCATACGTCGCACGAAAGTCCGTGCCCTCGGCAAGCATCGCGTCGCCGTCTGCAACCACGACGGGTGTGATCGGCGAGCCACGGTACGTCTGGTCGTCCGCGTGAGCCATGGAAGCCTCGAGCTGCTTAGGCGCCATGTGCCACGCGAGCGACACGGGGGCAGAACCAGCCTCGGAGCGCTCCTGCTCGCTCGCGGCAGCATCGCCAGCCTCGGGCTCCCACGCATAGCCGTCGGCTGGTGTCACCGTGGTCGTGTAGTCACCCACGTTCGTGCCCCCGCCGCTGAGCTGCAGCCCCTCGGCGGCATCGCAGCCAAACTGCTCGGTCCCGTCGTACACGCGGTCGGTGGCGCTTGGCCTGGGTATGGCCTTGCCCACGGTGTACCCCGATGACGCGTCGCCTGGCGTCACCGTGCGTGGCACGTAGCCTTCCGCGCACCATTCGGGGAGCACTGGCGAGGAGAACGTCCCGCCAGACACGCGCACGGTGCCCTTGTCCTGCGGGAGGAACAGCGCTTCCTTTCCCGCCGGGGTGTTCAGCGTTCCACTCGCGATGGCCAGGGTTCCATGCACGATGAACACATGGTCGTGAATGCTTTGCAGCGTGCCCCCACCGTCCAGGGTCACGGTATGGTTCTCCCCCACCAAAAAGCACGCGAACATTGTTGGACCCTCAACCGCATGACCGCCAAGGTCCAAGGTCACGTCCTTTTCGATAGTGACCATCGAATTGATCTTGACGTCACCCCGCAAGGTGACGGTTCCGCCGTCACTGACGTTTGTCACGGCTTCGTCTATGGTTACGTAGGTATCCGGCCCGCTGGCGGCGTTGGGATCCACGTACACCGTTCCGCTCGCTTGGGTCGTAACGGTAGGGTCGTCGTCACTCGCGTCGTAGGCCAACGCCGTGCCCGTAGGTACCACGCAGCCCAAAGCAACGACCAGACCTGCCGCCACGACGCCCCGTATCCGGTAACCACTCGCGCGCATACCGCAACCTCCGCATGACGCTCTCTTGCCTTATAGGCATAATACTTCACCAGCCGCGCACCAGGGCGTCGAGGCCCTTGCGCAGGCAGCATTTCTTGTACTTGCGACCACTGCCACAATAGCACGTGCCGTTACGCGTGACGCCCGTGGCTGCGGCGCGCTTCTCCACGAGCACATGTGCCAGCTGGTCCAATCCCGCCAGGAAGTCACCGCGTATGCTCTCGAAGGACGCATGGCTAAACTCCCCCGGTACGCCCATGGAGCGATCCCACGCGGCAATGCCTATCTGCGCGCGCTGATACCCCGGCGTTTGCATGAGGTCCCAGGGGTCGATGCGCAGCAGCTCAGGCGCAATGCTTTTGCCCTGCGCCCGCGACCATACGAACGGCACCAGCCCCGAAGCCACCATAATGCGATACCACATCTCCAGGGGAAGGTCGTCCAGTCTTTTGCCAAACGAGTCTAGCAGGAGCTCGCCATGATTGCGTTGAAAGGCTCGCACGAGCTCTAAGGAGCGTTGCAGCGCCTCTCGTTCGTCGTCGCGCAGCCCAAGGTCGTCCAGCTGTCCGCTGAACAGCCGCACCGCATCAAAGCGCAAGGTTCGCTTTGGCTCGATGTCGTACGGCACAATGTAGTCGGTCGCGTTGGGGTGATCCGCGTTGAGCACGGCTTCGATGAGGGAGTCGTCGTTCGGATCTGGCCCGCCATTGACGCCAAAGCAAGTCGCGCCCCACGTCACCACGTCCATGGGCACGGCCTGCGCCGGGTCCACCTCGTACACGTCGATCGTCCGCACGAACCGCGGCGAGGCCGCAAAGATGCGAAACCAAGTGTCGGCCAACGAGTCGGGGTTTATCAGCGAGCAGAAGTGCGGCCTGTAGCCGAGGTAGCGCTCAAGGCCCGTCCTGCGCGCCACCGAGTCCAAGTGCTCGGCCGGAACCTCCCCATACACCGTGTACAAAAACATGTGCGGCACCTCCCAACGGGTGGTCGTGAGCATCTATCATAGCGAATGACGCCAGGCCCACAGGCTTTGCGACCGAGCATAATAGCCACTCGTCGACAGCCGCCTACTCAAAGATCTGGAGTATCTGCGAGTCTTTTGGTAACGCAATTGCGTTAGACGTGCTGCCCTGGACGGCACCCGTCCACGTCGATTGCAGTGTTATGGTCTTGTCCAGATAGTCCTGCCAGTCTTCGCCCCGCGTCGTGCCGTTATACGAAACACCAAGATCGATGGTGGGATCGCGCGTTTGCCGGCCAGTACTGCTGATTACCGTTACGGGCTTTGGCAGCTCCAACCAGTACTTCCATCCCATAACGACCTTTTCGGCACCGATGTCGGTGTACTCGCCACGCACCGTGCCGGTAATCGCCGACATTTCGCCCACCGCAATCGTAGTGGGGTTTTGCGCGTATGCCGTCTGAATGCGCTCCTCCAGCTCGTCTTGCGCAGATCGAATGTCCCGGTCCTGTTGTTGCCCTTCCGCTTGTTCGGGGTCTTCCTGCTTGCCTGGGGTAGCGGCCTGATCCTGAGCAGCGTTCTCGGTGACTGGCGTGGACGAACTGGCGGGTGTTGATGCTTGGGCTGGTGTCGACGTCTGGGTTTGGTTCCTGACGAGTATGAGCATGACAAGTACCGCCACAACGACGGCGAGCAGCCCAGCAGTCACGCCAAGGACCACCACGTGCCTGTTTGCGGTTTGCCCTGACGTGGCATCGTTGAGCATCTGGCCGCAATGACCGCAAAACGCGGCGTCGTCAGGCACGCGTTGGTGACATTTGGGACACTGGAGCATGAGCACCCTCCTCTTTTGGTCTTACACAAGCATACTCCACGTTGCTCTGCGCGAGCTGTCCGACTTGCGCCCGCTCGGGTGGTAGAATGGCATGCGCTGTGCAATTGACACAAGGAGGAGCAACATGACCCCAGAAGAGGAAGAGGCCATCCGCCGCGAGTTCGAGGCAGCGCGCAGGCAGGGGCACACCGAGCCGGCCGCACCCGCGCAAGAGGAGCCCTCGTTCGAGCTCAACCAGTTTAGTCGCATCCACCACGTCGTTGGCGTGATCTCGGGCAAGGGCGGTGTGGGCAAGTCGCTCGTCACGGGCATCCTGGCCCGCGAGCTCGCACGCAAGGGCAACAAGGTGGGCATCCTGGACGCCGACATCACCGGCCCGTCCATCCCCCGCATGTTTGGCCTGGGCAGCCAAAAGGCCTTGGGGCTGGATAACCTCATTGTTCCCGTGACCACCACGGGCGGCATCAAGGTGATAAGCGCCAACCTCGTGCTGGAGCACGAGGACGACCCCGTGCTATGGCGCGGCCCGCTTCTGGCGGGCATCATCCGCCAGTTCTGGGCCGAGACGTACTGGGAGGAGCTCGATTACCTGCTCGTGGACATGCCCCCGGGAACCGGTGACGTGGCCCTCACGGTATTCCAGTCGCTGCCCATCGACGGCGTGGTAATCGTCTCCAGCCCGCAGGACCTCGTACAGATGGTTGTGGGCAAGGCGGTGAACATGGCGAACATGATGGACGTTCCCATCTTTGGCTTGGTGGAGAACATGGCTTACGTCGCCTGCCCGCATTGCGGCCAGAAGGTCTTCCCGTACGGTCCCAGCCGCCTGGAGGAGACGGCCACCCACTATGGGCTCACCCAGCTGGGCCAGCTGCCCATCGACGAGCGCCTGGCCCTCGCCTGCGACAAGGGCGCCGCCGAGACCGACCTGCCCGACGACCTGCTACCGGACGCCGTCAGCGCCATCCTCGAGGCCACACGCTAGCGCCTGCGCCGGCGTGTACCAGAGGCAGAGAGCCTATCAAAGGGGTAACCCCCATTGATTGCCGCAAGCGGCCTATCAATGGGGGTTACCCCTCATATGCCCATCGCAGCGTCAAGGGGGAATTTTGAGAAAGTTCGGCCAGGTCCGGGTAGCTACTCCCGGGCCTGGCCTCATCGAATCCGCGAGA
>CACZFB010000014.1 GCA_902780305.1 uncultured Coriobacteriaceae bacterium | reverse complement strand
CACCGAGATCATGGAACGCTATAACGTTCCCGTCGAGCAGGTGCACATAGAGGTGACCGAGAGCGCGCTCTCGCACAGCAACGACGTTCTCATTGAGGGGATCGAGCGATTCCGCGAGGCGGGCTTTGAGCTCTACCTCGACGACTTTGGCAGCGGCTACTCGAGCCTGAGCGTTTTGGAGGGCACGCTCTTCGACGTGGTGAAGCTCGACATGTCGCTCCTGCAGGAGGTCGAGCACAACGAGCGAGCGCGCGTCATCGTGGCGGATGCGGTGAGCATGGTCAAGCGCCTGGCGCTGCAGACGCTGTGCGAGGGGGTGGAGAGCGAGGACCAGTTCCTGTTCCTCAAGGCCGTCGGCTGCGAGAAGGCGCAGGGATACTTCTTTGGCAAGCCTCAGAGTCACGAGGAGATCATGGAGCATCTCCTGCAGACCGCCGACCAGCACGAGCGGCTGGAGGACACGCGCTACTACGATGCCGTGGGCAAGGTCAACCTCATGGATGGCACCCGAAGCAGCGTGCAGGGCGTGGAGGCGGCTCACTTCCTGGCCACGCAGCCGTTCGCGCTCATCGAGATTCTGGGCAAGCGCGTGGACATCCTCTCTGCGAATACCGCCTTCATGCGGATGATACACAACCTGGATCCCAACGGCGTGCGGGGCATTACCGAGCGCCTGAGCACGGACTTGTCGGACATACGCAACAAGGTCGTGTACACGGCATCCAAGGCCCTGCGCACCAGGTCACCCCAGCAGTTCGACCTCGTGATCGACGGCCGCTTCTGCACGCTCGGCATAACGCATGTGGAGAGCTCGCAGGGCCGCGAGGCGTTCTTGCTCCAGGTGCTCGGCGTAACGAGGTACTCCCAGTTCAACAACTTCAAGTTGCTCGAGCAGTCGCTCAGCTTTTTGTATACCATCTTCAAACGCATTGACCTGCTCGATATGACGGACAACACGTGGACCAACATATACCTCAACGTCCCGCGTTACAGCGCCATACGGGTGGGAGCAACGCCCCAAGACGAGATCGACGCGTTTTGTGACACCTTCATCCATCCTGATGACCGCGACCGGTTTAGGGATTTCTACGACCTGAGCACCATCGAGGAGCGCATGAGGGCGGCATCGAGCAACCACGTAACGGACACGTTTTGCGCGCTTTTGGACAACGATCGCTACGAGGATCACATCTTTATGATCATTCCCATGGTGGTCGATGGTCATCGCCAGTTCCTCTCGTGCATGCGCGACCTGGATCTTAACCTGGGCGCCTCGACGCAGTCTGCCCTGAGCGGGGACATCCGCATCTCCGACGAGGTGCTGCTTAGCGGCATACTGGACGTAACCGATCGCAATATCTTTTGGAAGGACGACAAGCGCAGGTTCTTGGGGGCCAACCAAAACTTCCTGGACTACTACGGCTTTGCCGGCATCGAGGAGGTAATGGGGAAGACCGACGAGGACCTTGGCTGGGCACAGCGCAACAAGCTGTTTGCGGACGACGAGAGGCGCGTTTTGCGGGGCGACAGCATCCGCGGCGTCTTGGGAGTTACCATGCGGGCGGATGGCGCCTGGCGACGCATAGAGACGTCCAAGATGCCGCTGGTTAAAGACGGTCGCATCGTGGGGCTGGTCGGGTTCTTCCGCGACATCGGACCCCTAGAGGAGTCGGCTGCTCACGAGTGATTGGGGCAGCGACCCAAGACTCCGGTCAGTTCATTGTGGTGGTATGGATGTGCAGCGCGTGGTGCGTGGCTGTTGGATTGCTAACGGGGAGGCTGTGCATGGAACGGTATTTAGTGCTGGACATTGGCGGAACCTTCGTGAAGTACGCGCTGATGGACTGTAACGGACGGTTCCTGGAGCAGGGAAAGACTCCTGCGAAGGTTGGCTGCGAGAGGGAGATGCTCGGCTCGCTCGAGCTGGTGCGCGATGCGGTGGGCACCGACTTCGCGGGCGTGGCCATCTCGATGCCCGGGCGCATAGACACGCGGCGGGGGTGGGCCCATACCGGCGGTGCCTTCACCTGGCTGCATGACTATCCTGCTGCCGAGCGTTATGGCGCGGTGTTTGGCAGGCCGACCACCATTGCCAACGACGGCAAGTGCGCAGCGCGTGCCGAAAGCTGGTCGGGGGCCTTGGCGGACGTGAGCTCGGGCGCCGTGCTCGTGCTGGGCACGGGCGTCGGTGGCGGCATCGTGCTCGATGGGAAGGTGTGGATGGGATGCTCGGGCGGTGCCGGCGAGCTGTCCTGGCTTGTGTGCGACTACCCGTCGATTTGCGAGTCGGGGAGCATGCATGTGGGATCCATCTGGGCCGGACGCATAGCGGCCGGGGCCATCGTGCCGGCGTTTGCACGCCGCAAGGGCATTGAGCAGGCCGACGGTGTGATGCTGTTTGATGCCTACGAGGCCGGAGACGAGGATGCCAAGGCCGTCTTAGACGACTATGCCATGTGGGCAGCGTCGGGAATCGTCAACATCCAGGCGGTGCTCGACCTCGAGCGCTATGCCATAGGGGGCGGAATCTCGGCTCGACCCGAGGCCACCACGCTCATCGCGCGCGAGGTGGATCACATCTTCTCGCTGCACGAGTACCTTCCGTTCTCGAAGCCCCAAATCGTAACCTGCAAGTTTGGCAACGAGGCGAACCTCATCGGCGCCCTCGCGTTCCATCTGGACGCGCAGGGCTCGTGACCACGCCAGCGGTGGCCCATCGATTTACGTGGCTTGTGATCGGCTCGTGAACTGTCGGGCGTACTTTGCCTGGACCCGAAGCTCACTCGCGGTGGCTGGATCGCTCGGGCAGCGAGGGCTGCTCGGCGCGGTCTACCACGATTACCTGTTGCTGCCCAAAGAGGATCTTGAACGCGAGGTAGATTACCAGGGGCACCAGTATGGGAATCACGAACGAGGTCACCATCATTACGGCAAACGCCTCGAGGAAGTTGTTGAGGATCTGCTTGACCCAGTCAATGAGGCTCGCAACGGTGTCTGCCGCATTGCCTGCGGCTGCCTGCAGGTCCTCGAAGCGCTGCTGCAGGAACTCGAGGGGATTCTCGGGGTCCTTGCGCTTTGCCTCCTGCGTTGCCTGGCCAAGCAGCTCGGTGGTCTGTTGGGCGGCCTCGATGGTCTGGTCGATTGAGGCGGAGTAGGTCTCGTCTATCTTGCTGGTAATAAAGACGCTGGTGGGCGTGGCCAAGAAGAGGACGAGCCCAAACATGAGGAACTTGCCGGCGACGCCGCGCAGCATGCGCCGGCGAGAATCGTCCGCGTGTAGGAACAGCGATACGGCAAAGAGCACGCACGAGAGGGGAACCACGCCCGTAAAGAACGCGAAGCCCAGGGTGGTTACCAGGTACTTCTCGAGCAGGATTGCGGCGAGCACGATGGTAAAGTCCTTGCTTATCTCGGACATGCGCTCGGCGATGGGGGTGCACGTGTCGTCGGGAATGGCCGTGAGGATGGCAGAGGTTGCGGCGGACGCGGCCGAGAGCGTGAGCACAGTTGACTTCTTCTCGTCGAGCTTTTGGAACATGCCCTCGTAGGTGTCTGCCGAGGAGAAGCGCGGGGAGAGCGCGAGCGCGGAAACCAGGGCGCATATGGCGAGCAGGACCGCTCCTATGGCTGGCTTCGCGATGGGGGACTGCGGAAAAGAGCGCGTGGGGGGAAGCTGGCTCGTGTGACGCATGCGCACCTCACTTGGGACAGAGAACGGGTACGAAGACGACGCTAACACCATTCTACCCGCATCGGCTAGCCCGTATCCGCCGATCGTCGCAGGTTTGCAGGTGCCTTTCAACCTGATGGAGGGTTGCGCTCTTTTAGGAAACCTTAAGGCTGGGGTACTACGATGCACTTGTCGGACGAACAGAGGAGGCATAAAAATGGGCATCAACACTTCGAGAAGAAGCTTTTTGGCCATGTCCACATCGCTCGCGGCAATGCTCGCAGCCTGTGGTTCCAAGCAACAGTCTGGCGAATCGACCACCACACAGGCTGCTGCGGACTCTGGCTCTGAGGGTAGCCGCGAGCAGATTGCAAACGACACCGATGGCGGCCACGCCATTGAGGTGAGCGGCGAGCAGAAGAGCTATCGCGCGGTGGACGTAACGAAGACGGGCGAGGCGGACGGGGACGAGGCCGACTTCTACGGCGAGAACGCCGCGGTCTTTGCCACCGAGAAGGCCACGCTCGAGCTCGATGACGTAACCGTGACCACCAACGGCACCCATGCCAACGCGATATTCTCGTATGGCGAGGGTACTACGGTGAACGTGGCGAACTCCACGATCGAGACCAGCGGCAACTGCTCGGGCGCCATCATGGTTACCGGCGGCGGCGCGCTTGAGGCTACCAACCTCACCGCACACACCACGGGCAACTCCTCGGCAACCATCCGGTCGGACCGTGGGGGCGGCACCCAGACCGTGAAGGGCGGGACCTTCACGACGGAGGGAACCGGCTCGCCCGCCATCTACTCGACCGCCGAGGTAAAGGTTGAGGACGCGACGCTTACCTCGACGGCGTCGCAGGGCGTCGTGGTGGAGGGCAAGAACTCCGTCGCCCTCACGAACTGCACGGTGCATGCGGACAACAACAAGAAGAACAGCGACAAGTCCGAATGGTACCAGGCCGTGATGATCTACCAGTCCATGTCGGGGGACGCGGCCCAAGGTGAGGCGAACTTCTCGATGAAGGGCGGCTCGATGGAGAATGCCAACGGAGACGTCTTCTTTGTGAACAATACCGTGGCGACCATCGCGCTCGAGGGTGCGCAGATCCAAAACAACGATAGGGGCGGCAACCTGCTGCGCGCCGCGGCCGCGGGATGGGGTAGCGAGGGCAGCAACGGCGGTCACGTGACGCTTCGGGCCACGGGCCAGGAGCTTGCGGGCACCATGCTCGTGGACGAAGTGTCCACGCTCAACCTGTATCTTTCCGGCGGGTCGGCGTTCGTCGGGGCGATCAATCCCGAAGGCACGGCGGGCGAGGTGTACGTTGAGGTCGCGGACGGCTGCACGTGGGAGCTGACGGCCGACGCGAACATCGCGGGCCTCACCTGCGGTACCGACGCCATCGCGCTCAACGGCTATACCCTCACGGTGGGCAAGAGCGCCTACCAGGAGGGCACCGCATCGACGGGTGAGGCCATAGAGGTGGAGGTGAGCTCCTCGGGCGGACCGGGCGGCGCGCCAGGTGACGCACCTGGTGGCGAGCCTCCCGCAAAGCCGGGTGAGGGTGGCGGCGAACCGCCCGCCAAACCTGACGGCACCGGCGGCGAGCCCCCGGCGAAACCGGGCAACTGACGGGTTACTCCGAAAAAAACAGGCCAGTCAAACGGCTGGCCTGTGGTTTTCCTGGTGCCCCCAGGGGGATTCGAACCCTCGACCTTTCGCTCCGGAGGCGAACGCTCTAATCCACTGAGCTATAGGGGCAAGCAAAGCGCATTGTAGCACGCATGAGCCGTTGCGTCCAGCGCCGCCCAATATGGCCATGAGCAATCGCAGCCGTCATGCGTCATCACATCTGCTCGCGTCTGGTAGAATGGTAGGCTGTTGCAAGCTAATCAAGTGGGAGCATGTATGAGCAAGACCCCTTCTAGCGACGAGACACTATTGGGACTGACTTCCCAGGAGGTTGCAGAACGCGTTGCCGCGGGCAAGACGAATGCCGACACCGACGTAAAGACGAAGACCATCGGCCAGATTTTTCGGGAGCATGCGTTTACACTCTTTAACTTTGTTAACGTCGCCCTGGCGGTGCTCGTTGCCATAACGGGCCAATACAAGAACATGACGTTTATGATCGTCGTGCTCATCAATCTGGTCGTCGGCGTGGTCCAGGAGGTTCGCGCCAAGCGCATGGTGGACAAGCTGTCCATCATCACCGCAAACAAGGTGCGCGTAATTCGCGACGGCCTTGAGCAGGAGGTGAGCGTGGACGAGGTCGTTCTCGACGACCTGTTTATGCTTTCCCATGGCGACCAGGTGCCCGCGGATGCCGTCGTCGTCAAGGGTGGCCCGCTCATGGACGAGAGCCTGCTTACCGGCGAGAGCAACCAGATCGAGAAGAAGCCCGGAGACGAGCTGTACTCCGGTAGCTTCGTGGTTGCCGGTGCGGTTACGGCACGCGTGTGCCGGGTGGGCCTCGAGGGATATGCGGCAAAGATCAACGCCGAGGCCCATTACGTCAAGCCGGTCTCGTCCGAGATTCTCTCCACGCTCAAGATGATAATAAAGTATTCCACGTTTGCCTTGGTTCCCTTGGGCATCGGATTGTTCCTCCGAACCGTGTTCATGGAGTACACGTCCACGAACGATGCCATACTTTCCACCGTCGCCGCGGTCGTGGGCATGATTCCGCAGGGTCTCGTTCTGCTCACCTCCAGCGTGCTGGCCATCGCGACCACGCGTCTGGGCGCGCGGAAGGTGCTCGTGCAGCAGTCGTACTGCGTCGAGACGCTTGCCCGGGTGGATACCCTGTGCCTCGACAAGACCGGCACCATTACCAGCGGCCGCATGGAGGTCACCGGTATGCGCGCGACCGGCGACGTGCCCTTCGACGACGCCAAGTGCAAGGACATGCTGCTGTGCGCGACCACGGTGATGAGTGCGAACGACGCCGATGCCAACGAGACCGCACAGGCCATGCTGCGCTATGCCGATGAGGTGGGCTTTGAGGCCATGCCCATCCAGCGCGAGATCCCCTTCTCGTCGGCGCGCAAGTACTCGGGCTGCGTGACGAGCGAAGGCCGTGCAATCGTGGTGGGCGCCGCCCAGTTCGTGCTGGGCGACAAGTTCCTACGCTACGAGAGCGAGGTTCGTGCCTTTGCCCCCACCGAGCGTGTGCTCTGCATCGCCGAAGTGGATGGGTTTGGGCCCAGCTTCGAGCTCGAGGGCGAGGTGCGGGTGCTCGGCTATGTGGGCATCAGCGATGAGGTGCGCGAGTCCGCACCGGAGACCATCGACTTCTTCCGCAAGCAGGGCGTGGAGGTACGCGTAATTTCCGGAGACGACCCGCGCACGGTATCGGCAATCGCCGACTACGTGGGCATCCGTGGCGCCAAGCGCTACGTGGACGCCACGACGCTCAAGACCGATGAGGACATCCTGCGCGCCGTACGGCACAACGTGGTGTTTGGGCGCGTCACCCCACAGCAGAAGCGCAGCATCGTGCAGGCATTGCACCAGGATGGCCATGTGGTGGCCATGACGGGTGACGGCGTGAACGACGTGCTGGCGCTCAAGGAGGCCGACTGCTCGGTGGCCATGGCATCCGGTTCGGCGGCGGCGCGCAACGTTGCCGAGATCGTGCTTGCCGACAACGACTTCTCGCACATGCCCGAGGTCGTCGACGAGGGCAGGCGCTCCATCAACAACCTGCAACGCTCGGCGTCGCTGTTCCTGGTGAAGACGGTGTTCTCGGCGGTGCTTGCCCTGGTGTGCATCGTGCTGCCGCCGTATCCCTTTATCCCCATCCAGATGACGCTCATATCCTCGTCAATCATAGGGTGGCCGTCGTTCGTGCTCGCGCTCGAGCCCAACCACGACCGCGTGCGAGGCAACTTCCTGGAGAACGTGTTGCGGCGATCGCTGCCAGCCTCGGCCGCCATCATATTTGCGCTGGTGGGGGTGCAGGTGGTCGAGCGCATTGCGGGCCTGAGCTTTGCCCAGGCATCGACGCTCAGCATGTACCTCACGGGCATCGTGGGCATTGCGCTGATCGTGGTCATCTCGCGGCCACTCACGCCGCTGCGCGCCGCGCTGCTCGTGTCGGTGGTGGCCATGCTCCTTGGCGGCAGCCTGCTCTTCCAGCAGTTCTTCATGCTCGCCCCCATGACGGTGAGCATGGGAATCTTCCTGGTGGTTATGGGGGCGTGCGCGCTCGCCATATTCCTGAGCCTGTACAACCGCTTGAACAAGCGCGAGAGTGAGTCGGACTTTGTATCAACCCTGGTAACGAAGCTGGAGGCGCAATCATGAGCACAGACAAGACGTTCGAGAGGGCCGTAAGGGATGCACGCACACCACAGCTTTTGGAGGTGGATGGGGTACGTCGCCTTGTGTACAACGTGTCTGGCATTCCCGGGTGCGACCGTTTGCCTCGTGCGCTGCAGGTATTGCTGGAAAACGTGGTACGCAACGCCCGGACGGACGAGGACGCCGTCCATGCCGCCAGCCGCATCGTGGACGCCGGAACGAGCGGGCAGCAGGGCGAGGAAATCGAGTTCATGCCAGCGCGCGTGCTCTTCCAGGACTTTACCGGCGTGCCGGTGTTCGTCGACTTTGCCGCAATGCGCGACGCGATGGTCGAGCGTGGGGGAGACCCGCGAAAGGTGAACCCGCGCATTCCCTGCACGCTGGTCGTGGACCACTCCGTCATTGCCGACTGCGCGGGCCGCAGCGATGCGGCTCGGGAGAACGAACTCCTCGAGGCGCGCCGCAACCGCGAGCGGTTCGCGTTTTTAAAGTGGGCCTCGAAGTCGTTTGACAACGTGACCATCGTGCCTCCCGGCGGTGGCATTTGCCACCAGCTGAACATCGAGCGCTTCTGTGAGGTCGTGACGACCGACGCCATGGCTGACGGTGACGTTGCCGTCGCGTGCTTCGACACCTTGGTGGGAACCGACTCGCACACCACCACCGCAAACGGCCTTGGCGTGCTGGGCTGGGGCGTCGGTGGCATCGAGGCGGAGGCTGCCGCGCTGGGACAGCCCATCTCGATGCTGGTTCCCCCGGTCGTCGAGCTGCGCCTCGAGGGCAGGCTGGCCGATGGCGTGTCGGGCATGGACGTGGCGCTTACCGTATGCAAGCTGTTGCGCGAGGAGGGCGTGGTGGGCACGCTCGTCGAGGTTACCGGGCCTGGTGTGGCGAACCTCACCGCCACGCAGCGCGCGGCGGTTGCCAACATGACCCCGGAATACGGGGCGACCACCACGCTGTTCCCCGTCGACGACGTCGTGTGCGACTATCTGACCCTCACTGGACGCGATGCCGCCGAGATCGAGTTCATGCGCGCGTACCTCGCCTCGCAGGATATGTGGGGAGCCAACCAAAGCCGCGTCTACTCGCGCACGGTCAAGCTTGATCTCGGTACGGTGCGCACGTGCCTTGCCGGCCCGTCACGTCCGCACAACTACGTGACTCCCGACGGGCTTGCCGAGCGTTTTCGCTCGGTTGCGCTCGAGCACGGAAGGACGAACCTTGGCGAGACCTTCGACGTGGGCATCGCGGGCGCGCACTACACCTTGGGTCATGGCGCGATTGCCATTGCTGCCATAACCAGCTGCACCACGGCCACCGACCCGGCGATGATGGTCGCTGCAGGATTGACGGCGCAAAAGGCCGTGGAGCGGGGCCTGAGGGCCAAGCCGTGGGTCAAGCGCATTCTGGCACCGGGCAGCCGTGCCACCGAGCTGCTGCTGGAGCGGGCCGGGCTTACCAAGCCCCTGTTCGACCTCGGCTTCTACACCTGCGGCTTTGGGTGCATGACGTGCATCGGAAACTCGGGCGAGATCCATGCCGCCCTGCACAAGCAGGCGAATGCCATGGAGCTTGCCAGCGTGCTGTCCGGCAACCGCAACTTCGACGGGCGCATCTCTGCGGACGTGGCGCAAAACTACCTCATGCAGCCCGCGCTCGTGGTGGCCTACGCGCTTGCGGGCACCGTGGACATCGACCTGGCAAACGAGCCGGTTGGCATCTCGGCCGACGGAAGTGCGGTTATGCTGAGCGACATCCTCCCCACGTCGGAGGAGATAGAGCGGGTGCTCGTGCGCGTGCTCGACAAGGACCTGTTTAACCAGGGTGCCGCCGGCCTGTACGAGGGCTCGTCGGCCTGGCAGGAGATTCCCTACGAGGCCTCCAACACGTTTGCGTGGGATGCGTCGTCCACCTACGTGCGCAGGCCCCCGTACTTCGAGCAGGCCACGGCGCAGGACGAGTTTGGTGTTACCGGTGCCCGGGCACTGGTGCTGTTGGGGGACTTCGTTACGACGGATCACATCTCGCCTGCGGGCACCATCGCCCCAGACTCGCCAGCGGCGGCGTATTTGCGCGAGCGTGGCGTGGGGGACGAGGACTTCAACACCTATGGCAGCAGGCGCGGCAACCACGAGGTCATGATGCGTGGCACCTTTGCCAACGTCCGACTGCAAAACAAGCTCGCAAACGGACGCAACGGTGGCTGGACGCGCGATTTGCTCAACGACCAAATTACGAGCGTCTACGACGCCGCAATGAGCTATCGGGATGCCAACGTCCCCTTGGTGGGCATCGCCGGCAAGCTCTATGGGTCGGGTTCAAGCCGCGACTGGGCGGGGAAGGGCCCCGCGCTTCTGGGCGTGCGTGCCATGATTGCAGAGAGCTTCGAGCGCATCCACCGTTCCAACCTGGTTCAGATGGGTGTGCTCCCGCTTGAGTTCCTTCCCGGGCAGAACGCCGAGTCGCTTGGGCTTGACGGAACCGAGGCGTACGACATCGCGATTCTGGACAACGGAAACGCCCGTGTTTGCGCCCATGGCGCAGGTTCGGACGTGGTGTTCGAATGCAAGGTGCGCGTCGACACTCCCATGGAGCAGTCGTTTATGGCGTCGGGTGGCATCCTGCCATACGTGCTGGACAGCCTGATGTAGGGCAGGGACCGGTGTTGGCGAGGTTGTACCTGAGGAGGAGCTCGTGAGATGTCCAAACTGCGGCACGCTGGTGCGCGATGGCGTGGGCGTCTGCCCCGCCTGCCACGCGACGCTCGAGGTGTCGACGGCGTCCGCGCCTGGCGAGGTGGTGTGGTGCGAGAGCTGTGGCGCCGCCATCCCGGAGGGGGCGCAGACCTGCCCCACCTGCGGCATGCCGGTTACCGGCGTCTTCGAGGAGCATTTCGAGGAGGAGCCGCACAAGGCCGACGACGCGAGCACGCTGGTGAGCGCCATCCCACCCGATCCATCCGAGACGCCAGACGAGTTGCATGCACCCGAGGAGCGACCCAAGAGGCTTCGTCTGCTCCTGTTGGCCGCCTGCGCCGCCCTCGTGCTGGTGGGTGGGGCCACGCTCTTCATTACGCGGCCCTGGGACCCCGAGGCCTACACCATCCATGCGACTGCCGACGCCGACACGTCCATGGAGGGGTTTCCGGGCACCGTCACGCACCTGCCGTCGCAGGACCGCATCGAGGACGAGGTGTGGCAGGGATACCTTGGCGACGTGACCACGTTTTTGGACAGCTTCCACGATCGCATGGGCGCCATCTTTCGGGAGGCGGAGGTGCTCTACGACACGTTGCCTGGCTCCACCGCGACCAAGGACATGGAGACCGTCGCCAACCGGTCGATGGCCGCATCCAAGCTCCGCGAGGAGCTCATACAAACGAGCACGCTGGCGACCAGGCTCGTCTTGCCCGACACGGAGCTGGACGAGCGTCGAGATCAGCTGCTGGTGCTCTCCACGTACCTGCGCGGTGAGCTAGACATTCTGGACAAGACCTGGCAGGCGGCGAGCATGGAGGGCGACATCGATTCCGCGGGATTCGCCGCCCGCATCGCACTGCAGCGCGCGTCGGCCGGACGCGACTACTCGGAGTGGCACGACCTGTTTTCCAACGCCTACGAGATGCGCACCTCCTAGCGACGCCCGACGGGTAATGACCCATTAAAGGGGTAACCCCATCGATATGTCGCTTGCGGCAATCAATGGGGTTACCCCCTTTAATGGGCCGGCACATTCTGGCAAGTCTAGGAATAGTAACGAAGAATGCGTGTGAGATGACTGTGAACAGCTTGCGTACCTGATAGAATCATCCCGTATACGATTTGTTGGAGGGCATCATGGCATTGTTTGGCAGACGTTTGCACACACCACAGTACGAGGTGCGCGGAAACGAGGTTGCGGTTCTCAATACGTCACGCGGCATCATTCGCGTTCGTCTTGACGGCGCGGGAGCGCCCATCCACGTTGCCAACTTCTGCGAGCTCGCGCTTTCGGGCTTCTACGACGGGACCAAGTTCCATCGCTACGTTCCCGGTTTCGTCATCCAAGGCGGTGACCCCAACACGCGCGAGATGAGCTCGGCTGACGTGGCAGCAGGAATTCCTGGCCCTGCCGGGATGCCTGGTACGGGTGGTCCTGGGTATTGCATCCGCGAGGAGTTCACCACCAACCCCAACAACAGCCACGACGATGGCGCGCTTGCCATGGCGCGCTCGCAGGACCCCAACTCGGCGGGATCGCAGTTCTATCTTTGCCTTGGGTCCCAGCATGGCCTGGACTCTGGCTACACTGTGTTTGGTCAGACCGTCCAAGGAAAAGAAAACATTTCGTCCTTGAGGGCCGGAGACGTACTAGAATCGGTTACGATTGAGTATGCCTAAAAAAGCGGCTCAAACGACGTACAGAGGAGCGATCGTGAATCAGCAAACATTCGAAACGGGATATGCCGCATACCAAGCGGGCGACTGGGCCAACGCTGCAGCCGCTTTCTCTCAGGCCAAGTCCACCGGCGAGCATGCGGGTAGGGTCGACCATCTGTTGGGAAACTGCCTCATGAAGCTGGGCCGATTTGACGATGCTGCCGCAGCCTATGCCGAGGCACTCGAGGACGAGTCGTACGGCATGGTAGGCGCGCTCAACACCAACAGGGGACGCGCGCTCATGGCTGCGGGAAGGCTTGAGGAGGCCGTCGAGGCGCTGAGCAAGGCTCCTGAGGATTCGTCCTATGCGACTCCGTACAAGGCATACACCGCGCTTGCGGGTGCCTATCGTGCGCTCGGTGACGTGCGCAACGCAGGCATCGCCTACCGCAACGCCGCCATAGATGAGGCCAACCCCGATCCGAGCGGTTCGTTGCGCAAGCTGGGTGGCTGCTTCATGGACCTGGGCCGTCCCCTGGACGCCATCGAGTCGTATCGCACCGCCCTCGACTTTGCCAGCTCGTCCGCCGACACCAACGCCATCAACTGCGAGCTCGGGCTTGCCTATGTAGCAGCCAACCGGATGTCCGAGGCGGTGGATGCCTTCGACCACGCCACAGCCGACGGGACGTTCGAGCTTACGCCTGAGGTACAGGCGGCATACGACGCCGCCCGCAACGCCGTTGCCGCGCTCACGGGCCCGCAACAGCCTTCCGAGACCGACGATCTGCTGGCTGCCGCCGGCTACGGCTATCCCGTCGACCCGCTCGATCCCACCGGCTCGACGTCGGCCGACCTCATGCCCAGCCCTGAGGACACGGGCTTCTTCTCCGTCTCGGAGGAGGAGCTGGTAAACGACGACCGCCGCAGGCGCAAGCGTAGCGGTGGCAAGGTGTTCGCCGTCATCATCGTCCTGCTGCTGCTGGTGGCCGGTGCCGCGGGATTTGCCTACTTTAGCGGCTTTGGTTGGCCGACGCAGGAGAGCGTGGTGCAGAACGCCTTCGCCGAGAAGTCCAACCAGGGCGACGTCAACAAGTACCTTGCCGGCAGCCTTAACGACGACACGCGCGTCTACCTTGCCCAGATCATTCCGGCAGGTGCCAACGTTAACATTACGGGTGTCAACCGCTCGATGAGCAACTCCGAGGTTATGGTTACGGCAACGCTGGCCGATGGTGGCGAGCAGAGCTACACCTTCTCGCTGGTTCGCGACGGCATCGGCTGGAAGATAAGCGACATCAACCCTGTGTTCACCTCTTTGGGTAACGAGCAGGCGACCTTGGGCACCACGCCCGCGCCCGCTCCTGCCGCGAACACCGAGCAGAACAAGGAAGCTGCCAACCCTGAGTCCCAAAGCGAGGAGTCCAAGCAGTCTGAGTCCCAGCAGGGCGAGGGCAATTCCGGTGAGGAAGGCTCCTCGACCGAGGAGGGAACGGTTTCAACCGAGTAGGGCCGCATGCCCGCTTTTCTCTTCCGCACACACACTTTTACTAAGGATTGGAAGAAATGGCGTTCTTTGACTCTTTGTTTGGCGAGTATGGCGGTGACCTGGCCATCGACCTCGGTACCGCAAACACGCTTGTCTCTGCGCGTGGTAGGGGTATCGTCCTCAACGAGCCCTCGGTCGTTGCCATCGACAAGACCGAGGATCGTGTTCTGGCGGTTGGCGCAGACGCAAAGCGCATGATTGGCAGGACGCCCGGATCCATTATTGCCGAGCGTCCCCTCAAGGACGGCGTCATTGCGGACTTCGACGTCACCGAGGTCATGCTGCGTTACTTTATCGAGAAGGCCAGGACGCGTCAGTATCCTTGGACGCCCCGGCCGCGCGTGGTGGTGTGCGTTCCCTCTGGCGTCACGTCGGTGGAGAAGCGCGCGGTGTTCGAGGCAACCATACAGGCTGGTGCCCGGCAGGCGTTCCTCATTGAGGAGCCCATGGCCGCAGCCATCGGCGCGGATCTGCCCATAGAGGATCCCACGGGCTCGATGGTCGTGGACATCGGTGGCGGCACCACAGAGGTGGCGGTTATCGCGATGGGTGGCATCGTTGTCTCGAAGTCGATCCGTACCGCTGGCGACGAGTTCGACCAGACGATCCTTGAGCATGTGCGCGACGTGTACAAGCTCTCCATCGGCGAGCGAACGGCGGAGGACATCAAGATCAAGGTCGGTTCCGCCGCACCGCTCTTCGAGGAGCTC
Organism: uncultured Coriobacteriaceae bacterium; assembly: GCA_902780305.1. Taxonomy (GTDB): domain Bacteria; phylum Actinomycetota; class Coriobacteriia; order Coriobacteriales; family Atopobiaceae; genus RUG440. The sequence continues at coordinate 23,796 of CACZFB010000014.1, read as the reverse complement.
GACGTCGAGGTAAACGGGCGTGACGTTATGAGTGGCATGCCCAAGACGGTGCGCATCGAGAGCGAGGAAATTCGCCGCGCGCTGGACAAGCCCCTCGACGAGGTGACCAAGGCGGTTAAGGATGCCCTCGACGCAACGCCCCCCGACCTTGCGAGTGACCTCATGTACTATGGCATTCTGCTTACGGGCGGTGGCGCCTACCTGCGTGGCCTGGATCAGCGCCTGCGCGACGAGACGGGCGTTCCCGTTAACGTGAGCCCCACCGCGCTGGAAAACGTGGTCAACGGCTGCGCTCGCGTCCTGGAGGCGAATGCGCTCTCTGGAGGCTTCGTGCAGAGCGCTGGCCTGTAGGGGCGGGTCTCATGCAAAAGATGCCGTCGATGCATGGTGGAAGAAGCCGTGCCGCAACTGCAAAACTCAGGAAGTCGGATGCGGGGGCTGGGGCTGGTGTCCTGGCCGCCGTTCTTGTTGCAATCTCGCTGCTCGTGTTTACCGTGAGCGCTCGAGACGGCGGTACCGGCTTCTTCGGGCAGCTTCGCGGCGGCATGCAGATGGTAACCGCGCCGCTCCAGCTCATGGGGTCCGCAATAACGTCTCCCTTTACGGGCTTGGGCAATGTGTTTAAGAACCTTACGGCAGATGGGCAGACGCTCGTGGAGCTGCAGCAGGAGAACGAACGGCTCGTCGCGCGAAACGTCGAGCTGGAGGAGGCCGAACAGTCGGCGCAACGGCTGCAGGAGCTGCTGCAGCTACGGGACAACTACTCGTTACAGTCGATGGCCGCCCGCGTGATATCGGGCTCGACCGACTCCTGGACGTCGTCGGTGGTAATCGACCATGGAACCTCCTCGGGTCTCGCGGTGGGTATGCCCGTGACGTCAGAGACTGGCGCTATTGGCCAAATCATCTCCTGCTCGCCCACGACGGCAACGGTGCGTCTGCTCAACGACGAGGCCTCCTCGGTTTCGGCGATGCTGCAAAAGTCGAGGGCCCAAGGCATGCTGCAGGGCTCGGTGGACGGCAAGCTCAGGCTCACCCTCATTCGCACCGATCAGAACGTGCAGGTTGGTGACGTCGTGGTTACCAGCGGTCTTGGCGGCGTGTTCCCCAAGGGGCTGCCGTTGGGGAAGGTGGCGTCCGTGCAAAGCAGCCCGGGGGAGGGGTTCTACGAGATCGAGGTTGAGCCAAACGCCAGGATCGCCAACCTGGAGGAGGTGCTGGTAATCACATCCCTCACCGAGGAGCAGCAGGCGAGTGACGATGACATCACGAATGCCGACGCGAACGACCTCAACTCGGCGGTGGGACACAACGCCAAGCGGCTCGTGCCCGAAGGCGAAGGTGGCGAGCCGAGCGAGGATGACGGGGAGTCGACCGCAGACGACACGTCGTCGCAGACAAGCGATGAGACCATGGACCAGCAGGCGAATTCCGGAACGCAGAGTCAACAGGACACGCAGTCGCGGGACATCAGCGGTACCGGCACCATAGGAAACGCGCAGAGCACCGCGCGCGAGACCGAGCAGGCAAACTCGAGCGGAGGGACGGTGAGCGATGCAGGTTAAGGACGCAAACAAGCATCGGCGATCGACCGCGCTCTTTGCCATCGCGTGCTTCGTCCTGCAGATTGCCATTGCCCCCAACATTGGCCTTGGCGGCGGTCGGGCGAACTTCGCGATGCTTTTCTGCGGCGTCTGTGCGATGTTCGAGGGCGGACGTGCGGGCGTCGTGGCGGGGTTTCTCTCCGGCGTGCTGTTCGATTTGGTCTCCACCGGACCGTTTGGACTCATGTCGGGGCTGCTCACCATATTTGCCTATGGGTTGGGACGAGAGACGAGAAACCGGTTTGCGGACGGACTGGTGGCCACGCTCTCCACGTTTGGTATCGGGTCGCTCGCGACGACCTTCGCATACAACGCCACGCTGGTGCTCATGGGGGAGGACGCGAGCCTGTTCGACCTCCTGTTCCTGCGTACGCTTCCCAGCTTTGCGCTCACTTTCCTGATTTTCCTGCCCGTGGCATACTACCTCGTGCAAAGAAGCGCGAAGGGCGGTGGCGTAGGGCCGGGATCTAAGGGTTCGCTGGGCAAGCGTGGGGGTCACTACGACGTGCGGGGCATCTAGGTGATCACATGACCCTCACGACCCTCATCATCCTGCTCCTGGTCATCCTGGTAATCGCCCTCGTCGGTCTGTACGTGTTCTACAACCGAGACGACAAGCGCTTTACCCTGGACATTGGCGGTGCCGCTCCACGGGCCGCCGGCGGCAATGACGTCTCGGCCGAGCACACCGTTCGCAACCGGCTTCTGGGATTGGGATTGGTGTGCGCCGGTGTGGTTGGCGGACTCATGGCCCGGCTGTGGTCCATGCAGCTCCTCGCCGCGAGCGACTATGCCGAGCAGGCCGAATCCAACAGGACGCGAACCATATCGCTTGCCGCTCCACGCGGACGCATGCTGGACCGATATGGCAACGAGATCGTGGGGAATCGCCCAAGCCTTACCGTTGTGGCAAAGCCGGAGGTCGCCGAAGAGTCCATTAAGGTGCAGCTGCTCGCAAACCTCATTGGCATGCCTGCCGCGGCGGTCCGCCGCAGGATACAGGACCAGAGCTCGGGCGCGCAGTCAGACCGGCTGGTGGCATCCGACGTGTCCCGGCGTGTCGTGGCCTTCATTGGCGAGCACCCCTATCTCTTTGAGGGCGTGGCGGTCGAGGAGCGCTCGGTAAGGTCCTATCCGTACGGCAGTCTCGCGGCGCATGTGGTTGGCTATACGGGGCCCGTGACGACCGAACAGCTCAAGGAGAGCGAGCAGAGCAGCGACGAGAACGCCATCGTGTACGAGGCTGGTGACACGGTGGGCCAGGCGGGTCTCGAGCTGCAGTACGAGAACGCGCTGCAGGGCATCCGCGGCGAGCAGAACGTGCACGTGGACGCAAACGGGTCGGTGCTCGAGTACGCCACATCGGTGGAGCCGCAGGCAGGCTCCGACATCATCCTCACCTTGGACGTGGAGCTTCAGCAGGCTGCCGAGGACTCGCTCAAGCGGGTTACCAACGCCATCAGCACTACCCTCAAGTGCAACTGCATCTCGGGGTCCGCCCTGGTGATGGACGTGACCAACGGCGAGATTCTGGCGATGGCCAGCGCGCCAACCTACTCGCCAAACGTGTTCGTGGGCGGCATATCCAACGACGACTGGCAGTCCCTGCAGTCCGAAAAGAGCGCCAACCCCCTAGTGAACCGTGCCGTGTCGGGTCTGTACCCCTCGGCGTCCACCATCAAGCCCATCATGACCTTTGCCGCGTTGGACAACAACATAGCGACCAAGGACTCCAAGTACTACTGTGCCGGATGGTGGACCGGCTTTGGCGAAGCCTCCGGCATGTATTGCTGGGAACACAGCGGCCACCGCGAGATGAATCTCGTCAGCGGCATCTCGTACTCGTGCGACGTGGTGTTCTACGAGATCGGCAAGGGGTTCTACGAGTCGGACGACCCGGAGGCCATGCAGGCCAAGCTCAGGGAGTGGGGACTGGGCAAGAAAACCGAAATCGACCTGCCCGGCGAAGCCGAGGGGCGTGTGCCCGATGCCGAATGGAAGTGGAACTACTACACGCAGGCAGACGATGCCGACCGGCAGTGGAAGGGCGGCGACTTTGCCAACCTGGCAATCGGACAGGGAGACCTTCTGGTGACGCCCATACAAATGGCCTGCGCCTACATGGGGATCGCCAACGACGGTAAGGTGTGGCGTCCCCACGTGCTGAGGAGCGTGCAGTCGAGCACCGGCAAGGGCTCGGTCGTGGAATACGAACCGCAGCTTTTACGGGAGCTGGAGGAACCCAGCGACTATTGCGATCTCGTTCGCAAGGGCATGATTGGCGCCGTGTACGAGGAGAGCGTCTACATTGCCACGCAGTTCGAGAGCCTCCCCGTCGAGGTGGCCGCCAAGTCCGGCACTGCCGAGCGCAACGGACACAACCCCACGGCGTGGTACCTTGCCTATGCGCCTGCCAACGATCCCAAGTACGTGGTGGCGGCAAACATAGAGGAGGCCACCTGGGCCTCGAGCTCGGCGCTCTATGTGGTGCGCGACCTGCTTGGTGCCATATACGACGCGCCCAATGAGATAAAGCTGTACATTTCGCCTGTGGATGCGGGCGGTTAGCGTGAGGGAGGCCCTGTGATGGCAACCGATCAGGGAATACGCGAGGGCGAGCCAAAGACGCTTTTGGAAATGGTGCTTGCGCGGTTTGGCGTCGACGCCTTGGGGACACATGCCGCCAAGAAGCCACGCGGTGGCATGTGGAACCGCGTGTACATGGCCGAGCTCATACCCAACGTCTTGCTCGTCATCTTTGGGACGGTGGTCATGTGGTCGGCCTCGCTCACCATTCCCGAGGCCTCCTTCCCCCGTCATCTGGCCGGCATCTTCCTCGGCTTGGTGTTCGCCATCGTTGTGTGGCGCTACGACTACAGCGTATTTGCGGACAAGTCCATGTTCCTGCTTGCGCTGGATGTCGTGCTCATGCTCATGCCCTCCATTCCGGGCCTCGGCTACAACGCGATGGGCATGACCGGTTGGGTCCAGATTCCCCTCACGGGATTTCGGTTCCAGCCATCCGAGATAGCGAAGCCCGTTACCGTGTTGCTCATGGCCTCGCTCACCGCGTCCTTTAACGGCAAGATCGAGAACATACGGGACTACCTGCGGCTCTGTGGCATCCTGTGCATCCCGTTCGTGCTCATCCTCACGCAGCCAGACCTGGGCACGGGCCTCATCGTGCTGGTGTTGGGTGCGTCGATCATCGTGTGCGGGGGCGCCAAGGGCAGTTGGGTGCTGATCACCATCGGCATCATCGTGGTGGGTGCCTTTGCCGTGGTGGCCTCCTCGATGACCGAGGGAATGCCTCACATACTCAAACAGTACCAGCTCAACAGGCTCATCGTGTTCGTGGATCCGTCGGTGGACCCGTCCGGAAACGGATACAACCTGCAGCAGGCAAAGATCGCGGTGGGCTCGGGTGGCCTTCTGGGCAAGGGAATCGGCCATGCCTCTCAGGCTGGCGCCGGCTTTTTGCCCGAGGCGCACACCGACTTCGTGTTCGCGCTGCTGGCGGAGGAGTTCGGGTTCCTCGGTTCGGTGGTGCTGTTGGGGCTCTTTGGCTGGATGATCCTGGCGACGGTTGGCCTCGCGTTGCGCGTGGAGTCTCCCTTTGCAAAGCTCGTGTGCGTTGGCATTGCCTCCATGTGGGCGTTTCAGCTCATGCAGAATGTTGGCATGTGCATAGGAATTATGCCCATCACGGGCATTCCGCTGCCGTTTATCAGCTTTGGCTCGTCCTCCATGCTGGCGCAGCTCGCCTCGGCAGGCCTGGTGCAGTCCGTGTGGCTGCATCGCTCCAAGCCGGCGTAGCGGCCGGCGGCAGCCCACCAAGGGGGTTGCCCCCATTGGTGGGCCAACACCTTCTGGCCGTCCCGAGGACGGCAACGGCGAATACTGCCATGGGCGGTGAAGTTTAGCGTTGCGCGCGTTGCGTTTTGGGGTAGAGTGATACAGACAATCGAACGCAAGGAGTGGCGATGGCAAACAAGATACCCGTGGACCAGATTCGCGGTCTCGTGAACATGGGTCGCGAGGCAGAGGAGAGCATGGGGGCGGACATCCACATTAGCGTACTCGTGGACCCAACGTGCCCCAGCTGGCTCGCTGCCGCCGTGAGGGATGCGCTGGTTCCCGAGCGAGATGCGCTCGTGGACGTTCACGAGCTGGTCGAGCACCCCGTGGTGGCTGGCTACGACGTGGGCATCGTGCTTGCCGGCAGGTCCGAGTCGCTCGTGCGCGGCGCGATTCGCACGTTTGCGGGGGCACGGCAGCACGTAATATGCATCGCGGAGTCGAGCCTCGACATACCCGACACGCCCCTTCCCTCCAAGCTCGGCCAATACGTGGCCGACGTCGTGGCGGGGGAGCACGGACCGTTGTACGAGCGCCTTGCCAACGCGCTCATCGACGCCACCGACAAGACCGTATCGTGTGCGGCGAACTTCGAGTTCTGCCGCTCGACGGCAACGGCTCGGCTCGTGAGCAGGTGCGCGGCGCACAACGCGCTCATGGGCATCGCCGACTTTATTCCGGGCGCTGGTATGCCGCTTATAACCATGAACCAGATTAACCTGGGATTCGACATAGCCGCCACCTATGGACAGGGCCTCTCGGCACGTCGCATACCGGAGGTGGCCGTCATCATAGCGGCTGGCCTGGTCTATCGGGGCGCGGCGCGGTTGCTTGTCAGGTGGCTTCCTGCCCTGAGCTTGGTTATTCGCGCCGGATTCGCCTATGGCGGAACGCTCGTGACGGGACGGATGATCTCGACGCACTTTATGGAAGCGCTGCCACCCGCGGACGACGTGCAGGTTCAGGACGCATGAGGTTCGCCCGCAGGAACTGCTTTGAGCAGATTGAGCCGCTACTGGGTAGGGTCGAGCATCCCAGCCGGTACCTCAACCACGAATGGGGTGCGCAGGAGCAACAGGACGGCCCCTTCCACGTGTGCCTGCTGTATGCCGACGTGTACGAGGTAGGGCAGCCCAACCTGGGCCTCTCCATACTGTACAACGAGGTGAACGCCCAGGAGGGCATGTCGTGCGAGCGCGCGTACCTGCCGTGGGTGGACATGTCGGCGCTCATGAGGGAGCGCGACATACCGCTGCTCTCTCTCGAGACGAGCAGTCCGGTGGCGTCGTTCGACCTTGTGGGCATCACCCTCGCACACGAGCTCGTGTGCACCAACATCGTGGAGACCTTGGACTTGGCGCAGATCACCATTCGCGCGGAAGAGCGCGAACAGGACGAGCCCATCGTAATCGCCGGCGGCCCGAGCGTGTGGAACTGCGAGCCCGTGGCCCCGATGTTCGATGCGGTCCTGTTGGGGGATGGCGAGGGTGCCCTCGTGGAGATCGCCGCCTGCGTACGGGACGCGCGGGCACAGGACGTGCCACGGCATGAGCTCCTCATGCGCCTCTCGCGCATCGCTGGGGTGTATGTGCCCTCGCTGTACGAGATCGTATGCGACGAGACGTCCACGCGATGGGGCTATGCCGTTCCCAAGCCGGGGAGTGGCGCTCCTGAGGTGGTGTACAAGCGCTGTGTGGAGTCGCTGGCTCGCACGGAGCCCGTGGCACAGCGCATCGTCCCCTACATGGGCGTCGTTCAGGACCGGTTTGCCCTCGAGATTCTGAGGGGCTGTGCGCGGGCGTGCAGGTTCTGCCAAGCCGGCATGACGTATCGGCCGGTACGCGAGCGGCCCAAGGACCAGATTGTGGAGGCGGTGGAGCGGGGCCTGTGCGAGAGCGGGTTCGACGAGTGCTCGCTATCGTCGCTGTCGACCACCGATCACTCGCAATGCGCGCCGATTCTTCGGGAGCTGGGGGAGCGGCTGGACGATCGGGGTGTGCGCGTGAGCATACCCTCGCAACGGCTGGACAGCTTTGGCGTGGACATGGCTTCCATCGTGGGCTCGTCGCGCAAGGCCGGCCTCACCTTTGCCCCAGAGGCGGGAACGCAGCGTCTGCGTGACGTTATCAACAAGAACGTAACGGACGAGGACCTCGACCGGGCGGCGCAAAACGCCTTCGCCTGCGGGTATCGTCGCATGAAGCTCTACTTTATGATGGGTCTTCCCACTGAGGACGACAACGACGTGGAGGGCATCTCTTCGACGGCGACCCATGTGGTCGAGCTCGGGCGCGAGCAGTTGGGGCCAAGGAGCAAGGTGTCGGTCTCGATTTCGGTCGCAGTCTTCGTGCCCAAGAGCCACACGCCCTTCCAGTGGGCGGGCCAGCTGCCGCTTGAGGAGGTGCACCGGCGCCAGCAGCTCATGCTGCATGCGGCAACCAACCGGGCCGTGCGCATCTCCTACCACGATGCCGAGACCTCGCAGATCGAGGGCGTGCTGTCCAAAATGGGACGACGTGGCTTCGACTTGGTGATGGAGGCCTGGCGATGCGGGTGCAGGTTCGATGCCTGGACCGACCAGTTTAGCTTCGAGCGTTGGCAGCAGGCCGCCCAGGCGGTGGGTATCGATTTGGAGGACGTGGCCTGCGAGTCGTTTCCCCTCGATGCACGCCTGCCATGGGACCACACCTCGCCGGGCGTCTCGAAGGGATACCTGCAGCGTGAGTGGCGGCGTGCCATGCGGCAGGAGACGACGCACGATTGCACGCGCGACACCTGTGTGGGATGTGGCGTGTGTCCCACACTCGACGTTGGCAACGACCTAGCCGAGACGCGCGCATAGGGGAGGGACGTATGGGAGAGCCATGCAGGCTGCGCGTTCGCTATGTCAAGGACGGACGCCTGGCGTACCTGGGACATCTGGAGGTAATGAACACCATCATGCGCTGCGTGCGCAGGTCGGGACTGCCCTTCGAGGTGGGCAACGGCTTTGCGCGCAGGATGCGCATCCAGTTCTCGCAGGCGCTGCCCGTGGGCGCCGCATCGGTTGGGGAGTACTACGACCTTATGCTGCCGTATCCCATAGACGTCACGCAGGCGCTCGATCGCTTGCGCGAGGCATCGCCTGCGGCGTTGCGCCCCAATGCGTGCAAGCTCCTGCCGCGCAAGGTTCCCGCACTGGAGGCGTGGGTTGACGTCTCGCGCTGGGATGTCGTGGTTCAGGCGGACGGAGTGGACGCAAACGGTTTTTCGCGTGGGTTGGACCAGGTGGTCGAGCAGGGCGAGATAGCGTACATGCGGGGGCCCAAGCTGCGTCGCATACCGGTGTTGCCCTCGCTGATGAGCTGCCATGCGACCGATGTGGCGGATGGTGTCGCGCTTACCATGGAGACGAGGGCCACCGAGGCTGGCTCGTTGCGACCCGCCGTCCTCGTGCAGGCCGTGCTGGGCACCTCGCCGCTGCGCGTGTGCTGGGTGGGCCAGTGGCATGAGCAAGCGGACGGCAGCCGAATCGACCCCATGGGCTACTGTTGACATGGCGCGCCATGTCACCAAGGTACCTCTTCCCAAACGGACACAGCCACCCGCAGACAACGATGGAGTGGCCAGCCCGAAAAAAGTAACCCCCTTCGCGTTCTCTCCATCATGGTGCGGTTTTTCATTGACGTGCACGGACAAGCAGGTATAATCGATAGCCGTTGCATCAAAACAAGCAATGAGGAGTCACACATGTACGCAATCGTTTCCACCGGTGGCAAGCAGTACAAGGTTGCCCAGGGCGACGTCATTGACGTCGAAAAGCTCGATGCGCAGCCTGGCGACAAGGTTAGCCTTGACGTCCTGATGCTGAATGACGGAGCCACCAGCACTGTCGATTCTGCCGCGCTCGAGAACAAGAAGGTCGAGGCCGAGGTTCTCGATCAGTTCAAGGGCAAGAAGGTAATCGTCTTCAAGTTCAAGAAGCGCAAGCGCTACCATCGCACTCGTGGCCATCGCCAGAACCTCACCAAGCTCAAGATTACCGCGCTTCCCGTTGAGGAGGCCCCGGTAGCGGCTTCGACCGAGGATGCGGAGTAACTGGACCGAGCGTTTGCTCAAGAGTAGATAGGCAGGTGAGAGTATGGCTCACAAAAAGGGACTTGGTTCATCCCGTAACGGCCGCGATTCGCGCGGTCAGCGACTCGGCACCAAGATTTACGGCGGTCAGGCCATCAAGACTGGTCAGATCATCGTTCGTCAACGTGGCACGCACATCACGCCGGGCGAGAACGTGGGACGCGGCAAGGACGACACGCTCTTTGCCCTGGCCGACGGTGTGGTCGAGTTCACCAAGGGTTCCAAGCATTTTGTGCATGTGCGCACCAGCGCGTAACGCGCGGGCGGTACGTGCTCAGACAAGGCCCCGTCTCTGCGACGGGGCCTTTTTCGAATTGACTTAAGGCAGTGGAGGCGTTTGCGTGGCAACTTTTACCGACTTGTCCCACATAAACGTGAGGGGCGGCGACGGTGGTGCGGGCTGCATGTCGTTTAGGCGTGAGGCACACGTCCCCAAAGGGGGACCCGACGGCGGCGACGGCGGCAATGGCGGGAGCGTAATAATCACCACCGACCCCCAGCTCTCGTCCCTCATCGACTATCGCTACAAGCACCACTTCCGCGCACAGCGCGGGACGCATGGACAGGGGGCACGAAAGCACGGCAGGGATGGCGAGGACTTGGTGCTGCGCGTCCCGTTGGGCACGGTGGTCAGGGAGCTCGACCCCGCCACGCAAACCCCGCTGTACGAGATCGCGGACCTCACGCAGCCAAACGAGTCCGTGGTGGTGGCTCCGGGCGGCAAGGGGGGCCGTGGCAACATCCACTTCGTGACGCCGGTGCGCCGGGCTCCCGCCTTCGCCGAGAAGGGCGAGCCTGCCACGGAGCACTGGATTGAGCTCGAGATGAAGCTTATGGCCGACGCGGCGCTCGTGGGTATGCCATCCGTGGGCAAGAGCTCCATTATCGCGCGCATCTCGGCCGCGCGCCCCAAGATTGCCGACTACCCCTTTACCACGCTCATCCCGAACCTGGGCGTGGTGCGGACCCCTGACGGGCAGTCGTTCGTCGCGGCCGACGTGCCCGGCCTCATTGAGGGGGCAAGCGAGGGGAGGGGCCTGGGCCACCAGTTCCTGCGCCACATCGAGCGCACCGCCCTCATTCTGCACGTGGTTGACATGACAGGCGGCTTCGAGGACCGCGACCCCGTGGAGGACTATCACACCATCAACGCGGAGCTTGCCGCGTATGCCACCGAGCTTGCGGTGCGACCCCAGATCGTGGTTGCCAACAAGTGCGACATGCCCGGCGTCGAGGAGGCTGTGGAGGCCCTGCGTTCTGCCGCCGAAGCCGACGGGTATCCCTTCTTCGCCATCTCGGCGCTCACGGGTGAGGGCATCGACCGTCTCGTCTTGCAGACGGCGAGCCACGTGGCGAAGCTGCGCGCGGAGTCCGCGGCCGAAGTGCCCGCTCAGGAGGGTCTCTCGGAGGTGTGGGAGAAGCGTCGTGCCAGCAGAGACAAGCGCATAGAGGTGACCTGCGAGGAACCGGGCGTCTGGCGCGTGTCGGGCACCAACATAGAGCGCATGGTCGTGCAGACCGACTGGGACAACGACGAGGCGGTGGACTACCTGCAGCGCAGGTTCACACGCCTGAAGCTGGAGGAACTGCTTGCGGGTGCCGGGTGCGCCTACGGGGACGAGGTGCGCATCCTGGGCTACGCCTTTACCTTCGAGGGGACCAAGGATCCCGAGGATCAGGACGATTTGGTTGCGGAGGAGGACTAAGGTGGCGACCCCAGAACAGTTCTTTGGCCTGACGGTCGTGAAGATCGGGTCGTCGACGCTCACCGACTCCGAAGGCAGGGTAGACCACACGTTTATCTCTGCGTTGTGCGCCCAGGTGGCCACGTTGCGTGCCGAGGGGCGCCCCGTGGTCATCGTGACCTCCGGTGCCGCAGCAGCGGGCAGGGAGCGGCTCGGGCTCGATGGCCGGCCAAAGGACATTCCCACCCTGCAGGCGTGCGCCGCCGCAGGGCAGGCGGCGCTCACCGAGGCGTATGCCCAAGAGCTTGCGCGCAGGTCGCTCATGTGCGGGCAGGTGCTGCTCACCCGGCGCGACGTCGTAGACCGGGAAGGCTACCTCAACGCCCGCAACACCTTCGACCGCCTGCTCGAGCTCGGTGCCGTCCCGGTGGTAAACGAGAACGACACGGTAAGCGTCTCGGAGTTCACCTTCGGCGACAACGACATGCTTGGCGCCATCGTATCGGGCCTGCTGGGCGCCTCGATCTACGTGATTCTCTCGGACGTCGAGGGCCTGTACACAGATGATCCGAGCGTCAACGCCTCGGCACGACTCATCCACGAGGTGAGGCGCGCAGACGACGTGGCGCACATGGCCGGAGGCTCCGGGTCGGACGTGGGGACGGGTGGCATGGCGTCTAAGGTGCGCGCGGCAAAGGCCATGCTCGCCGCGGGCATTCCCATGGTCGTGTGCCAGGGTCGCAGGGAGAACGTGCTCGTAGACGCGGTGCACGGCAAGAGCGTTGGCACGCGCTTCGCCAATCCCGGTGGCCCCGTGCGTGGAACCGGCCGCAAGCTGTGGATCGGGCTCGCAGAGATTCCCCAGGGGACGGTCGTGGTGGACGACGGCGCCGCAAGGGCTTTGCTCGTCGATGGCGCCTCGCTGCTTCCCGTGGGCATAACCGCCACGGAGGGGGACTACGGCGAAGGGGACGTGGTAAGCGTCGTGGATTGCCATGGCACCGAGATCGGTCGCGGGGTCGCGCGCTTCTCGTGCGAGGACATGGCGCGCGTGCGCGGCCTCAAGCTCGACGTCGTGGGAAGGTTCTATCCGCACAAGATGGGGCAGCCCGCAATACACCGAGACGAGCTGCTCGTTCTGGCCGACTCGTATAAGGGTGCAGACGATGAATGAGGACATGGCACGCATCGTCGCGGAGCGCGTCGTGGAGCGGGGCGACCTTCCGCTGCTGGGGCAAGACCCCAAACGAACCTATCGCATGGGCATCATGGGTGGCACGTTCGATCCCATCCACAACGGTCACCTCGTCGCGGCCGAGCAGGCGTTCGACGACCTCGGGCTGGACGTGGTGGTGTTCATGCCGGCGGGCAGACCCGCCTTCAAGCAGAACAAGCGGGTGACGGCGGGGGAGGACCGCTACGCCATGACGTTGCTTGCCACCTCCGACAACCCGCACTTCCTGGCGAGCCGGTTCGAGGTGGACCGCGAGGGCATCACCTACACCGCCGATACGCTCGAGTGCCTGGCAAGCATCTATCCCAGCAACGTGGAGCTCTACTTCATCACGGGCGCCGACGCCATCGCCGAGGTGGTCTCGTGGCGTGACGCGCACAAGATCGCCCGAATCGCCCATCTGGTGGGGGCGACCCGACCGGGATACGACCTCGCGCACGCCCGGCACGCCATCGCCCAGTCTCCATACGACTTCGACGTCACGTATTTGGAGGTTCCGGCATTGGCCATATCGTCCAGCTACCTGCGCGAGCGGGTTGCTGCGGCCCAGAGCCTTCGCTACCTCACCCCCGACACGGTGACGGGTTACATTCACAAGCACAAGCTCTACGGGGTGCTGCCGCGCCGGTATGGCAAGACGGCCATCGTGGACGGAAACGACCGAACGGAGGGGATGCGCCGTGGCGAGTAACGGGACCTCGGAGCAATGGAGGCCACGTGGGAAGTCCAAGGTCGCCTACAAGAAATGGCAGCGGGCGTCCATTAAGCGCATCGAGGCGGACGTGCGCGAGCAGCTTGCCCCAAAACCGCGGCGCCTCGCGCATTCCATCTCCGTGGCATGCATGTGCGAACACCTCGCGTGCCTCTATGGCGTCGATCCATACCTCGCCAGGGTCGCGGGCCTGCTGCACGATTGGGACAAGGTGGTGCCGTCCGACGAGCTCATCGAATGTGCCCGCACGCTGAGCATCGACTGCGGGGTTCCGCTCGAGTCCATGGAGCCACTGCTGCACGGCATGGTTGCGGCCCGCGAGCTCCCCAAGCGATATCCCGAGCTGCCCAACGAGGTATGGCACGCCATCGACTGCCACACCTCCGCCTGCAGACACATGGGCGACCTGGACATGGTCCTGTTCGTCGCGGACGGCATCGAGCCGCTGAGGAAGGCAAGCCCTGGCATACAGGCGACACGCAACATGGTGGGGAAGGCACCCTTGGAGGACGTGTTTTGGAACGCGTTCGTCGGGGGCATCGTGTACGTGCTCGAGGGGGGCCGCTACCTGCTCCCGCGAACCATAGACATCTACAACGCGCTGGCGCTGGAACGAGCGAATCGCACGCGTCGCGCGCGCTAGCAGAAAGGAAGGGCGACATGTCCGTAACACCATCGGAGCTCGCACGCATTGCCGTTACCGCGGCTGACGACAAGAAGGCCGAGGACATCGTTGCGATGGACCTCACCGGGCTTTCTGACGTGTGCGACTACTTCGTCATCTGTTCCGCGGGCAACCCGCGCATGCTCTCGGCAATCGTGGACGAGGTGGAGGAGCGCATCAAGAAGAACGCGGGCCTCGACCCGCTCTCGCACGAGGGACGCGCGGGTGCCACCTGGGTGCTGCTTGACTATGGCTCGGTGGTAGTCCATGCGTTCCTTCCCGAGGCACGTGAGTACTACCGGCTCGAGCGACTGTGGGGAGACGCGCCGCGTGTGGACTTTTTGCAGTAGCGAGTCGGCTGCCGCGACGTACGGCGCAAGGGGCTACTCCCGAGTCATCCGGTTGCGTATGCGAAAATCCCTTCCGTAGACGACGGCGCCGCTGCCAAAGCGCTCCCGCAGCTGGTCCTTTGCCTTGAGCAGGGCGTCCGATTCGGCAGGGGAACCACTGCCGTCCTCGAACAGCGAGAGCTGCGCGGGCGCGTCGCCAAATCCGCTCATGGCAACGCCCACCAGGCGAATGGGCGTGCCGGGAACCCACAGCTCCCCCAACAGATCGCAGGCGACGGGGCCAAACACGCGCTCGTCGTGGGTGGGGCTGCCCAGGTGACGCTGTGCGGTATGCAGGCGCATAGTGTGGAGCTTTATCTTGAGCGCTACCAGCGAGCCTTCGAGCCCCTTTCGCCTGAGGCGGGCGCCTACGAGCTCGCTCACGTGCCCTATGGCGGCACGCACGTCTTGTTCGCTGGTGAGGTCGGTGGCAAACGTGCGCTCGTGCGAGACGGACTTGACCTCCCGCACCTCGTCGATGGCACGCACGCGACCGTCCTCACGTCCCTGGGCGCGTCGCACCATCTGCGGGCCGGCGACGCCAAAGATCGACTCCATCTGCTGTGGGTCCATGCGTGCGAGCTCGCCGAGCGTGCGGATGTGCAGGTCCTGCAGGGTGCGCTCGGTGGCGCTGCCAATGCCCGAGAGCGCGCGTACGGGAAGCGGTGCGAGGAATGATGCCTCGGTGCCGGGCAGGACCACGGTGAGGCCCCGTGGCTTCTCGCGTTCGGATGCGACCTTCGCAACGGTCTTTCCAGTGCCCAGCCCAATGGAGCAGGTGATGCCCAGCTCGCTCACCCGCCGCTGGATGCGGCGGCAGATGGAGATGGGACTCTCGTCGGCGTACTTGCCCGGGGTGACGTCGAAGAATGCCTCGTCTATGGACACCTGCTCCACGAGGGGCGTCTCGTCGACGAGGATGGCCATGACCGCATCGCTGAGCTCGCGGTAGCGCGCGTAATCTCCCCGTGTCCATATGGCGTCTGGGCACAGGCGCCGAGCAATGAGCGAGGGCATGGCTGAGTGGACGCCATAGGCGCGCGCCTCGTAGCTGGCCGTGGAAACGACACCGTGTCTGTCCGGCGACCCGCCAACGATAACCGGCTTGCCGCGCCACTGCGGATGGTCAAGCTGTTCGACCGACGCGAAGAAGGCGTCCAGGTCCATGAGGCCGACGGCGCGCCCGTGCCAGTCGAGGGGGGACCCGGTGCCCATGGCTGCGTCGCCGCTCACGACTGCGTGGGCAGCGTGACCACAAAGGTCGTGCCCTCGGTCTCGTTGCTCTGCACCGAGATGTTTCCGCCGTGTGAGGTGCAGATGCCCTTCGCAATGGCCAGACCCAGTCCAAAGCCCCCGGTATGCGCGTCTCGGCTGCGGGCCTTGTCGGTTCGGTAGAACCTGTCGAAGACATGCGGGAGATCGGCTGGGTCAATTACGTTGCCTTGGTTGTTGACGCTTAGCGTGCACCGCTTGTTCTCCCGATGCAGCTCCACGCGCACGGGGCTGCCTGGGGAGGAGTATTTGCAGGCGTTGTCTATAAGAATCTTGCACAACCGGCCGAGCCATTCGGGGTCGCCCTGCACGCACACGCCCTCGTCCACGCTCTGCTCGATGAGGCTTCCGCGCTCGAAGGCTATGGCGTCGAACTCCAGGGCGGCGTTCTCCACCATGGTAGAGAAGTCGACCGCCTCGCTACGCATCACGTCCTTGGCGCCGGCCGTGGTCTCGTCGGTGCGGGCGAGCTCCAACAGCTCCTCCACGAGGCTCTTCATGTGCGCGGACTCGTCGGCGGTGCTCTGCACCCATCGCATGCTCTCGGTGGGTATGGCCTTGTCGGCCTGCAGGATCTGCGTGTTCGCGATGATGACCGCCAAAGGCGTCTTGAGCTCGTGCGAGGCGTCGGCAATAAACTGGCGCTGCTGCTCCCAAGCGGCCTCCACCGGCTTGAGCACCCAGGTGGAGAGGAAGAGGGCGATCACCAGAAGGACGCCCATGGCCGCTGCGATGATGGCGATGTCCTTAACCATGAGGCTGTGCAGCGACACGTCCACTGCGGATGTGTCGGCGATCACCACGCGCCACGAGCCGCTCGTGCGTTGCTCGCGCATCCAGGCTATGTGGCTGGACTCGTCCCACATGCTGTTGGCGTCGCTTTGCAGTATTGAGGCAAGCAGGTTGCTGAGCGCGGTGGAGTCGATGATTACGGGCGCGTTGTTGGTGGCGAGCACCATGCCGCTGGAATCGAGGTCTATGGCGAGGATCAATACGTTTGCCCTGCCGTGGTCTGGCTGGTCCTCGCGGTCGTCCATAAAGGGGCCACCGATGCGCGGGAAGTCGTACACGCTGCCCACGAGGTTGCGCTCGAGCGCCTCGTTTACCAGCTCCCGCTGCGTCTGCCGCGAGGACAGGTAGCTTCCGCCAACGACCGAGACCAGCACGATGCCAACGAGCGCCATAATGATTGCGACGAACTTCCTGCGCAGGCTCTTGAGCATGGTACTCTCGCTTTCCGGTTTGCGTGTGTCTCATCATACTACTGCCTACCAGAGGGGATAACCCCCATTGGTAGGCCTTGCGACCATTTCAATGGGGGTTACCCCTCTGATAGGCGGATATGGGTAGGCTCACCTAGTTGATTACCTCCAGCCGGTATCCAAGCATACGCAGCGTGGTTATCTGAACCTTTGAGTGGATGTGGCTAATCTTCTTGCGAAGGAACGAGATGTAGGCCTCCACGGAGTTCTCGTTGGCCTCGGCAGCGCCCCAAACGCGGGTGAGCAGATCCTGTTTGGAGACGACGCGCGCATTGGAGCTCATAAGCATCTTCATGATCTCGAACTCCTTGCCCGAGAGGTGCACCGAGCGATCGGCGCAGGACAGGTCATGCGTGGTGAGGTCGAGATGCAGGTCGCCAAAGCTGGCCTCCTCTATAACGACGTCACCCGTGCGGCGCGTGAGCGCGCGCAGACGTGCCAAGAGCTCCACGGTCTCGAAGGGCTTGGTCATGTAGTCGTCCGCCCCTGCGTCGAGGCCGTTTACCTTGTCGGTGGTGGAGGTGCGTGCCGTAAGCATGAGGACCGGGGTGGAGACGCCGTTGCGGCGTAGTTCCCGCACGACCTCCAAACCGTCCATGCCCGGCAGCATGACGTCGAGCACGATGGCATCGTACATGCCCGTCTTGCCCAACGAGAGCCCCGTCGTCCCGTCATACGTTACATCGGCCCGAAAGCCTTCATCTTTGAGGATCTTACAGATTGCGTCAGCTAGGTTCCGCTCATCCTCCACAATGAGTATGTTCATTGGGCATCCCTTCCCTGAGGTGCC
Organism: uncultured Coriobacteriaceae bacterium; assembly: GCA_902780305.1. Lineage (GTDB taxonomy): Bacteria > Actinomycetota > Coriobacteriia > Coriobacteriales > Atopobiaceae > RUG440. Next base: position 6,210 of record CACZFB010000014.1, on the reverse strand, counting down.
GTTCCGTTACCTTAATACCATGCTACACGACATGTATCCAACTTTCGTCGTGAGCGCGCTTATTTGATTAAATGGCCATCTTTCCTTGGTGTGATTCACAAAAACTGCACCTTGCGCAACGGCACAGAAGCCTTATGATGTTTTACTGCGTGTATGGCTTGGCGACGCAGCCGCATCCACAACCATCCGCGTCGCATGTTTGGAGGAGTTTTCATTGGCAGTTAAGATTCGTCTGGCACGTCATGGTGCCAAGAAGCGTCCGTTCTACCGCGTCGTTGTCGCCGACAGCCGCATGCCGCGCGACGGCCGCTACATCGAGCTCGTGGGTCGCTACAACCCCGTTTCCGATCCCAAGATGATCGATATCGATCTGGAGCGCGTCGACGCCTGGATCGCCCAGGGCGCCCAGCCCACCGACTCCGTTTCTCACCTCATCGCCATCGCTCGTGGCGAGAAGCCCATGCCCGAGAAGCGCGAGAAGCTGTCCAAGAAGGCGGCGGCGAAGGCCGCGGCAGCCGCGGAGTAGCCGTGACGGACGAAGTCATGGAGCAGGAGGATATGCTCGAGGAGATGCCTTCCGACAAGGTGGCGGACCTGGTCGAGTATATTGTTTGCGGCCTGGTGGATGACGAGGACGCCGTCTCGCTGGACGTAATAGACGGCGAGGAGGGTTCTCTCATAGAGGTCACCTGCGCGCAGTCTGACGCCGGCAGGATAATTGGTCGTCGTGGGCGCACCATCAAGGCCATTCGCACGCTTGCGCGTGCGCTGGGCCAGCGAGTGGGCACCTCCGTCGAGGTCGAGATTCTGGGATAGGGCCTTGGCGGAAGCGTATCGGTCCATAGCACACGTCGAGAAGACACATGGACGCAAGGGGGAGGTCGTCGTGGTTCCCGCACGCGGCCTCCCGCTTCTGTTGCGTGTGGGGCTGCGCGTCGTCGTGGTCCCCCCACGGCTCAAAGGGCCGAGGGAGTTCGAGGTGCTGCGCTGCGCAGACTCTTCAAGCGGCCAGCTCGTGTCCCTGCGTGACGTTGACACGATCCAGGAGGCATCGGAGCTGGTGGGTCGCACCGTGCTGGCGCGCGTGGCCGATCTGCCCGAGGACCTCTGCCTGCATGACGCCCAGTCGCTTTTGGGCCGCGACGTGCGCGATGTGCGCCTGGGCGAGGTGGGCTCCATCGTGGAGGTGATGCGCGGACCTGCGAACGACGTGTGGGTGGTCGAGGGGAGCTACGGCGAGGTGCTCATTCCTGTGGTGCCACAGGTGGTGGAGGGTGTGCCAAAGGACGGCGAACCCATTTGCGTGAGCCTTCCCGGCGGATTGGTGGAAACGGACGTGGACGCATGATGGTTCTCGAGACGCTCTCCGTGTTCCCCCAGCTCTTCGAGCCGTACATGAGCACCTCCATAATGGGTCGTGCCCGGTTGGCCGGGCTCTTCTCGTTTGAGGCGCACGACCTGCGCGACTGGACGCACGATCGGCATCGCACGGTGGACGACGCCCCGTTTGGCGGTGGCCAGGGCATGCTGATGAAGCCCGAGCCCATATTCGAGGCGGTGCGCGACATTGCCGGGCGCGGACCGTGCGGCGCGCACGTGGTGTTCTTCTCGCCCTGCGGCAGCACCTTTACCCAACGGCACGCGCGCAGGCTCGCGGGCAAGGAGCGCATCCTGTTCGTGTGCGGCCGCTACGAGGGCATGGACGAGCGCGTGTACGAGCTGGCCGACGAGGTGCTCTCGATGGGCGACTACGTGCTCACGGGTGGGGAGCTCGCGGCGCTGTGCGTGATGGACGCCGTCGTGCGCCTCGTTCCCGGGGCGCTGGGGGATGCGATGAGCAGCGTTGACGAGTCCTTTGAGGGAAGCCTTTTGGAGTACGCCCAGTACACGCGTCCCGCCAGCTTCGAGGGTCGCGAGGCGCCCCAGGTGCTGCTCTCGGGCGACCATGCGCGCATCGCCGCGTGGCGCAGAAAGAGCGCCATCGCCAGGACCGCCACGTGGCGGCCCGACCTATTGGATGGGGCCGACCTCACGCAGGAGGAGTGGGCCCTCGCGCGCAGGGCCATGGAGGCCGGACACGAGGAGGATGAAGCCAATGAGCAGTGACACGCCGACGCAGGGGGCCGAACTGGACCAGGACGAGGGACGCACGCGCACGGTGCTGGAATGGATCGTGACCATCGCCATCGCCATCGGCATCGCGGGTCTTATACACGTCTTCGTGGGCGAGCCCTTCATTGTCCCCACGGGTTCCATGCTTAACACCATTCAGCTCGACGACCGCATTTGGGGCGAGAAGGTCTCGTATCGCTTTAGGGAGCCTCAGCAGGGCGAGGTTATCATGTTCGACAACCCCAACGGTGAGGGAACCATCCTGGTAAAGCGCGTCATCGCCACGCAGGGGCAGACGGTGGACCTCGTGGACGGCCGCGTGGTCGTGGACGGCGAGGAGCTCGACGAGCCCTACACCGAGAACCGCCCCTCGCTGCCCCTGGACCAGACGCTGCCGGGGAAGGACCCCGTGACCTATCCGTTCAAGGTGCCCGAGGGCTGCGTGTGGGTGATGGGGGACAACCGTACCAACTCGCTCGACTCTCGCTACTTTGGCGCGGTGCCCACAAAGACCGTCGTGGCCAGGGCGCTGTTTACGTTTTGGCCGTTTTCCGACCTTCGATGGTTCTAGCAGCGTCGAGCCGCAAGACTGAGCAAAGGAGATATGTGATATGGCAAGCACGTCACTCACGTTCCAGGACATGATTCTGGCCCTGGAACGCTATTGGGCCGACCAGGGATGCACGGTGATGCAGCCGTACGACTCCGAGGTCGGCGCGGGAACCTTCCACACAGCCACCACGCTGAGGAGCCTCGGGCCGGCTGCCTGGCGCACGTGCTACGTGCAGCCCTGCCGCAGGCCTGCGGACGGTCGCTACGGCGAGAACCCGAACCGGATGCAGCACTATTACCAGTTCCAGGTGATTATCAAGCCGTGCCCTGCCGACTCGCAGGACCTCTACCTCGGTTCGCTCGAGGCGATTGGCCTCGATCCCGCCAAGCACGACGTCCGCTTTGTGGAAGACGACTGGGAGAGCCCCACGCTGGGCGCCTGGGGACTTGGCTGGGAGGTGTGGCTGGATGGCATGGAGGTCACGCAGTACACCTACTTCCAGCAGGTTGGCGGTCTTGAGGTTGACCCCGTGCCCGTGGAGATAACCTATGGCCTGGAGCGCATCGCCATGTACATCCAGGGCGTGGACTCCGTGTACGACCTGGTCTGGTCCTATCTGCCCGACGGCACGCCCATGACCTATGGTGACGTGTTCCACGAGAACGAGTACGAGTTCTCCTGCTACAACTTCGAGGTCGCGAACGTGGACGTCATGCGGCGCAAGTTCGACGAGTACGAGGCGGAGTGCCACAGCTGCCTGGAGGCGCGCCTCCCGCTGCCCGCATACGACTGCGTCATGAAGTGCAGCCACGCGTTCAACATCCTGGACGCGCGCGGGGCGATCTCGGCGACGGAGCGCGCCAACTACATCCTGCGCGTCCGCGACGTCGCCAAGGCGTGCTGCGAGGCGTATTTGGAGCTGGTCGCCGCCCGTGACGGCGCCCAGAGCGGGGAGGTGGCATAACATGGCCGACAAGCGTGACTTTTTGCTCGAGATCGGATGCGAGGAGATGCCCTCGGCGCCGCTGATCAAGGCCCAGGACCAGCTGGGCAAGCTGGTGGAGAAGGGGCTGGCGGCCGCCGGCCTCTCGCACGGGGAGGTGCGCACGCTGTCCACGCCCAGGCGTCTGGCAGTCGTGGTGAGCGGATGCGCGACGGCCACGGAGGAGATCCACGAGGTCGTGCGCGGTCCCAAGACCCAGATCGCCTTCGACGCGGACGGCAATCCCACGAGGGCTGCGCAGGGCTTCGCCCGCAAGAACGGCACGACGCCCGAGGCGTTGGTTCGTCGCGTCGAGCCCGACGGAAACGAGTACGTGTTCGCGGAGCGCTCCGTCGCGTCGGTGCCTGCCGTCGAGCTGCTCTCCAGGCTCTGCGAGCAGACCATCGGCTCCATCCAGTGGCCCAACTACCGCAGTCAGCGGTGGGGGAGCGAGCACGCCACGTTCGTGCGTCCCATCCGCTGGATATGCGCGCTGCTCGGCGACGAGGTCGTGCCCGTGCGCTATGCCGACGTCACTAGTGGCAACACGACGCGCGGGCATCGCGTCCTGGCACCTGGCGCGCATGTGGTAACCGAGCCGGCGGCATACGAGGAGGTGCTCGAGCAGGCGTTCGTGCTTGGGGAGCGCCGTCGCGCGCAGGCAATCCGCGAGGGCATCGCGCAGCTGGAGGCCGAGCGTGGTGGTGCGCGCGTGGACACCCCCAAGGGCACCTTCGACGAGGTGGTTAACCTCTGCGAGTGGCCGACCGTCGTGGTGGGCACCTTCGACGAGGAGTTCCTTGCGGTGCCGCAGGAAATCATCGTCGAGGCCATGCTCAAGCACCAGCGCTACTTCCCCATATACGACGCAGACGGTGCGCTCACACGCGAGTTCGTTATCGTCTCCAACGCCGACCCCGCCGTAAACGACACGGTTCGCTCGGGCAACGAGCGCGTGGTGCGGCCCAGGCTCGACGACGCCAAGTTCTTCTACGACGAGGACCTCAAGGTGGGGCTTTCCGCCTTCCGCGAGCGCCTCGGCAACGTGGTGTTCCAAAAGAAGCTGGGAACGGTGCTGCAAAAGACCGAGCGCATGGTGGCCATCGCATCGTGCGTGGCGCGCCAGGCGGGCTGCGACGACGCGACCGTTGCGGCTGCCGAGCGTGCCGCGAGCCTGGCGAAGGCGGACCTCGTGAGCCAGGCGGTCGTCGAGTTCACCAGCCAGCAGGGCGTCATGGGTGGCTACTACGCGACCGCGCAGGGCGAAAGTAATCTCGTGGCCGAGGCCATATCCCAGCACTATCGCCCGCGCTTTGCTGGCGACGAGCTGCCCGCGACCGAGGTGGGCAAGGCCGTGGCCATCGCCGACAAGCTGGACACCATCTGTGGCATGTTCGCCATCGGCGAGCCTCCCACCGGATCCTCCGACCCGTTTGCCGTTCGCAGGTCCGCAATAGGCGTCATAGCCATGCTGCGCACCCTGCCGCAGGTCTCGCTCGGCGAGCTGATCGACGTAGCGCTGGGGGCCTACGCAACGCAGGGTTTGGAGTTCGACGCGCCTGCGGTCGCGGACGAGGTGCGGGCGTACTTCATCGGCCGCCTTGCGGCAATCGCCCGCGAGGAGGGCGCCGAGCCCGATACCATAAAGGCCGTCTCGGCAATCGGCGTGTGCGACCCAGTGGCCTATCTCTCGCGTGTAAGCGCGCTTGACACCGCGCGCCGCGAGTCGCGCGAGGTGTTCGACGACCTTGCGACGGCGTTCGCGCGTGCGAGCCACCTGGCCGATGCAACCCTGGGCGTCGACGTGGACGTCTCGCTGCTGGGGGATGCCGAACAGGCGCTGCTCGAGGCTGTGGACCAGGGAAGCGCCGCGGTCCAGGAGGCCATCGAATCGGCTAACATGGACGACGCCATCGCCTCGCTGGCACGGCTGCGCGAGCCCATCGACCAGTTCTTCGAGGACGTGCTGGTTATGGACCCCGACCCCGCGCTCAAGGAGAACCGCCTCAGGCTGCTCAACCGGTTCGAGAGCACCTTTAAGGACGTTGCCAACATCGGCGCGCTGGCAAAGGGCACCAAGTAGTTTGCAGCTTCCTAACAAGGGGGGTGGCCCCATTGATATGCCGCTTGCGGCAATCAATGGGGCCACCCCCCTTGCCAAGCGGTCGTCGCTCAAGTGCTTTTGTGGAGAATGCGTTGAGGGAGTGCTCTCGCCGAACCTATTCAGCCAATCAGCCGTTCGCTTGGTGACTCAGCTTGTGCAAAGGGGCAAACTAGTACTCGCAGGACGTGCGAAAGCGCAATACATTCTATGCGTCGGCCTAAGAGGGCCGTACGCGTGAACGAGAGGAGATACCATGCCAAGTCTCGATCTGAGCACCGATGAGGTCGTCGAGGACGTAAAGCCGATCGTGCTCGTAGTCTCAGACGCTCGTGGAGACACCGCATACAGCGTGGTCTTAGCCGCGGCGGCCCAGTACGAGGTCGATGCTCTGGACATCGCGCGTCTTGCCGACGCAACGAGCGTCGAGAAGGTGACGGACTTCCTGGAGGAGCAGGAGGA